>NZ_AZUR01000001.1:2417500-3122500 GCF_000527175.1 Pseudogulbenkiania sp. MAI-1 | reverse complement strand
ATGAAGGACGTGTAAGCCTGCGAAAAGCTTCGGGGAGCTGGCAATAGAGCGATGATCCGGAGATGTCCGAATGGGGAAACCCACCTAGCAATAGGTACTCTCTGCTGAACACATAGGCAGAGTAGAGCGAACGCGGAGAACTGAAACATCTAAGTACCCGCAGGAACAGAAATCAACCGAGATTCCGTCAGTAGTGGCGAGCGAACGCGGAACAGCTTGTACGTGTTATGGATTGTGTTAGTGGAAGGCTCTGGAAATGGCCGCCATAGTGGGTGATAGCCCCGTACACGAAAACGCATTCCAAGGACTAGGCGTACGACAAGTAGGGCGGGACACGCGAAATCCTGTCTGAAGATGGGGGGACCATCCTCCAAGGCTAAATACTCGTGATCGACCGATAGTGAACCAGTACCGTGAGGGAAAGGCGAAAAGAACCCCGGGAGGGGAGTGAAATAGAACCTGAAACCGGATGCATACAAACAGTGGGAGCCCTGTAAGGGGTGACTGCGTACCTTTTGTATAATGGGTCAGCGACTTACGTTCAGTAGCGAGCTTAACCGAATAGGGGAGGCGTAGGGAAACCGAGTCCGAACAGGGCGATTGAGTTGCTGGGCGTAGACCCGAAACCGAGTGATCTATCCATGGCCAGGATGAAGGTGCGGTAACACGCACTGGAGGTCCGAACCCACTAGTGTTGCAAAACTAGGGGATGAGCTGTGGATAGGGGTGAAAGGCTAAACAAACTCGGAGATAGCTGGTTCTCCCCGAAAACTATTTAGGTAGTGCCTCATGTATCACTTCCGGGGGTAAAGCACTGTTATGGCTAGGGGGTCATTGCGATTTACCAAACCATGGCAAACTCAGAATACCGGAAAGTGCGAGCATGGGAGACAGACGGTGGGTGCTAACGTCCATCGTCAAGAGGGAAACAACCCAGACCGCCGGCTAAGGTCCCAAATGATCAGTTAAGTGGTAAACGAAGTGGGAAGGCCCAGACAGCCAGGATGTTGGCTTAGAAGCAGCCATCATTTAAAGAAAGCGTAATAGCTCACTGGTCGAGTCGTCCTGCGCGGAAGATGTAACGGGGCTCAAACTGATAACCGAAGCCGCGGATTTGCACTTAGGTGCAGATGGTAGGGGAGCGTTCTGTAGGTCTGTGAAGGTGTGTCGTAAGGCATGCTGGAGATATCAGAAGTGCGAATGCTGACATGAGTAGCGATAAAGCGGGTGAAAAGCCCGCTCGCCGAAAGCCCAAGGTTTCCTACGCAACGTTCATCGGCGTAGGGTGAGTCGGCCCCTAAGGCGAGGCTGAAAAGCGTAGTCGATGGGAAACGGGTCAATATTCCCGTACTCTCGTATAGTGCGATGTGGGGACGGAGAAGGTTAGGTCAGCCAGGTGTTGGACGTCCTGGTTTAAGCCGGTAGGTGGGAGCGGTAGGCAAATCCGCCGCTCTATTAACACCGAGACGTGATGACGAGGCTCTACGGAGCCGAAGTGACTGATACCACGCTTCCAGGAAAAGCCACTAAGCTTCAGCTATACGAGAACCGTACCGCAAACCGACACAGGTGGGCAGGATGAAAATTCTAAGGCGCTTGAGAGAACTCAGGAGAAGGAACTCGGCAAATTGATACCGTAACTTCGGGAGAAGGTATGCCTCTTAGGGTGTAGGACCTCGCGTTCGAAGCCTCGAGAGGTCGCAGAGAATCGGTGGCTGCGACTGTTTATCAAAAACACAGCACTGTGCCAACACGAAAGTGGACGTATACGGTGTGACGCCTGCCCGGTGCCGGAAGGTTAAGTGATGGGGTGCAAGCTCTTGATCGAAGCCCCGGTAAACGGCGGCCGTAACTATAACGGTCCTAAGGTAGCGAAATTCCTTGTCGGGTAAGTTCCGACCCGCACGAATGGCGTAACGATGGCCACACTGTCTCCTCCTGAGACTCAGCGAAGTTGAAATGTTTGTGAAGATGCAATCTCCCCGCTGCTAGACGGAAAGACCCCGTGAACCTTTACTGTAGCTTTGCATTGGACTTTGAACAGACTTGTGTAGGATAGGTGGGAGGCTATGAAACCAGGACGCCAGTTCTGGTGGAGCCGCCCTTGAAATACCACCCTGGTGTGTTTGAGGTTCTAACCTTGGTCCGTGATCCGGATCGGGGACAGTGCATGGTAGGCAGTTTGACTGGGGCGGTCTCCTCCCAAAGTGTAACGGAGGAGTTCGAAGGTCACCTAGGTACGGTCGGAAATCGTGCTGATAGTGCAATGGCAAAAGGTGGCTTAACTGCGAGACCGACAAGTCGAGCAGGTGCGAAAGCAGGACATAGTGATCCGGTGGTTCTGAATGGAAGGGCCATCGCTCAACGGATAAAAGGTACTCCGGGGATAACAGGCTGATTCCGCCCAAGAGTTCACATCGACGGCGGAGTTTGGCACCTCGATGTCGGCTCATCACATCCTGGGGCTGTAGCCGGTCCCAAGGGTATGGCTGTTCGCCATTTAAAGTGGTACGTGAGCTGGGTTCAAAACGTCGTGAGACAGTTTGGTCCCTATCTGCAGTGGGCGTTGGAAGTTTGACGGGGGCTGCTCCTAGTACGAGAGGACCGGAGTGGACGCACCTCTGGTGTACCGGTTGTCACGCCAGTGGCATTGCCGGGTAGCTAAGTGCGGAAGAGATAACCGCTGAAAGCATCTAAGCGGGAAACTCGCCTGAAGATGAGACTTCCCTGAGGACTTGATCCTCCTGAAGAGTCGTTCGAGACCAGGACGTTGATAGGTCGGGTGTGGAAGCGCTGTGAGGCGTGAAGCTAACCGATACTAATTGCTCGTGAGGCTTGATCCTATCATTTGAGTGGCTTGGGCCACGCGGTGAAGTGTGCGACGTACGATCGATTACCCAAATTCGAAATGGAAGCCGACAGGCTTCCAGGCTTCTTCCAGTTTGTTGACAGTTTATGTCTGGCGGCCTTAGCGAGGTGGTCCCACTCCTTCCCATCCCGAACAGGACCGTGAAACGCCTTAGCGCCGATGATAGTGCGGCCTTGCCGTGTGAAAGTAGGACACCGCCAGACTCCCCTCAAGAAAGCCCAGCTCAACCGAGCTGGGCTTTTTGCATTGTGCGCCCGGCGGGGTGCGTTGCGCGCAAGTGCAACTTGACGGGCTGTGGTGGCCACTTGGGTGACTGGGAGGTGAAAGTCCTCCACTGGCCCGGCAAGGGGAACAGTTACCCTGGCGCAGTGGTCTCATTTCACGCTTGTCCATGCGTTTGTTTCCTTCTCGGCATTTTCGTCTACAACGGTAAGAAACTTTGCGTTGTCCTCGTGCAACAGGCGCAGCCCCGTCCAGTGGGGTTTTGCCACAGTTTTTCCCTGTTTTCCGGCTTTCCTGACGTGCCTTGGCTATATTTCTACACGCGCAATAAATAATGTATACAATAGTCAAAAATTCGTTGTTAGCCGAAGCTGATACATAGAGCAGGAGTTCAAGATGCAATTTGAGGTGTTTGCCCATACCCAGTCGCCGCTCAGGGACGCGATCACTGCGGCTTACCGCCGTGACGAGCGGGAGTGTGTACAAGCCTTGCTGCCGCAGGCGGCGATGAGCGAGGCGGAGGTACGCACGGCTCAGGATCTGGCGCGTCGTCTGGTGTCGCGTGTTCGCAAGGAACGGACCCGGGCCAGCGGGGTGGACGCCTTGATGCACGAGTTTTCGCTGTCGAGCCAGGAGGGGATCGCCCTGATGTGCCTGGCCGAGGCGCTGCTGCGCATTCCCGACCGCGAGACGGCCGATCGCCTGATCCGCGACAAGATCAGCAAGGGCGACTGGAGCGCCCACCTCGGTAACAGTTCGTCGCTGTTCGTCAACGCCGCGGCCTGGGGCTTGCTGGTGACCGGCAAGCTGGTGGCTTCGCACAGCGCCAAGGGCCTGTCGGCGGCGATGACCAAACTGATCGCCAAGGGCGGCGAGCCGCTGATCCGCAAGGGCGTGGACATGGCGATGCGCATGCTGGGCAAGCAGTTCGTGACCGGTGAGACCATCGGCGAGGCGCTGGACAACGGCGTCGAGCGCGAGTCGCGCGGCTACCGTTTCAGCTACGACATGCTGGGCGAGGCGGCGATGACCGAGGAGGACGCGCAGCGCTACTTCGACGACTACGTGATGGCGATCCACGCCATCGGCAAGGCGTCCAACGGCCGTGGCGTCTACCAGGGGCCGGGCATCTCGGTGAAGCTGTCCGCCATCCATCCGCGCTACGCCCGTGCCAAGCATGAGCGCATGATGGGCGAGCTGCTGCCGCGCCTGAAGCAGCTGTTCCTGCTGGCCAAAGAATACAATATCGGTTTGAACATCGATGCCGAGGAGGCTGACCGCCTGGAAATCTCGATGGACCTGGTCGAGGCCTTGGCCAACGATCCGGACCTGGCTGGTTTCGAAGGTATCGGCATCGTGGTACAGGCCTACCAGAAGCGCTGTCCTTACGTGATCGACTTCCTGATCGATCTGGCGCGCCGCACCAAGCATCGTTTCATGGTGCGTCTGGTGAAGGGTGCCTACTGGGACGCCGAGATCAAGCGTGCCCAGGTGGATGGCTTGCCGGGCTACCCGGTGTACACGCGCAAGGTGTACACCGACGTGTCCTACCTGGCATGCGCCAAGAAGCTGCTGTCGGCCCAGGACGCGATCTATCCGCAGTTCGCCACGCACAATGCTTACAGCCTGTCGGCCATTCACACGCTGGCCGGCGACAAGGATTACGAGTTCCAGTGCCTGCACGGCATGGGCGAGACCTTGTACGACCAGGTGGTCGGTTCGGCCAACCTGGGCCGGGCCTGCCGTATCTACGCACCGGTCGGCTCGCACGAAACGCTGCTGGCCTACCTGGTGCGCCGTCTGCTGGAGAACGGCGCCAACTCGTCCTTCGTCAACCGTATCGTCGATGAATCGGTGTCGATCGACGAACTGGTGCAGGATCCGGTGGCGGAGGCCGCGCGTCACGGCGGCCAGCCGCACGCCAAGATTCCGCTGCCGCTGGAGCTGTACGGTGCCGAGCGCGCCAATTCGCGTGGCCTGGACCTGTCCAACGAGCAGGTGCTCGCGACCCTGCAACTGGGGCTGATGGAATCTGAAAAGCAGTACTGGCAGACCTGCCCGCTGCTGGGCGACGGCGAGGTGACCACGGCCGAACCGCAGCCAGTGCGCAATCCGGCCGACCGCAACGATATCGTCGGTCAGGTGTATGAAGCGACCGAGGCCGATGTGGCGCGTGCGCTGGATCTGGCGGAAAGCGCCGCGGCACGCTGGGCTGAAACGCCGGTGGCCGAGCGCGCCGCCTGCCTCGAGCGCATGGCGACGCTGATGGAAGACAATATGCCGGCGCTGATGGGCCTGGCGGTGCGCGAGGCCGGCAAGACCTTGACCAACGCTATCGCCGAAGTGCGCGAGGCGGTCGATTTCTGCCGCTATTACGCCGCGCAGATCCGTGCCGAGTTTGACAATGCCAGCCATGCGCCGCTGGGGCCGGTGGTGTGCATCAGCCCGTGGAACTTCCCGCTGGCGATCTTCACCGGCGAGGTGAGTGCCTCCCTGGCCGCCGGTAACCCGGTACTGGCCAAGCCGGCCGAGCAGACCAGCCTGATTGCCGCTTTTGCCGTGCGCCTGTTCCACGAGGCCGGTGTGCCGCGCGACGTGCTGCAATTGCTGCCGGGCCGCGGCGAAGTGGTCGGCGCCGCGCTGACGCGCGATCCGCGTATCCAGGGCGTGATCTTCACCGGATCGACCGAAGTGGCGCAGATCATCCACCGTACGCTGGCGCAGCGCGGTGGCGAGGTGCCGCTGGTGGCGGAGACCGGTGGCCAGAACGCGATGATCGTCGACAGCTCGGCGCTGCCGGAACAGGTGGTGGCCGATGTGCTGTCCTCGGCCTTCGATTCGGCCGGCCAGCGCTGCTCGGCGCTGCGCGTGCTCTACCTGCAGAGCGACATCGCCGACAAGGTGATCCGCATGATCAAGGGGGCGATGGATGAGCTGACCGTGGGCAATCCGGCTCAGCTCACCACCGACGTCGGACCGGTGATCGACGCCGAGGCGCAGCAGAATCTGCTGGCGCATATCGACAAGATGAAGGCGCGGGCGCGCTGGACCTATCAGGCCAAGCTGCCCGAAAACGCCGGCCAGGGCACCTTCGTGCCGCCGACCATGTTCGAGATCGACAGCCTGAAGGATCTGACCCGCGAGGTGTTCGGCCCGGTGCTGCACGTGCTGCGTTTCGAGGCATCCGACATCGACCGCGTGGTGGACGAGATCAATAGCACCGGCTATGGCCTGACCCACGGCATCCACAGCCGTATCGACGAGACCATCGAGCGCATCGTGTCGCGCATCAAGGTGGGCAACGTCTACGTCAACCGCAACATCGTCGGCGCCGTGGTCGGGGTGCAGCCGTTCGGCGGCGAGGGCAAGTCCGGCACCGGACCTAAGGCCGGCGGTCCGTTCTACCTGTACCGCCTGACCCGCGCCAAGTGGCAGCCGGCGCTGAAGCTGACCCCGCAGTCGGCCAAATTGCCGGCGCTGCAGAAGCTCGACGCCGAGCTGGGTGGATTCGGGTTGGATGCGTCGACCCAGTCTCGCCTGCGTCAGGCACTGGGCGAGGCGAGCCGGCACACGCCACTGGCGCATGGGGTGGAGCTGCCGGGGCCGACCGGCGAGAACAACTCGCTGCTGTTTGCGCCGCGTGGCAAGATCGGCTGCGTGGCGTCGTCGACCGAAGGCCTGCTGCGGCAGTTGATCGCGGTGTTCGCCACCGGCAACCGCGCGGTGCTGGAGGAGAGTGAGAGCACGCGCAAGCTGGCCGGGAAGCTGAATGGTTACGTCGAGCTGAGCCGTGATGTAGTGGAAGCCGATGTCGCTGGCGTGCTGTTTGCCGGCAAGGCGGATGCAGCGGATCAGCTGCAGCGCCGTCTGGCCGCGCGCGACGGGGCGCTGATCCAGCTGCTGGCGGCCGACTCGGACGACATCAATCTGCACCGGCTGGTGGTGGAGCGCGCGGTTAGCGTAAATACCACGGCCGCGGGAGGAAATGCCAGCCTGATGAGTATGGGAGACTGATCGGGCTTGTCATGGGGTGGCGGGATTGGAATAATGCCGCCACACGTTTTACAAAGCGTTTGATATCAACTGCAGTGACATCCGCGCCGATCTACCGGTTGGTGTGGGAGAAAATCCTGACTACAAACAGAGGAAAAACGATGCAAGTGACCAAGCTGACCACGATCTCGTTCGCCGTAGCTGCCGCCCTGGCGGTTTCCGCCTGCGGCAAGAAAGAGGAACCGGCCGCCGAGCAGGCTGCTGGTGGCGCTCCGTCTGCCGAGACCACGGTCAAGATCGGCTTTGCCGCTCCGCTGACCGGCCCGCAGGCTCACTACGGCGAGGAATACAAGAACGGTGTGACCCTGGCGATCGAAGACGCCAACGCCGAGAAGCCGACCATCGACGGCAAGCCGGTCAAGTTCGAGCTGGTAGCCGAAGACGACCAGGCCGACCCGAAGACCGCGACCCAGGTGGCGCAGAAGTTCGTCGACGAGAAGGTGAACGGCATCATCGGCCACTTCAACTCGGGCACTTCCATCCCGGCCTCCAAGATCTACTCCGACGCCGGCATCCCGATGATCGCCATGGCGACCTCGCCGGTGTTCACCGCTCAGGGCTACAAGAACACCTTCCGCTCGATGACCTCCGATACCCAGCAGGGTAGCGTGATGGGCAAGTTTGCCGTCGAGAAGCTCGGTGCCAAGAAGATCGTTATCGTCGACGACCGTACCGCTTACGGCCAGGGTCTGGCCGACGAGTTCGAGAAGGCGGTCAAGGCTGCCGGCGGCAACGTGGTGAAACGCGAGTTCACCAACGACAAGGCTACCGACTTTGCCGCGATTCTGACCTCGATCAAGTCGTCCAATCCGGACGTGATCTTCTACGGTGGTGCCGACGCTCAGTCCGCGCCGATGGCCAAGCAGATGAAGCGCCTGGGCATCAAGGCTCCGCTGATTTCCGGCGAAATGACCAAGACCCCGACCTTCCTGCAACTGGCAGGCAAGGAGGCCGAAGGCTCCATCGCCTCGCTGGCAGGTCTGCCGCTGGAACAGATGCCGAAGGGCCCGGATTACGCCAGCCGCTACAAGGCGCGCTTCAACATGGACGTGGCGACCTACTCGCCGTACGGCTACGATGCCACCCGCACCATGATCGAAGCGATGAAGCAGGCCAACTCGGCCGATCCGGCCAAGTACCTGCCGGTGCTGGCCAAGATCGAGAACACCAATGCGGTGACCACCTCGAACCTTTCCTATGATGAGAAGGGTGATCTGAAAAACGGTGGCATCACCGTTTACAAGGTGGAAAACGGCGCGTGGAAAGTGCTGGAGACCATCGGCGGAGGCGCCGCCGCCGCTGCTCCGGCCGCCGCTTCGGCTGCCCAGTAATTCCGCCTGTCCGGGAAACCACAACGGCGCAGTGTATACTGCGCCGTTTTTTTCATTGGAGAACGACCATGGCCAGCCAGGATGTCGACGACTTGATCCGTCGCTTGCCCAAAACCGAGCTGCATCTGCATATCGAGGGCACGCTGGAACCGGAAATGATGTTCTCGCTGGCGCAGCGCAACGGTGTCACCTTGCCCTACGCCAGTGTGGAGGCAGTGCGAGCCGCCTATGATTTCAGCAACCTGCAGTCCTTCCTCGATCTGTACTACGCCGGTGCGGGCGTGCTGCAGACACGCCAGGACTTCTACGATCTGACCCGCGCCTACCTGCAACGCGCCCACGCCGACAACGTGGTGCACGTCGAGATCTTCTTCGACCCGCAGACGCACACCGCGCGCGGCATTCCCTTCGTCACCGTGCTCGACGGCATTCGCGACGCGCTGGATGAGGCGCGGGCGGAGTGGGGCATGAGTTCGCGGCTGATCCTGTCGTTCCTGCGCCACCTGTCCGAGGACGAGGGCTTCGCCACCCTGGCCGAGGCCTTGCCCTATCTCGACCGCATCGACGGTTTCGGGCTCGATTCGAGCGAGTTGGGCCATCCGCCGTCCAAGTTCGCCATGCTGTTCGCGCGTTGCCATGAGCTGGGCCTGCCGTGTGTGGCGCACGCCGGCGAGGAGGGCCCGCCGGACTACGTGTGGGAGGCGCTGGAACTGCTCAAGGTCTGCCGCATCGATCACGGCGTGCGCAGTCTGGAAGACCCGGCGCTGGTGAAGCGGCTGGCCGAGATCGGGATGCCGTTGACGGTGTGCCCGCTGTCCAACGTGCGCCTGAAGGTGGTGGGCGAGCTGGCCGAGCACAATCTGCGCCGCTTGCTCGAGGCCGGCCTCAAGGCCATGGTCAACTCCGACGACCCGGCTTACTTCGGCGGCTATCTCAACGACAACCTGCTGGCCTGCCGTCAGGCGCTCGAGCTGAGTGCGGACGAGGTGGTCACGCTGGTCAACAACAGCTTCGAGGCGAGCTGGCTGCCGGAGGCCGACAAGCAGCGTTGGCTGGCCGAGGTGGCGCGTATCCACGCCGAGTGGATGGCGGCCTGAACGAGTGGTATCAGGAGAAGGGGCATGAGCGAGGGCAAGCTGACCCCGTCGCCTTGCATCAAGCAATGCCGGCTCGACGAGGCAGGCCAGACCTGTCTCGGCTGCCATCGTACGCTGGACGAGATCGCCGGCTGGTCGGGGTTCGACGAAGCGGAAAAACGGGCGGTCTGGGCCCGTCTGCTGGCGCTGCCGCGGCAAGTCGAAACCAAGAGCTGCCACCGTTGCGGCGCCGGATTTCGTTGTGGTGAAGGCGGGCAGGACGGCGGCTGCTGGTGTGGCGAGCTGCCGCCGGTGCTGCCGCTGATGCCGGCCGGCGGCGACTGTCTATGCCCACCCTGCCTGCGCGAGACCTTGCGCCAGGCCTACGCCGCACGTGGCCTGCCCGCGCCGTTCTGAGCCTCTTTCCCTCTTCCTTGCCCTCTCTCGTTCCGGCCACTGCCGGCTGTCCCATCTGCTAGGGTTAAAGCTGAACGCCATGGCGTGTTGCGATGACGGTTGCCGGACAGGAGGGTGCGATGGACATGATCGAATGGCGCCTGCAAGGTGTCGAGTTTGCCACCTGCAATTGCAACTGGGGCTGTCCTTGCCAGTTCAGTTCGCCGCCCACGCACGGCAAATGCGAGGCGGTGGTGTCGATGCACATCGACCAGGGGCAGTTTGGCGACGTCAACCTGGACGGGCTCAGCTGGGTCGGCGTGTTCGCCTGGCCGGGGGCCATCCACCAGGGCAACGGCAGTTGCCAGCTTTACGTCGAGGACAGAGCCAGCCCGGCACAGCGCGAGGCGCTGCTGACCATCCTGTCCGGGCAGCATTCCGATCCCGGCGCCAACGTGTTCCAGATCTTCAGCACGACGCTCAGCCAGGTCTACGAACCGCAGTTCGTGCCGATTTCGTTCTCGGTCGATCCTGACAACCGCGTGGCCCGGACCTCGATTCCGGGTGTGCTGGAGGCGAGCGGCGAGCCGATCCGCAATCCGGTGACCGGCGCGGCGCAGCGGGCGCGCCTGACGCTGCCGGACGGCTTCGAGTTCACCGAGGCCGAGATGGCCAGCGGCAGCTACGCCACGCAAGGTTCCATCTCCATTGCTTCGCAACAGGGGCACGGCCACTTCGCCCGTCTGCACCTGACCGGCCACGGTGTGGTCCGTTGAGGCATGCTCTGCGCCCCGGGCAATGGCCGGTGCTATTGTGCCTGCTCGCCCTGAGCGGGCTGGCCTGGCTGGCCCTGTGGCGGCTGGGCGAGACCATGCCGGCGATGGGCATGGCCGGCATGGTGATGGAGGCGCCAATGGCGATGCCCTGGCGGCCGGCCGATTTCCTGCTGGCCTGGGCGATGTGGGCGGTGATGATGGCCGGGATGATGCTGCCCAGCGCGCTGCCGATGATCCTGCTCTATCAGCTGGTGGCGGGCCAGCGCCAATCCCGCCGTGAGGCGGCGTGGCAGGTGCTGCTGTTCGCCGCCGCCTACCTGCTGGTGTGGAGCGGTTTCAGCATTGCCGCCACGCTGCTGCAATGGTGGCTCGACCAGTCGTCGCTGCTGACGGCATCGCTCGCCATCGCCAGTCCCTGGCTGGGCGGCGGCATCCTGTTGCTGGCCGGCGTCTACCAATGGCTGCCGCTCAAAGAGACCTGTCTCGGCCACTGCCGCTCGCCGCTGAATTTCCTGTTCAGCCACTGGCATGCCGGGGCAAGCGGGGCGTTGCGCATGGGGATGGCGCATGGCCTGTATTGCCTGGGTTGCTGCTGGGCGGTGATGGGGCTGCTGTTCGTGGTCGGGGTGATGAACCTGCTGTGGGTGGCCTTGCTCAGCGCCTTCGTGCTGCTGGAGAAGCTGGTGCCGTTCGGGCGCTGGGGCAGCCGCCTGATCGGTGGCGTGCTGATGGCTTGGGGCGTGGCGATCTGGCTGCGATGAGTCCGTCGAGATGCCTGCCGATTTTTCCCGTGCCGTGCCGAACCACCTGCCAGATGGCCTGAGCGATGCCGAGGCCGCCGCCCTGCTGGCCCGCGTCGGTCCCAACATCCTGTTTGCCGAACCACGCCGCACGCTGTGGCGGCTCACCCGCGAAATCCTGCGCGAACCGATGTTCCTGCTGCTCTTGGTGGCGGGTTCGATTTATCTGCTGCTCGGCGACGTACGCGAGGCGCTGCTGCTGCTGGGCTTCGTGCTGGTCGTGGTGATGATGACGGTGCTGCAGGAGCGGCGCACCGAGCGCGTGCTGGAGACGCTGCGTGAATTGGCCAGTCCGCGCGCGGTGGTGCGTCGAGCAGGGGAGCAGAAAATTGTCGTCGCCACCGAGTTGGTGCCGGGCGACATCGTGCTGATCGGCGAGGGCGACCGGGTGCCGGCCGACGGTATGCTGCTGGTGGCCAACGAGCTGTCGCTGGACGAATCGCAGCTGAGCGGCGAGTCGGTGCCGGTGCGCAAGCTCGCCGGCCTGGCCGGCGCGGCCAGGGTGGGCGACCCTGGCGGCGATGATACCCCCTTCGCCTATGCCGGCTCGCTGGTGGTGCAGGGGCAGGGGGTGATGCGGGTCTGCGCCACCGGCAAGGAGACCGAGCTGGGCAAGATTGGCCGGATGTTGGGCGGAATCGAGCAACCAGCGTCCCCGCTGCAGCTGGAAACCCGCCACGCGGTACGCCGTCTGGCCGTGTACGGGCTGGTGCTCTGCCTGGGCGTGCTGGTGTTGTACGGGCTCACCCGCGGCAACTGGCTCAACGGCCTGTTGGCGGGCATCACGCTGGCGATGGGCATCCTGCCGCAGGAGTTCCCGGTGATCCTGACCGTGTTCATGGCGCTCGGTGCGCGGCGCATCGCTCAGGTGGGCGTGCTGACGCGGCGTCTCAACGCCATCGAGACGCTGGGGCAGACCAGCGTGCTGTGCGTCGACAAGACCGGCACGCTGACCCACAACCGCATGGCGGTGCGCCGGCTCTACGTCGATGGCCGTCTGCAGGTGATCGACGACACGCTCACCACGCTGGACGAACCGTACCACGAACTCCTCGAGTACCTGATCCTGGCCAGCGAAATCGACCCGATCGACCCGATGGAGCGGGCCTTTCACCGCCTCGGCAACAGCTGTCTCGCCGGTACCGAGCACCTGCGTCCCGACTGGGCGCTGACCCAGGAGTACGAGCTGACGCCGCAGCTGCAGGCGATGAGTCACGGCTGGACCGCGCCGGACCGGGACTATTACCCGGTGGCCAGCAAGGGCGCGCCGGAGGCCGTGTTCGATCTGTGCCACCTGAGCGAGGCGCAGTGCGCGCAACTGATGCATGAGGTCGAAGCCCTCGCCGAGCAAGGACTGCGTGTGCTGGCTGTGGCCAAGGCGCGCCACGACGGGGCCGAGTGGCCGTCGCACCAGCATGATTTCGAGTTCGAATTCCTCGGCCTGGTCGGGCTCGCCGACCCGGTGCGCGCCGAGGTGCCCGACGCCATCGCGCAGTGCCGCCAGGCCGGGGTGCGGCTGGTGATGATCACCGGCGATTATCCCGTCACGGCGCGGGCGGTGGCCCGTCAGGCCGGCATCGACGACGGCATGGTGGTCAGCGGCGAGATGCTGGAGCAACTGGACGATGCGGCGCTGTGTAGCGTGGTGCGCGAGGCCTGCGTGTTCGCCCGCGTGCGACCACACCAGAAGCTGCGGCTGGTCGAGGCGCTCAAGGCCAACGGCGAGGTGGTGGCGATGACCGGCGACGGTGTCAACGATGCTCCCGCCTTGCGCGCGGCGCACATCGGCATCGCCATGGGACGGCGCGGCACCCAGATCGCACGCGAGGCGGCGGCGCTGGTCCTGCTCGACGACAACTTCACCGCCATCGTCGATGCGATGCGGCAGGGGCGGCGCAGTTACGACAACCTGGTGAAGGCGGTCACCTACGTGATCGCCGTGCATCTGCCGATGATCGGCCTGACCATCGTGCCGCTGCTGGTCGGCTGGCCGCTGCTGCTGGCGCCGGCCCATGTGGTGTTCCTGGAACTGGTGATCGACCCGGTCGGCTCGATCGTGTTCGAGAACGAAACCGCTCATCCCGGCCTGATGCGGCGCCCGCCGCGGCCGGCTGGCGAGCCGCTGTTCTCGCGCCGCTTGTTGGCGCGTAGCTTATGGCAGGGGAGCGTGCTGCTGGCCGGCGTGCTGGTGCTCTACACCGGGGCCGTGCTGCTCGGTGCGGGCGCCGACGAAGCGCGCAGCATGGCGTTCCTGACGCTGGTCATGGGCAACCTGGCGCTGGTGTTCCGCAATCGCGACCCGGGTGCTCACCGCCGGGAGCGTAACCACGCCTTGTGGTGGGTGATCGGCATCACCCTCGGCATGCTGCTGCTGGTGACCCAGCTTAAGCCGCTGGCGGCCTTGTTCCGCTTCGGGCCGGTGACGGCGTGGCAGTACCTCTATTGCTTCTTCGCAGCCGCAGGTATCTACCTGCTGGCCGGCTTGCTGCGGAACGGTCGGCGCGGGGTTGTGGTGGACGCGGAGCAGGGTGGCGGCTAGGTACCTTCTCGACGTGAAAACAGCAAGGTCCGGCCGATCTTGCCTTGGCTTGACCTTGTCCGGCAATGAAGACTCGCGTGGATATTTCGAGGAATGTTTCTTCTCGCAAGGTTTTTTGTAAATTTAAGTTTAAGATTTTTTATTAGTTAAATGGATTGATTTGACTCAAATATATACGAATGCATTTTTCATAATATTTATATAAATGACATATTATGAGGTGGTGCATTATGTTTTCGACCATTGGAAGGCGGCTGGTATTACTCATGTTGGTGCCCTTGCTGGTGCTGTCATGTTTTTCTCTGGTGCTGATCTGGCAAAACTATACCGAGTACCAAAAAGCCAGGACGACGCGGTAACTGATGGAAGTGGCTATCGCCACCGGCAACCTGATTCACACGCTGCAAATCGAGCGCGGTGCGTCCGCCGGATTTTTGCAGTCACACGGCGCCAAGTTCGCCGACAAGTTACCCGCTGTCCAGCGGGCCTCCGATCACAAACTGCGGGTGTATCTGCAGTCCATCTCGCAAGACCGAGTGCTGCTCGATGCCTCGATGACCGACAATGCGCAACGGCAACTGCAGCAACTGGCTGACTGGCGGCAGAAGATTATTCGGCAGAGCACATTACCGGCACAAAGCTCCGCCTATTTCACCCATGCCATCGCTCAGCTGATGAAGACCATCGCCGTATTGGGCCGGCAAAACGATCAGGCCGATATCGTGCGCCGTTTGCAGGCTTACCAGACGCTGATCCTGGCCAAGGAGAATGCCGGCCTGGAACGGGCATTGTCGGTGCCGGTATTTATCGGCGACACAGTGACGTGGCCACAATACCGCCTGATTCTGTCCAGGATCGACAGTCAGAACACCCTCTTCGAGGTGTTCAATACGCTCGCCCGGCCGGATGAGATGGCCGGTGTCGCCGCGGTGATGCAAAGCCCGCAGGCCCGCCAGGTACAACAATACCGCGATCTGATGGAGATGCATTTTGCCGAAGGGGGCTTCGGGGTCAACGCCGAGCAGTGGTTTGCTGCCATTACCGCCAAAATCGATGCCCTGTTTGCCATCGAACAGCAGTTGACCGCCAGTATCCAGGCTCAGACGCAGGCCCAAGAGGGGCTTGCGTGGCGCAATCTGTGGTTCGTGATGGTGGCCGGCGGGATGACCATGCTGCTGACTGCCCTGGTTGGATTGTGGGTGGGGCGCAGCATTGGCCGTCCCTTGTTGAGTGTCGCCGATGCAGTGGAGCAAACCGTCGCCAACCGCGACTTGTCCCGCACGGTTTCGGCCAAGGGCGTGCTCGAGGCCCGGCAGATCGCGACGGCCTTCAACCATATGCTGCAGTCCTTCTCGAGCCTGATCCTGGATACGCAGCGTTGCGGCCAGAACATGGGGGTGGTCGCCTCGCAAGTGGCGGAGAGCAGCGTGCAGGTAAAGCAAAGCGCACAGCTACAGTCCGAAGCGGCCTCTTCGGTGGCCGCCGCGGTGGAGCAGACCTCGGCCAGCATGAGCGAGGTGGCCGGGAGTGCCCGTTCGGTGATGGAACTGGTGCATCAGACCAGGAATGAAACGGGTCGGGCCCTGCAAGTGATGCATGAAACCGTACAGCAGGTCAGGCAGATTGCGGCCCAGATTCACGAGTCGAGCAGCAATATCCGCTTGCTCGACGACAGTTCCAAACAAATCGGCGGCATCATCAATGTCATCAAGGAGATTGCCGAGCAAACCAATCTGCTGGCGCTCAATGCGGCCATCGAGGCGGCGCGGGCGGGCGAGATGGGGCGTGGCTTCGCTGTGGTGGCGGATGAAGTTAGGAGCCTGGCGGTACGCACCGCTACGGCGACTGCAGAGATTGCGGTGCTGATACAGGCGGTGCAGCAACGAATCGGTACCACTGTCAGCGGCATGCAGAGGGCCGACAAACTCTCACAGATCAGCTTGCAGTCGGTCAGTGCCAGCGAACAGGGCTTGGGGCATATCGACGAGGGTTCGCAACGGATCACTCAACATATGCTGAATATTGTCGGGGCGATCGAAGAGCAGGATCAGGCCTTGCGCGGCATCGCGCAGAACATCGAGCAAATCGCGCGAATGACCGAGGCAAACAGCGTTGTGGCAAACAGCAACAGCCGCCACGCTGAAAGTCTTGACCAGTTGTCGGGGAGTCTGGCCTTGGCCATCAGCCAGTACCGCGTCGTGCCGGTTTGAGCATCCCGTAACCTGCGCTGCCAGGGCCGTTTTCTCGTGCCGGGACTAGACATCTACACCGCTTGTTTGGGAACGGAACAAAACAATCGGGGCATCGATTCCTTGAATCGATGCCCCGATAAGGTGGTGGTGGGGTAGGCTGAAAAACGCAGGTGACCGCAGCTCGCTTAAGCTCGGCTAGAGCCAACCGCCATGGCGCCGCAGAGTCGCAATGGCATTTTCATGAACTGCGCGGTTCCTTTCCTCACTCCCCACAAGTCTGGTGCTTACTCTTCCGGCACGTTCATCGAGTTGATGTTGAAACCGCCGTCTACGTAGGTGATCTCGCCGGTGATGCCGGAGGCCAGGTCGGACAGCAGGAAGGCGGCGGTGTTGCCGACTTCTTCGGTGGTCACATTGCGGCGCAGGCAGGACTGGTTGGCGGCGATCGACAGCAGCTTGGAGAAGCCGGAGATGCCGGAAGCGGCCAGGGTCTTGATCGGGCCGGCGGAAATGCCGTTGACATGGATGCCGTCCTTGCCCACCCATGGCGGCCATGAAGCGCACCGAGGCTTCCAGGCTGGCTTTGGCCAGCCCCATCACGTTGTAGTGCGGGATGGCGCGCACGGCGCCGAGGTAGGACAGGGTCAGCAGGGCGCCATTGCGGCCCTTCATCATCGGGCGAGCAGCCTTGGCCAGCGCCGGGAAGCTGTAGGCGGACACGTTGTAGGCGGGGCGTGCGCCAGCCCGGTCAGCAAAAGGGTGGCCAATACGGTGTAACGGTTTTTTTCTTGAGGCATGAGAATCGTCTCTTCGCGGGTGGGAGGACTGGAGCGGATTATTCCCGGACCAGATGCCAGACGTTCTTGACGTTGTCTCCCAGGGTGTCGCCCGCCGCCTGATCCTTCGCGAAGTAATACAGTGGCTTGCCCTTGTACGCCCATTGCTTGCTGCCATCGTCACGGGTGATGACCGAGAGCTCACCCGTCGGAATGGCGCCGCTATCCGCGCGCAGCGGCGGCCAGATGGCGGGGCATTCGCCGTTGCAAGCGCTCTTGCCGCTGCCGGCCACGTCCTTGTCGAAGGTGTAGAGCGTCATGCCGCGCGTGTCGGTCAGTACGCCCTGGGTCTTGGTGACTGGTGCGTCGCCGGCCCAGGCCATGCCCGTCATCAGAAAAACCAGACTACTTGCTGCCAGATTCCATCGTTTCATCGCGTTCCCGTGGGGTTGAGGGTGGTTGGGGAGGGGCGTGGCCGCCTCCGGGAGGTCGGCCACGCCTATTCTTGAGCTGCGTGCTACGGCACAGGGCTTGTCATCAGACCTTGCCCTTCCAGGGCACCAGCACGCGCTCGAGGTAGCGCATCAGCAGGTCGAAGGTGAAGGCGAACAGACCGATCACGATCACGCCCATGATCACCACGTCGCTGGCGAGAAACTCGGCGGCGTTGAGCACCATGAAGCCGAGTCCGCGGGTCGAGGCCACCATTTCGCCGGCGACCAGCGTGGTCCAGCCCACCCCGATGCCGATGCGCATGCCGGTGAAGATTTCCGGCAGCGCCGACTTGAGGATGACGTGGCGGATCACCTGCATACGCGAGGCGCCCATCGAGTAGGCGGCGTGGATCTGCTCGATCGACACCGAGCGCACGCCCGAACGCGCCGAGATGGCCATCGGGGCGAAGATGGCGAGGAAGATCAGGTAGACCTTGGAGAACTCGCCGATGCCGAACCAGATGATCACCATCGGCAGGTAGGCGAGCGGCGGCAGCGGGCGGTAAAACTCGATTGGCGGATCGAAGATGCCGCGTGCCACGCGGCTAACCCCCATCAGCACGCCGATCGGAATGGCGGTGACGCAGGCCAGGGCAAAGGCGCCGAACACGCGGTACAGGCTGGTCTGGGTATGCTCGAGCAGCGTGGCGTTGGCGAAGCCCTCGGTCGATACCAGGATGAACTTGTCGTACACCGCCTGCGGCGACGGCAGGAACAGCGGGGACACCCAGCCGGTGGCGGTCACCAGCACCCACAGCGAGAACAGCAGGGCGACGGTGATGAAGCTGATGAGACCGCTGCTGCCCTGGCCGGGAGCGCCGAATTGCTCGCCGGGGCGGACCGATTTCTTGCTGAACAGTTTCGACAACATGCCTGGGCCGTCGTGGGGCTTGGCCGGGTGGCTACTCAGCGAGATCGAGCCGCGCTGACGGCGGAGAGAGACATTCGAGTCGTGTTTCAGGTTAGACATGGGACACCTCTTTCGCTTCGGCGGCACGCTCGTCGCCATAAATGATGCCAAGCACGGTTTCACGCATCTTGATGAAGTCGGGGCTGGACTTGATCGTCCTGGCATCGCGGCATTCCAGGAAGCGGCGGTTGAAGTCGAGCTCGTAGGTGTGGGTGATGCGACCCGGGCGCGGCGACATGACGATCAGCCGGCTGGCGAGGAACAGGGCTTCTTCGACGCTGTGCGTGATGAAGAAGAACATCTTCTGGGTTTCCTGCCAGACGTCGAGCAGCAACTCCTGGATGGTTTCGCGGGTGAGGGCGTCGAGTGCCGCCATCGGCTCGTCCATCAGCAACATGGCCGGGTTGCAGGTGAGCGCCCGGGCGATGCCCACGCGCTGCTGCATGCCGCCGGAGAGCTGGTAGATCATGTGGCTGTGGAAGTCCTGCAGGCCCACCAGCGCCAGGTTCTTGGCGGCCAGTGCGCGCCGTTTTTCCTTGCTCACGCCTTGCAGCTTGAGGCCGAATTCGGTGTTTTCCATCACGTTGAGCCAGGGCAGCAGGGCGTGTTTCTGGAACACGACGCCGCGGTCGGACCCGGGGCCCATGACCTTGTTGCCGCCCAGCGTGATGCTGCCTTCGGTGGGGGAGATGAAGCCCGCCATCAGGCTCAGCAAGGTGGTCTTGCCGCAACCGGATGCGCCCAGTGCTACCACGAAGTCGCCGCTCTTGATGGAGAGGTTGATGTTGTCGAGCGCATGGACCTGCTCGCCCGGGCGACGGCCCGGGTAGCGCACGCTGACATTGCTGACTTTAAGCTCTTGCATGAGAGTTCTCCTCAGATCAGATTCGGTCCTTTGGGACGTTGCCCGGGCCGGTACGGTGTCCCGGCCGGGCGTCCCCTGCCGGGCGCTTATTGTTTTTGCTTGAGTGCGGCTTCGGCGTACTTCGACGTGACGAAGGCGCTGTAGTCCGGGGCCAGCGCGTCGATGCGCTTCTGCTCCTTGAGGAATTCAGCCGTCGCCTTGAGAGCCTTGACGGCACCGCCGGTCTTGCCGCCACCGAGCCAGGTGGGGGAGATCTGTTGCTGGAGAGTCGGGTAGGCGTAGAGCTTGACCGCGTCGGCGGCTTCTTTGGCCGTGCTGCCCAGCATCTTGGCCATGGTCTTGGCCTGGGCCGAATCTGCGCCCCAGGCTTGCGGGTTGGCGCGATAGGCGGCATCGGCGTTGGCGATGGCCTTGGTAAAGCTCGCCATGAAAGCCGGGTTGGCGTCGGCCCAGGCGCGGCTCACCGCCATGCCGTCGAAGGTGGCCTTGCCCTTCCTGGACAGCTCGCCCGAGTTGATCAGCACCTTGCCGTTCTGCTTTATGCGCGCCAGGGCCGGGTCCCAGACATAGGCCGCGTCGATGTCGCCGCGCTCCCACGCCGCGGCGATCTGGTTGGGCTGCATGTTGAGGATTTCCAGTTCGCTTGGTTTGATGCCCCAGAGCTTCAGCGCGAACATGGTGTGGAAGTGGGTGGTGGAGACGAAGGGCACGCCGAATTTCTTGCCCTTGAGGTCGGCCGGCTTGGTGATGCCGGAACCGTTGCGTACCACCATGGCTTCGGCTTCGTTGATGTCGTCGAGAATCCAGAACAGTTGCAGCGGCAGGCCGCGGCTCACGGCGGCGGCGAGCGGGCTGGAACCGATCACGCCGATCTGCACGTCACCCGAAGCCATGGCGGTAGCGACCTTGGCGCCCGATTCGAACTGGCGCCAGTTGATCTTGTAGCCGGTGGCCTTTTCGGCCGAACCATCAGCGATCACGGTCAGCAACGGACCGGCGGTCTGCTGGTAGGCGATGGTGACTTCCTTCTGCTCTGCGTGTGCCATGCCGCCGGCGCCGAGCGCCAGCAGGGCTACCGACAACTTGAGAACCTTCTTGAAACTGCGTGCTCCGTACATGACTTTCTCCATCGTAATAAGAAATTATTAATTTGCCGGCATTTATACGCCGCATGGATTGTAATAGGGCGATTCAGTAAGGCCGATCTGACGGTGTCTATCGGGCATCGAGTCGGCTCGATGCCGCCGTGGGGCGTACTCCTTTCTTTACTGGGCGGCACGTCTCGCGTGAGCCGTGCGCGGCGGTCAGGCGCCCGGCAGGGGGCCGGGCGATCGGCGAATGGGCGCCTAGATGACTTCGTCCTTGAGGTGATACCAGCGATACAGCCACCATTGGCCGAAGCGGCGGAAGGGGGCGAACAGCTCCGATTCCACCACCTCGCGCACGTTCGGGAACGGCAGCTTGGAGCGGAAGATCGGCAGGTCCGGGGTGCCCTTGCCAGCGATGCTGGCGGCCAGGCGGCGGCCGGCTTGCGCCGAGTACATGACGCCGTTGCCACCGTAGCCGAGGGCGTAGTAGATCGTCTGCTTCGGGTCCGGCTGGTAGATGCGCGGCATCATGTCGTGGCTGACGTCGACCCAACCCCACCAGGAGTAGTCGATCTGGATGCCTTCCAGCGCAGGAAACTTGCGGTGCAGGTCGCGGATCAGGAACTGCTTGTACTTGTCCTCGGGCGCATCGTTGCCGGTGATGGCGCTGCGGCTGCCGATCTGTACCCGGCCATCCGGCATCAGGCGGTAGTAGTGGCGCAGAATGCGGGTGTCGGTGATGACTTGCGTGGTGCGGAAGTTGCAGGCATCGATCTCGGCTTGCGTCAGCGGACGGGTGACGATCGAGTTGGACAGGATCGGCAGCAGTCGGTTTTTCAGCTGCGGGTGCAGCCCCTGCGAGGTGTAGCCGCCGGTGGCGATGCCGACGGCACGAGCCCGCACGATGCCGCCTGGCGTCTTGAGGTAGTGCACGCCGTTGCGGGTCTCCCAGCCCATGACCGGACTCGAGGGGTGAACCTTGGCGCCGAGCGCGCGCGCCTTCTTCAGGTAGCCGAAGGCGAGCTTGCCGGCATGGATGCCTATCCCTTCCGGCTCGTGCATGGCGCCGGCGGCTTCCTTGTCGTCGACGTAGTCACGCTTGACGGTGTCAGCGTCGAGGATGCGGGCGTCATAGTTGAACACCTCGCGCAGGATCTTGGCTTCCTTCTCCAGTGCCGGCATGGCCTTGGGCCGGTGGGCGATGTAGAGGTGGCCGCCCGGCTGCGGGTCGCAGTCGATGTCCTTGATCAGGTTCTTGAAGGTTTCCATGCCGGCGCAGACTTCCTCGTGCATGCGCAGCGCGGTGTCGAGGCCGTAGCGGGCGATCCACTGCGAGCGCTTCAGACGGCCCGAGGCGCACTGGGCCTGCCCGCCATTGCGGGTGCTGCAGCCCCAGCTGACGCGGTTGGCTTCGAGCACGGTAGCCTTGATGCCGTATTCCTGGGCGAGGAAGATCGCGGTGGTGAGCCCGGTGAAACCGGAGCCGATGATGGCGACGTCGACGTCGATGTCGTGGGTGATCGGGCCGTCATCGGGCGGCGGGTCGCCGGCGG
The DNA here is from genome assembly GCF_000527175.1 of Pseudogulbenkiania sp. MAI-1. NCBI lineage: Bacteria > Pseudomonadati > Pseudomonadota > Betaproteobacteria > Neisseriales > Chromobacteriaceae > Pseudogulbenkiania > Pseudogulbenkiania sp. MAI-1. The sequence goes on along the minus strand of NZ_AZUR01000001.1, from coordinate 3,100,560 downwards.
TGCCGATCCAGTAGGTCGGGGCGTAATCGCGGCCCTGGCCCGGGGTGCTGGCGACCAGCGGGTCGTAGGCCGGATCGTAGGGGGTGGACGGGCCGGTAGAGCGGCCCGTGTTCACCACGCGCTTTTGAGTAATGACATCCATGCTCGGACTCCTCGATGTTGACGCGATGTGAGTCCGGGCTCAGTTGCCGGCCTGAGCGACCGGCGGACGGTCTTTGCGGTAGGCGTTTTTCACCGCGATCTTGCCGTCACGGAAGGTGAACACGTCGACCATGCGTGCCTCGATGCGCGTGCCATCGGCCTTGGTGCCGCTGAAGGTGGATTCGCTGACCCCGCGGTCGCCGTGAACGAAGTGATCGCCGTCGAGCCAGGCGGCGTCGGGGAAGGTTTGCCAGGCGAGCTGGAAGCTTTCGCGCACCGCTTCGCGACCCTTGAACGTACGGCCGAGCAGGTCGGGGCCGGCCACGGCATGGAATTCGCAATCGTCGGCCATGAAGCTCATCAGGGCGTCGATATCGTGGCGGTTCCAGGCGTCGCTGAAGGCCTGCAGAAATTCGGCAGTCACTGGGGTATTGGACATCTCGTTCTCCTAAGCAGTTCTGATGTTGTGGGTGGTCCGTGCTGCCGTGGCGGCCAACGCCACGCGGGAGGACCACTGCATTTGACGACTTCAGATTAGTGAGCTGGAGGGCGATGCAGTAGGGCCAGTTCGGTTAAATCGTTTGGGCCAGTTTGGGCCAGAAGGCGCCGCATGGTCGGCGGGCTGGCGGGCGACGCCGGGAGGGAAACAGGGCATGCCTGCTCCCCGGTGGCGATGGGGCGCGACCGGGGGCGAGGGAGGGGCGTGGCACCCGGCTCAGTGCGGGCGGGCCGGTTTCAGGCGGCGCAGGACCTCGGCCAGGGTGCGGACGCCGGGTTCGATCTTCTCGATTGGGATCGATGAGAAGCCCAAGCGGAAGCAGTTGCGGGGCATGGCGGTCTTCATGAAGAAGACGTTGCCAGGCTCGATCAGCACGCCGCTTTCTTCCGCGCGTTGGGCCAGTTCCTCGGCATCGAGCCAGTCCGGTCCGACGATCCAGCACGAGGCGCCGCCCGAGATCGGCACCGGGTGTACTTCGGGCAGGTGGCGTGCGAGCGCGTCGGTGAGCACCTGAGCCCGTTCCCGGTACGCCGCGGACAGCCGACGGTGGTGCGAATCGTAATGCCCGAGCGAGAGGAACAGGGCGAAGGCGCGCTGGATGTAGGCGGAGGGGTGGCGCAGCATCAGCCGGCGGATGCCGCGCAATTCGGCGATCAGCTCGGCAGGACCGACGATGTAACCGATGCGCAGTCCAGGGGCGAGGTTCTTGGACAGGCTGCCGACGTAGATGACGCGGTTGCTGCGGTCGAGGCTTTTCAGCGTCGGCGTGAGGTCGCCCTGGAAGCGGCTCTCGCTTTCGTAGTCGTCCTCGATCAGTACGAAGTCGGCCTCTTCGGCCATCTGCAGCAAGGCCTGGCGCCGCGCCAGCGGCATGGTTACCGTGGTCGGGCACTGGTGGCCGGGGGTGACGTAGACGTAGTCGCAGTTGTGCAGCGCGCCGCTGACCATGAGGCCTTCTTCATCGATCGGCAGCGGCAGCAGGTGGCTGGTGCGGCTGCCGAAGATGTTGCGCGCGTCCGGATAGCCCGGGTCTTCCACGCCGACCGGGGTGTCGGCACTCATCAGCAGGTCGGCCAGCAGGTAGAGTGCCTGTTGCGCGCCGACGGTGATGACGATCTCGTCGGCCGAGGCCCACACGCCGCGCCGCGGCAGCACCCGGGTGCGGATTTGCTGCACCAGTAAATCGTCATCGCGCAGGATCATGTCTTGCGCCCACTCGTGGATGTCGAGCACGCTGAGCGCCTTCAGGCTGCACTCGCGCCAGTCGGCGGTGGGAAACAGGATGGGGTCGTACTGGCCGTAGATGAACGGGTAGGGATAGTCCTGCCAATTGGCGCGCTTGACGATGTTGCGCTGCCGGGTGGGACGGAACACGAAGCGCCGCTCCCAGTCGGGGCCGTTGGCCGGGGAACTGTCGTGCGGGGCGGTCTGGGCGGGGAGGCGCCCGGCGAGGATGTCGGCGTTGACGAAGTAGCCGCTGCGCTCGCGGGACACCAGGTAGCCTTCGTCGACCAGCTGTTGATAGGCCAGCACCACGGTGTTGCGCGCCACGCCGAGCTGGGCCGACAGCTCGCGGCTGGAGGGCAGGGGGATGCCGACCGGTAGCTGGCCGTCGAGGATGGCCGAGACTAGCATCTGGCGAATATTGCCTTGCAGACTCATGCCGCTCTTCGCATGTTGTTGGAAAAGCTGGTTCCACATGGTGCCGGTCAACTTGGTGCTCATCGTTCCTTCTCTGTGACGGTGCCGTTTCAACATATCACCCTGCTTATAGACTAAGTGATTGTCCGCCGTTTGGCGATGGCCGCCCCGCGGAGGCGGCGTCACCCATGTTGCGGGTGACTCGGCGTGCCGTCAGCGTGCGGCGAGGATGGCGCGGGCCGCTTCGTCCGGTGCCGGGGCATCGAACAGTCCGCCGATGACGGCCAGTATGTCGACCCCGGTTTGCCAGGCGAGCGCGGCGTTGGCCGGGGTGATGCCGCCGATCGCCACACACGGTACGTCCAGCGGCGGCAGCGCGGCAAACAGCGCGAGCGGGGCGGAGACCGCCTCCGGCTTGCTGCGAGAGGGAAACAGCGCGCCGAAGGCGACGTAGCTGGCGCCGTTGCCGACCGCCTGCACCGCCAGCGCCGGCTGGTCGTGGCAGGTGGCGCCGATAATGGCGTGCGGCCCGAGGCGCTGGCGTGCCGCGCAGATGCTGGTGTCGCTCTGCCCGAGGTGGACGCCGTCGGCGCCGACCTCTTCGGCCAACCCTACGTCGTCGTTGACGATGAACCAGGCGCCGTGTTGGCGGCACAGCACCTGGATGGCTGTGGCCTGCTCCCGGCGCAATGCCGTATCGCGGGATTTGTTGCGGTACTGCACCAGGCTGGCACCGCCCGCCAGCACCGCTTCGACGCGCGACAGCAGCCAGGCGCTGTCGCTGGTGTCGGGGGTGACGGCATAGAGCCCGTCGAGCCAGATCGTGCGTGCGGGCCGTGGCGTGGCGTTATTCACCGTGGCGAGCCCTCTCATCCGCCGCGCGCCGGGGCGATCATGCCGCTGGTGGGCGAGCTGGGTTCGGCGCTGTAGAGCTTGCGCGGCATGCGCCCGGCCAGATACGCCTCGCGCCCGGCCAGCACGGCGTGTTTCATCGCGCTCGCCATGTGCACTGGCAGGCGGGCGTGGGCAATCGCCGAGTTCATCAGCACCGCGTCGCAGCCCAGCTCCATGGCGATGGCGGCGTCCGAGGCGGTGCCGACCCCGGCGTCGACCAGCACCGGCACCCGGGCGTTGTCGATAATCAGGCGCAGGTTCCACGGGTTGAGGATGCCCATGCCGGAACCGATGATCGAGGCCAGCGGCATCACCGCCACGCAGCCGATCTCCTCCAGGCGCTTGGCCTGGATCGGGTCGTCCGAGCAATAGACCATGACGTCGAAGCCTTCCTTCACCAGTGTTTCCGCCGCCTTGAGCGTTTCCGGCATGTTGGGGTAGAGGTTGCTCGGGTCGCCCAGCACCTCGAGCTTGACCAGCGTGTGGCCGTCGAGCAGCTCGCGCGCCAGACGCAGCGTGCGCACCGCGTCCTCGGCGGTGTAGCAGCCGGCGGTGTTGGGCAGCAGGGTGTACTGCGATGGCGGCAGCACGTCGAGCAGGCTCTGCTCGCCCGGATGCTGGCCGATGTTGGTGCGGCGAATCGCCACGGTGACGATCTCGGCGCCGGCGGCGTCCACCGCTTCGCGGGTTTCGGCGAAGTCCTTGTACTTGCCGGTGCCGACCAGAAGGCGCGAGGAATAGGTCTTGCCGGCGATGATGAGCGGGTCGTTCATGTCGAGTTCCTTCGGTAACGGGCGGTCGTCAGGCAGTGAGTGGCGGGCTCAGCCGCCCCCCACCGCGATGATGATTTCGAAACGGTCGCCCTCGGCAAGGCGGGTGTCGTCGTAGCGGCTGCGCGGCAGGATGTCGCCGTTGCGCTCAATGGCGACGCGCCGCCCCTGCAGCTCGAGATGATCGAGCAGCTGGCGCACCGTGAGCGGGGTGGCGAGCTCGGTCGGCTCGCCGTTGACCAGGACGGTAGGCATGTGGGTATCTCCAGTGGGGTGGGGGTACGCCGGGTGGCGAAGCCGGGCTTCGGCCAACCTTGGCGGCACCCGCGCTCAGATCTTGTCGTACAGCTTGGCGCCGCCCTTGACGAACTCGATCGCCTTCACCTCCATGCCCTTCTCCAGCGCGTCCTGCTCGGAGATACCCTGCTGCTCGGCGAACTCGCGCACGTCCTGGGTGATCTTCATCGAGCAGAAGTGCGGGCCGCACATCGAGCAGAAGTGCGCCACCTTGGCGCTGTCCTTCGGCAGCGTCTCGTCGTGGAACGAGCGCGCGCGGTCCGGGTCGAGGCCGAGGTTGAACTGGTCTTCCCAGCGGAACTCGAAGCGCGCCTTGGACAGGGCGTTGTCGCGGATCTGCGCGCCCGGATGGCCCTTGGCGAGGTCGGCGGCGTGGGCGGCCAGCTTGTAGGTGATGATGCCTTCCTTCACGTCGTCCTTGTTCGGCAGGCCGAGGTGCTCCTTCGGCGTCACGTAGCACAGCATCGCGGTGCCATACCAGCCGATCTGCGCCGCACCGATGGCCGAGGTGATGTGGTCGTAGCCCGGCGCGATATCGGTGGTCAAGGGCCCCAGGGTGTAGAACGGCGCCTCGTGGCACCACTCCAGCTCCTTGTCCATGTTCTCCTTGATCAGCTGCATCGGCACGTGGCCCGGGCCTTCGATCATCACCTGCACGTCGTGCTGCCAGGCGATCTGGGTCAGCTCGCCCAGCGTCTTCAGTTCACCCAGCTGCGCCGCGTCGTTGGCGTCCCACACGCTGCCCGGACGCAGGCCGTCGCCGAGGCTGAAGGCCACGTCGTAGGCCTTCATGATGTCGCAGATCTCCTCGAAGTGGGTGTAGAGGAAGTTTTCCTTGTGATGCGCCAGGCACCACTTGGCCATGATCGAACCACCACGCGACACGATGCCGGTCATGCGGTTGGCGGTCATCGGCACGTAGCGCAGCAGCACGCCGGCGTGGATGGTGAAGTAGTCCACCCCCTGCTCGGCCTGCTCGATCAGCGTGTCCTTGAAGATCTCCCAGGTCAGGTCCTCGGCCTTGCCGTTCACCTTCTCCAGCGCCTGGTAGATCGGGACGGTACCGATCGGCACCGGGCTGTTGCGCAGGATCCACTCGCGCGTCTCGTGGATGTTCTTGCCGGTGGACAGGTCCATGATGGTGTCCGCGCCCCAGCGGATGCCCCAGGTCATCTTGTCCACTTCTTCGCTGATCGACGACGTCACGGCCGAGTTGCCGATGTTGCCGTTGATCTTCACCAGGAAATTGCGGCCGATGATCATCGGCTCGGATTCCGGGTGGTTGATGTTGTTCGGGATGATGGCGCGGCCGGCGGCCACTTCCTGGCGCACGAACTCCGGGGTGATCTCGTCGACCAGCCCGGCGCCGAAGCTCTGGCCCGGATGCTGGCGCGTCATCAGTTCGACGAGGCGCGCGTTCTTGCCGCCGGCGCTCTTCAGGCTCTCAATGTAGGCCTGGCGGTTCAGGTTCTCGCGGATGGCGATGTATTCCATCTCCGGCGTGATGATGCCCTTCCGGGCGTAGTGCATCTGCGTCACGTTACAGCCCGGCTTCGCCTTACGCGGCTGGCGCGTCAGGTTGAAGCGCAGGTCGGCCAGTTTCGGGTCGGCCTCGCGGGCACGGCCGTACTCGGACGACAGGCCGGCGAGCTGCTCGGTGTCGCCGCGCTCCTCGATCCAGGCGGCGCGGATGGCCGGCAGGCCGGAGCGGATGTCGATCTTGGCATCCGGGTCGGTGTAGATGCCGCTGCAGTCGTAGACGTAGATCGGCGGATTTTTCTCGCCGCCGAACTGGGTCGGGGTGTCGGCCTGGCTGATCTCGCGCATCGGCACGCGGATGTCGGGACGCGAACCTTGTACGTAGATCTTGCGGGAATTGGGCAGCGGCTGGATGGCGGCTTCGTCCACCACCATCTCGGTGTTCAGATTGGTTGGCGCGTTCATGGTCATCCTCGTTTATTTACTTATCAGGCACCGAAAACTCGGCTCAGGTACACCACCAGCAGCATGTAGCCGGCAATGAAGACGGCCTCGCTGCTCATCAGCACGATCGGCTTCCAGCCCAGTTCCGCCAGCTTCTCCAAGGAAGTCTTGACGCCGAGGGCGGCGATCGAGGTCACCAGGCACCAGCGCGATACGGTCGAACTTGCTTCCACCAGTTGGTGGGACAGCCAGCCCATGCTGTTGAGCACGGCCAGCCCGGCAAATACCACCAGGAACAGCGGCAGGATCGGGGTCTTGCTGCCGGCTGTAGCGGTTTTCTTGCGCTCGGCGTGGAAGGTCAGCGCCAGGATGACCACCACCGGCATCAGCATGGCGACGCGGAACATCTTGGCCAGCGTGGCGGCATCGCCCACTTCCGGCGAAATGATCAGGCCGGCGCCGACCACCTGGGCGACGTCGTGGATCGAACCGCCGAGGAACAGCCCCGCTTCCGCCGTGGTGAGGCCGACGTTCTTGACGATCAGCGGGTAGAGCACCATCGCCACGGTGGAGAAGATCGCGATGCCGATCGCCGTGAGCAGGGTATAGCGCTCGTTTTCCCGCGTGGCCGGCAGGGTGGAGGAGATTGCCAGGGTGGCCGAAATGCCGCAGATGCCGGTGCCGCCGCCGGAGAGCAGCCCCAGCATCGAGGGCAGGCCGAGTAGACGCGCCATCAGGATGCCAAAGCCGATGGTCAGGCCGACCGCGCCGATCAGCGCGCCCACCCCGACCAGGCCGAGGTCGCTGACGTCGCTGGCGACGATGCGCGCGCCGAGCAGGGCCACGCCGAAGCGCACCAGCTTCTTGGCCGACAGCTCGATACCGGGCTGGCATTTCTCGGAGTCGGCCAGAAAGTGGAAGGCGATGCCGATGAGCAAGGCGTAGAGGAATTGCGGGCCGCCGTAGTGCTCGGACACGAAGGTGGCGGCGACGGCGATGACGCCGCAGAGCATGACACCGGGAAGGAGGGCCCGGGTCTGGGCGAACATCACAGGCTGGGCGAGACTGCTGGGGGGAATCATCGTGTGGGTCTCCGGTGATTGACTTCGGTTTACCGCGCTGTATCCGGCCCATGGCCAAGCGGCTGAGGGGAACGGCCCGGCGGGGACGGGGCTGGCACGCGCGTACTGCCTGAGCTGGCTAGTGTGAAAATTACAAAAAACGGTACAAAAAATTCCGTATATTGTTTTTTGAAAAACTATAAGCCGGCCAATCAAGGAGTGCAATAGTAAATTTCAAATTTCGGTACAAAATGTACTGATATTTTATTTTGTGGGGAAAAGGCAGCGGGCCGCCGAGGAGGTGCCGGCGGCCCGCTGGAAGGGGAAGGGTTAGAGCTTGGTGCAGTCGGTCGACGCTTCAGCCAAGGTGATGGCCGGGGCATTCCGGCGGCAGATCTGACGCACCACGTAGCCCACCAGCAGGATGCCGAGGCTGGCCACGCCCAGCAGCAGCGGCGTGCGCTGATCGGGGATGAAGGCCATGGCCACCACGATGCCGATCATGCCGGCGATGGCGAGGTAGGTCAGGTAGGGGTAGGCCCACATCTTCACGCGCAGGCGTTCCGGGGCCTCGCGTTCGAGGCGGGCGCGCAGGCGCAGCTGGGAGATGGCGATCAGGATGTAGACGAAAATCGCCACCGTGCCGTAGGAGTCGACCAGGAAGGCGAACACCGTGTCCGGCGATACGTAGGACATCACCACCGCCGCGTAGCCGAACAGCGTGGCGAACAGGATGGCGCGCACCGGCACGCCGTTGCGGGTCAGCTTGGCCAGCGATTTGGGTGCGTCGCCACGCTTGGTCAGGGCAAACAGCATGCGCGACGACGCGTACAGGCCGGAGTTGAGCGCCGACAGCACGGCGGTCAACACCACGGCGTTCATGATCTGCGCCGCGGCCGGGATACCCATCGCGTTGAGCGCGCTGACGTACGGGGTGGCGATGCCGGGTGAATTCCACGGCACCAGGCAGACCACCAGCAGCACCGAGCCGACATAGAAAACCAGCACCCGGGTGATGACGGAGCTGGTGGCCTTGGCGATGGCTTTTTGCGGCTCGGCGGTTTCCGCGGCGGCGATGGTGACGATCTCGGCGCCAAAATAGAAGCCGGTTGCCGCCACCGCCCCGGTCAGCACCGGCACCCAGCCGTGCGGGGCAAAGCCGCCGTGCGCGGTCAGGTTGCTGACGTTGAAGCTCGCGCCCGGCCACATGCCGAACACGTACAGGCTCGCCAGGAACAGGAACACGACGATGGCGCCGACCTTGATCGAGGAGAACCAGAACTCGAATTCACCGAACGACTTCACCGAGATCAGGTTGGTCAGGGTGAGCGTCACCAGCAAGGTCAGACTGATGATCCAGGTCGGCATATCGGGCAACCAATAGTGCACCAGGTTGGCCCCGGCGACCGCCTCGAGCGCCACTACGATGACCCAGAAGTACCAGTACATCCAGCCGGTGAGGAAGCCGGCCAGTTCGCCCACGGCCGGGCGGTCGTGCCAGGCCTCGCGGGCGTATTCATAGAAGGAGCCGCCGCTAGGCAGGGCGACAGCCATTTCTCCCAGCATGCGCATGACCAGGACCACAAGCAGGCCGGTGAGGAGGAAAGAGAGAATGGCGGCGGGGCCGGTGGCCTTGATCACCACGCCGCTGCCGACAAACAGACCTGCGCCAATCACACCACCGAGTGCAATCATGGTCATGTGGCGCTGCTTCAGGCTGTGCTGGAGCCCGTTTGAATGCTGCTGGTTGCCTATCACTTTGATATATCTCTGTATTTCTTTATTGTAGGACGCCACGGTTTGTTGAATTGTAAGGGTATGGCTGGGCGCGAGCGCCGCCACCCATTCCGTGGTCGTTCAGGGTCGTGTGCTGTCCGTGCTCCCTGACAGTGGAGGCATCCGGGCAGCCTGGTGGGTTATCTCGGTTTCGGTTCACCTTTCAGAAACGATGATGTCGCCGCGACTATGAGGCAGGGCGGACCGTGAGGCGTACACTGCCTGCGACACGGCCCGCTTGTCTTCACTTTTTCGCGTCAGCGCGGTTGTTGCTCACACGTAATCCTTGTACTTGTCGAGGAATCGTACCGGCTTGGAGAGGGCATCGCGGCGGAAGGGATCGCCCAGCTCACGGGTGCACATGATCTCGATGATGCAGGTCTTGCCGTGGTTCATCTGCAGGTCGATGGCCTTCTGCAGGGCCGGGCCGACATCCTCGAGACGGTCGACGGTGATGCCCTCCGCCCCCATGGCGCGGGCGATCGCGGCGAAGCTCTGGTTGTCGAGCTCGCCGGCGACGAAGCGGCGGTTGTAGAAATCGACCTGGTTCTTCTTCTCGGCACCCCACTGGCGGTTGTGGAACACCACGGCGGTGACCGGGATGTTGTGGCGCACGCAGGTCATGGTCTCCATCAGGCTCATGCCCCAGGCGCCGTCGCCGGCGTAGGAGATGGCCGGGCGATGTGGCGCCGCCACCTTGGCGCCGATGATGGTCGGGAAGGCATAGCCGCAATTGCCGAAACTCATCGCCGCGAAGAAACTGCGCGGCTTCTCGAAGCGCAGGTAGCTGTTGGCCACCGAATTGATGTTGCCGATATCGGTCGACACCATCACATCCTCCGGCATCGCCTTCTCCAGCTCGCGCAGCACCTGGCGCGGATGCAGGTAATGGCCGCCGTTGAAGGTGCGCTCCTGGGCATTCTGCTCGATCATGTCGAGGCTGAACGGATCGCGCTCGTGCGTCCACTCGTCCAGCTCCTTCTCCCAGGCCGCCTTCTCGGTCGCGATCTTGTCGGCGCGCTCGGCGCGGGTCGCATCGCAGGCCAGGGTACGGTTGGCCAGACGCTGCGTCAGCGCCACCGCCGCCGCCTTGGCATCGCCGCAAATGCCCACCGAAATCTTCTTCACCAGGCCCAGCATCTTGTTGTCGGCGTCGATCTGGATGATCTTCGCGTTCTTCGGCCAGTAATCCATGCCATGCTGCGGCAGCGTGCCGAACGGCCCCAGGCGGGACCCCAGCGCCACCACCACGTCGGCCTGGGAAATCAGCTTCATCGCCGCCTTCGAGCCCTGGTAACCGAGTGGACCGCACCACAGCGGATGGCTGGCCGGGAACGAATCGTTGTGCAGGTAGCTGTTGACCACCGGCGCCCCCAGGCGCTCGGCCAAGGCCTTACACTCCTCGACGGCATCGCCCATCACCACGCCGCCGCCGGAAATGATCACCGGGAACGTCGCCTGCGCCAGCAACTCCGCTGCCTCGTTCAGGCTCTGCTCGCCACCGGCCCCGCGATCCAGACGCGAGGGTTTGGGGATCTCGGCGGTAATCTCGCCGTAGAAATAATCGCGCGGGATATTGAGCTGGGTCGGGCCCATCTCGCTCATGGCGCGGTCGAAGCAGCGGCCGGTGTACTCGGCCATACGGGCCGGGTGCGTGACATGCCCCTGGTACTTGGTGAATTCCTGGAACATCGGCAACTGGTTACACTCCTGGAAGCCGCCCAGGCCCATCGTCATGGTGCCGGTCTCCGGGGTCACGATCACCACCGGGCTGTGCGCCCAGTAGGCGGCGGCGATGGCGGTGACGCAGTTGCTGATACCGGGGCCGTTCTGGCCGATCACCACGCCGTGGCGGCCGGACACGCGGGAATAGCCATCCGCCATGTGGGCGGCGCCCTGCTCGTGGACCACCGGGATCAAGCGGATGCCGGCGGGGGCGAAAATATCCATGGCATCCATGAAGGCCGACCCCATGATGCCGAACATATCGGTCACGCCATTGGCCACCATGGTTTCGACGAAGGCTTCGGAAGGGGTCATCTTGGTGGGGCCGACGGGCACCGTACGGTTGGCTTGCTCGCTCATGCTGACTAGTCTCCTGTGGGTATCATCTCAAAACCGGTACGAAATATTCCGATATGTGAGACAAGACTCAACTCTAGGAGGGTGTATGCGGCAAGTCAACAACAAATTTCGTAAAACGATACTTGTTGTATCAAAAACAGAAACTGAACTATGATGGAAACGCCATGAACGACACACCACAGACCCCGAAGAGCGAACCGGCCCGGCTCGATGGCGACACGCCGACGCTGCGGCTGTTCGCGTTGTTGGAAGTGATCGCGGAAAAGGACCAGTTCTTCACGCTGCAAGGACTGGTGGAAGAAACCGGGCTGCCCAAGCCGACGCTGCACCGCATGCTGCAGCAACTGGAAAGCGCCGGGATGCTGCAACGCGACGGCGACGGGCGGCACTACAGCACCGGGGTGCGGCTGCGGCGCATGGCCGAGAACCTGCTGCTCAACAACACCGTGCACGGCGCGCGCCACGCGGTGCTGCGCCAACTGGTGGAAGAAGTGGGCGAAAGCTGCAACATCACCGCGCTGTCGGGCAGCGAAGTGCTGTACCTGGACCGGGTGGAAACCCCGGCGCCGCTGCGCTTCTACCTGCACCCCGGCTCGCGGGTGCCGGCGCACTGCTCGGCGAGCGGCAAGCTGTTCCTGGCGCAGATGAGCCCGAGCCAGCGGCGCCGGCTGCTGGAGCACGTGCCGCTGGAACGCTACACCGCGAAGACGCTGACCGACCTGGGGGCGCTGGAGCGGGAGATCGAGCGGGTGAAGCGGGACGGCTACGCGGTCGACGACGAGGAATTCCTGCCGGGGCTGTTCTGCCTGGCGGTGCTGGTGCCGACGCCGGGGGGCAAGTCCAACACCGGGATCGCGATCCAGGCGCCGGTGCTGCGGCTGACGCCGGACAAGGCGCTGCAGCTGCTGCCGGCGTTGCAGCGGGCGGCGGCGGCCTTGGCCAAGATCGAGGCCGAGGCCATGCCCGAGGCGCGGGAGGGCGAATGAGGCCTGCTTTGCCGCCTGCCCGCCGCCGGCTTGCCGCCACCTGGCCCGCCCGGCTGACCGCCGCTCGGGGGCGCCAGGGTGCGACGATTATTTGACCCACGCCGCGCAGCACGTCGCGGCAACCACTGGAGAGCTCCCGTGACAGACATCAGCCAGATTCAGCCCGACCGCATGGTCTCGGTGCGCGAGGTATTCGGCATCGATTCCGACCTGAAAGTGCCCGCCTTCAGCGAGCGCGACGACCACGTGCCCGAGGTCGACGAGGCCTATCGCTTCAACCCGGACGTGACGCTGGCGATCCTCGCCGGCTTTACCCGCGACCGCCGCGTGATGGTGCAGGGGCTGCACGGCACCGGCAAGTCCACGCATATCGAGCAGGTCGCCGCGCGCCTCAACTGGCCGTGCGTGCGCGTCAACCTGGACGGCCACATCAGCCGCCTCGACCTGGTCGGCCGCGACACCATCGTGCTGCGCGACGGCCTGCAGGTCACCGAATTCCAGGAAGGCATCGTGCCCTGGGCGCTGCAACGCCCGGTGGCGCTGATCTTCGACGAGTACGATGCCGGCCGCCCCGACGTGATGTTCGTGATCCAGCGCATCCTCGAGCGCGACGGCAAGTTCACCCTGCTCGACCAGAGCCGGGTGATCCGGCCGCACCCGTATTTCCGCCTGTTCGCCACCTCCAACACGGTCGGGCTTGGCAACCTGTCCGGTCTGTACCACGGCACCCAGGTGCTCAACCATGCCCAGATCGACCGCTGGAACATCGTCGCCACGCTCAACTACCTGTCGCGCGACGAGGAGATGGCGATCGTGCTGGCGCGCGTTCCCGCCAAGGACAACGCGCAGGGGCGCCAGCTGGTGGCGTCGATGGTGGCCGTGGCGGAATTGACGCGCAAGGGCTTTGCCGCCGGCGATCTGTCGACGCTGATGTCGCCACGCACCATCATCAGCTGGGCGGAAAACTGCGAAATCTTCCGCAACCCGGCGCTGGCCTTCCGCCTGTCCTTCCTCAACAAGTGCGACGAGGCGGAGCGCCCCATCGTCGCCGAGTACTACCAGCGCTGCTTCGGCGTCGAACTGGACGAATCCTGGATGCTCACGGCGGGGGCGCAGTAATGGCCAGCCGGCAGCAGAATGCCCAGCGGCAGCAGCAGATCGAGGAGCTGTGCGCGGCCGCGATCCGGGCGCTGACCGGCGATGCGGCGCTGCACTACCGCGGCGGCCGGCTGCATCGCGCGACGCGGGCGCTGCCGGTGCACGCCCCCCATCTGCGCGTCGACCCCGGGGCCGACGACTTCGTGGCCTGTCGGGCGGCGGCCGACGGCATGGCGCTGCGCCTGCGCCATTCCGATGCCGTCCTGCACCGCAGCCTATGCCCGGAGGAGCCAGTCGATCGTCTGATCTTCGAGCTGCTGGAACAGATGCGCGTCGAGACCCTGGCGCCCGCCGACATGCCGGGCATGGTGCGCAACCTGCGCCAGCGCTTCGAGGACTGGTCGCGCGCGTTCTACCGTTCCGGGCTCACCGAGGGCGAGGCCGGCATCCTGCTCTACACCGTGGCGCAGATGTGCTGGTCGCGCCTCAACGCGCTGCCGGTGCTGCACGAGACCGAGGATTACATCGAGAGCACCCGCTGGTCCCTGGTGTCGGCGCTGGGCAGCGCGCTGGCCGGCATCCGCCGTCAGCGCCACGACCAGGCCGCGTTCGCCCCGCACGCGCTGGAGATCGCCCGCATCGTCGGCGACAAGGTGCGCGCCAACAGCGCCCAGCCGGGGGAGGGGGAGACCGGAGAGGCGGCCGAGGGCGACGTCCGTGCCGCCTTCGCGCTGCTGCTCGACTTCGACCAGGACGAGGGGGGCGACGGCATCGCCGCCGCCGTCAGTGGCGCCAGCAAGGTGTTTGTCGAGGCGGAACAGGCCTACCGCGTCTACACCACCCGCTACGATGTCGAGCTGGCGGCCGGCACGCAGGTGCGCCGGGCGCTGCTGGAGGAGTACCGCGAGCGCCTCGACCGGCGCGTCGCCGCCCAGGGCGTCAATATTCCGCGCCTGGCGCGCCTGCTCGGCGCCGTGCTCGCCGAGCCGCGCCGCGACGGCTGGCGCTTCGGCGAGGAGGAAGGGCAGGTCGATGGCCGCCGCCTGTCCCAGCTGATCACCTCGCCGGCCGAGCGCCGCCTGTTCCGCCGCGAGCAGTTCAAGCCGGCGGCGGACTGCCAGGTGAGCGTGCTGGTGGATTGCTCGGGCTCGATGAAGACGCATGTCGAATCGGTGGCGACCCTGGTGGACATCCTGCTGCGCGCGCTCGAGATGGCCGGCGTCGGCACCGAGCTGCTCGGTTTCACCACCGCCGCCTGGAACGGCGGCCGTCCCTACCGCGAGTGGATGAGCCGCGGGCGGCCGCGCCACCCCGGCCGGCTCAACGAGGTCTGCCACCTGGTGTTCAAGGACGCCGAGCGCAGCTGGCGGCGCGCGCGCCGTGACATCGCGGCGTTGCTCAAGGCCGACCTGTTCCGCGAGGGGATCGACGGCGAGGCGGTCGACTGGGCGTGCAACCGCATGCTGGCGCGCGGCGAGGCGCGGCGCATCCTGGTCGTGATCTCGGACGGCTGCCCGGCCGACGGCGCGACCGGGCTGGCCAACGACCCATTCTACCTCGACAACCACCTCAAGGACGTGGTCGCGCGCTGCGAGCAGCAGGGCGCCGTGGAGATCCTCGGCCTCGGCGTCGGCCTCGACCTCAGCCCCTTCTACCGCCGTTGCCTGGCCACCGACATGACGCGCGGGCTGGACAACGAATTGTTCTTCGACATCGTGCAGCTGTTCGGCGGCCGCCACCGGCGCTGAAGCGCGCGCCGGAAAGGAACACCCGGACACTGCACCGCATCGACCGACGAGGCCCCACGACAATGACGATCAAGGTCATCGATTTCAGCCAGGACGACGGACAGCGCGAGAGCAGACGGCTCGCCGACCTGCCCGGCCGCGTCGTCGACGGCGACCCGCGGCACCAGAGCACCACCTTCTTCGAGAACCTGGCCGGGGATTTCATCGCCGGCACCTGGACCAGCACGCCGGGCCGATGGCATGCGTTCACCGACCGCGACGAGTTCTGCTACATTGTCAGCGGCCATGTCCGTCTGATCGCGGCCGACGGCAGCGCGCAGACCTTCCGCACCGGGGACGCATTCCTGATCCCGGACGGTTTCCGCGGTTACTGGGAGGTTATCGAAACCACGACCAAGCACTTCGTCATCCGGAGCTACACACCCGGCTGACCGCGCCGGGCGACGGTCGTCCGTCGCCCGGAAACACTCGACAAGGGAGCACCGACAATGGCCAAGACCCGCATGGTCACGCAGTTCGGCATGGGGACTTCGATCCGCAGCCAGGACTACACCCAGGCCGCGGCGCGCGCGATCCGCGACGCGCTGTGGCACAACTCGCTCAACGTGGCGACCGCCTTCGGCTTTCCGCGCGAGGCGATGCTGATCGACGTGGAGATCGGCGTGCAGAAACCCGAGGCGGTCGACACCACCGTCCTGCTCGACATCTTTCCCTACGGCCAGCCCACGATCCGCGTCGTGCGCGGCGGCCTCGACGTCTGCAAGCCCGATGGCAGCGATCCCACGGTGATCGCCAACGCCGCCCTTGTGGTGTCCTTCGACATGGAGCGCAGCGATGACTGAGAAACGCATCATCCTCGAGATGGGGACCGGCAACGACCTCTACGGCGGCGACTACACCAAGGCCGCCTGCCGTGCGGTGCAGGACGCCCTGCACCATTCCTCCATCGTGCTGTTCAAGTCGCTCGGCTACGACCACCGCGACATGCGCGTCCAGGTGACGATCGGCGTGCAGCAGCCCGACAAGGTCGATGCCGCGGTGGTCGCCGCCACGCTGCCGCGCGGGCGCGCCGAGGTGAAGGTGGTGTTCGGCGGGCTGGACGTCCACGACCCAGTGCAGGAGACCACGCACGTGATCGCCACCGCGGCCGTCGCCGCGCTGCTGCCGGTCGAGCCCGGGGCCTGGCGCCTGAGCGCGCCCGCGCAGGCCTGAACGCCGCCGTCCGACCGCGGTTGCCCGCGGGCTTACGCGTGCGTACCACCGGGGCCTCGACCGCTGCCAGCAGGGTCCGGTCCGCTTCGTCGAGATGGAGCCCCCGGGCTTCGAGCCGGCCGAGCGTGTCATCGAGCTCCCAGGGCGCGGCGAGCAGGCGCTTGCGGCCATTGCGGAACTGCACGTGGAGCCAGTAGGCATCCGTTTCCGGCGAATGCCGCAGGTAGAGGCGCGCGACCTCTTTCGGCGAGGACAGCGCCGTCGCCAGCACGCTCTCCTTCTTGGTACGCCCCCTGAAGTAGGAGATCGCCAGAAAGGCGGCAAGGTCCACGATCTGACAACAATTCGCTCCCCGACCTTCCCGGGCTGCAGTTCCGAACGGCCAAAATGGCTGTCTCGGAACGGTAAGACTAGTTTTCGCTGGCCGGCGCGTAGGCCCCCGCAACAGATCAAGGTGCGAACAGAGGGCAGCACGGCACGAAACCGCCGCCCTCCGATCCGAACTGGACTGAGAGGCTTTCATGAGAATTGGCAACCTTCAACTTAACTGGCTCCGAACCTTCGAAGCGGCCGCTCGGCTTCTGAGTTTCTCGCTTGCAGGCGAAGAACTGCACCTGAGCCAGTCAGCCGTCAGCCAGCAGATAAAGCTGCTGGAGCACAAGCTCGGCAAGGACCTGTTCCTGCGCCAGACGCGCTCAGTCCAACTGACCACCGAGGGGCGCGCCCTTCTTGATGTCGTCAGGGAAGGGCTGCAGCGGCTAAATTCCGGCATGAACAGCATCTTCAGCTCCTCGGCCGACGGGGTGCTGGAGCTGCATGTGAACAACACCTTCGGCGAACTGTGGCTGGCGCCGCGCATCGGCCGCTTTATCGCTCACCGGCCGCAGCTGTCGGTGCGCATGCTGCAGACGAACTGGGATCTTGAATACCAGGCGGCCAATACCGAGCTGGAGATCCGCTACGGCAATGGCAGCTGGCCGGGTTTCGAGACCCGCAACCTGCTGCCGCATACCTTGCGGCCATACTGTTCGATCGCCCACGCCAACCGGCTGCACCGCGCCGAGGGCTTCGCGCATATGCCGCTGATCGATGTGCTGGGCACACCGAATGGCTGGCTCGACTGGAAGCGTGTGTACCACCCCGAGGCGGCCGAGCGTCCGGCACGCATCCATGTCGACAGCTACGCCATCGCGGCCAGCATGGCCATCGAGGGCATTGGCGCCTGCCTGCTCTACGACGACTTCGTGAGCGGCTCGCGGCTGGAGCCGTTCCTGGTGTGCCCCTTCGACGCGCCGATCAGCTGCGACGCCGGGTATTACCTGACCTGGCGCAGCGACAAGCCGCTGTCAGCCGCCGCCATCGAGTTCTGCGCCTGGCTCGACCTCGAGCCGCCCTTCGGCCCAGGTTAACGGCCGAGCGCCACCCCGCACGCAGTGGCGGGGTGGCGCTCGGGGCGTTCGGCGTGCCGTTGCGCGGCCTACATTGCCGGTGGCCAGACAAAGTCCGGGCGCAGGCCGGCGTGCACCGGCAGACCGTCGTCCGGCGCGGGGGCGGCCGGATCACGGTTGGCGTGGTAGGTCGGTGCCGGGAAGCCGGGCGGGTAACCCATCAGTGCGGGAATGACGCCGCGAATGCGGCCGAGCTGATCACCGATCATGATTGGCGCGCCGCAGCTGCGGCAGGTGGCGAAGACCAGCGGATTAGACGGGTCCTCGACATCAAACGGCTGGCGTTCGACCAGCTCGATGTTCTCGACCATGAGCTCGTCGTGATTGAAATAGGCCACCTGCGCCGCGGCCTGGCCAGTCCGGTGTTGCGTGGCGGCGCCATGGCAGATGTGGTTGTCGATGGGGGCGTGATCGGAATGGGTGCGGATGTGCGCGCATCCGCCTTCGAATGTGTATGACATGGGGTGTCCGTGGGTTGGTGAAATCGATGCGGGAGCCCGGCGGCTTAAAGCGGGTCGAGCAGCGGGCGTTGCTTGCGGAAGGCCTGCTTTCGGATGATCTTGCCGTCGCGCAAGGTGAACAGGTCCACGCTGTCCGCGTGATGGCGATAGCCGTCGGGTTGCGTAGCCACAAAGGTCGACTCCGACACGATGCGATCCTGGGCGAAGTAGTGCTTGCCGTTGATCCATTGCACATCGGGCATCGTGCCCCAGGTGGCTTCGAACTGCGCCATGACGGCTTGTTTGCCGACGATCCGGGTGCCGTGGGCGTCCGGCCCGGCCACGGTGTCAAACACGACGTCGTCATGGAAGTAGGTTTTCACGGCTTCGATGTCATGCCGGTTGAAGGCGTCGAACATGGCGTTCAGTTCTGCTTCGGTCATCTCAGTCTTCCTTGAATTGGGGGAGGGGTGGCGGCGCCGAGGCACCGCCTGGGGGATATGGCGCCGGCGCCATGCCGGGCTTACATCTGCCCTGCCTTGGCCGAGCGGAGCATGCGATTGACCGACACGATGTAGGCGATGCTCACGATGAAGAAGGGCGCGCCGACCACGATGGCCAGTGACTTGATCGCCGTGAATCCGCCGGTGAGCTGGAACACGATCCCGGTCAGGCCGATCACAACGCCCCACAGCAGGCGCATCGACACGCGGGGATTTTCCTCGCCGTTGGACACCTGCATGGCGACGAAGAACGAGGCCGAGTCCGAGGTGGTGACGGCGAACACGATGGTGCAGAACAGTACGGCCAGGCTCAGCCACCAGCCGTAGGGCATGGAGTTGAGCAGCATGTACACACCGGACTCCGGGTTCTTCTGGACGGCTTCCCACAGCGGCGCGATGTGGTTCACCTCGGTATAGCCGGCCGAGCCGCCCCACACGCTGAACCACACGATGGCCAGCACCATCGGCACCAGCGTGGTCCCGAACACGAACTCCCGCAGCGTGCGCCCTTTCGAGATGCGCGCGATGAAGCCGCCACAGAAGGGGATGTAGGACACATACCAGAGCCAGTAGAACACCACCCACCAGCCTAGCCACTCGCGCTGCTTGACGTTGCCCGCATCGCTCCAGAACGACATCGTCAGCATCGAGCCGAAGTAGTCGCCGAACTGCTGGGTCGTCAGGTTGAGCAGGTAGTGGACCGGCGCGTTGCCATACACGATCAGCGCCAGCACGATCAGCCCGGCGATCACCATGTTGGCCACGCTAAGGAACTTGATGCCCTTCTCGACGCCGGTGGCCGCCGAGGCCACGTAGGCCACGATCAAACCCATCAACACCACCACCTTGCCGAAGGTGCCCAGCTCGATCTCGAACAGCATCGAGATGCCGTAGCTGATGGAGGCCACGCCCAGACCGATCATGGTGGCGTTGCCGCCGATGGTGCCCAGAATGCCCAAGCCATTGGCCAAGCGGCCCCACAGGCTGCTGTTGCAGCGGTCACCGAGGATGCCGTACAGGCCGGTCGCCACGGTCAGCGGCTTGCCCAGGCGGTAGGCCGGGAAGGCAATCGCCCAGGCTGCCACCGCATACAGCGCCCAGCCATGCATGCCCCAGTCGAGCAGGGTGATCTGCACCGCCTTGGCAATACCGGCTTCCTTGCCGGCCGCGCCCATGTCAATCACATGCGGCGATTCATGCAAGTGGGTGAGAGGCTCGGCCACGCTGAAAAACACGAAGCCGATGCCCAGGCCGCAGCAGAACAGCATCGACACCCACGAGACGAACGAGAACTCGGGGACGGCATCTTCCTTGCCCAGCTTCAGGTCACCATACGGGCTGATGGCCAGATAGAGGCAGAAGAACAGCGTCACACCGACGCCTAACAGGAAGGCCCAGCCGAAGTTGAAGATCAGGAAATTGCGCACGCCCACCAGCCAGGTGCTGGTGCTCTCTGGCGCCAGCAAGGCGTAGGCCATGATGGCGACGTATACCGTCAGGACCGGCCAGAACAAGGTGCGGTCATAGTCGCCGAACAGCGATGTCGCCGACCCGCTGCGGGGCGGGCTGTGTATGAGTTCATGTTCCATTTTTGTCTCCTCTTGTAGATGCTCTTCCTGCACTTGGTACGGGCCCGTGTTGGCGGCGCCTTCTGGTGTGTCGTGCAGGTCGTACGGTGCTGCTGGTGCGTGTCGTTGAAAACTCTCGCCAGAACCGGCGCCGTGTGTGCGCCAAGTTTGAACTTCATTCTTCGCAAATCGGTGGCCGTCGACAAACCTTGAAATGCTGGTCGATGGATCAGTAAGGCTTATGCCTCAATCGGCGCGGTCGATTTATTGGGCGGACGGATGTACCAGACTGGGCGCCCCACCCCGCCAGATCAGACGAACCGGTCGCGCAAGGAGAAGTAGGTATAGAGCACGTGCTGGCCCAACCGCCTGATCGGCCGCAGCGGATGGCTGGGCAGCGGCGAGCTGAAGATCGGCAGGTCCGCATCCGCCAGTCGCTTGCCGGCAATCAGCGCTGCCAGCTGTTTCGACGCATAGGCGGAAAACGACACCCCGTTGCCCGAGTAGCCCTGCGAGTAGAACACCTGCTGCTTCGGGTCGGGCTGCACCACGCGCGGCATCATGTCGTGTGAAATATCCATCCAGCCATGCCAGAAGAAGGGCGTCTCGATCCCTGCCAGCGCCGGGAACTTGCGCGCAATCGCCTCCTGCACCACGCGCAGATGCTTCGGGTTCTCGGCATCGCCACCGCTGATCGCGCTGCGCGTCCCGATCTGCAAGCGCTTCTCGGGCAGGTAGCGGTAGTAATAGCGCAGCTTGCGAGTGTCGGTCGTCAGCAGCGTCGAACGAAAGCCGCAGGCCGCTACCTCGTCATCGGTCAGCTCGCGCGTCACTACTGAGTTGGCCATGATCGGCATCACCTTGTAGGCGGTCAACTTGTGCAGGTTTGGACTGGTGTAGCCCGCCGTGCAGACGCCCACCGCTTTCGCCCGTACGGTGCCGCCCGGCGTGCGCAAGTGATGCACACCGTTTACCGTCGTCCAGTTCTGTACCGTACTGCCGGTGTGGATGCGCGCCCCCAGCCGGCGCGCCACGCGCGCATAGCCATAGGCCAGCTTCAGCGGCTGCACCGCAATGCCCACCGGCTCCAGCATGGCGCCCTGGCACTCCTGGTCGCCAATGTACTCCTTGAGTACCGTGTCGCGGGTCAGCAGTCGGGTCTTGTAGCCCAATACCTCATTGCACAGGCGCGACTCGGCCACCAGCCCGGCCATCGCCTTGGCACTGTGGGCGATCAGCAAATTACCTTCGCCATGCGGCTCGCAGTCGATCTCCACGTCTTCGGTCATCGCCCGGAACACCTCATAGCCCTCCAAGCTGTTTTTGTGCAGGCGGCGGGCCACATCCGCGCCCCACTTCTTCACCCACTGGCTGCGGCTCAGCCGCCCCCAGGCCAGGTGCCCCTGGCCGCCATTGCGGCTGGTGCAGCCCCAGCCGATCTGGTTGGCCTCGAGCACCACCGCCTTGATGCCATGTTCACGCGCCAGGAACAGCGCGGTCGCCAGACCGGTAAAACCGCCGCCGATAAGGGCGACATCGACGTCCATGTCGCCGCTGACCGGGCCATCGTCTTCCGGCGGCTCGCCAGCGTGATAGCGCCAGTAAGTGGGTGAGTAGTCCACCGCCGTGCCGGGGGATTCGGCATACAGCGGGTCATAGTTCGGATCGTAGGTTTGCGGAGACCGCATGAGCGTTTTCCTTTTTATGAGTGAGATCGCGCAGCCGCGCTTACTCTGCCGTGAATGTTCTAGCGACGCTCCGACGCTGAGGATCCGCACCGGTTATCTCACTCGATGCAGCCCCCTCACACATCTGAGCAGCCCTTAGAGGCGAGTCTTCCCGTTGAGTCCGTAAGCGGGCACCATGCGCCGCGTTTCCAGATGGCCCAACCCACAAGCCGGAATCGTGCTGCCTCGATGCGTATACTAAAGATGCAGTTTACGGACCACAAACGGTCAATTTCCGGTCAATGCATCACCCAGGCTTATGCATCAATAACTCATACGAATATCGAAGACTCCTAAAACCTCGGCGTGCGAGCCTCGCGTACGGTCACATTACGCGCATAGCAAGGCACCAAGGCCTCGCCGGGAACCGTTGTCAAGATCGTGGAGGACGCTGTCTCGTCAGTAATGTTGAGCGGCTGCACGCCCGCCGTCCTACTCGGAGCCTGCGTACCAACTCTGGAGCGAGGCGCTCGAGGCGAAGTTCCGCAGCCTGGGACTGTCGGCGCTGCCCGAATTCTATAGCGAGGCCGAGCAGCTCTATGACCTACCTTACCTGGAACCCCGCTCCGACGACGATGAGGCGCTGCCGCTCTCGCCGTTCTTCGCCCGGCCCGCGGCCGTCGCCCCGGCTGGCGCCGCCGTCGGCGGATTCGCCCGACCGCGCTGCACTTCTACTCGGGGACGCACTACTTCTGGCAGGCGCAGGAGATGTGGCCCGACCTCTACTGCCAGCTGCATCCGGACAAGGCGCGGGACATCGGCGTGGCGGACGGGGTGCGGGTGCTGATCGAGACCGCGCACGGCGCGATCGAGGCGCGCGCGTGGATCACGGCCGGGATCCGCCCCGACACCGTGTTCGTCCCGATCGGCTGGGACCAGACGCAACCGTTCCATCCGTGGCCGTCGGTCAATGCGCTGACCGCCGGCGCGCTCGACCCGGTGTCCCACCAGAGCAACCTCAAGCTGCACCTGTGCGGGGTGCGTGCCGCCGCGTCCTGATAGGATTTGCCTTCAACCGGCTAAGGTCGTAGGGTCGCCTTGCCCTGCGACAAGCACGGTCTGCGGCTCCCCGCCTCGTTAGCCGATCGAATGCCAAGCCATATGAATGGTCTGCGGGCGCACCGGCTTAGCGCATCAGGCTTTTTTCAGCCTGCAAGGCCATCTTTCAACAGCTCCTGTCCGATACGCTGCACCTCGCGCACCAGCAGGTCCAGATCGGCACGCGTCGTGCGGTGGTTGGTGATGTTCACGCGGATCGCGGTGCGCCCGTTGACCTGCGTGGTGGACGGCGCGGCGATGCCCTGGGTCTGCAGCTGCACCACGATCTCGTCGTTTAGTGCGTCGGTGGTTTGCGCGTCTTGGCCTTCGATCTTGTAGCGGAAGCAGCAAATGTTCATGGCCACCGGCGCCACCAGCGTCATCTGCGGGCACGCGCTCACTAACTCGCCCAGGTAGGCGGCCTGGTCGCAGTTTTGTGTGATCAGCGCCCCGAGCTTGGCCGTGCCGTGCTCGGCCAGCTGGGCCCAGACCTTGAGTGCGCGGAAGCCGCGCGAGAGCTCTGGTCCGTACTCCACCGGCCAGGGATTGCCGGCTGCCAGCCCGCGTGATGCGCCTTTGAGGTATTCCGGGCGCTCTGAGAAGGCGCGGCGGTGTGCTTCTTCGGAGCGCATCAGGACGAAGCCTGCGTCGTAGTTCACGTGCAGCCACTTGTGGAAATCAAATGCCAGCGAGTCGGCGCGCTGCAGCCCGGTCAGGCGCGGACGCAGGCGCTCGCTCAGCACGCCCAGGGCGCCGAACGCACCGTCGATGTGCAGCCAGAGCTGCTCGGCCTGCGCGATGTCGGCCAGGGTCTCCAGATCGTCGATGGCACCGACGTTCACTGCGCCTGCCGTACCGACGATGAGAAAGGGTGTGAGGTTGGCCGCCCGGTCTTGCGCGATGGCGGTTTTGAGTGCCTCGGTGTCGATCTCGAAGCGCTCGTTGACCGCGATCTTGCGCAGGGCGTCCGAGCCCAGGCCCAGGATGTCGAAGGCGCGGGCCACGCAGGAATGGGTTTGCGCCGAGGTGTAACCCACCAACTGGCCCCGCGAGGTCTTTTGCAGCCCGGTCTTGCGGCTGCTGAAGTCAAAGCGGCGGTCGCGCGCCGCTTTTAGGGCAATGACGGTGGCGATCGATGTGCCGCTCACGATCAGGCCGCTGGATGTCGCGGGAAACTGAAACAGCTCGCGGCACCAGTTCACCACCTGCTTTTCCACATGCATCGCGCCGTGGTCGCGCCCGCCGAGGTTGGCATTGAGGGCGGCGGCGGTGATGTCGGCCATGAGGTTGCCAGGTGTCCCCGATCCATGCACCCAGCCAAAAAAACGTGGGTGGGTGTTGCCCACGCCGTAGGGCAGCAAGGCTTCCATGTGGGCCTGGGTGGCTTCTGGCCCGATGCCAGCTCTGGGCAAAGGTACTTGGTAGTCCGCTTGCAGCTCAAGTGGCAACGGGGTCCAGACTGGGCCTTCCCGGTAGTGCTCCATGCGGTCGACCGCAGCGTCCAGCAGGCGGTGGGCTTGGGCACGAAAGGCTTTCCAGTCGGTGGGGTCCAGCGTCTGCTCGGGCGCAAAGGTCGGGTGTTGGGATGGATTCATGGCTTGTCTTTCAGATGTTCAACCGCCGGGCGGGTGGGTGGCCGCAGTGGTGGCGGCTACGTGCACGATTTGGCCGATCAGGCGACAGTCGTCGGGCGTGAGCGAGAGCGGGGTGCGCAGATCGAGCAACTGGCTAAGGACGCGTTGTGACTGAGGGAGCGGCGCTTGTTCCGGCAGGTATTGCCAGTGACCGAAGTGGCTGGTGAATGCCGTGGGCACGCGCAAGCCAAACCACTTGAGGTACAGACCGCGCGCCGCGCACTCGGTCAGAAAACGTTCAATCTGCGCGGGCGACAAATCGAGCGAGAACTGGATCGAGCTGGGCACGAAATCTTCGCGCGCATCGCGTACCGGCAGCGAGACCTGGGGCACGCTGGCAAACGCCTGGGCCAGGTCGTCGTAGATGCGCCGCCAGCGCAGACGCCGCTCGG
Source organism: Pseudogulbenkiania sp. MAI-1 (assembly GCF_000527175.1). Taxonomy (NCBI): domain Bacteria; kingdom Pseudomonadati; phylum Pseudomonadota; class Betaproteobacteria; order Neisseriales; family Chromobacteriaceae; genus Pseudogulbenkiania; species Pseudogulbenkiania sp. MAI-1. The sequence continues at coordinate 3,075,679 of NZ_AZUR01000001.1, read as the reverse complement.
GCAGCAGCGCAATTTGTGGGCGCAGCAGGGCTGCAGCCAGATTGGACATGCGCATGCTGAAGTTGGGTGTGATGTAGCGCCAGCGCTCGAACACCTCGGCCGGTGGGCGCAGCACATGCTGGTCGTACATCATGTAGCAGCCCGACATCAGAATGACCTGCGCAGCGATGTCATCGTCGTCGGTGACCAGCAGGCCGCCTTCGCCGGAGTTGATGTGTTTGTAGGTCTGGCTGCTGTAGCAGCCGATGCGGCCAAAAGTGCCGGTGTGCTGGCCGTCCCAGCGCGCGCTCATGGTGTGGGCGCAGTCTTCGACCAGGGCGATGTTGTGGCGCTCGCAGATGCCCTGCACGGCGCGCAGGTCGGTGATGTGGCCACGCATGTGCGAGAGCAAAAACACGCGCGCTCCGCTGCTGGCCGCCTTGCGTTCCAGATCGGCCAGGTCGGTGGTGTAGTCGTCCTGCGTTTCGACCAGCACCGCTGACGCACCGGCGTGCGCAATTGCGCCGGGCACCGGGGCGAGCGTGAAGCTGCTGGTGAGCACCTTGTCGCCAGGTTGCACGCCCAGGGCCTTGAGCGCCAGGAACATGGCCGCGCCGCAGGAGTTGACGGCCACGCAATATTTCGCGCCTACGTAGGCTGCGTATTCCTGTTCCAACAAAGAGGGCTCGGGTGTGCCGGCGCCCTGTTCGCCGTAGCGGTGCAGGCGGCCGCTGCGCATCAGCGCCACGGCTTGCTCGATGGCGACTTCGGGAATGGGCTCGGACTCGCTCAGGTCCTTGCCGAACCACAAACCGTCGGCGGCGCGGGTGGTGGTGGTGGTGGTGGTGGTGGTGGTGGTGGTGGTGGTGGTGGTGTTCATGTCAGTGCTGGTGGCCTTGCAGGGTACCGAGTTCGAACTGTTCTTGCGGAAAGTACTTCTTGAGGCGGATGTCGCCGGTGCGGGCGTGGCCCTCCATGCCTTCCAGTCGGGAAATGCGTGCTGCCACCTGACCGACCTCGCGGCTGGCTGCGCGGTTCAGGCGCTGGTAGGTCACGGTCTTGATGAACTTGCCCACGCTCAGGCCACCCGAGTACCGCGCCGCGCCCCGGGTCGGCAGGATGTGGTTGGGGCCGGCGCATTTGTCGCCATAGGCCACGGTGGTTTCTTCGCCCAGAAACAGCGAGCCGTAGTTGGTCAGCCGCTGCAGCCACCAGTCCAGATCGGATGCCATTACCTGCAGGTGTTCCGGCGCGTAACGGTCGCTGATTTCGCAAATTTCTTCGCGGGTCGGTGCGAACACCACCTCGCCGTAATCGCGCCAGGCAGCCGTGGCAGAGGAGCGGGCCGGTTCGGGCAGGGCGGCGATCACGCGCGGCATGATGGCGATTACCTTCTCGCCGAGGGCGCGCGAGGTGGTGTACAGCCACACCGGCGAGTCCGGCCCGTGTTCCGCCTGGCCGGCCAGATCGGCGGCCACGATCTCTGCGTCGGCGTTCTCGTCGGCAATGATGGCCGACTCTGTGGGTCCGGCGACCACGTCGATGCCGATGCTGCCGAACAGCGTGCGCTTGGCTTCGGCCACGAAGCGGTTGCCGGGGCCGACGATGATGTCAGCCGGTGCCTTGGCATACAAGCCGTAAGCCAGAGCAGCGATGGCCTGCACGCCGCCGAGCGCGAGCACTGTGTGGGCGCCACACATCTGCATGGCGTAGAGGATGGCCGGGTTGACGCCCGCCTCTTTGTGGGCTGGGGAGGTGGCGACGATGTTGGGCACACCGGCCACGTGCGCGGTACACACGCTCATGATGGCGGATGCCGCGTGGGCGTAACGCCCACCCGGCACATAGCAACCCGCGGTGTTGACTGGGATCAGCTTCTGGCCGGCCACCAGGCCGCTCATCAGCTCGACTTCAAATTCACCCAGCGAGTCGCGCTGGCGCTGGGCGAAGTCGCGCACCCGCTGGTGGGCGAACGCGATGTCTTCGCGCACCGTCAGCGGCACGGCCTTGACCGCCTCGGCGATGTCGGCCTCATCGAGCACGATCTTGCCGTGATAGCCGTCTAGGTCGCGGGCGTAGCGCTCCACCGCTTCGCGGCCTTCGGTCTTGATGGCGGTCAGCATGCGCTGCACGGTCTCGCCTGTGGCCGCGTCGATGGTGGCCTGGGGTGGGGTGGCTTTTTTCAGGTATTCGATAGTCATGATGTATCCGTAGGTGCGTTGGGTGAGTTGGAGTGGTGAAGAGGTGTGGTAATACTAGGATTGTGCGCAGTACCGTGTTAGGGCCATAATGAACTTGTTTTGGTGCCAGAATTCCATCGCCCTCCGCCTCATGCGTCCCGCCCAATCCGTCACCGATATCTGGGTCAAGCTGCTGCCCCGTTTCGAGGGCAGCAGCGCCACCTTGCAAGGCCGCATCAAGGAAATGATGGTGCGCAGCATTTTGGATGGCCTAGTGCCCAGCGATGCAGCCATGCCGCCCAGCCGCAGCCTGGCGCAGGCTTTGGGGGTGTCGCGCAACACCGTCTCGCTCGCGCTGCAACAGCTGGTAGACAAGGGCTTTCTAGTCTCGCGCGAGCGCAGCGGCCTGTTCGTGAACCCCAATATCGTGTTGGGTCAGGCCGGTCGCAACGAGCCCGATGAAAATTCGGGTATCGACCTGGGGTGGCGCGCACGTTTGAAGACTGCCGTCAGCCAGCAGCGCAACATTGCCAAGCCCGCCCGATGGCAAGACTTCGCCTACCCCTTTGTGTACGGCCAGTTCGACGCCACGCTCATGCCGTTGGTCGATTGGCGAGCGTGTTCGCGGCAGTCTTTGCTGGTCCCTGCGGTGCGCCAATGGTCACAAGACCATGTGGACCGCGACCACCCGGGCCTGGTCAGCCAGATCCAGCACCGGCTGCTGCCCGCGCGCGGAATCGTGGCGCAGCGCGATCAGATCCTAGTCACGGCCGGTGCGCAGATGGCGTGTTACCTGCTCGCCCAGGTGCTGATGGACTCAGAGACGGTGGTGGGAATGGAGGACCCCGGCTATCCCGACGCTCGCAACAACTTCGCGCTGCGCAGTGGCCGCGTGCTGCCGCTGGCGATCGATGAGCAGGGGCTGCTGCCCTCGCGCAAGCTGGGACAGTGCGATTACGTCTACGTCACACCCAGCCACCAGTGCCCCACCAGCGTCACCATGCCGCTGGCGCGGCGCCAGGCCTTGCTGGACATGGCGCGCAAGAAGAATGTGGTGCTGTTTGAAGACGACCACGAGAGCGAGCTCAATTTTTCGGGAAGACCCTTGCCCGCCCTCAAGAGCCTGGACTCAGACGGGCGTGTTATCTATCTCGGCAGTCTGTCCAAGACCTTGGCCCATGGGCTGCGCCTGGGCTACATCGTGGCCGCGCCCGAGCTGATCCGCGAGCTGCGGGCGCTGCGGCGCCTGCTGATGCGGCACGTGCCGTCGAACAACGCCCACATCGCAAGCCTGTTCATCGCCCAGGGGTACCACGATGCCTTCATTCGCAAGCTCAACGTCACCTACCGCGAACGCCGTGGAGTACTGCTGGAAGCGCTGGCACGCTGGCTTCCCGACTGCACAGTGAGCCTGGCCCATGGTGGATCGGGTGCCTGGGTGCAAGGTCCGGAGGGGCTGGACGCCACGGTGCTGGCGCAGGTGGCTCAGGCGCGTGGCGTGCTGATCGAACCGGGCAGTGTGTTTTTCGCGCGCCCCACCGCCGCGCAGAACCGCTGCTTTCGCATGGGCTATTCGGCGATCCCCAGCGCAGCCATTGAAGCCGGTGTGCGCGAACTGCAGCAGGCGTATGTGGCCTGCATGCGTTGCTAGTCTGAGAACCTATTTACGCTTTCCGGAGCATTCGAGAATAGGCAAGTGAAAAGAAAGCCATACGCCAGCACACCAAGTCCACAACGGTGGACTTGGTGATTGCGCTTAATCGTCGCTCTTGCGTCGCCGGCGCCGCGCGTCAGGCTTTTTTCAGCTCGCCGTACACCATGCAGTCGTCGTGGAACACAGCTTCGCGCGCCGGCAGGCGGGCAACGGCCTCGGCCGAGCAGCTCGCGGCGACCAAGACGCCGGAGGCGGCATCGCCTGGGCGGGGCCAGGCGCGCAGCCCCTGCGCATCCAGCGGCAGCACGCCGCCGTTCGCGATGGACAGCGCGCGCGTCAGCCGGAACTCGTCGAAGCAGCGGTAGAGCTGGGCGTACAGATTGGCTTTCTCCAGCATGTCGCCGGTGCCGAACGGCGACCAGTGGTCGGTGACGCTGTCTGTGCCGGTCATCAGGAACATGCCCTGCTCGGCCAGGAGCGGCAGCGGCATCGCGCCCTTGCCGAGCGGCAGAGGCGAGGCGATTGCGATGCGCTGTGCCGCCAGTCGCGTGCCGATGTCGGCTACTTGGGCGTCGTCCAGCGTCGCCATAACGAACGCATGGCTGAACGTGACCTTGCCGCGTAGGAATGGGTTCGCGTCCACCTGGCGGATGATGTAGTCGATCGCCGCGAGCCCGGACGGACGGCCTTCGTTCAGGTGGATGCCAGCGCAGGCATCGAGCGCGATGCCGAACAGGGTGTCGAGCGAGCGTTCCATGTCGTCGTCGACCTGGGCGCGCAAGAGGCCATGCTGCGGAAAGGTGACGATCTCGCAGCTGAAGTCGGCGCGGTGCTGCTCCAGCGCCCATTGCAGGTGCTCGAGGCTCATGAGTCCGCTGACCGGATCGATGTTGCAGTGGCTGCGGGCGACCGTGGTGCCCTTGCTCTGCAGGGGCCGGATCAGCTTGTCGGCCCGGCTCTGCGACGCGGGCAACAGCCGCGGGGTCAGCGTCTTTTCCTGCTCGATCATGTCGGCGATGGTCTTGCTGCGTCGCGGCGCCTGCCACGGCTCGCCGTAGAAGGTCTTGTCGAGATGGATGTGCATGTCGCGCAGCACCGGCAGCAGCAGGCCCTGGGCGTCGTAGCGTGGCAGCTCGGCCGGAAAGCGAACGCCCTGCGGTTCGACGCGGACGATGCGGCCGTCGCGGATTCCAGCGTGTAGAGGCCGGTGCGGGTGGCGACGACCTTCCCGTCGTCGTACTCGAAGCCTTCTTCGAGGCGGACGCGGCTGAGAAGGTAATGGGGTTTGCCTGGCGTCGAGAGGCTAGCGCGGCAGGCTGTGCCGGCGGCGGCCGGACTGGCCGCACCGCCCGTGCCCAGTGCCGCGCCGGCGACGACGAGATTGCGGGTGTTGCCCAGAGAAGCTCTCCGGCTCTCTGGCATCGTGGGGTTCATGTTGTCTTATATGGACGTGCAAAGGCGCGCAGCACGGCGGGCCCCCGCGTACCGGGGCGCCCGGCGGCCCGGTGCACCCGGCACCGGGACCCGAACAGTTAGCAGGGGCCGGCTGACCGCGCAGGCACCAGAGCGGCGATATTGTCTGGTCCAGAACTCCGTCCGGCGCAGCAGTGGGCTGCTGCGCCGGTTGCGGACAGGTTCAGGTCAGGAGCAGGCCAGGCTCGGGCGCAGTTGCTGCAGGGCGTGCGCCTTGCGACCGATCCAGGCGGCGGACAGCGCGTTGACCACGCCGGAGAACAACACGTAGACGCAGATCATCCACGGCTCGCCCTCGCCCTTCTGCAACAGGTAGGTGGCGATGATCGGGGTGATGCCGTTGGCGAAGATGCCGGAGAACTGGTAGACGAAGGAGATGCCGGAATAGAGGATCTTGGCGTCGAACAGCTCGGCGAACAGGGTGGCCTCGGGGCCGTAGATCGCCGCGTAGAACACCCCGAACGGGATGATGATCTCGAGCCAGACGAGCAGGATATCGCCGCCGCTGTGCTTCATCAGCCAGAAGCCGGCGAAGGCCGACAGGCCGGTCAGGGGCGAGCCCCAGAAGTAGATGCGGGTGCGGCCGATCTTGTCCGACAGGCGGCCGAGCAGCGGGATGGTGACGACCATTACCAGCGCGGCAGCCATCACGCCGAGCTGGGCGTCGGTGCGGGTGAGCTTGAGCGTCTGCGACCAGGCCGCGTTCGCCCCGCATGCCCAGGAGATCGCCCGCATCGTCGGCGACAAGGTGCGCACCAGAGCGCCCAGCCGGGGGAGGGGGAGACCGGCGAGGCGGCCGAGGGCGACGTCCGTGCCGCCTTCGCGCTGCTGCTCGACTTCGACCAGGACGAGGGGGGGCGACGGCATCGCCGCCGCCGTCAGTGGCGCCAGCAAGGTGTTTGTCGAGGCGGAACAGGCCTACCGCGTCTACACCACCCGCCACATTGCCGCGCGGGCGGGCCGAGGTGACGGCGGTGTTCGGCGGCCTCAACGTGCATGACCCGGAGCAGGGCACCACGCACGTCATCGCCACCGCCGCGGTGGAGGCGTTCCTGCCCGCCGACAGTGACTGGCGCCTGAGCGAACCGGCCTGAGCGGTTGCCCGGTCGCCGTCGGCAGCCGGGCTGGTTTTCCCGGCATGCCTGCCGCAAGGCCGGGGCCGGATCGTCAGCACGAGGTCTGGTCGTGCCCGACCACCGGCCTGTTCGCGGCAACACCCACCGCCGGCTCACGGCCACCGGCGGCGGGGAATCAGACCTTGAAGCGTTCCAGCAAAGCGTCCTGCTGTTCCACCTGCTCGACCATCACCTGGCAGTGATCCAACTGCGTCGCCGCACCCTGCGCCACGGCGTGGCTGATGTCGCGGATGCCGTCGGTGCGCCGGCTCAGTTCGCGCGTGGCCACGCTTTGCTCCTTGGCGACTTTGGCGATGTGCAGGTTCATGTCGTTGATGCGCGTGATCGCGTCGCGGATCCTGCCCAGGATATCGTTGGCGCTGGCGGCGTCATCGACGGTCTGTTTGGCGGTGTCGCTGCATTGCAGCATGCTGCTCTCGGCGCGTTTCACGCCGTTTTGCAACTGCTCGATGATGTCGCGGATCTCGGCGGTCGAGCTCTGGGTCAGCGAGGCAAGGGTGCGCACCTCGTCGGCCACCACGGCGAAGCCGCGCCCCTCCTCGCCCGCCCGCGCCGCCTCGATGGCCGCGTTGAGCGCCAGCAGATTGGTCTGGTCGGCGATGCCGGCGATCTTGGTCAGAATCGACTCGATGTGGCGGCTGAGCAGCACCAGCTCGTTGATGGAGAGCCCGGTCTCGCCCAGCTTGTCGGCCAGCAGCTGGATCGTGCTGGTGGTGCGCGACACCACCGCCACGCCGTGCTCGGTTTCCACGTTGGCGGTTTCGACGGCGCGGGCCGCCACCTCGGCGTGTTCCGCCACGGCCTCGGCGGCGCCGTTCATGTCGTTCATGGTATGGGCCAGGTGGTCGAGCTCCTGCAGCTGCTGGTACAGCCGTTCGGAGGCGGATTGCGCCTGGCGGGAGGTGGCAGTGCTGGTCTGGCGCACCCGCGCGGCGCTGCTCATGACGTTGCCGATCAGGGTTTGCAGATGCTGCACGAAGCCGTTGAATTCGTGCGAGAGCAGTGCCACTTCGTCCTTGCCCGTGGCCGGCAGGCGGCGCGTCAGGTCGCCTTCGCCGCGGTTGATGTCCTGCAGGGCGTGATGCAGCCGCTGCAAAGGTGACAGCAGCCGCCCCATCAATACGCCCAGCACCAGCAGGCTGAGCGCCACGCCAATCACCGCGCCCACCAGCGCGCGCTGGCTGGCGGCGTCGGCCTCGTGCATCAGGGCGGCTTCGTCGAGCACCACGCCCAGGTACCAGTGCATGCCGTGCAGGCCGCTGAGCGGCACGAAGGAAACGAGTTGCCGCCGTGCGCCGTCGACTGCGGTCAGTGCCGGCGTCAGCGCAGGGCGTTGCCCGTCGAACAGTCGGCTGTAAGGCTGGCCGTTCAGCTTGGCGTCGGGGTGCGAGATGATCTTGCCGTTTCCCGTCAACAGGAAGGCGTAGCCGGCGCCGTTGAAGTCGAGCGCGTTGACCGCGGCGGCGATGCTTTGCAGGCTCAAATCGCCGCCGAACGCGCCCATGAAGCGGCCGTGGTCGCTGAGTTTCGCTACCGCGGATATCAGTATCTCGCCGGTGGCGGCGTCGGCGTAGGGCTCGGTGAGCACCGCTCGTGGGGCCTGGCGCGCCACCGAATACCACGGCCGCTGGCGCGCGTCCCAGCCGGGCGGGTTCCACTTCGGGTCGTTGGTGAGACGCTTGCCGTCGCTGTCCAGGCCGCCGAAGACCAGCAGGAACTGTTCTTTCAGCAAAGGTTGGCCGAAGACCTGCTGAATCCGCTCGGGGCGGAAGTCGGCATCGATGCTCTGCGCCATCAGGTCGATCAGCTGCAGCTTGGCGTTGAGGCCGTTTTCGATCTGGCGCGCCAGCGCGTTGCCGGCCTGGGCGATGCTGGATTCTGCCTGCGAGCGCAGGCTGCTGCGCAGCTGGCTCACTTGCACCAGCGACAGCAGGCTGACGGTGAGAAACAGCACGGCGGCGCCGGCGAGGCCGGCCTTGTGTGAGATCTTCATGTCGAGAGCTTCTTGTTGGTTTGGTTGGGGGATGAGGCCGCGGCCGGCGGGGCGGTTCAGGCGCCTCCCGGTCCGAGCAGCGCGGGCAGGGCGCTGAGCATCAGGCTGACCCCGATCAGTAGCAGGATGCAGAAGGCGATGCGGCGCATTGTCGCCGGGGCGACCGGGGGCGGAAAGCGGCGCCCGAGCAGGGTAACGAAGGTCGCCAGCAGCATCGATAGCCCGGTCAATAGCCAGACCGATGCCGACAGCTCGCCCTGGCTCGCCACGAACAGGGTGCGGGTGCCCGAGGTGAAGGCAAACACCAGGAGCAGCATGCTGCGCACCGCCGCCAACTCCATCGGCTGGCGGTAGAAGTGAAAGATCACCGGCGGCCCGGCCATGCCGAACAAGCCGCCGAACAACCCGGAAAACAGCCCGCTGACGAAGAAGCTGCGGTCGGGCGAGCGCTCAGCCAGCTGCGTCGGTCGCAGCGCGAACACGATGCCGCTGTAGGTGATGGCGCCGCCCAGCAGGAACTGCAGCAGCAGCGAAGCCGTACTGCTCAGATAGTTGAGCAACACCACGCCGGCGATGATCGACGGCAGCACCCCCACCAGCACGGCGCGCGCGGCGCGCCAGTCGATCAGGTGCCACTTGCCGCGCAACGCCACCGCGCTGTTGACCAAGGTGACCATGCTGACCACGGCCGCCGAGACCGGCACCGGGGCCAGCGCAAAGCCACTGGTGGTGCCCATCACGATCATGCCGAGCCCAAAACCGGTGACGGTCTGGAAATAGGTGCCGACGGCGATGGTGGCGAGCAGGGCGAGGAGGGTGTCGAGGCTCATCGGGGTGTCCCTGGCGGCGGATCGGCGGGCGCGCTAGCCCGCGGCAGCGGTCTCGCGGGCGGCGTGCGCCTGCACCACCGTCACCGCGATGACGTGGAACACGTCGTCGGCGCTGCAGCCGCGCGACAGGTCGTTGGCCGGCTTGGCCAGCCCCTGCAGCAGCGGCCCGATGGCCACCGCGCCGCCCACTCTTTCGGCCAACTTGTAGCCGATGTTGCCCGCTTCCAGGTTGGGGAAGATCAGCACGTTGGCCTTGCCCTTGACCTGCGAGTCCGGCAGCTTGCGGTTGGCGATCTCCGCCACGATCGCGGCGTCGAGCTGCACGTCACCGTCGATGGCCAGCTCGGGGCGCTGCGCCTTGACCTGGGCCGCCGCCTGCGCCACCTTGTCGACCGCCGCGTGCTTGGCGCTGCCGTTGGTGGAGAACGACAGCATGGCCACGCGCGGCTCCTCCATCAGCAGCTGGCGCGCGCTGTCGGCCGCGGCCATGGCGATGTCGGCCAGTTCGCTGGCGTTCGGGTCCATCACCAGGCCGCAATCGGAAAAAATCAGCCCGCCCTTGAGCGAGTGGAACGGCTCGCACAGCATCATCAGGAAAAAGCTGGAAACCAACCGGAAGGAAGGCTGCAAGCCGATGACCTGGATCGCGGTGCGCACCACGTCGGCGGTGGTGCGTACCGCGCCGGAAACCGTGCCGTCGGCCCGTCCGGTCTTCACCAGCAGGTTGGCGCAGACCAGCGGGTCGCGCGCGGCGCTGACGGCCTGTTCTTGCGTCATGCCCTTGTGCCGGCGCAGTTCGAACAGCGCCTCGGCCAGCTCCGCCTGCAGCGGGGCGTCGGCAGGGTCGTGGAAGTCGATGCCGCTCAGGTCGAGGCCGCGCTGTCGAGCCTGTGTCTCGATGGCGACGCGGTCGCCGACCAGCACGATGCGGGCGATGCCCTCGCGCGTGGCCCGGACCGCGGCGTCGAGCACGCGCGGATCCTCCCCTTCGGAAAGGGCGATGCGGGCGGGGGCGTGGCGGGCCTGCTCGATGATGCTGGTGAGTGCTCTCATGGTGGGGACTCCTGATAAAACCTTTCCCGGCAAGGGGAAAAAAAGGGCCGGAACCCGGTGCGAGGGATGCCCGGGCCCCGGCTAACACTCAACATGGATTGAGTAGGAGGATGAAAGGGTCGAAGTCATTGCCTCGGGATGCACCCCTGCTGATCAGGTCGGGGTGCGTCCCGTCTTACTTGATCACACGTAATCCTTGTACTTGTCGAGGAAGCGGACCGGCTTGGAGAGGGCATCGCGGCGGAAGGGATCGCCCAGCTCACGGGTGCACATGATCTCGATGATGCAGGTCTTGCCATGGTTCATCTGCAGGTCGATGGCCTTCTGCAGGGCCGGGCCGACATCCTCGAGACGGTCGACGGTGATGCCCTCCGCCCCCATGGCGCGGGCGATCGCGGCGAAGCTCTGGTTGTCGAGCTCGCCGGCGACGAAGCGGCGGTTGTAGAAATCGACCTGGTTCTTCTTCTCGGCACCCCACTGGCGGTTGTGGAACACCACGGCGGTGACCGGGATGTTGTGGCGCACGCAGGTCATGGTCTCCATCAGGCTCATGCCCCAGGCGCCGTCGCCGGCGTAGGAGATGGCCGGGCGATGTGGCGCCGCCACCTTGGCGCCGATGATGGTCGGGAAGGCATAGCCGCAATTGCCGAAACTCATCGCCGCGAAGAAACTGCGCGGCTTCTCGAAGCGCAGGTAGCTGTTGGCCACCGAATTGATGTTGCCGATATCGGTCGACACCATCACATCCTCCGGCATCGCCTTCTCCAGCTCGCGCAGCACCTGGCGCGGATGCAGGTAATGGCCGCCGTTGAAGGTGCGCTCCTGGGCATTCTGCTCGATCATGTCGAGGCTGAACGGATCGCGCTCGTGCGTCCACTCGTCCAGCTCCTTCTCCCAGGCCGCCTTCTCGGTCGCGATCTTGTCGGCGCGCTCGGCGCGGGTCGCATCGCAGGCCAGGGTACGGTTGGCCAGACGCTGCGTCAGCGCCACCGCCGCCGCCTTGGCATCGCCGCAAATGCCCACCGAAATCTTCTTCACCAGGCCCAGCATCTTGTTGTCGGCGTCGATCTGGATGATCTTCGCGTTCTTCGGCCAGTAATCCATGCCATGCTGCGGCAGCGTGCCGAACGGCCCCAGGCGGGACCCCAGCGCCACCACCACGTCGGCCTGGGAAATCAGCTTCATCGCCGCCTTCGAGCCCTGGTAACCGAGTGGACCGCACCACAGCGGATGGCTGGCCGGGAACGAATCGTTGTGCAGGTAGCTGTTGACCACCGGCGCCCCCAGGCGCTCGGCCAAGGCCTTACACTCCTCGACGGCATCGCCCATCACCACGCCGCCGCCGGAAATGATCACCGGGAACGTCGCCTGCGCCAGCAACTCCGCTGCCTCGTTCAGGCTCTGCTCGCCACCGGCCCCGCGATCCAGACGCGAGGGTTTGGGGATCTCGGCGGTAATCTCGCCGTAGAAATAATCGCGCGGGATATTGAGCTGGGTCGGGCCCATCTCGCTCATGGCGCGGTCGAAGCAGCGGCCGGTGTACTCGGCCATACGGGCCGGGTGCGTGACATGCCCCTGGTACTTGGTGAATTCCTGGAACATCGGCAACTGGTTACACTCCTGGAAGCCGCCCAGGCCCATCGTCATGGTGCCGGTCTCCGGGGTCACGATCACCACCGGGCTGTGCGCCCAGTAGGCGGCGGCGATGGCGGTGACGCAGTTGCTGATACCGGGGCCGTTCTGGCCGATCACCACGCCGTGGCGGCCGGACACGCGGGAATAGCCATCCGCCATGTGGGCGGCGCCCTGCTCGTGGACCACCGGGATCAAGCGGATGCCGGCGGGGGCGAAAATATCCATGGCATCCATGAAGGCCGACCCCATGATGCCGAACATATCGGTCACGCCATTGGCCACCATGGTTTCGACGAAGGCTTCGGAAGGGGTCATCTTGGTGGGGCCGACGGGCACCGTACGGTTGGCTTGCTCGCTCATGCTGACTAGTCTCCTGTGGGTATCATCTCAAAACCGGTACGAAATATTCCGATATGTGAGACAAGACTCAACTCTAGGAGGGTGTATGCGGCAAGTCAACAACAAATTTCGTAAAACGATACTTGTTGTATCAAAAACAGAAACTGAACTATGATGGAAACGCCATGAACGACACACCACAGACCCCGAAGAGCGAACCGGCCCGGCTCGATGGCGACACGCCGACGCTGCGGCTGTTCGCGTTGTTGGAAGTGATCGCGGAAAAGGACCAGTTCTTCACGCTGCAAGGACTGGTGGAAGAAACCGGGCTGCCCAAGCCGACGCTGCACCGCATGCTGCAGCAACTGGAAAGCGCCGGGATGCTGCAACGCGACGGCGACGGGCGGCACTACAGCACCGGGGTGCGGCTGCGGCGCATGGCCGAGAACCTGCTGCTCAACAACACCGTGCACGGCGCGCGCCACGCGGTGCTGCGCCAACTGGTGGAAGAAGTGGGCGAAAGCTGCAACATCACCGCGCTGTCGGGCAGCGAAGTGCTGTACCTGGACCGGGTGGAAACCCCGGCGCCGCTGCGCTTCTACCTGCACCCCGGCTCGCGGGTGCCGGCGCACTGCTCGGCGAGCGGCAAGCTGTTCCTGGCGCAGATGAGCCCGAGCCAGCGGCGCCGGCTGCTGGAGCACGTGCCGCTGGAACGCTACACCGCGAAGACGCTGACCGACCTGGGGGCGCTGGAGCGGGAGATCGAGCGGGTGAAGCGGGACGGCTACGCGGTCGACGACGAGGAATTCCTGCCGGGGCTGTTCTGCCTGGCGGTGCTGGTGCCGACGCCGGGGGGCAAGTCCAACACCGGGATCGCGATCCAGGCGCCGGTGCTGCGGCTGACGCCGGACAAGGCGCTGCAGCTGCTGCCGGCGTTGCAGCGGGCGGCGGCGGCCTTGGCCAAGATCGAGGCCGAGGCCCAGGCTGGGGCCGGACGTGTGGAGGGGTCGGAATCGCCGGATCCGGATTAATGTAAGGAGCGGGTAATGAAAATCATCGTCCTGGGGGCCGGTGTAGTGGGAGTCACGTCGGCCTGGTACCTCTCCCGGCAAGGCCATGACGTCACCGTGATCGACCGCCAGCCCGAGCCGGCACTGGAAACCAGCTTTGCCAATGGCGGCCAGATCTCGGTCTCGCATGCCGAGCCGTGGGCGAATCCCCATGCCCCGCTGAAGGCCCTGCGCTGGCTGGGAAAAGAGGATGCGCCGCTGTTGTTCCGCTTGCGCGCCGACCCGGCCTTGCTCGGCTGGACGCTGCGTTTCCTGCGCGAGTGCCGCGCCGACCGCTACAAACGGAATATGCGGCACGTCGTCGCACTGGCGCTCTACAGTCGGGATTGCCTGAAACAGCTGGGCAGCGAACTGGCCGGACGTGGCGGACTCCAGTACGACCGGCTGGAGCGTGGCATCCTGCACGTCTACACCGATCAGGCGGAATACGCCAAGGGGATCCAGGCCGCGCGGCTGCTCGGCGAGTTCGGCTGCGAACGCCGCCCGGTCTCGGCCGCCCAATGCCTCGAACTCGAACCGGCGCTGGCGCCTCTCGGCGATCGGCTGGTGGGGGGCGACTTCGCCGCCGACGACGAATCGGGCGACGCCCGCCAGTTTACCCGGCAGCTCGCGGAGCACTGCCGGCGCGCCGGGGTGCGGTTTGCCTTCGGCCAACCCCTTGCCCGCCTCGAAACGGAGCAGGGGAGGATTGCGGCGGCGGTGACCTCCGACGGGCGTCGCCACGTCGCCGACGCCTACGTCGTGGCGCTGGGCAGCTACGGCCCGGCGCTGCTGCGGCCGCTGGGGATTTCCCTGCCGGTTTACCCGGTCAAGGGTTATTCGGCCACCTTTTCCCTGTCGGAATCGAGCGTCGCCCCCACGGTCAGTCTGATCGACGATGAATACAAGATCGTCTTTTCCCGCTTGGGAAATCGCCTGCGCGTGGCCGGCACCGCCGAGATCGCCGGTTTCAACCACGACCCCAACCCCATCCGCTGCGACCTGCTGGTGCGCCGCACCCGGGAGCTGTTCCCGCAGCTCAACGACCACGGCGAGCCCGAGTTCTGGAGCGGCTTGCGCCCCGTCACGCCCTCTGCGGTCCCCTTCATCGGCCGCTTGCGCTACCCCAACCTCTGGGTCAACACCGGTCACGGCACGCTGGGCTGGACCATGGCGTGCGGCTCGGCCGAGGCGTTGAGCCGCCTGATGGAAGGGCATCGTCCACCGTTCGATTTCCCCTTCCTGAACTGAGGGTCGTCGTGATTATCGCTCAGGAACCATATTTCGCCACGAGGTGATCCAGCTCCCCGTGCCGCTGCAGGTCCTGCAGGACAGCATCGAGTTTGCGAATGAAGTCGGCCTTGTGGGCGGGGTTGGCATGACGGCTGTAGCCGATATAAGCCTCCTCCCCGGAGAGCTCGGTGACTTCATGCAAGGACAGCGTGTCGAGTTCGGCAGAGTGCACGGCCTCTTTCTTCAGGCGCATGAGGGTGTAGCGGATCGACAGGCTGTCGTTGGTGTAACAGCCAATGCGGTCGAGCGCCAACTTGCGCAAGTTGGCGACCGTCCCGTTGGCTTCTTCCACCTGCACCTGCCCTCGTTTGCGCGCCTCCACCAACGCCCCGGATAGCGCGAAACCGGCATTGACGCCGATGACGACGTCGCCGAAGTCCTCCGGGAAGCGGCGGCGAGGCCGGTTCATCGCCTTGCGGTTGCACACCACCACCACTCGCTCGCGATAGAGCGGAATGGAGTAAGAGTCGATATAGCGGCGCTCAGGTCGTCGGTAAGGGGGAAACAATCCCAGCGCCTGGCCGTTTTCCAGCATGGCCAGCCCACGGCGCCATGGCGTCGGCTGCAACTCGATCCGGTAGTCCGGGGCCATGCGCTTTGCTGCCGCCAGCAGGAGGTCGACGTAGATTCCCTTGAATTCTCCGTTTTCGAGGTAAGAATAGGGCGGATAAGCCTGGTCGCCATACAACACCACCCGCTCGGCCGCCAGACAGGGCATCGTCAGCAGCAGGGCGAGGACGAGGGGAGGGAGGCGGCGGGGCATGATCAATCCGAGATCGAGGAGCGGTCTAATGAGTATAGGTGGCACTCCTCACCGGGAGGAGTGCCATGCTGTTGGCCGAAGCGGGGTGGGGCTGCCTCCGTCGGCGCCCTGTCCGGCGTCATCGTGCTACCCCACGCCGCGGGCGTGGTTGCACGCTACGACCGTGCCATCGCGCTTCTCAACATGTCCGAATGGGGTGTAATTCACACGCAAGCCGGGTTTCGGTTGAGCGGTATGATTCTGGAAGAGGGGCAGAAGACGGGAGATGACATATGTAGTGGTTTTATATCACGGCGAGAGATAAGAAGAGATGGATGGGAAAGAAAGAAAACGGGGCGATCCTTGTTTAAAAGGATTGCCCCGTTTTGGTGTGTAGCCGGGAATTGTCGGGAATTATGCGTTGGTTTTCCGCTTTAGCTGCTTCCCTACAAAATAAGACGGTGCTTACTCTTCCGGCACGTTCATCGAGTTGATGTTGAAACCACCGTCCACGTAGGTGATCTCGCCGGTGATGCCGGAGGCCAGGTCGGACAGCAGGAAGGCGGCGGTGTTGCCGACTTCTTCGGTGGTCACGTTGCGGCGCAGGCAGGACTGGTTGGCGGCGATCGACAGCAGCTTGGAGAAGCCCGAGATGCCGGAGGCGGCCAGGGTCTTGATCGGGCCGGCGGAAATGCCGTTGACGCGGTGGCCGTCCTTGCCGAGGCTGGCAGCCATGAAGCGCACCGAGGCTTCCAGGCTGGCCTTGGCCAGCCCCATCACGTTGTAGTGCGGGATGGCGCGCACGGCGCCGAGGTAGGACAGCGTCAGCAGGGCGCCATTGCGGCCCTTCATCATCGGGCGAGCGGCCTTGGCCAGCGCCGGGAAGCTGTAGGCGGACACGTCATGAGCGATCTGGAACGCTTCGCGGCTCAGCGCATCGAGGAAGTCGCCTTCCAGCGATTCGCGCGGGGCGAAGGCGATGGCGTGCACCAGGCCGTCCAGACCGTCCCAGTCCTTGCCCAGGTCGACGAACAGTTGCTCAATGTCGGCATCGTTCTGCACGTCGCAGCGGTAGACCAGCTTGCTGCCGAAGTCGGCGGCCATTTCCCGCACACGGTCTTCCAATTTGTCCACCACGTAGGTGAACGCCAGTTCCGCGCCTTCGCGATGACAGGCCTGGGCAATGCCGTAGGCGATGGAACGGTTGGAGATCATGCCGGTAATCAGAATCTTTTTGCCTTGCAGGAAGCCCATCTTGAGTCCTTCTCGGTGTAAACAGGGCCGTATTATAACCAAGCCTGGGCTTGGCCCGACAGTCGGACGACGCGGGAAGGCCCATTTTTTTGGTTTTCAAGCGCCGTGGCCTAGGGTAAAACAGCGACAGCATGCCGTCATGGCGCCGGGAACCGCCGCGCGCGATGGAGTTCAGAGCATTCTCGAGGGCGGCCGCGACGGCGCGGCCAGACCGGAACAAGAAGGTGACATGCGTATTTTGCTGCTGATTGGGGTGATGGGGGTGTTCCTGACCCGGCTGGCCGTGGCTGCGCCAGCGCTGGCGCTGGGTTACGCGCCCAAGTATCCGCCGAACTTTGCCCATTTCGATTACGTCAACCCGGCCGCGCCCAAGGGCGGGCGGCTGGTGTTGCCGGCACTGGGCAGTTTCGACACGCTCAATCCGTTCACGCTGAAGGGGGACAAGGAAGCCGGGGTCGGGGCGCTGTTGGTGGAGACGCTGATGACCCAGGGCGAGGAGGAGCCGTTCACCGTGTACGGCCTGCTCGCCGACGATATCCGGCTGGCCGACGACGGGCTGTCGGTGAGCTTCCATCTCAATCCGCGTGCAAGGTTTTCCAATGGCGACAAGGTCACGGCTGAGGACGTGAAGTTCTCGTTCGATACGCTGACGCGCGACCCGACCGCCTCGCCGTCCTACCGCTTCTACTGGGCCGACGTGGCACGCGCCGTGGTGCTCGACGCCGCCAACGTTCGCTTCGATTTCAAGCGCCGCAATGCCGAGCTGCACCTGATCATCGCCCAGTTACCGGTGTTCTCGCGCAAGTGGCTGCCTCCCGGCACCAAGCTGGGGGACCGCGTGCAGGCGCCGCCGATCGGCTCCGGCCCCTACCTGCTGGAGCAGTATGACTTGGGCAAGTTCTCGCGCTTCCGCCGCAACCCGGCCTACTGGGCGGCCAACGAGCCGGTGCGGCGCGGGATGTACAACTTCGACACCATCCTCTACCGCTACTACAAGGACGAGACGGCGCGGCTCGAGGCGTTCAAGGCCGGCGAATTCGACCTGTCGGTGGAGAACGTCGCCAAGCAGTGGGCGCGCGGCTACCTGGGCAGCAAGTTCGAGGACGGCCGCATCGTCAAGAAGACCCTGCCGCACGGCAGCTCGGCCGGCATGCAGGGCTTCGTGTTCAACCTGAGACGGCCGCTGTTCCGCGACAAGCGCGTGCGCGAGGCGCTGGCGCTGGCGTTCGACTTCGAGTGGACCAACCGCCAGCTGTTCTACGGCCAGTACCGGCGCAGCGCCAGCTACTTCACCAACAGCGAATTGGCAGCCACGGGGCTGCCGGGGCCGGACGAGCTGGCGCTGCTGAATCCGCTGCGTAACAAGCTCGACCCCGAGGTGTTCGGCCCGGCGGTCGAACCGCCGCAGGTGTCCGGCCGCTACGGCGTGCGCACCAACCTGCGCCAGGCGCGCCAACTGCTCTATCAGGCCGGCTGGCGCTACGAGGGCGGGCGGCTGGTGGACAAACAAGGCCGACCGTTCGAATTCGAGTTCCTGTCCTACTCGCGTACCTACGAGCGCATTGTCGCCTCTTGGCAGAAGCATCTGGCCAAACTCGGCATCACGCTGACGGTGCGCGTGGTCGACCCGGCCATCTACCAGCGCCGCCTGAACGATTTCGACTACGACACCACGGTGGTGGTATACGGCGCGAGCCAGAGCCCGGGCAACGAGCAGCTGGGCTTTCACGGCAGCGAGGCGGCGCGTACGCCCGGTTCGAGCAACTGGGCCGGCGTGGCCGACCCGGCGGTCGACGCGCTGTTGCAGAACTTCCTGCGCTTCAAGACCCGCAGCGACCTGATCGCCGCCAGCCGGGCGCTCGACCGCGTGCTGCGCGCCGGCCGTTACGTGGTGCCGAACTGGCACATTCCCTATCACCGTGCGGCGTGGTGGAACCGCTTCGGCCAGCCGGCACGGCTGCCGCGCTACTACGACGCCACCAGCTGGGCGATCGAGACCTGGTGGGTCAAACCGCAGGAGGCACGCTGATGTGGCACTACATTCTGAAGCGCTTGCTGCTGATGATCCCGACGCTGGTGGGCATCCTCGCCATCACCTTCGCCATCATCCAGTTCGTGCCGGGCGGACCGATCGAGCAGATGGTGCAGCAGCTGACTCACACCGGCGTCGCCGGCGAGGCGGCACAGGGCGGCGGCAGTCCGTTCAAGGGCCGTACCGGCCTGAGCCCGGAGGAGATCGCCGCGCTGAAGGCACAATACGGCTTCGACAAGCCGGCGCTGGAGCGCTTCGGGGACATGCTGGTGAAGTTCGCCCGCTTCGATCTGGGCGAGAGCTTCTTCCACCACGAGTCGGTGTGGGGGCTGATCGTCTCCAAGCTGCCGGTGTCGATGAGCATCGGGCTGTGGAGCTTCTTCATCACCTATCTGGTCTGCATTCCCCTGGGCGTCAGCAAGGCGGTACGCGACGGCTCGCCGTTCGATCTCTTCACCAGCACCGTGATCCTGGTGGGCTACGCCATTCCCGGCTTCGTGCTGGGGGTGGCGCTCTTGGTGCTGTTCGGCGGCGGCAGCTTCTGGCAGTTGTTCCCGCTGCGCGGGCTGGTCAGCGAGAATTGGGCCGACCTCGGCCTCGTCGACAAGGTGCTCGACTACCTGTGGCACATCACGCTGCCGGTGACCGCCTCGGTGGTCGGCAACCTGGCGGTGATGACGATCCTGACCAAGAACGTGTTCCTCGAGGAAATCCGCCGCCAGTACGTCTACACCGCGCGCGCCAAGGGCCTGTCGGAGCGGCGCATCCTGTACAAGCACGTGTTCCGCAATGCGCTGATTCCGCTGATCACCGGCTTTCCGTCGGCCTTCATCGGCGCCTTCTTCAGTGGCAGCCTGCTGATCGAGACGCTGTTCTCGCTCGACGGGCTGGGGCTGTTGTCATATGAGTCGGTGATCCGCCGCGACTACCCGGTGGTGATGGGCTCGCTCTACCTGTTCACGCTGATGGGCCTGGTGGCCAAGCTGCTGTCCGATCTGTCCTACGTGCTGGTCGACCCGCGTGTCAGCTTCGAGGAGGGCGGGCAATGAGTCTGACCCCGTCGCAACGCGCCTGGCGCCGCTTCAAGGCCAATCGCCGCGGCTACGTCAGCCTGTGGCTGTTCGCCATCCTGTTCGTGCTGACGCTGGGGGCCGAGCTGCTGTCCAACGACCGGCCGCTCGTGGTGCGCTACCAGGGCGAGTTCTATTACCCGGTGCTGTTCGACTACAACGAGACGGTGTTCGGCGGCGATTTCGACACGCCGGCCGATTACCTCGACCCCTACATCCGCGATCGGCTCTCCGCCAACGGCAACTTCGCCGTGTTCGCGCCCAACCCCTACAGCTACAACACGCTCAACTACTTCGCCGAGGCCCCGAACCCGGCGGCGCCGTCCGCCGCCAACCTGCTCGGCACCGACGACCGCGGGCGCGACGTGCTGGCGCGGCTGATCTACGGTTTCCGGCTGTCGGTGCTGTTCGCGCTGGCGCTGACCGCGGTCGGCACGCTGGTCGGCGTGCTGCTGGGGGGCTTGCAGGGTTACTTCGGCGGCCGGCTCGACCTCGCGCTGCAGCGCGTGATCGAGATCTGGGGCAGCCTGCCGGAACTCTACCTCTTGATTATCCTGTCGTCGTTCTTCAACCCCAGCCTGACGCTGCTCTTGGTGCTGCTGGCGTTGTTCGGTTGGATGGGGCTCGCCGACTACGTGCGCGCCGAGTTCCTGAAAAACCGCCAGATGGACTACGTGCTGGCGGCGCGCTCGCTCGGGCTCGCCAACCGCCAGATCATGTGGCGCCACGTGCTGCCCAACAGCCTGACGCCAGTACTGGCCTTCCTGCCGTTCCGCGTCAGCGGCGCCATCCTGGCGCTGACCAGCCTCGACTTCCTCGGCCTGGGTGTGCCGGCCACCACGCCGAGCCTTGGCGAAATGCTGGCCCAGGGCAAGGACAACCTCGACGCCTGGTGGATCGCGCTGTCCACCTTCACCGTACTGACCGTCACGCTGCTGTTGCTGATCTTCATCGGCGAGGGGCTGCGCGCGGCACTCGATACACGCAAGGGCTGACATGGACCCACTGCTGTCGGTAGAAAACCTGCATGCCCGCTTCGGCCACAGCGACGCCGTGCGCGGCGTGAGCTTCACCGTGCGCGCCGGCGAGAAGGTGGCGCTGGTGGGCGAATCCGGCTCCGGCAAGACCGTCACCGCGCAGGCACTGATGCGCCTCAACCCGGACGTGACGCTGTCCGGCGCCATCCGCTTCAACGGCGAAGAACTGCTGGGCCAGCCAGAGCGCCGGCTGCGCCAGCTGCGCGGGCGCGAGATGGCGATGATCTTCCAGGAGCCGATGTCGGCGCTCAACCCGGTGTACACCGTCGGCAACCAGATCATCGAGACCTTGAGCCAGCACTTCGGCCTGCCGCCGCGTGAGGCCAGACAGCAGGCCATCGAACTGCTGGCGCGCACCGGCATTCCCGACCCGGAAACCAAGGTCGACGCCTATCCCTTCCAGCTCTCCGGCGGCCAGCGCCAGCGCGCCATGATCGCTATGGCGCTGGCCTGCCAGCCCAAGCTGCTGATCGCCGACGAACCGACCACCGCGCTCGACGTCACGGTGCAGGCGCAGATTCTCGCCCTGCTCGACGAGCTGCAGCGCGATCTTGGCATGGCGGTGCTGTTCATCACCCACGACCTCAACCTGGTGCGGCGCTTCGCCGACCGCGTGGCGGTGATGAGGAACGGCGAGGTGGTCGAAGCGGGGACGGTGGCCGAGGTGTTCGGCCAGCCGGCCCATCCCTACACGCGCGAGCTCTTGGCGAGCCGGCCGGATACCCTGACGGAAACCTCAGACCAGGCCGCGCCGCGGCTGCGGGCCGAGGCGATCCGCGTATCGTTCAGCCGCCGCCGCGGCTGGTTCGGCAAGACCGTGACGCAGGTGGTGCACGGCGTGGACCTCAGCGTGGCCGCCGGCCGTACCCTCGGCATCGTCGGCGAATCCGGCTCCGGCAAGACCACGCTGGGGCTCGCGCTGATGCGGCTGATCGAGGCGGAAGGGCAGATCACCCTCGACGCCACCCGGCTCGACACGCTGCGCGGACAGGCCCTGCGCGCCTCGCGCCGCGACTACCAGGTGGTATTCCAGGACCCGTTCGCTTCGCTGTCGCCGCGTCTGACCGTCGGCCAGATCGTCGGCGAGGGCGTGGCGCTGCACTTTCCCGAACTCGACGAGGCGGCGCGGCGCCAGCGCGTGCTCGACACCCTCACCGAAGTCGGCCTCGCCGCCGACAGCGTCGACCGTTACCCGCATGAGTTCTCCGGCGGCCAGCGCCAGCGCATCGCCATCGCCCGCGCCCTGGTGCTGCGTCCCAAGCTGATGCTGCTCGACGAGCCGACCAGTGCGCTCGATGCCACGCTGCAAAAGCAGGTGCTGCAGCTGCTGCGCCGGCTGCAGCACAAGTACGGGCTGAGTTACCTGTTCATCAGCCACGACCTGGCGGTGATCCGCGCCGTGGCGCACGAGGTCATCGTGCTCAAGGACGGGAAGGTGGTCGAGGCCGGGCCGACCCGCCAGGTATTCGAGGCACCGGCTCAATCCTATACCCGTGCGTTGCTGGCGGCTGCCTTGCTGGGGTCTTGAAAGCCCCGCCCCCAGCCTCATTATTAATGACATGAAGCCGGCAGGGTTGCCCCTGCTGGCCGTGCTTGCTACCATCCCTTGTGCCATGCCGTTTGCCGGCGACAAGACAAAACCAATTGAGAGGACGATATGAGCGATCTGATCCAGCACGTGACCGACGATTCTTTTGAACAGGACGTACTGAAGGCCCAGGGCCCGGTGCTGGTCGACTACTGGGCCGAATGGTGCGGCCCGTGCAAGATGATCGCCCCGATTCTGGACGAAGTGTCCAAAGAGTATGACGGCCGCCTGAAAGTGGTGAAACTGAACATCGACCAGAACGAGCAGACCCCGCCGAAATTCGGCATCCGCGGCATCCCGACCCTGATGATCTTCAAGGATGGCAACGTGGTGGCCACCAAGGTCGGCGCGCTCGCCAAGAGCCAACTGACGGCGTTTATTGACAGCCACATCTAAACCGCCTATCCTTCTGTCAAATTCTTCACCAGCGGGCGACATCATTGTCGCCCGCTCCGTATCCGCTTCACACTCCTTGTCGAGCATTCCCGCTTAATCCGTATTCGAGTCGACCACGGCTGCCATGCACCTATCTGACCTTAAACACCTTCCTGTTACCGAACTCGTTGAAAAGGCCATTGCCAACGAGATCGACGGCGCCAACCGCCTGCGCAAGCAAGACCTGATTTTCGCCCTGCTGAAGAACCAGGCCAAGAAAGGCGAGAGCATTTTTGGCGATGGTACGCTGGAAGTGCTGCCGGACGGCTTCGGTTTCCTGCGCAGCCCGGATACCTCGTACCTGGCCGGCCCGGACGACATCTATGTCAGCCCCAGCCAGATCCGCCGCTTCAACCTGCACACCGGCGACTCGATCGAAGGCGAAATCCGCACGCCGAAGGACGGCGAACGCTATTTTGCGCTGGTGAAAGTCGACAAGGTCAACGGTGGGCCGCCGGAAAACGCCAAGCACAAGATCCTGTTCGAGAACCTGACGCCGTTGTTTCCAACCGAGCGCCTGGTGTTGGAGCGCGATATCCGTGCCGAAGAGAACATCACCAGCCGGGTGATCGACCTGATCGCCCCGATCGGCAAGGGCCAGCGCGGCCTCTTGGTCGCTCCGCCGAAGTCGGGCAAGACGGTGATGCTGCAGAACCTGGCCCATGCCATCACCGCCAATCATCCGGAAGTCGAGCTGATCGTGCTCCTGATTGACGAGCGTCCGGAAGAAGTGACCGAGATGACCCGTTCGGTACGCGGTGAAGTGGTGTCGTCCACCTTCGACGAACCGGCCACTCGTCACGTGCAGGTTGCCGAGATGGTGATCGAGAAGGCCAAGCGCCTGGTCGAGCACAAGAAGGACGTGGTGATCCTGCTCGATTCGATCACGCGTCTGGCGCGTGCCTACAACACTGTGATCCCGGCCTCCGGCAAGGTGCTGACCGGCGGTGTCGACGCCAACGCCCTGCAGCGCCCGAAGCGCTTCTTCGGCGCCGCGCGCAACGTGGAAGAGGGCGGTTCGCTGACCATCATCGCCACCGCGCTGATCGACACCGGTTCGCGCATGGACGACGTGATCTACGAGGAATTCAAGGGCACCGGCAACATGGAGATCCACCTCGACCGCCGCATGGCCGAGAAGCGGATCTTCCCGGCGATCAACATCAACCGCTCCGGCACCCGCCGCGAAGAGCTGCTGATTCCGCAGGACCAGCTGCAGCGCATCTGGGTGCTGCGCAAGCTCCTGTACCCGATGGACGACCTCGAGGCGATGGAATTCCTGCAGGACAAGATGCGCGCGACCAAGAGCAATCTTGCGTTCTTCGATTCGATGCGTCGCTGAAGCGGCCATGTGTTACCAGCAGCGCCGGGCCTTCCAGCCCGGCGTTTTGTTATGAGCAATGCGATGGAATTGAGCCGTTTTGCTTCCATGCCGTGGTTTGCCGGCATCGGCACCGTGGCTTTCGCCTTTTCCGGTTACCTGGTTGGCGTGCGCAAGCATCTCGACCTCCTAGGCATCCTGATCGTGGCTCTGCTGACCGCCATCGGCGGCGGCATCATCCGCGACGTGCTGGTCAGCCGCATCCCGCTGGTGTTCTATGATTACACTAATCTGATCGTCATTGCGGCGACGCTGCTGCTGTCCTGGCTTGCCGGCTTGCATCGGCGCGAGAGCGCCACCTTCGGCCGGCTGTTCGTGATCGCCGATTCGATCGGGCTGGTGGCGTTCAGCATGACCGGTGCGCAGGTCGGCCTGAGTCTCGACCTGAACGCATTCGGCGTGGTGCTGCTGGGCTTCATTACCGCCGTCGGGGGCGGAGTGGTGCGCGACATGATGGTCAACGACATCCCCTTCATCCTGCATCGGGATTTCTACGGCATGGTGGCGATCCTGGTCGCCGTCGGCTTGTTTGTGATGGATACCTTCGGCATCGTGAACGTTTTGACGCTGCAGCTACTCTTTATCTCAGGATTGAGCGTGCGCCTGCTGGCGCACTGGAGCGAACTGGCTCTGCCCAAGATCCGGGCGGGGCGACGCAGGGAGTGAACAGCATGTTTCCGCTCGGAGTGGAGGATGCCAAGCAGTGGATCCGGTCCCGGCTCGAGGGCGACTGGCAGACCGTCGTGGTCGGCGATCTGCCGCAGCGGTCCGCCACCGGCGGGGAGCGGCCGGCGGCGGTGCTGGTGCCCTTGGTGTGGCACGCCGGTGCGCCGGCGGTATTGCTGACGCAGCGCACCGCTTCCTTGTCGCAGCACGCGGGGCAGGTCAGTTTTCCTGGCGGCAAGATCGACCCGCACGACCAGAGCGCGGTGCACGCGGCCTTGCGCGAGGCGCGCGAAGAAGTGGGCTTGGCCGAGGAGGGGGTTAGTGTGCTGGGGACGCTGCCGGACTACTTCACGATCACCCGCTTCCGGGTGACGCCGGTGGTCGGCTTGCTGGTGCCGCCGCTGGCTCTCACGCCCGAGCCGTCCGAAGTGGCTGAAGTGTTCGAGGTGCCGCTGGAACGGGTGTTGGACCCGCGCCAGTACGAGCGCCACAGCTACGTGCGTGATGGCGTGTCCGGCACCTATCTGTCGCTGACCTTTGGTCCGCATCATATCTGGGGGGCGACCGCCGCCATGTTGCGGCAGCTGTCCGCCATCCTCAACCCGGAGCAGGCGTCGTTCTGACCCGTTTGATCGCAGGATGGGTGGGGTATAGCGCGAGCCGGCATCGATGGGTTTCGGCTCGGAGATCCTGCACCCATCCTACGTGCCGACCGCTTGATCGTAGGATGGGTGGAGCGCAGCGCAACCCATCGTTGATGGGGGCTCGGCCAGGAAAGCCTTCTCTCATCCTACGTGTTCGATGTGCGGGGCTTCTCAGAGCTGGAAGCGCATCGACAGGTCGATGGCGGTCACATCCTTGGTCAGCTTGCCGACCGAAATGCGGTCGACGCCGGTTTCGGCGATGGCCCGGACCGTGGCCAGCTCGACCCCGCCCGAGGCTTCCAGCTGCGCACGGCCGGCACTCAGGCGCACTGCCTCGCGCATCTGGTCCAGTGACATATTGTCCAGCAGCACCAGCTTGGCGCCGGCCGCCAGTGCCTGGTTCAGCTCGTCCAGCGTTTCCACTTCCACCTGCACGCTGACGTTGGCCGGCGCCAGGCGATAGGCCTGTTCCAGCGCCTGGCGGATGCCACCGGCGGCCATGATGTGGTTTTCCTTGATCAGGATGCCGTCGTAGAGACCGATGCGCTGGTTGTCGCCGCCGCCGACGGTGACGGCGTATTTCTGCGCCAGGCGCAGCCCCGGCAGCGTCTTGCGCGTGTCGAGGACACGTGCGTTGGTGCCGGCCACCACCTCGGCGTAGCGCCGCGTTGCGGTGGCGACGGCGGACAGCGTTTGCAGGAAGTTCAGCGCCGTGCGCTCGGCGGTGAGCAGGGCGCGCGCCGGCCCGGCGATCTCGCACAGCACAGTGCCGGCCGCGACGCGCTCGCCTTCCTCGACCTTCCAGTCGACGGCGCAGCGCGCGTCGACCTGGCGGAAACACTCGTCGAACCAGACCTGCCCGCAGACGACCGCCTCTTCACGCACCAGCACCGTGGCCCGGCCGCCGGCGTCTTCGTCGATCAGCAGGGCGGTCCAGTCGCAGTTGCCGATGTCTTCGGCCAGGCTCAGGCTGACCTGGTGGGCGATGAGGTGATGAGGGGGCAGGACTGGCATCGGGCGTTCTCCGTAAAACCCGTATTGTAGCGGCCTGCCGCCGTGTTGTGTCGGCAGGGGAGCTGCACCGTCTGGTATGATGGAGCGATTCTTCTTGCCGCTGTCTCCCGTCATGAACCTGCCTGCCGCTTTCTTTCCTCTCTGGGTGCAATGGTCGACCCTGTTGGCGGCATTGGGCGTGTTGGGCTGGGCGGCGAGCCGCATCAAGTGGCGCGCACTCGACCACGTCGCACTGAACGCCTGGCTGGGTGCCTGTGTGCTGACCATGGCGATGTGGATGATGAAAGGCGGTTTCAAGCCGGGACTCTGGTTCCACCTGTCGGGGGCCGCCATCCTCACGCTGATGATGGGGCACTGGCTGGCGCTGCTGGCGCTGGCCATCGTGCTGGCCGGGGTGACGGCCTACGGCCTGGGCGACTGGATGTCGCTGGGGCTCAACTTCTGGCTGATGGCGGTGCTGCCGGTGACGCTGGTGTCGGTGGTGCTGCGGCTGACGCAGCGCCTGCTGCCGCCCAACCTGTTCATTTACGTGTTCGTCTGCGCCTTTCTCGCCGGCGGCGCCAGCCTGTTCGCCACCGGCCTCGGCGGCATCGTGGCCTTGGGGTTGGCGGAAGCCTATCCTTGGGAGGAACTGATGACCGAGGCCCTGCCGTTCTATTTCCTGCTGTCCTGGTCCGAAGCCTTCACCACCGGGCTGATCATGGCGATCCTGATCGTCTACCGCCCGCGGTGGGTCGCCACCTTCGACGACAGCCGCTATCTCGACGACAACTCCGATCCGGGAGCCTGAGCATGCTGCCTCGCCTGTCGCTGCGTTTCATTCCGGTCTGGCTGCGCAACTACCTGGTGTGGAAGAAGCTGGCCGTGCCGTCGATGCTGGGCAACCTGGCGGACCCGATGCTGTACATGCTGGGGCTGGGTTTCGGTATCGGCAGCCTGCTGCCGGCCATCAACGGCGTGCCCTACATCCAGTTCCTGGCGGCCGGGACGGTGTGCTACAGCACCATGAACAGCGCGACGTTCGAGGCGCTGTACTCGGCCTTCTCGCGCATGCACGTGCAGAAGACCTGGTCGGCCATCATCAACGCGCCGCTGACGGTGGACGACGTGGTGCTGGGCGAGTGGCTGTGGGCGGCGTCGAAGAGCCTGCTGTCGGGGCTCGCCATCCTGCTGGTGATGGGGCTGCTGGGGCTGATCAAGAGCCCGCTGGTGTTGTGGATCGTGCCGCTGATCGCGCTGTCCGGGCTCGCCTTCGCCGGCATGGGGCTGGTGGTGACGGCGGTGAGCCCGAGCTACGACTTCTTCATGTACTACTTCACGCTGGTGGTCAGCCCGATGATGCTGATCTCCGGGGTGTTCTACCCGGCCGAGAACCTGCCCGGCTGGATTCGGGCGGTGGCCGAGGTTCTGCCGCTGACCCACGCCATCCGTCTGGCCCGGCCCCTGGTCAACGGTGTGACGCCGCCCTCTGTCTGGCCGAGCCTGCTGATCCTGCTGCTCTACGCCGTGCTGTCGTTCTCGCTGGCGGTGGCGCTGACCCGGCGGCGGCTGCTCAAGTAGCGCATTCTAGAAGCTGTTCTCAAAGTGGGACGAGCGGTCGTCAGCGAGGGGCGGCTGGAGCGCAGGAACCGGAATGGACACGTAGTCCATGAGGATCATGGCTGAGCGAATCTCGACCAGAGATTCGCACGCTCAGAGCACCACCCAACCCGAGATCACGACCGCGCAGTAACTTTGAGGATAGCTTCTTACAGCACCAGCGGTTCCGGTTCCAGCTGCACGCCGTAACGTTCCTTCACCGTCGCCTGTACTTTCTGCGCCAGCGCCCAGATTTCCCGGCCGCTGGCGTGGCCGTAGTTGACCAGCACCAGCGCCTGGCGCGCGTGTACGCCGGCGTCGCCCTCGCGGTAGCCCTTCAGCCCGGCACGGTCGATCAGCCAGCCGGCGGCGAGTTTGGTCTTGCCGGCGCCGGCAGGGTAGTGCGGCAGGTCGGGATGGCGCGCGAGCAGGGCTTCGGCCTGATCGGCGTCGATGATCGGGTTCTTGAAGAAGCTGCCGGCGTTGCCGAGTTCCAGCGGGTTGGGCAGCTTGGCGGAGCGGATGCGGATCACCGCTTCGCTGACGTCGCGCGGCGAGGCGCCGTCCGCCTTGCCCATGGCGGCCAGTTCCTTGCCGATGTCGCCGTAGCCGGTGTGTAGCGTCGGCCGTTTGCTCAGGCGGAAGCGTACCGCGGTGACCAGCAGGCGGCCGTTCAGTTCATGCTTGAACACGCTGTCGCGATAGCCGAAGCGGCAGTCGGCGTTGGAGAGGATGCGTTGGGCGCCGTTGTCGTGCAGGTCGGCGCACACTACCTCGGTCAGGCAATCCTTGACCTCGACGCCGTAGGCGCCGATGTTCTGGATCGGGCTCGCGCCCACGGTGCCGGGGATCAGGCTCAGGTTTTCCAGCCCGGCCCAGCCCTGCGCCAGCGTGTGCTGCACGAAGCCGTGCCAGTTCTCGCCGGCGGCGGCCTCCACCACCACCTCGTCGTCGTTCTCGTGCAGCACCGTGATGCCGGCAAGTGCCACTTTCACGACCAGCCCCGGATAGTCGCCGGTGAACAGCAGGTTGCTGCCACCACCCAGCCACAGCACCGGTCCGCGCCGGTAGGGCTCGCTCGCCAGCAGTTCGGGCAGCCGGGCCAGGTCGTCCAGCTCGCAGAACGTCGCGGCGCGCACGTCCATGCCGAAGGTGTTCAGCGTTTTGAGGGGGTGGTCATGATGAAAAACAAGGCTCACGGCGGTTCAGCTTTCGGTATGTTGACGGACCAGGCGGCGGCGACTTTCGCGCGACAGGTAGCCTACCAGCAAAACCGCCGCCACGCTCAGGCTGAATACCAGCGCCGC
This sequence comes from Pseudogulbenkiania sp. MAI-1, assembly GCF_000527175.1. Lineage (NCBI taxonomy): Bacteria > Pseudomonadati > Pseudomonadota > Betaproteobacteria > Neisseriales > Chromobacteriaceae > Pseudogulbenkiania > Pseudogulbenkiania sp. MAI-1. The sequence goes on along the minus strand of NZ_AZUR01000001.1, from coordinate 3,046,317 downwards.
CCAGAAACCCTCGATGCCCATGGGCAGGGCAAGGAAGGGCAGCGGCCAGTCGGACAGTCCCAGCACCATGCCGAGCCCCAGGCCCAGCCCCCAGAACGACACCACGTGGATGATCATCGGCCCGGTGGTGATCTTGTAGCCGCGCAAGGCGCCGGAAGAGATGCTCTGGGTGGCGTCGGTTAGCTGGAACACCGCGGCGAAGAACAGCAGGCCGGCGCCGATGCGGATCACCTCGGGGTCGGTGGTGTAGAGACGGATGATGTCTTCGCGCAGCGCCAGCATCAGCAGCATGGTCAGCCCGGCCAGCACCAGGCCGGTCAACAGGCCGGTGCCGGCGGTGAAGCGCGCCTGGTGGTAGTCGCCGGCGCCGACCGCCTGGCCGACGCGCACCGACATCGCGGTGGAGATGCTTTGCGGCAGCATGTAGATGATGCTGCTGACGTTGATCACCGCCTGGTGGCTGGCCACCACCGTGGTGCCGAGCTTGGCGACCAGGAAGGCGATGAACGAGAACAGGCTGACCTCGAAGAAGAACGAGAGGCCGATCGGCAGCCCCAGCTTCAGCATGGCGCCGTAGCGCGACCAGTCTGGCCAGCTCCAGCGGTGCGTGAAGGCGTAGGGCTGGAAATGGGGATGGCGCACGATGTAGCCCAACAGTGCCAGCAGGTTGAACCACAGCGCGGCGGCGGTGGCCCAGCCGCAGCCGGCGCCGCCCATCGCCGGCAGACCGTACAGGCCGTGGATCAGCGCGTAGTTGAGCGGGATGTTGAGCAGCAGCGCTGCCACGCCGACCAGCATGATCGGCCGGGGCTTGTTGAGGCTGGAGGCGAAGGCGTGCAGCGCGCGCTGCATCATCGCTGCCGGCATGCCGAGCGCGACGCCGTCGAGAAACAGCATCACCTTGTCCTCGACGTCGCTGGACAGCGTCAGCCAGTCGCGCAGCCAGGGTTGGCCGAAGATCATCAGCGCGCTGCCGATAAGGCCGAGGAACAGGCAGAACCACAGCCCCTGGCGTACCGTCTCGCCGATCTCCTCGCGCTCGCCGGCGCCGAACAGGTGGGCGATGAGCGGGTTGAGCGCGGTGGCGATGCCGATCAGCGTGACGTAGACGGTGATAAAGACGCTGGAGCCGAGCGATACCGCGGCCAGGTCGTTGGTGCTGACGCGGCCGGACATCACGGTATCGACGAAGCCCATCGCCACGTGGGCGACTTGCGCCACCATGATGGGCAGCGCCAGGGCGAGAATCTGCCGGGATTCCGCGACGATCCTGGCGCGCGGCTCCCGGCTCAGTCCAAAGAACATGACGAGACCGAGGGATGAAAGCCGTTCAGTATACGGTCATCCTTGCCGGTCGTCTTTACAGCGGCGAGACACCGAGTTAAGCAAAACGGGCCGGCGGATGGCGGCGCAGGTCGCAACTGATGACGAGGGCGCCGCCGAAGCGGGCGTTGATGGCGAGCGCATCGGGCAGGGTGACGCCGGCCAGCTCCAGCCGGCTCTCCTTCTGCTGCGAGGCGTAGCCGCGCTGGCGGGCGAACAAGGAGAGTTGCTCCAGTGTGGCCAGATGATCGGCGTGGGGGGCGCTGGCTACCAAGGTGCCTTTGAGTGCGGGCTGGGAGGCGGTAAGCGAGGAGGCGATGTGGCTGTCGTCGTAGGCGAAGTCGCGGCAGTTGTCGTTCTGGCAGTCGTACATGGCATATTCCTTCAGGTTGGGCGCTGTGGCGTGCCCGGAACCCATGCCAGGCGACGCTTTAGCAGGATTTTTGAGCGCCCTGCAAGTTGTCATTAACTCGGCGCTGTATTGCTGTATTACGGTATGGCTGATCGCTACGCGGGCGGGGGAGGGGCGGGCAAACAAAAACCCGCTTGCCGATAGGCTAAAGCGGGTTTGGTCGCACGCTTTAGCTGGAATTTATCGGCGCCCCGCAAGCTGTATCAAATCGGCGCATGCAAAAAGACTACCCGTGGGCACGGGGGCTGTCAAGCTGTCACCAATGGCCAGGCGGCGAGAAAGTCGCGCCAGTGCGGTTCGCTTTGCTGGCCGACCCAGTCGCGCACGCGCTCGACGGCATGACGGTACTCGTCGGTGCTCAGCGCGCCGTGCACCAGGCGGGAACGCAGGAACAGCAGGCTGGTGGTGAGTGCTTCGACGTCGCAACGGGCCCGGATCTCGTCGATCCGGCCGGCCCGGTAGACCCGCCAAGTGCTCTCGCTGTCCTGCGTTGGCTGGGCGGGCAGGCCGCATAGCCGGGCCATCTCGTCGAGCGGCACGGCAGCGTACGGCAGCGGCACCAGGCCGCGCCGACCGATGCACCCGGCGTCGTCCGGCTGCCAGTGGCGTGGCAGGGGCACGCCGTTGATCAGGGCGCGATAGCGCAAGACAGGGTGGGCGAACGCTTCGCCACTCCAGCTGGTGACGCAGGGGGAATGCTGCGCCACCGTGTCGAACAGGAGCTGCAGCAGCGCGGCTTCATTGGCGCCTACCGCACCGGACGAGCGGCAGGTGATCTCGTCCCCCTGCTGCAGCAGGCAGGATACGGCGACGATGCGCTGCAGGTGATGCGGCAGGCCGTCGCCGCCGGTGCGGGCGCGCTGGCGTTGCAGGGCGAACTCGGCCACGTCGTGGTCGGCGATGTCGGCGGCGAAGCCATAAAGGGTGCGGATGCCGGCCACGTCGGGGACGGTGGCGATGGCGAAAGCGAGTACGGGGGTCACGGAGGCCGGGCCTTGCGGCAGTGGGAAATGGCTGAATTCTAGGGGGCAGGGGCGGCCAGGGCAATCGTGTCCGCGACCCCGCCTTGCCCGGAGTCGCCCCGTCCGTCCTTGGCCCGTCGTCGTTTGCGGTGTGTTTTCCGCGTTGTTTCAGGCTATAATCGGCCCCTTGAATGCTACGCTTTTCGGCGTATCCCATACTCTCTCACCATTTCCCCGATGATCCGCAAGCTAATTCGACGAGTACTCGAGCTGCCCGCTGGCGTAGTAGGCAAGCGTCGCGTCAAACCGCGCGTTATTCCTCTTTCCCAACACGGAGTGCGGCGCGACCGGCTCAGCCAGGCGGCGCTGAAAGTGACCTCGCGCCTGCAGGAGGCCGGTTTCACGGCGTACGTGGTGGGGGGGGCGGTGCGCGATCTCTTGCTGGGTGTCAATCCCAAGGACTTCGACGTGGCCACCAGCGCCACGCCGGAGCAGGTGCACCACCTGTTCCGCCGCTCGCGCATCATCGGCCGCCGCTTCAAGATCGTGCACGTGATGGTCGGCCCGGAAACGATCGAGGTCACCACTTTCCGTGGCGGCAGCATCGACGATACCAACGAGACCGGCCGCATCATGGCCGACAACTCCTACGGCAGCCAGGAAGAGGATGCCCATCGCCGCGACTTCACCGTCAATGCCCTGTTCTACGATCCGTCCGACGAGTCCATCATCGACTATCACCACGGGGTGAAGGATCTGCAGGCGCGCAAGCTGGTCATGATCGGCCAGCCGGCGCGCCGTTACCAGGAAGACCCGGTGCGCATGCTGCGCGCCGTGCGCCTGGCGGCCAAGCTGAATTTCGAGATCGACGAGAACACCCGCAAGCCGATCCGCGCCCATGCCCATCTGCTGAAGAAGGAGCCACCGGCACGCCTGTTCGACGAAATGCTCAAGCTCCTGATGTCCGGCCAGGCTTATTCCTGTCTGTGCAAGCTGCGCGAGGAGGGCTTGTCGCGCGGCGTGTTCCCGCTGCTCGACGCCGTACTCGATGAGCGCGGCGACGACCAGTTCCTGCAACTGGGCCTGCAGAGCACCGATGAGCGCATCCGCGAGGACAAGCCGGTGTCGGTCGGCTTCCTGCTGGCGACCCTGCTGTGGCGCCAGGTGTCGCAGCAGTGGACGGCACGGCTCAAGAGTGGCGAGCGGCCGGTGCAGGCCTTGTTCGACGCGATCGCCGAAGTGGAGTCGCTGCAGGACAACGAATTCGCCATCCCGCGCCGCTTCAGCGCCACCATGCGCGAGATCTGGGTACAGCAGCCGCGCTTCGAGAACCGCAGCGGCCAGCGCCCGTTCCGCTTCCTCGAACAACCGCGCTTCCGCGCCGCTTTCGATTTCCTGTCGCTGCGTGCCCAGGCCGGCGAGGTGCCGGCGAGCTTGGTGCAGTGGTGGGACGATTTCCAGCACGCCGATCACGATGAACGCCTGGAACTGGTCGCCAATGCCCGGGAGGAGGGCTCGGCCAACGGGGCTCCCGCCAAGAAGCGCAAGCGCCGCCGCCCCAGCCAGCGCCGCCGTGAAAGTGGCGAGCAGGGCGTCGAATCGTGAGCCGAGCGTTCATCGCCCTGGGCAGCAATCTGGAACAGCCGCAACAGCAGGTCCTGGCCGCCCTGGCGGCGCTCGATACCGTTCCCGGCGTGCGCCTGTTGCGCGCGTCCTCGCTGTACCGCACCGCTCCGGTCGGTTATCTTGACCAGCCTGACTTCATCAACGCCGTCGCCGAACTGGACACCGACCTTGCGCCGCTGGCGCTGCTGGATGCCCTGATGCAGCTCGAGGAGCGTTTCGGCCGGGTGCGTTCGTTCCGCAACGCCCCGCGCGTGCTCGACCTCGATCTGCTGATGATGGAGGGCGTGGAGCTCGAATCGGAGCGTCTGACGCTGCCGCATCCGCGCATGCACGAACGGGCTTTCGTGCTGGCGCCGCTCGCCGAATTGCAGCCGGATCTCGCCGTGGGCCGGCATGGCCGGGCGGACCAGTTGCTGGCAGGGCTGGAGGCGTCGGGTGTGGAACGGCTGGCGGGCTAAACGGAGGGATCTGGCATGAGCCAATTGCGTTACGTGGTAGTGGAAGGCCCGATCGGTGCCGGCAAGTCGGCGCTGGCGCGCCGTCTGGCGAATTACTGGGGCGTGTCGCTGCTGGCCGAAGACCCGGCCGCCAACCCTTTTCTCACGCGCTTTTACCGCAATCCGCAGCAGCACGGGCTGGCGACCCAGCTGTCGTTCCTGCTGCAGCGCGCCGATCTCGCCGCCGAGATGCAGGACGGTCCCTTGCGTACCGCGCCGCTGGTGTCCGATTTCCTGTTCGAGAAGGACGCCCTGTTCGCCCGCGTCAACCTCGACGAGCAGGAGTTCGCGCTCTACCAGCGCCTCACCGGCAGCCTGCTGCCGGCGTTTCCCGTTCCCGACCTGGTGATCTACCTGCAGGCGTCGGAAGACGTGCTGCTGTCGCGCGTGGCCAATCGCGCCAAAGAGACCGAGTCGCCGGCCTTCCCGGAGGGCTACCTCAGGCGCGTGCATGCCGCCTACAGCGAGTTTTTCCATGGCTACGACGCCGCTCCCCTGCTGATCGTCAATACCGACCACCTCAACTTGGTTGATGGCAGCGACGATTTCGAGCTATTGTTGCGCTGCATCAGCGAGATGCGCGGTCAGCGCAGCTATTTCAACAAGAGCGTCTGATCGTCTCGAACAGTCGGGCGGGGCGGCCACAAGCTGCGCACGCCGGCGGCTGTTTTCCCATGCCACGAGGAAGAGGACAGTGAAAATCAACGTCAATACCCTGTACAAGATGGCCGCCGAAGGCCAGAAGATCAGCATGCTCACCTGTTACGACACGAGCTTCGCCACGCTGCTGGACGAAGCCGGGGTCGAAGTGTTGCTGGTAGGCGACTCGCTCGGCATGGTCGTTCAAGGGGAAGATTCGACGCTGCCGGTGACCATGGAGCAGATGGAGTACCACACCCGCTGTGTGGCGCGCGGCGCCAAGAAGGCGCTGGTACTGGCTGACATGCCGTTCGGCAGCTATCAGGAGAGCCCGCAGCAGGCCTTCGCCAACGCGGCCCGGCTGATGCAGGCCGGCGCGCACATGGTCAAGGTGGAAGGCGGCGCGTTCATGGCGGAAACCACCCGTTTCCTGGTCGAGCGCGGCATTCCGGTGTGCTCGCACATCGGCCTGACGCCGCAGTTCGTCAACAGCTTCGGCGGCTACCGGGTGCAGGGCAAGAGCGAGAGCGATGCCGAGCGCATCCTGCGCGACGCCTCGGCCCTGGCCGAGGCCGGTGCCAGCCTGGTGCTGATGGAGTGCGTGCCGGCGGCCCTGGCCAGGCGCGTGAGCGAGAGCATCGCCGTGCCGACCATCGGCATCGGCGCCGGGGTGGATGTTTCCGGGCAGGTGCTGGTGCTGCATGATATCCTCGGTGTTTACCCGGGGCGCAAAGCCCGTTTCGTCAAGAATTTCATGGCCGGTGCCGACAGCATCCAGGCGGCGGTGGCGAGTTACGTGGCCGCCGTCAAGGAGCGCACGTTCCCGGCCGAAGAGCATTGCTTCTGAGGTGTAAGAAGAAGATGGAAGTCATCCGTAGCATCGCCGAGCTGCGTGCCTGGCGTCGCCAGGCCGGCACGGTGGCGTTCGTGCCCACCATGGGCAATCTGCACGAGGGCCATCTGGCGCTGGTGAAGGAGGCGCGCCGGCGCGCCGGCAAGGTGGTGGTCAGCATTTTCGTCAACCGCCTGCAGTTCGGTCAGGGCGAGGATTTCGATGCGTATCCGCGCACCTTCGACGCCGACTGTGCCAAGCTGTGCGACGCCGGTGTCGACGTGCTGTTCTTCCCGAACGAGCAGGAGCTGTATCCGCGCATCCGCCAGGATTTCAACGTCGAGCCGCCGCATATCCAGAACGAGCTGTGCGGTGCCTTCCGCCCTGGCCACTTCCGCGGCGTGGCCACGGTGGTGACCAAGCTGTTCAACATCGTGCAGCCCGACCTGGCCTGTTTCGGCAAGAAGGATTACCAGCAGCTGCACGTGATCAAGGCCATGGTCGACGACCTCAACCAGCCGGTCGAGATCGTGCCGGTCGATACCGGCCGCGCCGAGGATGGTTTGGCGTTGTCGTCGCGCAACGGTTATCTGAGCCCCGAGGAGCGCGCCGAGGCGCCGCGCCTGTACCGCCACTTGGCTGCGATCCGCGAGCGCCTGCTGGCCGGCGAGCAGGACTATGCCAGCCTGGAGACGGCGGCGCGGCAGGACCTCGAGGCGCATGGCTGGCGCGTCGACTACGTCGAAGTGCGCCAGGCCGACACGCTGGAAATCGCCCATGCCGGCGAGAAGCGGCTGGTGGTGTTGGCCGCGGCGCGCCTGGGCAAGACCCGCCTGATCGATAATGTGGAAGTGCTGCGCTGAGCGCGGCGTCATTGCTAGCAAGGAATGGAATTATGCAGCGCAGCATGTTGAAATCGAAGCTCCACCGCGTGACCACCACCCACGCCGAACTGCATTACATCGGCTCGTGCGCCATTGACGAGAACCTGCTCGAGGCGGCGGACATCCGCGAATACGAGGAAGTGCAGATCTGGAACGTCACCAACGGCGAGCGCTTCGCCACCTACGCCATCAAGGCCGAGCGCGGTTCGGGGGTGATTTCGGTCAACGGTTCGGCCGCGCGCCGCGCGGCGCCGGGGGACCTGCTGATCATCGCCTCGTTCGCGGTCTACGACGATGCCGAGCTGAAGGATCATGCGCCGAAGCTGGTGTTCGTGGACGGCAGCAACCGCATCACCGAACTGGCCGGCTCGACCCCGGTTCAGCCCGCCTGAGCAGGGCCGGTGCCATGACAAAAGCGGACTTCGGTCCGCTTTTGCATTTGGGGCGCCAATAAACCCCGTCTGGCGTCGTGGGCCCGCGTGGCCGTACCCTTGCTATCAGCACTCCGTCTGGCAGATTGCGTTTTCGTTTCGCCAAAACCTGTCCAGGAGGGCTTCGCTTGCGCGTTCCGGGTATTTTCTTGGAATTAAACGCCAAGCAGCCGATTTGAAATTTCCCGACAGGGTGCCATAGTGACATGGTGGGGTGTTGTCGGTTGCGCGCAGGATCATCGTCCTGCTTTGATGCCTCAACGGGAGGGCTCGCATGCCGCATTTGAGAGGCAGTTGCCTGTGTGGGGCCATTTACTATTGCGTGTATGGGGAGCCTAGCTTTGTCACGCACTGCCACTGTCATAGCTGCCGCAAGGCGAGCGGGGCGCTGTTCGTGACGTGGTTCACGGTGCGCGATTGCGAAGTGGAGTGGCATGGCGAGCCCTTGATGCATTACCACTCGTCGTGCTCGGTGGAGCGCGGTTTCTGCCCGCATTGCGGAACGACGCTGACTTACCGCCATGAGGCCGACCCGCATAGCGTCGACATCACCCTGGCCACGCTGGATCAGCCCGAACTCGTCACGCCTGAGCACCATACCTGGTGGCAGGAGCACGTGCCGTGGGTCGAACCGGAGGCGTGGGCGGCGTTGCCGCAATACGCCCGGGCCAAGGCCGGCAAATGAAGGTTGCCAACGCCATGGCCAGCCTGCAAAGGTTGGCCATAGCCATTTTGGGGGCGAGGGATCAGATCAGTGCGCGATCGGCCAGCAGCACGCCGTCCTCGTCGGCGTAGAGCCAGTCGCCGGGGCTCATGCTGACACCGCCGAAAGTGATGGTCAGGCCGCGCTGGCCCTCGCCGCGCTTGACCGACTTTCTCGGGTGGGTGTCCAGGGCGCGGATGCCCAGCGGCAGCGCGTCGAGCGCGACCGAGTCGCGGATGCAGCCGTACACCACGATGCCAGCCCAGCCGTTTTTCACCGCCAGTTCGCCGATCTGGTCGCCGACCAGCGCGCAACGGCGCGAGCCGCCGCCGTCGACCACCAGCACCCGGCCATTGCCCGGTTCCGTCAGCACTTCGCGTACCAGGGTATTGTCCTCGAACACCTTGAGCGTTTCGATCGGTCCCTGGAAGCGCGGGTGGGCGCCGAAACGCTTGAACATCGGCTCGAGCACGCGCACCTCGGCTTCGTGTGCGTCGCTCAGGTCGGTGGTCAGAAAGTCCATGATTTCTCCTTGTCGTGTGTTGATGTGTCGTTTTCCGGGCCTGGTCGTTCGGGCCGGTTTCTCCGTGGCCGTGAAGGAAGGACAGGCAAAAAGAAACCGCCCCTGGGGGCGGTCGTGGATCATTCGAGGCGCAGCGGTACGAACAAGGTGTTGTCCTGCCGCCGTACCAGGAGGGCGATGTTGCCCCCGGCGTTGGCCAGCGCCCGTTCGAAGCCTTTCACGTCGAGCACCTGGCTCTGGTTCAGGCCGATGATGATGTCGCCGTGCAGCAGCCCGGCGCGTGCCGCCGGCCCCTGGGCTTTCTGGATCAAGAGGCCGCCAGGCAGGCCCAGTTCGCTCTTCTGGGCGGCGGTCAGCTCGGTCAGCGTCAAGCCCAGCTTGTTGAACTGAAAGCTCTGCGGGGCCGGCTCCGGCTGTTGCGATTGCTGCGGTGTCGCGACGTCGCTGGCCAGTTCGCCCAGCACCACCGAGACATCCTTTTCCGTCCCCTTGCGCCACACGCCGAGCTTGATCTTGGCGCCCGGCTGCAGGCCGCCGACCAGGATCGGCAGGTCCTTGGAGTTTTCCACCAGCTTGCCGTTCAGGTGCAGGATGATGTCGCCGACCTGCAGCCCGGCCTTGGCCGCCGGGCCATTCGGCTCGATCCGTACCACCAGCGCACCGTTTGGCTGCTTCAGGCCGAAGGACTGCGCCAGTTCCTGGCTGACTTCCTGGATGTGCACGCCCAATTGGCCACGGCTGACCTTGCCCTTGGCCTTGATCTGCTCGGCCACGTTGACGGCGATGTCGATCGGAATGGCAAAGGAGATGCCCATGAAGCCGCCGGAGCGGCTGTAAATCTGCGAATTGATGCCGACCACCTCGCCGCGCAGGTTGAACAGCGGACCGCCGGAGTTGCCCGGGTTGATCGCCACGTCGGTCTGGATGAACGGTACGTAATTCTCGTCCGGCAGACTGCGCCCCTTGGCCGAGACGATGCCGGCGGTGACGGTGTTGTCGAAGCCGAACGGGGCGCCGATGGCGGCAACCCACTCGCCGACCTTGAGCTTGGCCGGGTCGCCGATCTTGGCCACCGGCAGGCCGGCGGCGTCGACCTTCAGCACCGCCACGTCGGTGCGCTTGTCGAGGCCGACCAGCTTGGCCTTCAGCTCGCGCTTGTCGGTCATCATGACCTTGATCTGCGAGCCGCTGGCCACGACGTGGGCGTTGGTCAGGATGTAGCCGTCGTCGCTGATGATGAAGCCGGAGCCGTACGAGACGCTTTCGCTCGGCGCCTGCTCCTGCGGCGGCTGGTTCGGCATGAAGCGGCGGAAGAAGTCGTAGAGCGGGTCGTCCTCGGGGATCGGGAACGGCAGTTCGTTCTGACTGGTGGCCGTTTCGAGCTTGGTGGCCTGGATGTTCACCACGGCCGGGCCGTCGCGTTCCACCAGTTGGGTGAAATCGGGCAACAGCATGGCCACCCGCCCGTCGTTCTGGGCCGGAATGGCGACGCTGGGGTTGTCGCCTTTGAACAGGCGCTCGATCTTGTCGCAGCCAGCTAGCAGCGTCACCGCCAGGGCGGCGCTGGCAATGGTGCGGAAATACGGAGTCACGGAACATCCTTTCTGGTTATGACAGAGTGGAGCTCGGGTCGGTCCGGCGTTTTTTCAAGCATTGGCGCCGCCGGCCGGCCCTCTGGAGTCCGCTCTCCCGCTTTCATCATACCGTTTTTGCTGGGTATTCACAGAGATCGACGATGGGACAGCGCTCGCATTCGGGGCGGCGAGCCTTGCAGATATAGCGGCCGTGCAGGATCAGCCAGTGGTGGGCGTCGACCAGGTATTCGGCCGGTACCACCTTCATCAGCTTGTCTTCCACCTCGCGCACGTCCTTGCCGGGGGCCAGCCTGGTCCGGTTGGCGACGCGGAAGATGTGGGTGTCGACCGCCATGGTGGCATGACCGAAGGCAGTGTTCAGCACCACGTTGGCGGTCTTGCGGCCGACGCCGGGCAAGGCTTCCAGTTCCACGCGTGTTTGCGGCACCTCGCCGCCGTGCTTTTCCAGCAGCAGACGGCAGGTGGCGATGACGTTCTTGGCCTTGGTGCGGTAGAGACCGATGGTCTTGATGTACTCGGCGAGCCCTTCCTCGCCCAGCGCGAGCAGGGCGGCCGGGGTGTTGGCGACGGGGAACAACAGGCGCGTGGCCTTGTTGACGCCGACATCGGTGGCCTGGGCCGACAGCACCACGGCGATCAGCAGTTCGAACGGCGTGCTGTATTCCAGTTCGGTACGCGGTTCCGGATTCAGTTCGCGCAGCCGGCGGAAAATTTCGCGGCGTTTGGCGGCGTTCACTGCTTGTCCTTGTCGGCTTCTTCCTTGGCGGCACGCATGGCGGCCGCGCGCTCCATCGCCTTGCGGATCAGTTCGTTCTTGTCGACGGCGGACGACCGGGGTGCCGAACTGGCCGTGCCGGTGGTGGCCGGAGTCGCTGCCGGGGCCGCCACGGCGGCGCGCTCGGCCAGCCGTTGGGCCTTTTCGGCTTGGTCGCGCGCCTTGCGTGCCTGGTGTTGTTCGTAGCGTTTGCGCGCCTGCTGGGCGCGCGCCATCACCTGTTCGCGCTTTGCGTCGTCCGGGTCGGTCACCGGCACCAGATCGATGCAGTCCACCGGACAGGGGGCGACGCACAGTTCGCAGCCGGTGCATTCGGCCGCGATGACGGTGTGCATCTGTTTGGCCGCGCCGACGATGGCGTCCACCGGACAGGCCTGGATGCACAGGGTACAGCCGATACAGCTGTCTTCCCGGATGAAGGCCAGCGCGCGCGGCTTGGGCTGCGGGCCGTCGGCGGCGAACGGGATGACCGGCCGTTCGAGCAACTCCGCCAGCGCCCGGATGCCGTCCTCGCCGCCCGGCGGGCAACGGTTGATCGGGTCGCGTCCTTCCGCCAGCGCCTCGGCATACGGCCGGCAACCGGCGTGGCCGCACTGGCCACACTGGGTCTGGGGCAGAAGGGCGTCGATCCGTTCGACGAGAGTGATCACGGGCATGCTGTCGGAGTCCACATCAAAACGGTTAATTATCCGTGCTCGTGGCCTCCGCTTCAATGCCTGTGCCGTGACGGCCGGGATCTCCGGCGGTGCGAAGGCCGCCGTTGATGCCGACAATTACCGCTGGTCAGAACGACAGCTTGGTCTGCAGCACCACTTCGCGCGGCTCGCCGACGTTGACTTGCAGGTTGCTGCCGCTGGTCGAGGTGTAATAGGTCTTGTCGAACAGGTTCTTGACGTTGAGCTGGACGTCGAGCTTGTTGCCGCCCAAGCGGGTCTGCCAGGCGACGAAGGCGTCGGCCACGGTGTAGGCGTCGAGCGCGAAGCTGTTGAGCGCGTCGCCCTGGCGTTTGCCGACGTAGCGCGCGCCGCCGCCGATGCGCCAGCGGTTGCCGTCGCTGTCCGGTGTCAGGTCGTAGGCGAGGAAGGCCGAGGCGGTGTGGCGGGCGACGTTGAACAACTGCTTGCCGACGTAAGCGGCCTGGTCTTCCCGTACCTCGGCGTCGGTATAGGCGTAACTGCCGATGGCGCTCAGTTGGCGCGTGAGCTTGCCGCTGACGTCGAGCTCGATACCCTGCGAGCGCACCTTGCCGACCGCGCGTGAGACGTCGTTCTCGGTCACCAGCACGTTGCGCTTGTCGATGCGATAGAGCGCAGCGGTGGCCGACAGGCGCCCGGTTTCGAACTTAACCCCGCCTTCATGCACCACGCCGCGTTCCGGCTCGAACGGGCCGCCTTCGTTGACCGAAGTATTGGGCTTGAACGATTCGCTGTAGTTGGCGTACAGCGACACGGCAGGCGTCACCCGGTATACCACGCCGGCCTGTGGCAGCACCTCGTTGCCGCTGGCCTGGTCGGTGATGACGTAGGGCCGCCCGGCGCCGCCGCTCTGGCGGTAATGCTGGTAGCGCAGGCCGCCGACGGCGATCCACTGTTCGTTCAGGTGCAGCGAGTCCTTCACCAGCACGGCCTCGGTCTCGACCTTGCTGCGCACGTCGCTCTTTTTGGCATTGACCTTGCTCGGGTAGGCGAGTTGGCCGTAGTCCGGGTCGAACACGTTGAAGCCGCCGACGGAGCTGCCGCGCAGGGCGTCGCCCTTGCTCTCGCGGTTCTGCTCCAGGTCCACCCCGAACAGCAGCTCGTGGCGCATCCCCAGCCAGTTCACGTCGCCCAGCAGGTTGGCCGAGGCGAGCAGGTTGGTGTCGTTGAAGGCGCGGTTGCCGTCGGCGCTGCGTGTGAGGATGCCGGTGCTGGCGTTGTAGGATACCGGGCGCGCCTGGTTGTCGCTGTAGCGGTGGTTGTTCCAGCCGGCGTTGAAGCGCGCGCGCCAGCTGTCGTTGAGGTCGTGTTCGACTTCGGCGGTGACGCTCTGCGCGATGCCTTGCGCCACGTTCCATGCCTCGTCCAGGCGGCGTTCGCGCGGGATGGCGATGGGCTGGCCGTTGCTGAACACCGTGCCGCGGTCGTAGGGGACGGAATAATCGAGGTACTCGTAGGCCACGCGGGCGCGGGTGCTGCCGTCGCGCCAGGCCAGCGACGGGGCGATCAGCTTGCGCCGGGTGGTGCCGAAGTTGCGCCAGTAGTCGGTTTCTTCCAGTTCGCCGATCAGGCGGTAGGCCAGGCCGCTGTCGCCGATCGGCCCGGTCAGGTCGAGACTGCCGCTGCTGCCACCGAAGCTGGAACTGGTCAGCGTCACGCTGCCGCCCTGCTGGTATTGCGGCTTCTTGGTGATGACGTTGATGATGCCGCCCGGTTCCTGGATGCCGTACAGCAGCGAGGCCGGGCCTTTCAACACTTCCACCTGCTCGGTGGTGGCGCTGAAGTTGCGCGGCAGGGTGGAGCGTACGCCGTCGCGCAGGATGGAGCCGTCGGCACGGCTGCCGAAGCCGCGCCGGATGAAGCTGTCCCAGGTGTTGGCCAGGGTGTTGGTCTGGGTCACGCCGCTGACGTTGGCGAGCGCCTCGTCAAGCGAGCTGGCCTGCTGGTCCTGCAGCACCTGGTGCGGCACCACGTTGAGCGCCTGCGGCGTCTCGATCAGCGGCGCCGGGCTGCGCGTGGCGCCGCTGCTGTTGCGGGGCTGGTAGTCGTTGCCGGCCGGGGCGTCGGCGCTGACTTCGACCACGGCGAGTTCGGCGGTGTCGTTCGGGCTGGCATAGGCGGGGGCGGCGAGGGCGAGGGCGAGGCCCAGCGCCAGCAGCGAGGTATCGGTTTTGGTCATTTTGGTGATCGTTATAAGTGCGGAGGGAGTGTGATAGCCGCTTTTTATGAGGGAACTGGTCGTTTTTTGCTAGGTAACGAGAAAGATTCTCATTATAATTGTTGTCTTGCATCAAGCCAATAGGCCTGGCCTGCTGCCGGGCACGACAAGGACAATCATGAAACGATGGATCATCCTGCTGCACCGCTACCTGGGGCTCGCCTGTGCGTTGGGCGTGCTGATACTGGGCCTGAGCGGCGGCCTGCTGGTGTTCAAGAAAGAGCTGTCGACGGCGAGCGGCGAGCGGCCGGCGGCGGTGAGCGGGCCGTTTGCCGGTTACCAGGCGCTGTACCAGGCCGCAACGGAGCGTCATCCGGGCGGTAGCGTCAACCTGCGTTTCGGCGAGACCTTGGCCGAGCCGGTGCAGGCGCGCATCCGCGGCGCCGGCGAAGAGCGGTTGCTGTGGCTCGACCCGGTGACGGCCGAGGTGGTGAGCGACCGCGCGCCAGACGAAGGCCTGTTCAACTGGCTGCGGGAGTTGCACGAAGCGCTGCTGATGGACGATGCCGGCGAAACGCTGGTCGGCGTTATCGGCATCGGCCTGTTGCTGATGGCGATCAGCGGCCTGATCTACTGGTGGCCCAAGGACTGGAAGCGGGCGTGGCGCGTGCGCACCGACAAGGGGATGCGCATCCTGGTGAGCGACCTGCACCGCGTCGCCGGCGCGGCCTTGTCGGTGGTGCTGTTGATCAGCGCGCTGACCGGCGTGCTACTGGTGTTCTCCAAGCCGGTCAACGGCTGGATCAACGCGCTCTACGGCGCCAAGCCGGATAAGGGCGTCAAGGTCGTACCGGGAGACACCCGGCTGCCGCTGGACCTGCTGGTGGCCAAGGGCGACGCGGCGCTGCCCGGCGGCCGGCTAGTGGATATTCGCGTCGACGCCAAGGCCGACAAGCCGGTGCTGCTGCGTAAGCGCCTGCCGGGCGAGATCCAGCCCAACGGCCGCAGCATGGTCGAGGTCGACCCCTACCGAGGTGAGGTGCTGAAGGTGCGCCCGGTCGATAAGGCCGAGCCGGGCATCCGCCTGACCACCTGGGTGTACGCTTTCCATATCGGTTCGGTCGGCGGCCTGCTGCACCGCGTGCTGATGCTGGTGACCGGCCTGGTGCTGGCCATGCTGGGGGTGTCCGGCGTGTACCAGTGGGCCGCGCGCGAGTGGAAGCAGCGCCGGGCCGCTCCCAGGCGTTTGGCGACGCGCGGGGCGTGAGACGAGGCGTCGGGTAGCGGGCTGAGATATCGGCACGGCATCGCGGCGGCTGTCTTGATGCTCTTCCTTAATCCCATAGGCCGGCGGAGGTAGAGCCGGCTGCTTATTGATAGCGCCGTTCGATGGCGGCGCTGGAACCATCCTGATTCATCACCTGCAGCAGACGGTTCAGGCGCTCGATCCGTTGCCCATCGATAGCCGGGTTGCAGGCCAGGTAGAGCTCGGTATGGTGGAAGGTGAACAGCGGGACGATCTGCCCGCGGTAGCCGTTTTGCCGAATCAGGTATTGGCCGCTCGGCTCGCCGGTGGCCCAGAAATCGATGCGCTTGAGCATCAGCTTCTGCACGTTCTGCGCATCGTAGCTGGTGAAATCCACGGTAAAGCCGCGTGCCTTGAGAAACACCCCGACGGCATCGTCGCGATAGCCGCCGAGTACGTATGGACGCAGTTCTTCCAGGGTTTTCGGGCGGCGCGTATCGTCGGCGCGGGCGAAGACCACCCAGTCGTTCCGTACCAGCGGCCCCACCCATTGGAAGCGGTTCTCGCGTTCCGGGGTGCGGGTGGTGGAGAAGACGCAAGTGTCCTTGTCCTGCTGCGCCATCAGGTAGGCACGCGACCAAGGGTAGGCGGCGAGGGTATGGGTCTCGCCCGCGCGCCGCATCAGTTCGCGCACCTTGTCGGTGGCGATGCCGGATATGACGCCTGTGCGCGAGTCCACCATGTTGAAAGGCGGGGCTTCTTCCGTGGTCAGGGTCAGCACTTCACCCGCCACCCCCAACGGGAAGCACAGCGCAACGGCTGCCAGCCAATGTCGATACACGTCCGCCTCCCATACAAAAGCGTTGGCGTCACCGACACTATGGCGCGTTTTTCGGGGAATGCAATCCTACGCACGGGTGACTAGCCCGCTTCCCATGGACGCGCGTGCCCGGCACAAAAAAAGAGCCCGGCTTGCGCCGGGCCAAAGTCCTGTTACACACAGACAGATACATCAGGAACAGGTAGTCGGTATCAGGATACGGTTTCCTTGAGCTGGCCGAGGATCTGCGGGTTCTCCAGCGTGGAGACGTCCTGCACGATCTCCTCGCCGCGGGCCAGCGAGCGCAGCAGGCGGCGCATGATCTTGCCGGAGCGGGTCTTGGGCAGGTTCTCACCGAAGCGGATGTCGTCCGGCTGCGCGATCTTGCCGATCTCGTGCGCCACCCAGCTCTTCAGCTCGGCCGCCACCTTCTTGGCTTCGTCGCCTTCCGGGCGGGCGCCTTTCAGCACCACGAAGGCCACCACGGCTTCCCCTTTCACCTCGTGCGGCTTGCCGACCACGGCGGCTTCGGCCACCAGCGGGTTGGCGACCAGCGCCGATTCGATTTCCATGGTGCCCAGGCGGTGGCCGGACACGTTCAGCACGTCGTCGATGCGGCCCATGATCCAGAAGTAGCCGTTCTCGTCACGGTTGGCGGAGTCGCCGGCGAGGTAGTACTGGCCGTTGAACTCTTCCGGGAAGTAGGTCTTCTTGAAGCGCTCCGGATCATTCCAGATGGTGCGCACCAAGCTTGGGAACGGCTTCTTGATGACGAGGAAGCCGCCGCGGCCCGGTTCCACCTGGGCGCCCGATTCGTCGACGATGTCGGCCATGATGCCCGGCAGCGGCAGGGTGCACGAACCCGGCTTGGTCGGCACCGCGCCCGGCGTCGGGGCGATCATCACCGAGCCGGTCTCGGTCTGCCACCAGGTGTCGACGATCGGGCAGCGGCTGCCGCCGACCACTTCGTAGTACCACATCCAGGCTTCCGGGTTGATCGGCTCGCCCACGGTGCCCAACAGGCGCAGGCTGGACAGGTCGTATTGTTTCGGCAGATCGGCACCCAGCTTGATCAGCGAGCGGATGGCGGTCGGCGCGGTATAGAAGGTGGTGACCTTGTGCTTCTCGATCATGCTCCAGAAACGGCTGGCGTCCGGGTAGGTCGGCACGCCTTCGAACACGATCTGGGTGGCGCCGTTGGCCAGCGGGCCGTAGCAGATGTAGGAGTGACCGGTGATCCAGCCCACGTCGGCGGTGCACCAGAACACGTCGTTCGGCTTGTAGTCGAATACCCAGCGGAAGCTGTTGGCCGCGCCCAGCAGGTAGCCGGCGGTGCTGTGCTGGATGCCTTTCGGCTTGCCGGTGGAGCCGGAGGTATAGAGGATGAACAGCGGGTCTTCGGCATTCATCCATTCCGGTTCGCAGGCTTCGGACTGTCCTTCGACCAGCTTGTGCCACCACACGTCGCGGCCTTCGGTCCAGTTGGCGCCGCCGTTGGTGCGCTGGTAGACGATGACGTTCTTGACGCTGGCGGTGCCTTCCATGGCCAGCGCTTCGTCGACGGTAGCCTTCAGCGGAACGGTCTTGCCGCCGCGCAGGCCTTCGTTGGCGGTGATGACGGCCTTGGCGCCGGCATCTTCGATACGGTCTTTCACGGCGCCGGCGGAGAAGCCGCCGAACACCACGGAATGGATGGCGCCGATACGGGCGCAGGCCTGCATGGCGACGATGGCTTCGATCACCATCGGCATGTAGATCACCACGCGGTCGCCCTTGCCGATGCCGAGGCTCTTCAGGCCGTTGGCGAACTGGCAGACGCGGCGGTGCAGTTCGGCGTAGGTGACGCGGGTGACGTCGCCGTCATCCGCTTCGAAAATCAGCGCGATCTTGTTGGCGTTGAGCGGCAGATGGCGGTCGAGGCAGTTGTAGGAAACGTTCAGCACGCCGTCGTCGAACCACTTGAAGAACGGGGCGTTGCTGTCGTCGAGTACGCGCGAGAACGGCTTCTTCCAGGTGATCAGTTCACGCGCCAAGTCCCCCCAGAACGACAGGTAATGATCGTCAGCCTGCTCGCACAGCGCGTTGTAGGCTTCCATGCCGGAGATGCTGGCCTTGCGACGAAAGTCGTCGGAGGGCGGGAAGCTGCGGGTTTCTTTTAGGATCGATTCGAGGGTGGACATTGTATTCTCCTTGTAGCGGGCCCGGTGCCGCACCCCGGGGGGTGCGGCGGGCTCTGAGTTGCAGATTAATGCTTGGACGCGCCGCTGGCGCCGATGCCGGTCATGGCACGGACGTACTGGGCGTCGAATTGGGCTTTCTCGTCGCTGGCCTGTTTGGAGCTATCCAGCACCGAGAACAGCCAGGTGAAGGCGAAGGCCAGGGTCATCGAGAACAGCGCCGGGTTCTTGTACGGGAAGATCGCTGCTTCGTTCTTCATCACGTCGACCCATACCGCCGGGCCGAGCACGATCAGCACCACCGCCGAGATCAGGCCGATGAAGCCGCCGATCACCGCGCCGCGGGTGGTCAGACCTTTCCAGAACATCGACAGGAACAGGATCGGGAAGTTGGCCGAGGCGGCGATCGAGAATGCCAGGCCGACCATGAAGGCGATGTTCTGCTTCTCGAACAGCAGGCCCAGCACGATGGACACCACGCCCAGGATCACGGTGGTGATCTTGGAGACGCGGATCTCGTCGGCTTCGTTGGCCTTGCCCTTCTTGAACACCGAGGCGTACAGGTCGTGCGACACGGCCGAGGCGCCGGACAGGGCGAGGCCGGCTACCACCGCCAGGATGGTGGCGAAGGCCACGGCGGAGATGAAGCCGAGGAACAGGTCGCCGCCCACTGCCTTGGACAGGTGGATCGCCGCCATGTTGGAGCCGCCCACCAGCTGGGTCACTTCCTTACCGTTCTTGACGATGGTTTCCATCATCCCCGGCTGGTTGAGCACCAGCATGATGGCGCCGAAGCCGATGATGAAGGTCAGGATGTAGAAGTAGCCGATGAAGCCGGTGGCGAAGAACACCGACTTGCGGGCTTCCCTGGCGTCGGACACGGTGAAGAAGCGCATCAGGATGTGCGGCAGACCGGCGGTACCGAACATCAGGGCGAGACCCAGCGAGATCGAGTCGATCGGATCGGCCTTGCCCGGGGACATGATGGCGACGCCCTTGGCGTGCACTTCAGTGGCTTTCTGGAACAGCGCTTCCGGGCTGAAGCCGACCGAGGCCAGCACCATGAAGGCCATGAACGAGGCACCAGCCAGCAGGATGATGGCCTTGATGATCTGCACCCAGGTGGTAGCCAGCATGCCGCCGAAGGTCACGTACAGCACCATCAGCACGCCGACCAGGATCACCGCGGAGGTGTAGCTCATGCCGAACAGGAGCTGGATCAGCTTGCCGGCGCCGACCATCTGCGCGATCAGGTACAGCGCCACCACCACCAGCGTCCCGGTGGCGGCGAAGCTGCGCACCGGGGTCTGCTGCAGGCGGTAGGAGGCGACGTCGGCGAAGGTGAACTTGCCCAGGTTGCGCAGCCGTTCGGCCACCAGGAACAGGATCACCGGCCAGCCGACCAGAAAGCCGATCGAGTAGATCAGGCCGTCGAAGCCCTTGTCGAACACCATGGCGGAAATACCGAGGAAGGAGGCGGCCGACATGTAGTCGCCGGCGATGGCCAGACCGTTCTGGAAGCCGGTGATGCCGCCGCCGGCGGTATAGAAATCGCTGGCGGAACGGGTGCGTCGCGCGGCCCAGTAGGTGATCCCCATGGTGAAGGCGACGAAGATGAAGAACATGATGATGGCAGGCCAGTTGGTGGCCTGTTTCTGCACGTCGCCCTCGAAGGCACCGGCGGCGAACGCCAGTGCCGGGGTCAGTGACAGACCGGCCAGGGCCAGTGCGGTTAGGCTTTTTTTCATTGTTTTGCCTCCTCAACGATTTCCTGGTTCAACTGGTCGAACTCGGTGTTGGCCTTGCGCACGTAGATCCCGGTCAGCACGAACGCCGACACGATGATCAATACGCCGACCGGAATGCCCACCGTGGTGATGCTGCCTTCACCCAGCGGCGTGCCCAGCACGCCGGGGGCAAACGCCAGCAACAGTATGAAACCGTAGTAGATCACCAGCATGACTGCGCTCAGCGTCCAACCCAGGCTCGTCTTCTTGTGAACAAGCTCTAGAAACTTCGGGTTGGATTGCACGCGCTTCAGAACATCTTCGTTCATTGCATCCTCCTTTGTGATGGCGATCCGTTGACCGCTGTTGCAACCTTACGGGGCGCCACAGGGGGCGGCTAATCGCTTTTTCTGATAGTGAAAATTTGCCGCGCAGATGTTGCGGCGCAAAAATGTAATGGAAACAAAGTGTTAGAGTGAAGCAAATGCTTGGTTCGCCCATGAGGGAGACTGTCATCGTTTTTTTTGATAGGGGAAATTCGTTGGAGCGATGGACAGGGGAAAAAGCCATTGAAAACAAGGCAATGGAGAGGGCTGTCATGACGTTAACCCATGCTAGCATCAGGGCCTTCCCGGTGTTGCGCGGATGCCCTAGGGCGTGTTCACAGTCGCTTTATCGCTGCGGCCGAACGTTGCCGGATGCAGCGCAAAGCGCGAGTCCCGCCGCAGTGTCATTCACTGCCAGGGATGAGCAATGCCGCGATGCGCCGGCAACGTCCGGCCCCGTAGGGCTGGCACGACAAACGGCCATCTGCGGTGTTGTCAGGCTTGGCCTTGGAACCACCAAGGCCTGCACCTTCCGCCTGGCAGCTGACCCTTTGCCCTGCCAGCGCAGCGGATAAAACGACTGTGAACACGCCCTAGGGACTTGTCTCGCATTGCCCGATGGATCAACAATAGGCTCCCCGCCGGGTCGGGACCACAGAAAAAATACAGATGATCCGGAGCTTGCCGAACGAGAAACCACATGGAAATCTATCAGTTGCGTACCTTTGTCACGGTCGCCCAGCAGGGACACCTGACGCAGGCCGCGGAGTTGCTGCACCTGTCCCAGCCGGCGGTGACGGCGCAGATCAAGGCGCTGGAGGAAGAGGTGGGGATGCCGTTGTTCGAGCGCACCACCGGCGGCGTGATGCTGACCCGGGCGGGGCAGGAACTGTTGCCGCGCGCCCAGTCGATTCTTGAGTCGGCCAAGGATATCCTCAACCACGCCCGCCATCTCAAGGGGCAACTCGCCGGCAAGGCGCTGATCGGTGTGTCGCTGACGCCGGAAATCCTGCGGCTGGGGCCATGGGTGGCACGCCTGACCGAGAAATACCCGCTGCTCGATCTGCGCCTGCAGCATGGGGTGACCGGCGGCATTCTCAATCTGGTGCGCAAGAAGGAGCTGGATGCGGGTTTCTATCTGGGCAAGAACCCCTACGTCAACGTCAACACCGTATTGCTGGCCGAATTGCCCTTCGTCATCGTGATGCCCAAAGGGTGGGAGAACCGGGTCGACATCACCGTGCCCAAGGAACTGGGCAAACTGCCCTGGGTCGGTATTTCGCAGTTCTCCAGCCTCTGCAAGATTACCTCCGAATTGTGGCGGGATCTGAACATTTCGCCGAAGAAGGTCGCCGAATGCGACCACGTGAACACTATCCTCGACATGGTCTGTTCCGGCGTGGGGCTCGCGCTGGCGCGTGCCGAAGAGGCTCAGGTGGCCGCCGACAAGGGACTGGTCACCATCGTGCCGGGCATCTGCAAACTGGCTGAGCTGCAGTTCGTCTACCCGTCCGACCGCGTCGGGGATCTGATTCTTGAAGTGTTGCTGGAAGAACTGGCGGCGGTCTGGCAGCTCGGGCCGTCATCCCCGCATTGATTTCCCAACAGGGAGGCGTGGCATGTCCTATCAGCTGATGGCCGGCACGTTGGCCGCCTATCTCAAGGCCCTGGAAGCTAACCAGCAGCGTTGGCTGGAAGCACAGCGCGAGCTCTATCAGAGCTGGTCGGCGGCGATGCGGCCCGGTTACCCGCTGGCGGAAAACGAACTCCAGCATCGGCTGGATGGCACCTTGCTGGCCGGGGTGACGTTGAGTCAGGTGCCGCTCGACTCGCAGCACCGGCTGATGCAGGTGACCGAAAAATGGGTCGCCGCGCTCAACCGCGCCATGCTGGACAAGCTGGAGCATGAGAGCCTGCACCCTTCCATCGCCGTGCTGCGCCAGGCGCTGCAGCTGGGCGATGCCTCGTACGGGGCGCTGTCCAAGGCCTCGCGCCAGGTCGGCCATTTCGCTTCGACCAGCTTTTCCTCGGCGACGGTGAAGGCCGCGCGCGATATGCGGCACGTCTGGAAACAGCGCTAGGCGAATTTTTGTATCCCGCCATGCTTGGTTGCCGGTCAACCAAAAACCCTCTTGCGTGTCAGGTGTTTATGTCCGGTCCCGCCGTTTAGAATGGGGCATGAACACCTTTTCCTCCCTCGGCTTCGGCCAGCGTTTCCAGTCGCTTCCCCCGGCGTTCTATCGTCGGGTCGATCCCACCCCCTTGCCCGATCCCTACCCGGTCGCCGTCAGCCGGCCGCTGGCCGCGGAGCTCGGCGTGGCCGGCGATTCGCTGCTCGGCGCCGATGCCATCGGCGTGCTGAGCGGTTCGGCGCTGCGTCCCGACCTGAAGCCGGTGGCGGCGATTTATTCCGGCCATCAGTTTGGCGTCTACGTGCCGCAGCTGGGCGACGGCCGCGCCTTGCTGCTGGGCGACACCGTGGCGCAGGACGGCCGGCGGATGGAGTGGCAGATCAAGGGCGCCGGATTGACGCCGTTCTCGCGCATGGGCGACGGCCGGGCGGTGCTGCGCTCCAGCATCCGCGAGTTCCTTTGTTCCGAGGCGATGCACCACCTCGGCATCCCCACCACGCGAGCGCTGGCGATCATGGGCTCGGACGCGCCGGTGTACCGCGAGACGGTGGAAACGGCGGCGGTGGTGACGCGGGTGGCGGAGAGCTTCCTGCGCTTCGGCAGCTTCGAGGTGTTCTATCACCGCGGCCAGCACGACGAGATCCGCGTGCTGGCGGACTATGTCATCCGCCACCACTACCCGGCCTGCCAGGAGGCGGCCAATCCCTACCTCGCGCTGTTCAGCGAGGTGACGCGGCGCACCGCCGAGCTGATCGCGCAGTGGCAGGCGGTGGGTTTCTGCCACGGCGTGATGAACTCGGACAATATGTCCATCCTCGGCCTGACCATCGACTACGGCCCGTTCGGCTTCATCGACGGCTTCAATGCCGCGCACATCTGCAACCACTCCGACCACGCCGGCCGCTACGCCTACAACCAGCAGCCGCAGATCGGGCTGTGGAACCTGCACTGCCTGGCCTCGGCCTTGCTGCCGCTGGTGAGCGAGGAGGAGCTGGTGGCCGTGCTGCGCACCTACCGCGATACCTTCGAGGCGGCTCATCTGATGCGGCTGCGCGCCAAGCTCGGCCTCGCCGCCGAGCGCGACGATGACGACGACCTGATCAACAGCCTGTTCCTGACGCTGCACGCCCACCGCACCGACTTCACTATCTTCTTCCGCCGGCTGGCCGGATTCCGTCAGGACGACGCGCTCAATGCCCCGATCCGCGACCTGTTCGTCGAGCGCGAGCAGTTCGACGCCTGGGCCGCGCGCTACCGCGAGCGGCTGGCGTGGGAAGGCAGCGTCGACGCGGAGCGGGCCTTGCGCATGAACCGCGTCAACCCCAAGTACGTCCTGCGCAACTACCTGGCCGAGGTGGCGATCGCCAAGGCGCGTGACGAGCGCGATTACAGCGAGATCGAACGCTTGAGCCGCTGTCTGGAAAAGCCGTTCGACGAGCAGCCCGAGTTCGAGTCCTACGCCGGCTTCCCGCCGGAGTGGGCGGAAGAGATCAGCGTCAGCTGCTCCAGCTGAGGGAAAGGTGCGATGCGCCCACCAAGCCGTTTCATCCTGATTGCCACCAGCCTGCTGGTGCTGCTGCACGCCTACATCGGCCTGCGTCTGTTGCCTGACCTGCCGATCGGCACTGCAGGACGGGTGGTCGGAGGGATGGTGCTGCTACTGTCTTGCGTGCTGATGCCGCTAGGCCTCATGACGCGAGCCATCGAGCGCCAGCCGTTGGCTGACCGCCTGGCGTGGGCGGGAATGCTGATGATGGGCTGGTTCTCGTCGCTGCTGGTGTTGACCCTGCTGCGCGATATCGTGCTGGGTATCGCTGCCTTGCTGCTTCCGGCCATGGAGATGCCGCCCATGGCGCGCTGGTCGGCCATCGCCGTGCCCTTGCTGGCCGCCTTGGCGACTCTGATCGGGTTTGTGAACGCGCGCCGGCGCGCTCGGGTGGTCGAGGTCGAGGTGCCGCTGGCCGGTCTGCCGGCGGCCCTCGACGGCTTCACCATCGCCCAGATCAGCGATATCCACGTCGGGCCGACCATCAAGCGCGGCTACTTGAATGCGATCGTCGATGCGGTGAACGGGCTCGAGGCCGATGTGATCGCGGTGACGGGCGACCTGGTCGATGGTAGCGTCGAGCAGTTGGCGGCGCATACCGCACCGCTCGGCCGTCTGACGGCGCGGCACGGTGCCTATTTCGTCACCGGCAACCACGAGTATTACTCCGGCGCCGCCGCCTGGGTCGAGGAACTGCGGCGATTGGGCTTGCGCGTGCTGGAGAACGAGCACGTGGTGCTGCAACACGGTGGTGTCGATCTGGTGGTGGCCGGCGTCACCGACTATAGCGCGCATCATTTCGACCCGGCGCAGCGCAGCGATCCACGCGTCGCGCTCGAGGGCGCACCGGCGGCAGCCACGCCTCGCATCCTGCTCGCCCACCAGCCGCGCAGCGCCCCGGCGGCGGCGGAGGCCGGTTTCGACCTGCAGCTGTCCGGCCATACCCACGGCGGGCAGTTCTGGCCGTGGAACCTGTTTGTGCGCCTGCAACAACCCTACACCGCCGGCCTGCACCGCCTCGACGCGCTGTGGGTCTACACCAGCCGCGGCACCGGTTACTGGGGGCCGCCGAAACGCTTCGGCGCGCCGTCGGAGATCACACTGGTGCGGCTGGTGGCCGCGCCGGAATCCCGCCTCTAACAAAACTGCCCAATAAAACGATGGGGCGTCTCCCCCGCGCATCAACGGCGTTTTGTGAGCAATGCTTAGCCGGACAAACGGTCCAGGGGGCTTTGCACCCCCTTTCCACCTCGGTTGAGCACATGGGTGTAGATCATGGTGGTTTGCACGTTCTCATGGCCGAGCAACTCCTGCACGGTGCGGATATCGTAGCCGGCCTGTAGCAAGTGCGTGGCAAAGCTGTGTCGGAGCGTGTGCGGCGTAGTGGGTTTGGCCATGCCGAGCCTGTGCACAGCCTGCTTCATTGCCCGCTGCATGCCTTTCTCGTCCACATGATGCCGGCGAGTTATGCCCGAGCGTGGGTCGATCGAAAGCTGGGAGGAGGGGAAAATATACTGCCAGCCCCCATTCCTTGCCGGCCCCCGGATATTTACGCGCTAGTGCGTAAGGCAGATGAACCTCACCATGCCCTTGCGCCAAATCGGCTTCATGCACGGTTTGAACTCGGGTCAAGTGCTGCCGCAGTGGTTGGACCAGGGCAAGTGGCAGCATTGTCACCCGATCCTTGAACCCCTTTCCTTCTCGCACCAGAATTTCGCGCTGGCTGAAGTCGACATCTTTTACGCGCAGGCGTACCCCTTCCATCAGGCGCAAGCCGCTGCCATACAGCAAATGTCCGAGTAACTGCCATGTGCCTGACAGCAGTGCCAGTACCGCCTGGACTTCCGGCTCGGTCAACACGACTGGCAGCCGTTTGGGAGTCTTCGCCTGCTCGATGTCTTCCAGCCAGGGCAATTCGACTCCCAGGACCTCTCGATAGAGAAACAACAGTGCCGACTTGGCCTGATTCTGAGTGGAGGCCGATACACTGCGCGCGACGGCCAGGTAGCTCAGAAAGGCCTCAATCTCGGGCTTGCCCATGCTCCGTGGATGCTGCTTGCCATGGAACAGAATGAAGCGTTTGACCCAATCCAGATAGGTCTGCTCAGTGCGGATGCTGTAATGCTTGAGTCGGATGCGATCACGGACTTCATCTAACAGACGTTTCCGGGGTAGTTCTTCGGGAGGGGGTAGTTTGGGGTGTCCTGGCAAGAGCGGACAGCTCCGATTCAAGCGGCCTTGGCTGAATTCCAGTACTTCCGGGTAAATTCAGCCGGCGCCAAGTAGCCAAGCCGCGAGTGACGGCGTTGGCGGTTATAGAAGATTTCGATGTACTCCCTGATCGATGCCTCCGCCTCCGCCCGCGTTGCGTAACGGCGATGGTGGACGAGCTCGTTCTTCAACGTTCCCCAGAAGCTCTCTATCGGCGCATTGTCGAAACAGTTCCCCTTGCGTGACATCGAGCTATGCATCCTGAACTGCGTCAGCAAATCCCCGTAGGCCTTGGCGCAGTATTGGCTGCCACGATCCGTATGGTGGATCAAGCCGGCCGGCGGCCGCTGGTGCTGGACCGCCCGGAACAGCGCCTTGCTGACCAGTTCGGTCGTCATCCGCGCGCCCATCGCATAGCCAACGATCTCGCAGCTAAACACATCCTTCAGTGCCGCTAGGTACAGCCAGCCCTCGTCCGTCGGGATGTACGTTATATCACCCGTCCAGACCTGATTCGGGCGGGTCGGCTCGAACACCTGACCCAAGACATTCTCCGCGACCGGCAACGAGTGGGCCGAATTGGTGGTCGCCTTGAACTTGCGCTTCTGCCGGCACCGGATGCCTATCTGGCGTCGTAAACGGTCGATGCGATCACGCCCGGCCTCAAAGCCCATCGCCGCCAGTTCTGGCTGCAAACGGCGTACGCCATAGGTTTCCCGTGTTTTGGCATGTGCCGCCCGGATCGCCACTTTCAGCCGCTCGTCCTCTTGTTCTCGCTCAGATGGAGAACGTCCACGCCAGCCATAGTACCCAGCACGGGACACCGCTAGAACCCGGCAGGCCACCACCACCGGGAATAGGTTTCGGTGCTCTTCTATCCACGCGTACCGGGCAGTGATGCCTGAGCAAAGTACGCTGCAGCTTTTTTTATGACGTCTCGCTCCAGGCGTGCCTCTGCCAACTCCTTGCGCAGCTTGGCGTTCTCTGCTTCCAGCTCCGTGACACTGCGCGCCCCCGGCGCCGGTTGGTCACCGCCAGACCTCGCCGCTACAACCCAGTTAGCCAATGTACCCTTGGGGATACCCAGCCGCCTGGCCGCCCCTTCAAGGCTGAGCCCTTGCTCAAGTACCAGCTTTACCGCCTCAGAACGGAACTCTACTGGATATGTCTTTCTGGTCTTCATTTCACACTCCCGATTGTCAATGGTAACAATCGGAACTGTCCGCGGGAATCAGGCTACCCCACACCGCCAGACCTCGCCGCTACAACCCAGTTAGCCAATGTACCCTTGGGGATACCCAGCCGCCTGGCCGCCCCTTCAAGGCTGAGCCCTTGCTCAAGTACCAGCTTTACCGCCTCAGAACGGAACTCTACTGGATATGTCTTTCTGGTCTTCATTTCACACTCCCGATTGTCAATGGTAACAATCGGAACTGTCCGCGGGAATCAGGCTACCCCACACCGCCAGACCTCGCCGCTACAACCCAGTTAGCCAATGTACCCTTGGGGATACCCAGCCGCCTGGCCGCCCCTTCAAGGCTGAGCCCTTGCTCAAGTACCAGCTTTACCGCCTCAGAACGGAACTCTACTGGATATGTCTTTCTGGTCTTCATTTCACACTCCCGATTGTCAATGGTAACAATCGGAACTGTCCGCGGGAATCAGGCTACCCCACACCGCCAGACCTCGCCGCTACAACCCAGTTAGCCAATGTACCCTTGGGGATACCCAGCCGCCTGGCCGCCCCTTCAAGGCTGAGCCCTTGCTCAAGTACCAGCTTTACCGCCTCAGAACGGAACTCTACTGGATATGTCTTTCTGGTCTTCATTTCACACTCCCGATTGTCAATGGTAACAATCGGAACTGTCCGCGGGAATCAGGCTACCCCACACCGCCAGACCTCGCCGCTACAACCCAGTTAGCCAATGTACCCTTGGGGATACCCAGCCGCCTGGCCGCCCCTTCAAGGCTGAGCCCTTGCTCAAGTACCAGCTTTACCGCCTCAGAACGGAACTCTACTGGATATGTCTTTCTGGTCTTCATTTCACACTCCCGATTGTCAATGGTAACAATCGGAACTGTCCGCGGGAATCAGGCTACCCCACACCGCCAGACCTCGCCGCTACAACCCAGTTAGCCAATGTACCCTTGGGGATACCCAGCCGCCTGGCCGCCCCTTCAAGGCTGAGCCCTTGCTCAAGTACCAGCTTTACCGCCTCAGAACGGAACTCTACTGGATATGTCTTTCTGGTCTTCATTTCACACTCCCGATTGTCAATGGTAACAATCGGAACTGTCCGCGGGAATCAGGCTACCCCACACCGCCAGACCTCGCCGCTACAACCCAGTTAGCCAATGTACCCTTGGGGATACCCAGCCGCCTGGCCGCCCCTTCAAGGCTGAGCCCTTGCTCAAGTACCAGCTTTACCGCCTCAGAACGGAACTCTACTGGATATGTCTTTCTGGTCTTCATTTCACACTCCCGATTGTCAATGGTAACAATCGGAACTGTCCGCGGGAATCAGGCTACCCCACACCGCCAGACCTCGCCGCTACAACCCAGTTAGCCAATGTACCCTTGGGGATACCCAGCCGCCTGGCCGCCCCTTCAAGGCTGAGCCCTTGCTCAAGTACCAGCTTTACCGCCTCAGAACGGAACTCTACTGGATATGTCTTTCTGGTCTTCATTTCACACTCCCGATTGTCAATGGTAACAATCGGAACTGTCCGCGGGAATCAGGCTACCCCACACCGCCAGACCTCGCCGCTACAACCCAGTTAGCCAATGTACCCTTGGGGATACCCAGCCGCCTGGCCGCCCCTTCAAGGCTGAGCCCTTGCTCAAGTACCAGCTTTACCGCCTCAGAACGGAACTCTACTGGATATGTCTTTCTGGTCTTCATTTCACACTCCCGATTGTCAATGGTAACAATCGGAACTGTCCGCGGGAATCAGGCTACCCCACACCGCCAGACCTCGCCGCTACAACCCAGTTAGCCAATGTACCCTTGGGGATACCCAGCCGCCTGGCCGCCCCTTCAAGGCTGAGCCCTTGCTCAAGTACCAGCTTTACCGCCTCAGAACGGAACTCTACTGGATATGTCTTTCTGGTCTTCATTTCACACTCCCGATTGTCAATGGTAACAATCGGAACTGTCCGCGGGAATCAGGCTACCCCACACCGCCAGACCTCGCCGCTACAACCCAGTTAGCCAATGTACCCTTGGGGATACCCAGCCGCCTGGCCGCCCCTTCAAGGCTGAGCCCTTGCTCAAGTACCAGCTTTACCGCCTCAGAACGGAACTCTACTGGATATGTCTTTCTGGTCTTCATTTCACACTCCCGATTGTCAATGGTAACAATCGGAACTGTCCGCGGGAATCAGGCTACCCCACACCGCCAGACCTCGCCGCTACAACCCAGTTAGCCAATGTACCCTTGGGGATACCCAGCCGCCTGGCCGCCCCTTCAAGGCTGAGCCCTTGCTCAAGTACCAGCTTTACCGCCTCAGAACGGAACTCTACTGGATATGTCTTTCTGGTCTTCATTTCACACTCCCGATTGTCAATGGTAACAATCGGAACTGTCCGCGGGAATCAGGCTACCCCAGTCTGCACCCTGCAGGTGGCCGATATTGAGAGCGCACCGGATCGGATGTGCATCAAGGTGCGCCAGGCCAAAGGCGGCAAGGATCGCTATACCTTGCTTTCGCCCCGCCTGCTGGCGGGCTTGCGTACCTATTGGCACGTGTTTCGGCCGCCGCGGTGGCTGTTTCCCAATGGCTCAGGCGACGGCCCGATGGGCGATCAAACGGCGCAGCGCATGTACTATGCCGCCTGCGACGCGGCCGGGCTCACCGACGCGGCCGGCATCCATACCCTCCGCCACAGCTTTGCCACCCATCTGCTCGAAGCCGGTGTCGACCTCCATACCATCCAGCGGTTGCTGGGCCATGGCCATGTAGGCACCACCATGCGCTATCTGCATCTGGCGCAGCAGCGTCTGACCGGCACGGCTTCGCCGCTGGATTTGCTCGAACCACCACGCTGAGCCGTGTCGGCGAGCCGGCGCGTCGGGTTGGCCGAGGTACTGCGCACCTTCGGATCGGCCTATCTCGCCACGCACACGCTGTTCCCGAACCAGGCACGAGCCTGGCGGGCTATTGTTGCCTGCCGCACCGCGCAACTGGGTGGGCAGGTCGAGCGTTGCGATGCCTGTGGCGCGACGCGGTACGTCTATCACTCCTGCCGTAATCGGCATTGTCCCTTGTGCCAGACGCGTGCCAAGGAGGCCTGGCTGGCGGCGCGTCGGCGCGAGTTGCTACCGGTGCCGTACTTCCATTTGGTGTTCACGCTACCGCATGCGCTCAATGGGCTCGTCGCGCGCCACGACCGTCTGGTGTATGAACTGCTGTTCGCCGCGGCCAGCAGCACGCTGACCGAGTTTGCCGCTAATCCCCGCTGGCTTGGTGGCGTGTCCGCCTTCACCCTGGTGTTGCATACCTGGAAGCAGGATCTCGGTCGCCACATTCACGCGCACGCACTCGTCGCTGGCGGTGCGCTCACCACGCAAGGCGAATGGGTACAACCGAAACGCGGTTTCCTGTTTCCCGTGCACGCCCTCTCGAAGGTGTTTCGCGGCAAGTTCATGGCGGCACTGGCAGCGCAGCGCCAGGCAGGCCCACTGGAGGCGGACACGGCCCTCACCGACCCAGCCTGGCGCATGCTGACCCGCGAGTTGCACCGGACCGACTGGGTGGTCTACGCCAAGCAACCACTGGGCGGCCCGTCACAGGTGCTCGAGTATCTGGGGCGGTATACCCATCGGGTGGCAATTTCCAACGAGCGAATCGTTGGCCTGGAAGCGGAGGGCGTTCGGCTGCGTGTGCGCGATCCAAGCCGCCCTAAGGGGCGGCGCGTGATCGCACTGCCCGCTGTTGAGTTCATCGCCCGCTTCCTGCTGCACGTGCTGCCGAGGGGCTTCAAGCGCATTCGCCATTATGGTTTGCTGGGCCCGGCCAAGAAGCGTGTCGGTCTGGCTGCGGCGCGTACGGCCTTACGCGCACCACCGCCACAGCCGGCCGTGATCGAATCGGCCGAGGCCTTCCTGCGCCGGGTGGCACGGATCGAATGGATGTGCTGCCCCTATTGCCATGCGGGACGCTTGGTATCGATTGATGTGATTCAGCCTGCGCCAATCCAAGCGCCCGCCCCACGAGGACCACCATGATGGGTCAGCAGAAGCAGCATGTCAGTCATTTCCTGTGACAGGGCGCGTACAACGGCCAGGGTGTTGTTCGTGCTGGTGCCGCCTTTACCGCGCGATACGCTGACTCAGCGAGACTTCCCGAGCCGAGTTTCAGGTTCGGTATGGCATCGTTACCAAGTAATTTGCCGCCTACTGCGACGATTTCATATGCCAAACGATTGACAGCTGCGTTGTCCGGCCTACAATCCCCATAAATGCCGCCTGAGTCGCGGTCCAGTTCAACAAGGTTTATCCGCCGCCGAGGACATGGTGAGGTTCAGCAGTGGGGCGGCGGCAGATAAACGAATATAAAGGGACTTCCCCTGCCGCAGCGCGGCATGGCCGCCAGCATCGATGTGCCAAGATTGAGTTGCGAACATCAATCTGAATCACGGAGAGGAAGTCACTATGGATATTAAGACCGTTGGCATTGACTTGGCAAAGGACGTCATCACCGTCTGCGCAATGGACCCGCATGGTAAGGTGGTCGACTCCCGTAACCTGCGCTTCGCCGCCCTCGCCGAATGGCTGGTGCAACTGCCCACCGGCTGCATCGTCGGTATGGAAGCGTGTAGCAGCGCCCACCACTGGGCGCGCCGCATGCTGGCGCTCGGCCTGCAACCACGCCTAATGGCCGCTGAATTCGTCAAACCGTTCCGCAAGAGCCGCCGCACAAAGAACGACCATAACGACGCCGAAGCGATCGCAATCGCCGTCCAGCAGCCCACCATGCGCTTTGTCACCATCAAGAGCGAAGCTCAGCAAGCTCGTCTCGCTTGGCACCGCCTGCGCGAAGGCTGGAAGGAAGAACGTACCGCGCTGATCAACCGTATTCGCGGCCTACTGCTCGAGTTCGGCTATCCGTTGCCGCGTGGCAACAGCGCCCTCTATCTCGGCCTGCAAGTTGCGACCCAGCACCAACCACTGCCCCTAGCATTTCGACGGTTACTGATCCGTGCGCAAATCCAGCTCAAGCAACTGGACGAACAACTAGCCGCTTGCGACCGTACCATCGCTGAGTCGGTACGTCAGGACGAGGATAGCCAGCGTCTGCAACAAGTCGGCGGCGTCGGACCGCTTACCGCCGATGCCGTTCCAGCCACAGTCGGCAAGGCGCGTGACTTCAAGAATGGCCGCCAGTTCGCCGCCTGGCTCGGGCTCACCCCAATTCAGTTCAGCAGCGGGGGCAAGACCAAGCTCGGACGCATCAGCCGACGGGGCGACAGCTACCTGCGTACCCTCCTGATTCAGGGAGCCAAGTCGACACTCCAAGGCGCACGGAAGCGCGCGCCAGATCGGCTCAGTCGGCTTGAACGCTGGATCATTAATCTGTACGGCCGGGTCGGCTACCACAAGACGCTGGTGGCGATTGCCAACAAGCACGCGCGCCAACTGTGGGCAATGCTGGCCAAAGAGGAGCGCTACAACCCGGATGCCTGGCAGCAGCGCCAGACAGCCTCATAAGGAGCACCTCCCGCCCCTGCGACTCGCAAGCGATAGCCAAACAGGTCAGACCGACCACCTGTGAACCTGACTAACAAGGTGGGCCCCAAGCCCGCTGCGGCTGATCCCCACAGCGACGGCGTGCCCGATGAACGAATGAGGCCAGGTGGAGCGGTTTATATGTTGGCCCGGGCGAAGTCAGCCCAACAAGGCCGGTTATGGAGATGCAGTCTGTTCTTGTGACGACAATCGCTGAAGGCAGGATGGGAAATGTGTTTCGGTTTCGTGCACGCACCGCAAGCACTGCGTGCACGAAACCGATTGAATAAACCCCAAGTCAGTTCATTGGGGTTGACGGGGAAGTCCTTATGGATTGTTAGCCTTTATGAGCGTGGCCATTTAGAGTTAAGTGAAACGTACTCATCTGAAGGATCTGCCTGCGAGCGCTTTCTCAAACTGGCAATTTAAATCGCAGAGTGGTTAGCCGCAGGAGCTAGGTCGGTGGCCTAACATTGCGAGAGCAATAGGGGTCTGACCCCTATTATTCCCCTATTATCCCCTTGCTATATTTCGGTGATCATGAGAAAAATTTTTCTTCTTCTTGCTTTTTTACCATTTTTCGCTGATGCAGGAGGGGCGTGCGATAAAGCCATTACAAACGCGGATATGCTTAGATGTGCGGAAGTAGAATATTCGGCCGCAGACAAGAATCTGAATGCCATTTATAGTAAGCTTCTTAAGAAATTGGATGCTGAAGGGCAACGCAAGCTGAGGGCGTCGCAACGTGCTTGGATCAAGTTTCGAGACCTAGATTCTGAGTTCTCCGGTGACATTAACCGCGGGGGTAGTGCGGAATCACTGACTATCATTGGTGCACAGACTCTAATGACTGAAGTACGAGCCAAGGAGCTTGAGCAGGAGCTTAAAATACGTGAATAAAATTGATCCTAACTTTGGGTCCTGGTCTAACCAGGCGTTCGAGAGGGACGGTCCACGCGTTGCGCGGCCCGCCCCTCAACTTTGGCGTTGGGCGCTTAGAAATGGATGCGCAATTGAGTAGCTCACTCCGCCAGGATGTCGTAAAAAGAATGGGATTCTTCTTGAACCCAGAGAATTTGGAGTGGTTCAACGTCGAGGCATGGCGACCCATCTCAAGTGAACAAGCCATTCGAGTTCTAAATACTCATGAGAGC
The DNA here is from genome assembly GCF_000527175.1 of Pseudogulbenkiania sp. MAI-1. NCBI lineage: Bacteria > Pseudomonadati > Pseudomonadota > Betaproteobacteria > Neisseriales > Chromobacteriaceae > Pseudogulbenkiania > Pseudogulbenkiania sp. MAI-1. The sequence goes on along the minus strand of NZ_AZUR01000001.1, from coordinate 3,012,194 downwards.
TACTTTTGGTGCACGCGTTGGCCGGCATCAGAAAATTCCACCATCGAAGAACTCGATCGAGAGCGTGTTCTTGAGCGCATCCTCACCGTCGATGGTGCGAGTTCAGTAGCCATCCTTCCCTCTGATGACTCCTTCTTCATAGTTCTATCGAAGGCAGGCTTTTCAATTGCTGGCGGGAACGTATGACCGCGCCCAACCCATCATTCCACCGGACCTGTCGCGGCAAGCCGCGCCAGTCCGGTGAATTCAAACGTTGAGGCTGTAGATTTAGCCCTTTTTGCGCATCCCACCCCATACCCCAAGCCGATTCCGCTTGGGGTTTCATTTTTCAAATTGCAGTCTATTTCTCCTTATCAAGTCCCCGCCGAGTTTGCCGCTCCAGCTTGCTGCTGTATCGGGTAAATCCAGTCCGATTCTTCCTGTTCTTTTCATCGCTGCTGATACGGGTGATGCGACAGCTTCTCGATGTTGTGCACCAGGCAGAACAGCTGCCATTGCGCGTTGACCTTCTCCTTCCCACGCAGGGTGAAACGGTTCAACCGCTTGTTATGGCGCAGGTTGCCGAACACCGGCTCCACTGTGCCTAGGCGCTGGCCGTATAAGGCCCGGCCCTCCGGGCTGTCGATGCGCTTGCGCATCGCGGCGGTATACGGGTTGGCCGGCGTCGGGACATCTTTATAGAAGAACGTCACCTGCCGCACCGGCGTTTTGTCCGGGTGGCGCAGGCACTTCTCACGCAAGAGGCATGGTTGGCAATCACGCTTGGCTCCGGTGAATTTGCGGCCGACCTTGCCGTTGTGCGTGCAGTTCTGGCCGTTACTGTAGAGCGACTTCCCAGCCGGGCAGATCGCGACATTGCGCGCTTCATCGAGGCTGAAGTCAGCTGGGCGGAACAGCTTGGTGGGCTTGGCTTGCCGGGTTTTGTCGTATAGCGGGTCCGGGGTCTGTTTGTGCTTGGCCTGATCGGCAAACCGTTCGTCACGCTGGCGCATGCCATTGTCGGCGATGAGCGCGGGAATCTGGCGCTCGGCCAGTTGCTTGAGATTGGCCTCGGAGTGATAGCCGGCGTCGGCAGTGATCACCGTGTCGGGCATGAATTGCGGCCCCAGGGCGTCGACCACTTCCATGAATAGGGCGTGTTCCGAACCGCTGCCGAAGGCCTGGGCATTGACGATGATCTGGTGCCGGCTGTCGACAGCAGCGACGCCGGTATAGCCCTGAATCACGCCTTTGCTGGTAGCCATCTTGGCGCTGTCGTTGTCGGTACGGTTGCTCTTGCGCAGCGTGCCCTTGGCCGAGGTTTTATCGTCTGGATGGTCGATCAGCCATTGCCGCAGGACCAAGGCATCGCGCTCGAGGCGTGTGATGCGTTGGCGCTCCTTCTGACGGATATCCGGCTCGATCGCCAACGCGTCGGCCTCGCGGTGCCGCTGCAGTATCGTCTTGGCCGCGGCCTCCAGCTTATCGGCTTGCTGGGCGAACTCGGCGCGGGTGCCACTCTTGGCTTTGGAGGCATTGCAGGGGAGTTTGACGCCGTCGATGGCGAACATCTCGCGCCCGATCAGGTTCTGTTGGTCGCACAGGTACAACACTTGGGCAAAGACCTGGCTGATCTTGTCGCCCAGCGCGCTGATGAAGCGGGCGATGGTGGTGAAGTGCGGCTGGGTATCGCCGGACAGGGCGATGAAGGTGACCTGCTCACGACAGGCACGGGCGATGCTGCGGCTGCTGACAAGTCCACGCGAATAGGCGAACAACACCACCTTGAGCAGCATGGCTGGGGGATAGGCGGGTGCCCCATTGTGATCGTTGCCGAACTCGGCATCGAAGCTTTTCAAATCGATCAGATGGTCGAGCAGGTAGTCGAGTGCGTGCTCGAAGGTGCCCGGCTGCAGCTGCTGACGGAGGTCTACTGGCAGGAGGCGTGGGCTGGTATCGATGTGTTTGTAGCGGGCCATGCCGGATATCCCATGATGCAGTCAGGATATGTTGATGGGATGGTGGCGCGGTGGCAAGATGGAGTTTTAGTACAGCTTCGTTAGACGTGGCTGGGTGCTACGATTCGGTAGATTAATGGTCCTTGTCTGTCATAGTAGTGAGATGCGATAAAATGAAAGTGTTTTTTACAATTTTGGTCTCCTTCTTTATTGGAGGTTGTTCTTCGCTTGGTAATACATTTAAGGACTACTCAAATCATTCTTTTCAGTCCTGCAGGAAAGGGGATTACACAGGCGACTCTTGTAAGTGTCATTCTGAAAGAATAAATTCTTGCTATGCAATTAAATCAAAGGTGTATGCTGGGGCGGAGGACGATTTATTTATCCTTTCCGCGCCATTTGCCTTTGCCTCTGAAAAGTCGGATGAGAAAAAGAAAGTTGCATGGACAATGCCATTTTTTGTAATTGCATGGCCTTTTGCGCTCGTTGATTTGCCTTTTAGTACACTATCTGACTCCGTCCTCTACAAGATTCACAAGAGGCAGGACGATAATCTTATTGATCGCCTTGAGATGGAGAGTCAGGCAAGAAAATGAAGCATCAACGGTAATTGAGCGACTTCGCTTCTTTTAACGTGACGGCTCAGACGGTTTTTGTGGTTACAGCGGCTGGCTTAGGCGCTGGGTCTAACATTGCGTTGGAGAGGGACGGTCCGCGCGTTGCGCGGCCCGCCCCTCAACTTGGGTCGTTAGAAACCAACGTGGCTTCGTGTCAGGAAATGCATGACTCAATTAGAAGAAAAGCTGCATCAAAAAATCTCTCAACTGTCAGAGTGTGGAAACTCCTTGGCTGCTATAGGGGAATACGAGCAGGCCAAGTCAAAATTCCTTGAGGCAATTAAATTGCTACCACAACCCCACACAGATTGGCCAGCTGCAACATGGTTGTATACGGCAATTGGGGATATGCACTTTCACCTCAAAAACCGTGAAAAAACGATGAAATGCTTTGTTAATGCAGTGCAATGTCCAGGCGGTCTTGGAAATCCATTTGTTCACCTGCGCCTTGGTCAGGCTATCCGGCATCTGGAGTAGGTTCCGAATGAACCGTGCCGATATGGAATCGGCCCGAAATGCGTTATGAAGAGACGGAAGAGTAGCGGCGTTGTGTCGCGTGAGTAGCACTTGGTCAGCCATGATGAGTGATCACTCTCGCTGCAACGCTGGGCCTGGCCTACCACTATCACGCTTCGACGTTTTATTGGCGACTCCTAATCCAGCGTGCGGCGGAACGTCTTCAGTCCTATTCCCAGAACCACCGCCATGAACGCCAGGATGGGCCAGACCTGCGGCCACAGCAGGCTGGCGTCGTTGCCCTTGAGCAGGATGCCACGCATCAGCTTCACCATCTTCTTCCGTCGGCTGGCCGGATTCCGCCAGGACGACGCGCTCAACGCCCCGATCCGCGACCTGTTCGTCGAGCGCGAGCAGTTCGACGTCTGGGCCGCGCGCTACCGCGAGCGGCTGGCGTGGGAAGGAAGCGTCGACGCGGAGCGGGCCTTGCGCATGAACCGCGTCAACCCCAAGTACGTCCTGCGCAACTACTTGGCCGAGGTGGCGATCGCCAAGGCGCGTGACGAGCGCGATTACAGCGAGATCGAACGCTTGAGCCGCTGTCTGGAAAAGCCGTTCGACGAACAGCCCGAGTTCGAGTCCTACGCCGGTTTCCCGCCGGAGTGGGCGGAAGAGATCAGCGTCAGCTGTTCCAGCTGAGGGGGCGAGTCGCCACCCGGCGTGCCGCGCGGCAGCGACGTGACGCAAAAAGGCCACACCGGTGCGGTGTGGCCCGAGAGGAGAGCGAGCGGGGTCAGTCCTTGCTCGCCGCCAGACCCACTTCCAGCATCTCGTCGAGCGGGGCCGCGTCGCGATGATGCTTGGTGGCGAGGAAGTAGCCGAAGCCAGTCAGCAGTGCCAGCACGAAGCCGGTGAACACCAGCTGGTTGAGCCAGGCCATGGTGATCAGCGATACCACGGCGATCGCCAGTGCGATGGCAGGGAACAGCGGGTAGAACGGTGCACGGAACGGACGCTCCAGGCGCGGTTCGTTGGAGCGCAACTTGAACAGGCTCAGCATCGACATGATGTACATCACCAGCGCGCCGAACACCGACATGGTGATGATGTTGGCGGTTAGTGTCTGGCCGCCGAACTTGATCCACTCGTCGCTGAAGATGGCGGCGATGCCGATCGCGCCACCCAGCAGGATGGCACGGTGCGGGGTCTTGAAACGCGGGTGGACCTTGGCGAACCAGGGGGGCATGTAGCCGGCGCGGGCCAGCGCGAAGATCTGCCGCGAGTAACCCATGATAATGCCGTGGAAGCTGGCGATCAGGCCGAACAGGCCAATCCACACCAGCATGTGCAGCCAGCCACTGCGATCGCCCACCACCGCCTTCATCGCCTGTGGCAGCGGATCGTTGATATTGGCCAGCTTGCGCCAGTCGCCCACGCCGCCGGCCATGATCATCACCCCCACCGCCAGCACCACCAGCGTCAGGATGCCGCCGATGTAGGCCTTGGGGATGGTGCGGCGCGGGTCTTCGGCCTCTTCGGCCGCCATCGCCGCGCCTTCGATTGCCAGGAAGAACCAGATCGCGAACGGAATCGCCGCCAGGATGCCGGTGAAGGCCAGGCTGGAGAATTGTTCCGCACCAGCCCAGCCATTGGCGACGAAGTTGCCGAATGAGAAGCCCGGTGCAACCACGCCCATGAACACCAGCAGTTCGCCGATGGCGAGCAGCGTCACGAACAGCTCGAAGGTGGCCGCGATCTGCACGCCGAGGATATTGAGCGCCATGAACACCAGAAAGGCGCCGACGGCGGCCAGCTTCGGGTCCAGTCCCGGGAACTGTACGTTCAGGTAGGCACCGATCGCCAGCGCGATGGCCGGCGGGGCGAACACGAACTCGATCAGCGTTGCCGCGCCGGCGAGAAAGCCGCCGGTGGGGCCGAAGGCGCGGCGGGCGTAGGCAAACGGGCCGCCGGCGTGCGGTATCGAGGTGGTCAGTTCGGTGTAGCTGAAGATGAAGGTGGTGTACATCGCGGCGATGACCAGCGATGTCACCAGAAAGCCCAGCGTGCCGGCACTGGCCCAGCCGTAGCTCCAGCCGAAGTACTCGCCGGAAATCACCAGACCGACGGCGATTCCCCACAGATGAATGGTCTTGAGGCTGGGTTTCAGCTCCCGTATGACCTTTTGCTTCTCCATGACTTCTCCTTTTTCCCAGTCTTGATGCATGGTGGCTTGTCGCCGAAGGCCTGCACCGGTCTGTGCCGGTTTGTCAGGCGAGTGAGGGTGCCCCGCACGCGGTTTTTGCGGCGGGAGGACCCGAGTTCAACGCCGCCGGCTGGCGGCCATGCCGATCAGGTGGTCGAACAGCGCCTGCTGTGTGCGATCCTGTCCAGCAGTGATTTCCGGGTGCCACTGCACGGCGATCAGCTGCGGGTGGCCGTCCAGCTCCACCGCCTCGATGACGCCGTCCGGCGCCCACGCGACCGGGCGCAGCCCTGCGCCCAGCCGGTCGATTGCCTGGTGGTGCCACGAGGCGGACTTGCTCTCGGTGCCGATCAGCGTCGCGAGGCAGCTGTCCGGTGCTACCTCGATGGCGTGTGGTACCGGCTCGCGCGGCGGCGCGCGGTGCAGCGTCTTCTCGCCGACCACGTCCGGCAGGTGCAGGTGCAGCGTGCCTCCTAGCACGGTGTTGACCAGTTGCAGGCCGCGGCAGATCGCCAGCGTCGGCAGGCGGCGTGCCAGCACTGCCCGCGCCAGCGCCAGTTCGGTGTCGTCACGCGCCGGATTGAGGTTGTAGATGGTGTCGTGCCGGCCACCATCGTAGTGCTCGGGGTCGATGTCGCCGCCGCCGATCAGTACCACGCCGTCCACGCATGACAGCCATTCCTCCACCATCGCAACGCCCACGTGCGGCAGCAGTACCGGCACCCCGCCGGCGCGCACCACGGCGTTCACGTAGTCGTCCGGGGTGTGATGCCCGTGTCCCGGGCCGGGTGGGTAGGTGGTCAGCCCGATGACAGGTTTAGCCATGGAGTCGTCCCTCGCAGGCGGCGCGGAAGATGTCCGCGTAGTCGTCGGCCGACAGCGGCAGCGGGTTGCCGCCATCGCTCGGGTCTTGTTTGGCCTCGTGGCCAATCTGCTCGGCGTGTTCAATGCCGATGCCGGTCTCGCTCAGCGTATGGGCGATGCCCAGCTTGGCGCGCAGCGCGACGATCCAGGCGAGGAAGCCGTCGAAGCTGGCGTCGGCGAGGCCGATGTAGCTCGCCGCGGCGGCCAGCCGGTCCTCGATCGCCGGACGGTTTTTCACTAGTACGTAGGGCAGCAGGATGGCGTTGGCGAGGCCGTGGTGGGTGTCGAAGTGCGCGCCGATCGGGTGCGCCAGTGCGTGCACGCCGCCCAGCCCTTTCTGGAACGCGGTGGCACCCATGATCGACGCCGCCAGCATGTGCGAGCGCGCCTCGATGTCGTTGCCGTTCGCGCAGGCCTTTTCCAGCCAGTCGTGCACCAGCTTCATGCCTTCCAGCGCCACGCCCTGCGCGATCGGGTGGTAGAACGGCGAGCAGAACGCCTCCAGGTTGTGCACGAAGGCGTCGATGCCGGTGGCAGCGGTCAGGTGGTGAGGCAGGCCGCAGGTCAGCTCGGGATCGGCCAGCACCAGCCTGGGCAGCATCGCCGGGTGGAAGATGATTACCTTGCGGTGGCCGTTCTCGTCGATGATCAGCGAGGCGCGTCCCACTTCAGAGCCGGTGCCGGCTGTGGTGGGCACGGCGATGGTCGGTGCCACGCCGGCCACGTTGACACGGGTCCAGTTGTCGCCGACGTCCTCGAAATCCCACAGCGGGCGGTCCTGGCCCACCATCAGCGCGATGGCCTTGCCCACATCCAGTGCGCTGCCGCCGCCGACGGCGATTACGCCGTCGTGGTGGCCTGCCTGGTAGGCGTTCACGCCAGCCTCGACGTCGCGGCCGACCGGGTTGGGGCGCAGGTCACAGAACACGCTGGCCGTCAGGCCGGCCGTCTGCAGGTAGTCCATCAGCCGGGCGACTAACGGCAGTTTCGCGAGCCCGGGGTCGGTGACCAGCAGCGGGCGCTTGATGGAGAGCTCGCCGCACATGGCCGGCAGCTCGCTGGCGCGGCCGGCGCCGAAGCGGATGGAGGTTGGGTAGTTCCAGTTGCCTTTGAGTTGCATGACGCTAGATCCTTTGCTTGTCGGGTGACGGCCTGTCGCTGCAACGGACAGGCCGGGGGCGGTTTGTCGGGTTAGTCCTTGAGGTGGAAGGATTTGACGCGAGTCAGCTGGCCATAGCCCAGCACCGATAGCGACACGCCGCGCCCGGTGTCCTTGACGCCGGTCCATGCCAGCGTCGGATCCAGGTAGTCGCAACGGTTCATGAACACCGTGCCGGTTTCGAGGCGCTCGCCCAGGCGCACCGCGGCGTCGCGGTCGGCGGTCCAGATCGACGCAGTCAGGCCGTAGCGGCTGTCGTTCATCAGTGCAATGGCCTGCTCGTCGCCGTCCACCGCCATGATGCCGATCACCGGACCAAAGCTTTCCTCGCTCATCACGCGCATGCCATGGTTGACGTTCACCAGCACCTGTGGCGCGAGATACGCCGTGCCCGGCGCATCGGCGGCAAAGTGGCCGGCCGGAATCAGCGTGCTGGCGCCTTGCCGCACGGCCTCGGCGATCTGGCCGCGCACGAACTCGGCCGAGGAGGCTCGCACCATCGGCCCGAGGTTGGTGTTCGGGTCCAGCGGGTTGCCGAAGCGGTAAGCCTTGGTAAGCTCCACGAAGCCGGCGACGAAGGCGTCGTAGTGGCGACGGTGCACGTAGATGCGCTCGATGCCGCAGCAGGATTGGCCGGAGTTGAAGAAGGCGCCGTCCACCAGGTTCTCGATGGCCGACGGTAGGTCGGCGTCCTCGCGCACGTAGGCCGGATCCTTGCCGCCCAGTTCCAGCCCTATGCCGATGAAGCGCTCGGCGGCGGCACGCTGTACTGCACGACCGCCCTCCACCGAGCCGGTAAAGGCGACGAAGTCGACGTCAGGCGAGGCCACCAGCTGCAGCGTGCTGGCGTGGTCGAGGTGCAGCACCTGGAACACCCCGGCCGGCAGCCCGGCGGCCTTGAACGCCTCGTCGAACAGTTCGGCCACCAGCGGCGTCTGGCTGGAGTGCTTGAGGATCACCGCGTTGCCGGCCACCAGCGCCGGCACGATGGTGTTGATGGCCGTCAGGAAGGGGTAGTTCCACGGAGCCAGCACCAGCACCGTGCCCAGCGGCTCGCGGCGCAGGAAGCGCTCGAAGCCTTCTTTCGGTGCGGGGCGGATGTCGGCCAGCCCTTCGTCGGCCAGCGCCAGCATGGTGCGGGCGCGCTCTTCCAGCCCGCGCACCTCGCCCGGCGACTGGCTGATCGGCCGGCCGATCTGGCGGGTGATGGCGTCGGCGATGCGCTCCTTGCGTGCCACCAGTTCGTCCACGGCGCGGCCTACCATCAGTTTGCGCTCGGTCAGGCTGGTGTGGCGCCAGCTCTTTCTGGCCAGCTTGGCCGCGTCCAGTGTGGCGCGCACCGCGGCGGTGTCGTGGTAGGGGTGTTGCAGCAGCTCGCTGCCGTCGATGGGGGAGATAACGGAAAAGGTCTGGCTCATGTCAGATGATCTCGAAGTAGCGGTTCAATTCCCAATCGGTCACGTGGCGCTGGAACTCGCGTTCCTCCCACTCGCGGGTGGCAGCGAAGTGATCGACGAAGTCGTCGCCGAACCAGTCGCGGGCGGCGGCGGAGTGCTTCAGTGCCTGGGCCGCCTCCCACAGCGAGCGCGGCAGCTGGCGTTCCGGCGACACGTCAAGCAGGTAGCCGTTGCCGCTGATCGGCGCGTCAGGCTCGATCTCGTTGGCGATGCCGTAGAGGCCTGCCGCCAGTCCGCTTGCCAGCGCGAGGTAGGGGTTGGAGTCGGCGCCGGGCAGGCGGTATTCCACGCGCTGCGACTTGGCGCTGCCGGGAATGGCGCGGATGGCGACGGTGCGGTTGTCTACGCCCCATGTTGCGGTGGTGGGCGCCCAGTAGCCGGGCACCAGGCGACGGAAGCTGTTGATGGTCGGGGCGGCGAGACTCATGAACTGCGGCATCAGCAGTTGCAGGCCGCCAATGAAGTGGCGCATGGTGCGGCTGATATTGTGCGGCTGGCTGGCGTCGTAGAAAGCGCTGCTGCCATCGCCGTTCTTCAGCGAGATGTGGATGTGGCCGCCTTGGCCGGAATAGTCCTGGTGCCACTTGGCCATGAAGCAGGCGGTGCGGCCCTGTTTCTGCGCCAGTACCTTGCTGAAGGTCTTGAACAGCGCGGCGTTGTCGGCGGCCGGCAGTGCTTGGTCCACGGTGAGCGCCGCCTCCAGCTGGCCGGGGCCGGTTTCCTCGTGGAAGCCTTCCAGCGGCATGTTCATGCGTTCACACAGCTCGATCAGGCCGCGGTAGAACTCGGTGTTGACGGAGTTGCGCAGCACCGAGTAACCACAGGCGCCGCGTCCCAGCGGCTTGATGTCGCGATAGCTACGCCCGAGCAGCGACTCGTTGCTTTCATCGGCCACCAGAAATTCGTACTCGATGCCGGCCATGGCCTCGAAGCCCATCTTGCGGGCACGATCTGCTACCCGGCGCAGCAGGCCGCGTGGGCAGAGCGCTTCCAGCCGGCCCGTCACCTCGCCCTGCACCAGGATCATGTTGTCTTCCAGTGGCAGCTCGCGGCAGGTCTCCGGTATCAGCCGCACCTGGGCGTCGGCGTAGCCCTTCTGCCAGCCGGTGAGCGTGGTGTTGTCGTACAGCCGGTCGTTCACGTCCCAGCCGAACACCACGTCGCAGAAGCCGAAGCCGCCATCGAGGGCGGACAGGAACTTGTCGCGCGAGATGTACTTGCCGGCCATAACGCCATCGAGGTCGTACAGCCCGACCTTGATCTGCCGCAGATTGCGCTCTTGCACCAAGGTACGCAGGTCGGCGGCGGTTTTTACGTCGAGTGGATTCATTGTCTCCTCAGCCTTTCCTTGCAGACAGAAAACGGAGCCTGTTCCGCCCCTCTGCAATAGTAGTAAATGTTATTTTTTTGCTGTGCAAGCTTAATTTGTAATAAAAATTACGTTGCACTGCAGCGACGACTGCTCCAAGATGTAAGAAACCTTGTATGGAGACGCCCGATGAGCCAGAACCGCTCTGTTGCAGAAATGCTGCGCACCGAAATGGACCGGCTGACACCGACCGAACGCAAGATTGCGCGCACATTGCTGGCGAACTATCCGGTGGCCGGCCTGGAAACCATCGCGCAGCTGGCCGCCCGGGTGGATGTTAGCGGCCCTACCGTGCTGCGCCTGGTGGGCAAACTGGGCTTTGACAGCTACTCCGCGTTCCAGGCGGCGCTGCGCAGCGAACTGGAGGCCCGCCTGCAGTCGCCGCTGGTTCGGCGCGACCCCGGGGCGGGGACGGCGGAGGACGATTTCCTCGGCAACTTTGTGCGCCGGCAGGCCGAGTTGATGCTACAGACGGCGGCCAACGTCAGCCGTGCCGAGTTCGACGGCGCCGTGGAGTTGCTGGCTGACCCCCGGCGCCGCATCTGGCTGCTGGGCGGTCGGCTGACCGAACCCATCGCCGCCTACCTGTGCCACCACCTCAAGGTGATCCGCCCGGACGTCACGCTGCTGCGCTCGCTGCCGGCGGGGTGGGCCGACCATCTGGTGGACATGGACAAGCGCGACGTGCTGGTGGTGTTCGACATCCGCCGCTACTGGCAAGACGCGCGGCGCATGGCGGAAATGGCGGCCGAGCGCAAGGTGCAGGTGGTGCTGTTCACCGACCAGTGGCTGTCGCCGGCGGCGCGCTGTGCCCGCTACACCCTGGCCGCACATACCGCCGGCCCTGCCGGATGGGACACCAATACGCCGCTGTTGATGCTGGTCGATGCGCTGATCGCGGCCATCAATACCCGTTACTGGGACAGCATCAGCAATCGCCTGCGCGAGTTGGAAACGATGCGAGAGCAGCTGGGCGAGGGCAGGGACGGCTGAACCGGGGGAGCGTCATTCACGTGGTGCAGGTCTCCCTTGTCCTCTCAATCCAGCGTGCGGCGGAAGGTCTTCAGTCCTATCCCCAACACCACCGCCATGAACGCCAGGATCGGCCACACCTGCGGCCACAGCAGGCTGGCATCGTTGCCCTTGAGCAGGATGCCGCGCACCAGCACCAGGAAATGGGTCAGCGGCAGGCAGTTGCCGATGGCCTGCGCCCAGCCCGGCATGCCGCGGAACGGGAACATGAAGCCCGACAGCAGTATCGAGGGCAGGAAGAAAAAGAAGGTCATCTGCATCGCCTGCAGCTGGTTGCGCGCGATCGAGCTGAAGGTGATGCCGAGCGTCAGGTTGGCGCAGATGAACAGCAGCACCACCGCGTACAGCAACAGCAGGCTGCCCAGCATCGGCACGCCGAAGATCCAGCGCGCCGCCAGCAGCACCAGCGACACCTGGATCAGCCCGATCAGGATGTAGGGCACGATCTTGCCGGTCATCACCTCGAGCGGCGTGGCGGGCGTGGCCAGCAGGTTCTCGAAGGTGCCGCGCTCGCGCTCGCGGGTCATGGCGAGCCCCGTCATCAGCACCATGGTCATGGTCAGGATCACCCCCATCAGCCCCGGCACGATGTTGTAGGCGGTCACCCCTTCCGGGTTGTAGCGCTTGTGGATGCGCAACTCGATCAGCGGTTTTCCCGGTGGGTGGAAGCCGGGCAGGTCGGGCGCGAACACCTCGTTGCCGAGATGGTTGAGCACGGAGATCGCGCCGCCCGCGGCCACCGGGTCGGTGGCGTCGGCCTCGACCAGCAGCGCCGGCTGCTCGCCGCGCACCAGCGCGCGCTGGAAGCCGGCCGGGAAGGTGATGACAAACTGCACGTCGCCGCGGTCCAGCAGGCGCTGGGCCTCGCGTTCGCTGCTCACGCTGCCCACCAGGTCGAAATAGTCGCTGTTCCGCATCGCGGCGAGGTAGGCGCGGCTGAACGGGCTCGCCTCGGCCATCACCACGGCGGTGGGCAGGTGCTTGGGGTCGGAATTGATGGCGAAGCCGAACAGCGTCAGCTGGATGATCGGGATGCCGATGATCATGCCGAAGGTCAGCCGGTCGCGTTTGAGCTGGATGAACTCCTTGACGACGATACCGAGCCAGCGTTGCAGCGAGAAACGGGTAAGGGGGGAGCGGCTCATGGCGCCTCCTGGAACGGGTCCTGGCTGTGCTGCATCAGCCGGATGAACACGTCTTCCAGCGTCGAGGGGACGCGCTCCAGCGCGAGGCCGTGGTCATGGCAGAAGCGTTCGAGCTCGGGCTGCAGCGTGGCGACGTCGGCGCCGCTGACGTGCAGCAGCGCCCCGAAGCTCGCTACCTGTTCCACCCCCGGCAAGCGGCGCAGTTCTTCGCCCAAGCCGCCGAGGCCGGGGCCGGAGAGCTCCCAGGTGGCGAGCTGCTGGGCGGCGATCACCTCGTCGGCGGTGCCGGCGGCGAGCAGCTTGCCGTAGGACAGGTAGGCCAGGCGATGGCAGCGCTCGGCCTCGTCCATGTAGTGCGTCGACACCAGGATGGTGATGCCTTCGGCCGACAGGCGGTGGATCTCCTCCCAGAAGTCGCGCCGCGCCTTGGGGTCGACGCCGGCGGTCGGTTCGTCGAGCAGCAGCAGGCGAGGGCGGTGCAGCAGGCAGGTCGCCAGCGCCAGGCGTTGCTTCCAGCCGCCCGACAGCGTGCCGGCGAGCTGGTCGCGCCGTCCCGACAGGCCGAGGTCTTCCAGTGCCCGGTCGACCGCCTCGCGCCGGCCGCTCATGCCGAACATGCGCGCCACGAAATCCAGGTTCTCGGCGATGGTCAGGTCGTCCCACAGCGAGAACCGCTGGGTCATGTAGCCCACCTGGCGCTTGATCTCGGCGCTTTGCGTCAGCACGTCGTAACCCAGGCAGCGCCCGCTGCCGCTGTCCGGCGTCAGCAGTCCGCACAGCATGCGGATCGAGGTGGTCTTGCCGCTGCCGTTGGGGCCGAGAAAGCCGTAGATCTCGCCCTCGCGCACCTGCAGCGACAGGTCGCGCACCACGTGCTTGTCGCCGAAGTGCTTGTTGAGGGCGGTGACGTCGATGGCGAATTCCATCTCATCCTCCCGAGAGGCGCACGTCTACCGGCAGGCCGGGACGCAAAACCGTGGCTTGCTGCGGGGTGGGGACGGCTTCGACCCGGAACACCAGCTTCTCGCGGCTGCCGCGGCTGTAGATCACCGGCGGGGTGTATTCGGCCTGCGCCGCGATGAAGGTCACCGTCGCGGACAGCGGATTCGGACAGCCGTCGCAGGCGACGTCCACCTTGCGACCTGGGCGCAGTTGGGCAACCACGGTTTCCGGCACGAAGAAGCGGATGCGCCGGCGGTCGTCCGGCAGTAGGCTCGCCACCGGCTGGCCGGCCGCCACCCATTCGCCGGGGCGGTAGTAGGTCTCAACGATCTCGCCCCCGGCCGGGGCGCGCACCGATTTCTTCTCCAACTGCCAGCGTTTCTGCGCCGCCAGCGCCCGGGCCGCCTCCAGTTCGGCCTCGGCACTGCGCACCTCGGGCGGGCGGCCGAGCGTGATGCGGGCGCTTGCGAGCTGCTGGCGCAGCGCATCGGCCTGGGCCGCGGCCTGTTCGCGCGCGGCGATCGCCTCGTCGAGCCGTGCCTGCGAGATGAAGCCCTGGCGCGCCAGCGCCCGCTGCTGGCGCAACTGGGTCTCGGCCAGGCGCAGCGCGGCCTCGGCCGATTGCAACTGGGCTTCGACGGCGGCGATTTCCGGCGGCCGGCGCGGCTCCTTCAGGTTCTGCAGCTTCTCTTCGGCCGATTGCACCCGCGCCTCGGCTTCCTCCAGCCCCTGCCGTTCCGGGTCGGGGGCGATGGCGAACAGCGCGGCGCCGGCGCGCACCCGACTGCCGCGTGCGGTGTTCAGCGTCTGCAGGTAGCCGGCGGAGGGCGCGGCGAGGTAGAGGTATTCGCCTTCCACATAACCCTGGTAGGTTCGGTCGTCGTCCTGGCCGCAGGCGGCCAGCAGCAGGGCGAGCACCATCGTTGTCAGCCGCGCTCCGCCTTGCCGAAGCATCCTCATGTTGGCTCCTTCTCTCGGTCGGCCAGAGGGGGGATGCTGTCAGTGTATTACTTTGTCGTGGTCTTGATCAGGGTGGCCGCGCACCGCAACCGGATATGGCGTGCATGGAGGGACAGGCCCGATGCCTGCCGGCGCTCAGCTCGACGACGGGTTTTTCAATTGCAGCGCGACGTACAGCAGCAAGCGGTCGTCGGTGTTGTCGAGGTCCAGCCCGGTGAGTTCGCCGATCTTCTGCAGGCGGTAATCCAGGGTATTGCGATGGATATGCATGGCCTTGGCCGTCGAACTGGGGTGGGTGTTGTTGGCGAACCAGGCCGTCAAGGTTTTGAGCAGCGTGCCGCTCTTGCCGTCGGACGCTTTCAGCCGCACCAGCAACTGCTGCAGCTGCTCCGCCTGCCAGCCGACGTCCAGCCCCGACAACAGCACCGGCAAGCTCAGCTCGTAGTAGGAGAAGAGCTGCCGCTGCGGATCGCGCAGGCGGCCGACGCGGGCGGTATTTTTCGCCGCCTGATAGGACGCGGCCGCCCCGTCCAGGCCGGGCAAGGCCACCCCCATGGCCAGCACCGAGGACTTGCCGAGCTCCTCGTCCAGCACGTCGGCGAGCGCTTGCAGGCGCTTGCGCGCCCGGGTCGAACGCTCGCGGTGGCCCCCCGAGGCGTCGAACGGTTCGAGGAGGGCCAGCTCGCGCGGGTTGATAACGGCCATCAGCAGCGCCGGCCAGTGCGTCGCCAGTTCCGTTTGCACGCGCTGCAAGCGGGACAGCGCCACGTCGGGGCGCTGCATCTCCTCGGCCAGTTCCAGCACGATCACCGCCCGGGTCTGGCGCACGTCGATACCCAGGCGCGCCGCCCAGGCCTCCATGCTGGCGCTGGACATGCCCGACTGCGTGATCAGCTGGAACACGAACTCCTCGCGGTATTTTTTCTCGCGCTGCAGCTCGCCGATGAGCTGAGCTTGTTCCAGGATCATCTCGGCGGTCAGACGCACCAGCTCGCCGAACTGGCGTACCTGCTCGGGCTGTCCGGTGATGCCCACCACCCCGCAGATCTCCCCGCGCACGCTCAGCGGCAGGTTGATGCCCGCCTTGGCACCCGGCAGGTTCGGGATCGCCGCGTCGTCGATTTCGACGGTGCCGGCACGGGCGAGCGCCAACTGGGCACCGGGGTGCAGGTCGCCGATCCGGTCGACGTTCCCGCTCGCGATGATGATGCCGCGCGCATCCATGACGTTCACGCTGAACGGGATGATTTTCATCGCCCGCTCGACGATCTGCTGCGCCAATTCGGAACCGATCATGCTCGTCCTCCCTGTTACCCCGACTGATCCGGCCCACGGGCTGGCCAATATTCCGTGATGGGCATTTGCCCATAAAAATCATTCTAGCACGACAAATTTTCATGCATCTGCACGATGTCTGCCTGGGCTGCCAGTTCTACGATGTCAGGGCGTCGTTTCCCCGGCGCGATGCCGGAGCGGCGCGTACCGGCCCGCATCGTGAACCGCCGGTCGCGTGATGCGGCGGTATCGATCGGGCCTGCTCGCCTGGCCCATGTGCACCTTTAGGAGGATTCATGACATGACGAGCCCCATTCAACCGCGCGAGCTGTTGCAGCGCATGTTCGGCGCCGCTATCGCCGCCGCGCAGCCGGCGCACTGCATCCCGGCGCACCTGCCGGCACCGCCCAAGGGCCGCCTGATCGTCATCGGCGCGGGCAAGGCGTCCGCCGCCATGGCGAAGGCGGTCGAAGACCACTGGCCAGGCCCGCTGAGCGGCCTGGTGGTGACGCGCTACGGCTACCGCGTGCCGTGCGAGCGCATCGAGATCGTCGAAGCCGCACACCCGGTCCCCGACGCCGCCGGGCTGGATGCCGCGCATCGCATCCGCGCGCTGGTGAGCGATCTGACGCCGGACGACACCGTGCTTTGCCTGATCTCGGGGGGCGGCTCCGCCCTGCTGGCCCTGCCGCTCGACGGCATCACGCTGGAAGACAAGCAGGCGGTCAACCGCGAACTGCTCCGCTCGGGCGCCACCATCGGCGAGATGAACTGCGTGCGCCGCCACCTCTCCGCGATCAAGGGCGGGCGCCTCGCTGCCGCCTGCCATCCGGCCAAGGTCGTCACCCTGACCATCTCCGACGTGCCGGGCGACAACCCCTGCGATATCGCCTCCGGCCCCACGGTGGGCGACCCGACCACCTGCGACGACGCGCTCGCCATCGTCCGCCGCTACGGCATCGAGCTGCCGCCCAAGGTCCGGGCGGTATTGGAGAGCGGGCAGGGCGAATCGGTCAAACCCGACGACCCGCGCCTGCAAGGCAGCGAGATCCGCATCGTCGCCACCCCGCAGATGGCGCTGGAAGCCGCCGCGCAGGTGGCACGCGAGGCT
The DNA here is from genome assembly GCF_000527175.1 of Pseudogulbenkiania sp. MAI-1. Lineage (NCBI taxonomy): Bacteria > Pseudomonadati > Pseudomonadota > Betaproteobacteria > Neisseriales > Chromobacteriaceae > Pseudogulbenkiania > Pseudogulbenkiania sp. MAI-1. The sequence goes on along the minus strand of NZ_AZUR01000001.1, from coordinate 2,995,667 downwards.
GGCATCCGCCCCTACATCCTCAGCGACAGCATCGAAGGCGAGGCGCGCGACGTCGGCAAGGTGATGGCGGCCATGGCACGCCAAGTAGCCTTGCGCAGCGCGCCATTCGAGCCTCCCTGTGTGCTGATCTCCGGCGGCGAGACCACCGTCACCGTGCGCGGCAATGGGCGGGGAGGGCGCAACGTCGAATTCCTGCTCTCGCTCGGCGTCGCGCTGAACGGCCAGACCGGCATCCACGCCCTGGCCGGCGACACCGACGGCGTTGACGGGCAGGAAGAAATCGCCGGCGCCTACTTGGCTCCGGACTCGCTCCAACGTGCCTGGAGCCTCGGCATCCGCCCCAGGGACAGCCTCGACAACAACGATGGGCACGGCCTGTTCGGCGCACTCGGCGACTCCGTCGTCACCGGCCCGACGCTAACCAACGTCAACGACTTCCGCGCCATTCTCATCACCGGCGCGCCGGCGGCCTGAGCGGCTGCTTTACCGAGGGACTTCGACATGTACAGAAAACGCAACGCGAAAATCGTCGCCACTCTGGGGCCGGCGAGCGCCAACCAGGACACCATCCGCGCCCTGTTCGAAGCCGGCGCCGACGTCTTCCGTCTCAATTTCAGCCACGGCAGCCACGCCGACCACCGGCGCAACCTCGAAATGATCCGCGCCATCGAACAGGAAGTCGGTCGGCCGATCGGGGTGCTGATGGATCTGCAAGGGCCGAAGCTGCGCCTGGGCGTCTTTGCCGACGGCCCGGTGCGCCTCGAGGAAGGCGCCGCATTCCGCCTCGATCTCGACAAGGACAAGCCCGGCAGCCAGCAACGCGCGCCACTGCCGCACCCCGAAATCTTCGCCGCGCTGGAAGCCGGCGCTGATCTGCTGGTCGACGACGGCCGCGTGCGCCTGCGGGTGGAGCGTTTCGGCCCCGATTTCGCCGAGACCCGCGTCATCGCCGGCGGCGTGGTGTCGGATCGCAAGGGCGTGAACGTCCCCGGCGTGGTGCTTCCGCTCTCCGCCCTCACCGCAAAAGACCTGGCCGATCTGGAGTTCGGCCTGAGCCTGGGCGTGGACTGGGTGGCGCTGTCCTTCGTGCAGCGCGTCGAGGACATCGTCGAGATCAAGGCCATCGTCCAGGGCCGGGCCGGGATCGTTGCCAAGCTGGAGAAGCCGATGGCCATCCGGAGCCTGGAATCCATCGTCGACCAAGCCGACGCGGTCATGGTGGCACGCGGCGACCTCGGCGTGGAAATGCCGCCCGAGCAGGTGCCGTCGATCCAGAAGCGCATCGTGAAAAGCTGCCGCAAGGCCGGCAAGCCGGTGATCGTCGCCACGCAGATGCTGGAATCGATGATTGCGGCCCCGGTGCCGACGCGCGCCGAAGCTTCGGACGTCGCCACCGCGATCTACGACGGCGCCGATGCCGTGATGCTGTCGGCGGAATCGGCCTCGGGTAAATATCCGGTCGAGGCGGTGCGCATGATGAGCAACATCATCGCCCAGACCGAGGCCGATCCCCATTACCGCCATGCCCTCGATGCGACCCATGCCGCGCCCCGCGCCGACAGCGCCGGTGCCATCGGCGCCGCCATGCGCTGCGCCGTGAGTGCTCTGCCGGTGGCGGCGACGGTAGCCTACACCACCTCGGGCTACTCGGCCCTGCGCATGGCGCGCGAGCGACCGCACGCCCCGATCATCGGCATGACCCCCGAAATGGCTACCGCGCGCCGCCTGGCCCTGGCGTGGAGCGTCTACCCGGTGCTGAGCCCGGCCGTGCTGGACGTGAGCGAGATGAGCGAGCTGGCCTGCGAGACGGCCAAGCAGGAAGGCTTCGGCAAGACCGCCGAGGCGATCGCCATCGTCGCCGGCCTGCCGTTCGGCACGCCCGGCGCCACCAATCTGCTGCGCATCGCGCACATCGGCTGAGGGCGGAGTCCGAGGATCGTTGGCAAATCCTCTCGAGCGTAGCGAGGCTCCCTTGCAGGGCAAGGGCAGGGGGATTGGGAATAGATAGACAGGCTGCGGAATCAATTACTGAAGTGGAGAGGCCCGGCTTTGCCGGGTCCTGTAAAAACGCATCAAAGCACTCTGTCAGCAGCCGGGGCGCCGATGTTGCCATCGGCGCCCCGTTTTCGCCTGGGCGGCGTATCAATCATTCCTTACGGCCACAGCACCAGGGTGGTGAGCGGCGGCACGTAGGCCATTGCGGTGACCAGCAGGCCGACCAGGCAGGCCAGGGCGATCGAGTGGAAGAACACGTAGCGCAGGATGTCCCCCTCCTGGCCGTACAGCTTGGTAGCGGTCGAGGCGACCACGATGGACTGCGCGTCGATCATCTTGCCCATCACGCCGCCGGAGGTGTTGGCCGAGGTCATCAGGATCGGGGACAGACCCAGACGCTCCGCCGTGGTCTTCTGCAGACCGCCGAACAGCACGTTGGAGGCGGTGTCGGAGCCGGTCAGCGCCACGCCCAGCCAGCCCAGCAGGGTGCCGAAGAAGGGGTAGAACACGCCGGTATGGGCAAAGGCGAGGCCCAGGGTGATGTCCACGCCCGAGTAGCGGGTCAGGTAGCCCAGCGCCAGCATGGCGACGATGGTGATCAGCGAATAGCGCAGCGACCACAGGGTCTGACCGAATACCTTGACGATCTCCAGCGGGCGGTAGCCGATGACGAAGGCCGAAATGATCGAAGCGAGCAGAATCCCGGTGCCGGTGGCGGACAGCAGGTTGAGCTTGTAGACGGCGGCTTCGAGGTGCGGCTCGGACACGACCGGCGGCATCTTCTGCACCAGGTTGTGCAGGCCCGGCCACTCGATCTGCATGAAGAACAGGCCATCCAGCGCCTTCTTGAACGACGGCGTGCCCCACAGGAAGACCATCACCGACAGGATCAGCCACGGCAACCAGGCGCGGACCACTTGGCTGCGGGTATAGCCATGGTTGGCGCGCTTCTCGCCGTTGCTGCTGTAGCTGGCGGTGCCGTTGGTCGAAGTCCAGATCTCGGCCGGATGCCACACTTTCAGGAACATCGCGAGTGCCGCCATCGAGCTGACCGAGGCGATCACGTCCACCAGTTCAGGCCCCATGTAGTTGGATACCAGGAACTGCGGCAGGGCGAAGGCCAGGCCCGCCACCAGCACCGCCGGCCAGATCTTGATGGTGTTCTTGAAGCCGCAGAAGGCGCACATCAGCCAGAACGGCACGATCAGCGAGAAGAACGGCAACTGGCGGCCGACCATGGCGGAAATCTGCATCACGTCCAGGCCGGTCACCTTGGCCAGCGTGGTGATCGGAGTGCCGAGCGCGCCGTAGGCCACCGGGGCGGTGTTGGCGATCAGCGACAGGCCCGAGGCGGCCAGCGGCGAGAAACCCAGGCCGATCAACATGGCGCCGGTTACGGCCACCGGCGTGCCGAAGCCGCCGGCGCCCTCGAAGAACGCGCCGAAGCAGAAGGCGATCAGCAGCAGCTGCAGCCGGCGGTCGTTGGTGATGCCGGTGATGCTCTCGCGCAGGATGGTGAACTCGCCCTTACGCTCGGTCAGTTGGTACAGGAAGATCACGTTGAGGATGATCCAGCCGATCGGCAAGAGGCCGTTGGCCGCGCCGTAGAGCGTGGCGCTCATGGCCAAGTCGCTCGGCATGCCGTACACGGCAATGGCGACCAGCAGCGAGGCGACCAGGCCGAGCAGGGCCGCGATATGCGCCTTGATGTGGAAGATGCCCAGCCCGCCCAGCAGCACGAGGATCGGGATGGCGGAGACCAGCGTGGACAACAGCGCATTGCCCAGCGGATCGTAAACGTGAGACCACATGATGTTCTCTCCTGATAGTTGTTTGGGGGCGGCGCCGGTCGTCGCCGGCGTTGGCCCTTTGCGAGCGTCGTTGTCCACGGAAGCTGGACGGTGCTCGCACTCTAATCAGGACGGAACGTGCCGTCATTTGGGGCTTGCCCTTGCGGGTTTACCCTGAAATGGCGTGAAAAGTGGCAAAAAAGTGGCCGAAACGGGCGTTTTCGCCGTTTCGGCCACGCTTTCGAGGGGGGAGGTCAACCCAGCGGATGCGCCGACAGCCCGCTCTCATCCAGCCTCAGATAGCCGCCGCGACCGTCGTGCCAGTCGGCGATCACCCAGCGTTCCGCCGAGTGCGTGCCGTCACTGTGGCGATGTACCGCCGGGCGGTGGGTGTGACCGTGGATCAGCGTCGGCCAGCCGTGCGCCGAGAGCAGCGCGACGATGGCGCTGTCGGTGACGTCGGAAATCGCCGTCAGCCCGCTCGCCGCCTTGCCGGCCTCGCTCATGCCGCGCGCCTGCCGTGCGATGGCATGGCGCTCGGCCAGCGGGCGCGCCAGCATCGCCTGCTGCCACTGCGGGTTGCGCGCCATGGCGCGGAACTGCTGGTAGGGCAGATCGTCGGTGCACTCGGCGTCGCCGTGTACCAGCAGATAAGGCCTTCCATAGGCCTCGATCTGCGCCGGTTCGTTCAGCAAGGTGGCGCCGCTGGCGCGGACAAAGCCCTCGCCCAGCAAAAAGTCGCGGTTGCCGCGCAGCACGTAGAGCGGCGTCGCGGCGGAAAAGTCGCGCAGCACTGCCAGCGTCTCGTCGAGGAACGGCGAGCTATCGTCGTCGCCCACCCACACCTCGAACAGGTCGCCGAGGATGTAGAGTGCATCGATCTGGCCACGCCAGTCGGCCAGCGTGGCGGCGAACAGGCGGTTGAGTTCGGGCACCTCTTCGCAGAGGTGCAGGTCGGAAATGAAATGGATGGCCATAAGCGAAAAAGGCCGCCAGCAGGCGGCCGGAATCTAAGAGCCGCTAACAAAACCCAGCATAGCGGTCTTGGCTAGGCGCGCGGCTGCAGACAGTACAAGTAGTACGGCAAAGCCGCGCAACAACGCCAAGAGGGTTTTGCTAGCGGCTCAGAATCAGATGATTTCAGCCTTGGTGATCACCACCGCTTCCACCGGCACGTCCTGGTGCATGCCGTGACGGCCGGTCTTCACGGCCTTGATGCGGTCGACCACGTCGGTGCCTTCCACCACCTTGCCGAACACCGCATAGCCCCAGCCCTGGGCGCTTTCCGACTTGAAGTCGAGGAAATCGTTGTCGGACACGTTGATGAAGAACTGCGCCGAGGCCGAGTGCGGGTCCGGGGTGCGCGCCATGGCAACGGTATAAGTCTTGTTGGACAGACCGTTGTTGGCCTCGTTCTTGATCGGATCGCGCGTCGGCTTCTGCTTGAAGTCGGCGTCGAAGCCGCCGCCCTGGATCATGAAACCGTTGATCACGCGGTGGAAGATGGTGCCGTCGTAGTGGCCGTCCTTGACGTACTGCTCGAAGTTGGCGGCGGTGATCGGCGCCTTCTCGGCGTCCAGTTCCAGCACGATGTCGCCAAAGGTGGTGGTCAGTTTGATCATTAGTCTTGTCCTAATCAGGGTTTCAGGATGGCTTTCTGGATGACGATCGGCTCGAACGGCACATTCTCATAGCCGTTCATGTAGCCGGTGCGGGTCTTGGCGATGCGGTTCACCACATCCATGCCCTTGCTCACTTTGCCGAACACGGCATAGCCCCAGCCTTGCGGCGTGGACGATTGGTAATTCAGGAAGTCGTTGTTGGCGACGTTGATGAAGAACTGCGCGGTGGCCGAGTTCGGATCGTTGGTGCGCGCCATGGCGATGGTGCCGATGTCGTTCTTGAGGCCGTTGTTGGCCTCGTTGGCGATCGGCGCGCGCGTCGGCTTCTGCTGCAGCTTGGCGTCGAAGCCGCCGCCCTGGATCATGAAGCCGTCGATCACGCGGTGGAACACCGTGCCGTTATAGTGGCCGGCCTTGACGTAGGCCACGAAGTTGTCGACGGTCTTCGGCGCCTTGGCCGAATCCAGCGTGATCTCGATGTTGCCCTTGTTGGTGATCAGTTCCACCACCGGCGCCGCCAGCGTGGAAAAGGGCAGGGCCGCCAGGGCCAGACAGGTCAGCAAAGATTTCATGATGCTCCGTTCGGGAAGAATCGTGCAATTTCGCGGCGCCCCGTGTGGGGTAGAATCGCGCCTTTAATTAAATATCTTACCACGAGCCTTCACCGATGCCTTCCCCGCTGCTCTCCACCGTCTTGCTGCTGATCTGCTCCAACGTCTTCATGACCTTCGCCTGGTATGGCCACCTCAAGGACCTGAGCGCCAAGCCCTGGTACCTGGCGGCGATTGCCAGCTGGGGCATCGCGCTGTTCGAATACCTGCTGCAGGTGCCGGCCAACCGCATCGGTTTCGGCAGCATGACGCTGCCGCAGCTCAAGATCCTGCAGGAAGTCATCACGCTCTCGGTGTTCGTGCCGTTCGCCATGTTCTACATGAACCAGCCGTTCAAGTGGGACTTCGTCTGGGCGGCACTGTGCATGGTCGGTGCGGTGTACTTCATGTTCCGCGGCTGAGCGCACTGCTGCATGGCGGCGGGAATGGCGCTGATGGGCGCTGTTTCTCACGCCACCACGTTTCTCACCCCGGTCGCCAATGCCTGCAGTTCCCAGCGGCCGCCGCCGGTCAGCGTCAGTTCGGTGTGGTGGAAGGCGCGCAAGGTGCTGCGATGGCCGACGCTGATCACCATGGTCTGCGGCAGGGCCTCCTGCAGCAGCCGGTACAAGGCGGCCTCCTGATCCTCGTCCATGGCCGAGGTCGCCTCGTCCAGGAAAACCGCATCCGGCCGGTTGAGCAGGATGCGCCCGAACGCGAGGCGCTGCTGCTCGCCCAGCGACAGGATATGCGACCAGTCTTGCTCCTGGTCCAGCATGTCGATCAGGTGGCCCAGCCGGCATAGGGTGAGCACCTCGCGGGCCCGGCCGTCCTGATCCGGAATACCGGGGTAATGAAGTGCGTCGCGCAGGGTGCCGAGTGGCAGGTACGGCTTCTGCGAGAGGAAGAGGGTGTCCAGGCCATCCGGTTTGCTGACCTTCCCCTCGCCGTAGGGCCACAGGCCGGCGATCGAGCGCAACAGCGTGGTCTTGCCGCAGCCCGAACTGCCGCGCACCAGCAGCGGCTGGACCGAGGCGATATCGAGGCTCAGGTTGGCGACCAGCAGCGAGCCGTCTGGCTTGGTCAGCGTCAGGGCGTTCAAGCCCAGGCGTTCACCAGCCGTATCGATGCTGGGCCGTGGCAGGCTATCGGCCGCGTCGATGGCGTCGAGAAAGCCCGTCAAACGATTGAGCACGGCACGGTAATCGGCGAAGTTATCGTAGGACGCGCGGAAAAAAGACAGCGCATCCTGCACCTGGTTGAAGGCATTGGCCGTCTGCATCATGTCGCCGAGCGAGATCTGTTTGGCCAGAAAACGCGGCAACTGCACCAGCAGGGGAAACACCACCGCCGCCTGGCTGATGGCGAGGTTGAAGCCGGACAGCTTCAGGGTCCGGTGGACGATGGCCCAGACGTTCTTGATCACTTCTTCAAACTGCCGGGCGAAATGCTTGCGCTCCACCGCCTCGCCCCCGAAAAAGGCGACGCTCTCGTTGTATTCGCGCAGGCGGACCAGCGCGTAACGGTAGTTCGCATTCAGTTTCTCGTTGAGGAAGCTCAGCCCGATCAAAGGCCGCCCGACCTTGAAGGCGAACAGCGTGGCAACCAGCACGTAGCCGTAAGCCAGCCAGACCATGGCGCGCTCGATATGCAGCCCGAAGACCGCCAGCGGACCGGACAGTCCCCAGAGGATCGTCGTGAAGGCGATCAAGGAAACGACCGCGTTGACCAGCCCCATCGACAGGCTGAGCGAACTGCTCACGAAGCTGGCCACGTCTTGCTGGATACGCTGATCGGGGTTGTCCGCGGGCTGGTCGACGTATTGCGCGCGGTAATAGGCCTGCTGACCGAGCCAGCGCTCGACCAGTGTGTCGTTGAGCCAGACGCGCCAATGAATCTGGAGCGATTGACTGACGTAGTAATCCAGCAAGGCACGGCCGACATGCACGGTGGCCAGGACGCCGAATATGCCTACGAAGTACCAGGCGGCGGAAGCCTCCAGCTTTTGCAGGGCGCTATAGAAGCCGTTGTACCAGAACGAGAACAGCACGTTCATGCGTACCGCAAACAAGGTCAGCAGCAAGACGAGCATCAAGACCAGGATCGGGCGCCAGCTTCGGGCCGGCTTGAAGTAGGAGCCGGTCAATTGCCAGAACTGTCGTCCCCAGGACGTATAGCGTGCCAGCAGGGTGGCAACGACGGTAATCGCCACCAGTGAACACGCGAATGCCTTGGCGAGCCAGATCACGCTGCCCATCAGTTCGTGTGACCAGTTCATCGAAATCCTTCCGGGGTGGGTATGGGGAGCGAGTTTACACGAGGCATCGTGGTGCGGCAGGGGGGACGGCAGCCCCTGTATCCCTTGTCCAGCCAGGGGAGGGGTTCCGGAAACCCTGACAGACGGCCCGCTTGCTCACGAGACAGACACCGCTCCGCCTTGACATTAAATATATGAACACGTATTTATATATTAATGCCAAATCAACCCGGAGCATGCCATGCCGCATTCGCATGAGGGCCACGACCATTCGCATTCCCACGCGCCAACGGTAGGGGACGACAATCAGCGCAAGGTGCTGGTCGCCTTTCTCATCACTTTCGGCTTCATGATCGTCGAGGCCGTTGGCGGCTGGCTGTCCGGTTCGCTGGCCTTGGTGGCGGATGCCGGCCACATGCTGACGGACGCGGCGGCCCTCGCCCTGGCCTACGGCGCCTTCCGCTTCGGCAGGCGGGCGGCCGACGCAAAGCGCACCTTCGGCTACATGCGCTTCGAGGTCATTGCCGGGCTGATCAATGCCATCACCCTGTTCGGCATCGTCATCTGGATTGCCATCGAGGCCATCAACCGTTTTCGCCATCCCGGCGAGGTGCTCGCCGGGCCGATGTTCGTCGTGGCGGCGCTGGGGTTGCTCGTCAATCTCCTGGTGTTCTGGATCCTGACGCGCGGCGATAGCGAGCACGTCAATATCAAGGGCGCGGTGCTGCACGTGCTGGGCGACCTGCTGGGCTCGGTGGCCGCCATCAGCGCCGCCATCGTCATCTACTTCACCGGCTGGACACCGATCGACCCGATCCTGTCCATCTTCGTCTCGCTGCTGATCCTGCGCAGTGCCTGGTCGCTGCTGCGCGGCTCGCTCCACATCCTGCTCGAAGGCGCGCCGGACAACGCCACGCCGGAAGACATCGAACGCCATCTCAAGCAAGCCCTGCCGGAGCTGGCGCATGTCCGCCACGTCCACGTCTGGTCCATCACCTCGGGCCGGGTGCTCGCCACGCTGCACGTGCAGCCCCAGCCCGGTGCCGATCTGCGCGCGGTGGTCCGGGCCGTCGAGGCGGAACTGGTGACGCGCTTCGGCATCGCCCACGCCACCGTTGCCATCGACTGGCCCGATACGGAGCAGGGCGCCTGCTTCATGGGTTCCCATGGCAATGCCGCCCATCGGCACCACCACGATCACGACGACCATGAGCACGGCGATCACGCCCACGGCGAGCAAGCCGATCATGACCATTGCCAGCAAGGACACAAGCATTGAGCCGCCTTTCGCCCCCGTCCCCAGCCGACACCATCGTGCTGGCGGAAACGTTCCGCCTGCTGGGCGACCCGACGCGCCTGCGTATCCTGTTCTTCTGTCTCGACGCGCCGCGCTCGGTCGGCGACATCGCCCAGAGCCTCGAGCTGTCGCAACCGCTGGTGAGCCACCACCTGCGGCTGCTGCGCGGCGCCCGGCTGGTGCGCGGCCACCGCCAGGCTAGGCAGGTCTTTTATGAACTGGCCGACAAGCACGTCAGCGGCATGCTGGCCGACATGGCGCATCATGTCGCCGAGGAGCATGCCGACGAGTGAGAGGGGGAGAGGCTTGCCAGCAACCGTGGCGTGGAAAAGATCTCCCGGATTCCGTCGGCATGGTGTATGGTGAAAAGAACTCCACCTGAATGCTGCGGGTGCCCCGTTTTCTGCTTATAATCGCTCGCCATGAAACTGCTCCGGCTGATCCTCGTCCTGCTGTTGACCCTGGCGCTTCCCTTCGCCGGGGCGGCGGCTGTCGACGTGCCGTCGAGCAGTCCCTGTCCGATGCAGTCGGACATGAGTCACCCCATGGTGATGCCGGCGGGGCACGACTGCTGCCAGATGGGGACCGATGGTGATGCGGCGGGCTCCTCGTCGAAAGCCAAATCGTCGAGCCCGTGCAAGTTCGGGCAGGACTGCAAGCTCGGTCAGGTCTATTCGCCCGCTCTCGCTTCCGTCGCCTTCCAGACGCTGCCGGCTACCCCGGTCATTGCCGTTCATCCCGACTCCGTAATGTCTTCCCATGACCCGTCCGGGTTGTGGCGCCCCCCTCAGCTCTAACTCCGTTTGACGTCTCGGACCCACGCGATTTTCCGCGCTTGGGTTGCTGTCGTGCGCTGTTGCGCACGGGTCACTCCATGGAGTTAGAACATGCCCCCTCGCTGGATGCGATTACCCCTGCAGCTCTCGCTGGCAGGGCTGGTCGGCCTTGCCCAGGCCGCACCGCTCACGTTTAACGCGGCACTCGATCAAGCCGAAAACACTTCCCCGGCCCTCGCCGCCCAACGCGCGCAAGTCGGCGCCGCCCAATCGGCCGCCATTCCGGCCGGCGCCTTGCCGGACCCCAAGCTGTTCGTCGGGGTCGATAACTACCCGGTGTCCGGGCCGATGCGCGGCTCGCTGACCCAGGACTTCATGACCATGCAGAAGGTCGGCGTGATGCAGGAGTTTCCCAACGCCGACAAGCGCCGGGCACGGGTCGAGGCGGCCTCGGCCGAGATCGCGGTGGCCGAGGCGCAAAGCCGGACGGCTCGCCTCAAGGTGCGGCGCGAGGCCGCGCTCGCCTGGCTCAACCGTTACGCCGTGGAGCGCAAGCTGGCGCTGTTCGCCGACCTCGAGCGGGAGAACCGGCTGCTTGCCACGGCGGTTCGGGCGCAGATTGCGTCAGGCCGCGCCCAGCCTGCCGATGCGGTGATGCCGAAGCAGGAGGCCGCCCAGCTGGCCGACCGGCACGATGACCTGGTGCGCGATCTGGCCAAGGCGAATGCCGAGCTGCGCCGCCTGATCGGCTCCGCGGCCGATGAACCGCTGGCGGGTGCCCCCCCGGCGTTCAACCTCGATGCCGGCACCTTGCGCCAGCGCCTTCACCGTCACCCCGAACTGCTGGCTTTTGGCGCCGAGACGCGCAAGGCTGAGGCCGAAGTGCGCGAAGCGGTGGCGATGAAGAAGCCGGACTGGGGGGTGGAGCTGGCCTACCAGAAACGTGGCGCCCAGTTCGGCGACATGGTGTCGCTGCAGTTCACCTTTGACCTGCCGCTTTTCAGCAAGACACGCCAGGACCCGGCCATCGCCGCCAAACAGCAGGAACTGGCCAGGATCGATGCCGAGCGCGAAGCGATGCTGCGCGATCATGCCAACGAACTGGACAGTGACTTGGCGGATTACGCCGCACTCGGCCAGCAGGTGGAGCGAGTCCACCTCGAATGGCTGCCGCTGGCCCAGCAGAAGGTCGACCTGGTCACGGCCAGTTACCAGGCGGGTAGGGCGGATCTGACGACCGTTCTCTCCGCGCGGCGTGAGCTGATCGAGCAACGCTTCAAACTCATCGAGCTGGACTACCAGCGTACCAGCACCGCCGCCCGGCTCTACTTCGCCTATGGGGAGAACGCCCAATGAACAAGCCGCAATACAAACTCGTCGTCCTGATGGTGGCCGTGGCGCTGGCCAGCGGCAGCGGGGGCTACTGGCTGGCCCGGCAGGGCCAGACCGACCACGCGGCCGCGACCACGGCGGCCGGCGCCACGAAAGACGGCCGCAAGGTGTTGTACTGGTACGACCCGATGGTGCCGAACCAGCACTTCGACAAGCCGGGCAAGTCGCCTTTCATGGACATGCAACTGATGCCCAAGTACGCCGACGAGGGAGGGGAGACGGCCGGTGTCAAGATCGATCCCGGCGTGGTGCAGAACCTGGGTATCCGGCTCGCCACGGTCGAATCCCAAACCCTGGCGGACGCGGTCGACGCGGTGGCGACCGTCGGGTTCAACGAACGGGAGGTCGCCGTCGTCCAGGCGCGCAGCCCCGGCTTCGTGCAACGGGTGTATGCCCGCGCTCCGGGCGACGTGATTCCGGCCGGCGCCCCCATCGCCGACCTGCTGGTGCCGGAGTGGGCCGGCGCCCAGCAGGAATACCTGGCCCTGCTCAAAACGGGCGACAAGGCGCTGGCCAGCGCGGCCCGGGAGCGCCTGCGCCTGACGGGGATGCCGGAAGCGCTGATCCAGCGCGTCGAGCAGACGGGTATGCCGCACTCCGTCGTGACTATTTCGGCCCCGGTCGGCGGGGTCATTCAGGAATTGGACGTGCGCAGCGGCATGACCGTCGGCATGGGCATGACGCTGGCCAGGATCAACGGCCTGGGCAGCGTGTGGCTGGAAGCGGCCATCCCCGAAGCACAGGCCGGTCGCGTCCGCACCGGCCAGCCATTGGAGGCCCGGTTGACGGCCTACCCCGGAGAGGCCTTCAAGGGCAAGGTCATCGCGGTGCTGCCGCAAGCCAACACCGATAGCCGGACCCTGCGCGTCCGTATCGAGTTGCCCAACCGGGACGGCCGGCTCAAGCCGGGCATGTTCGCGCAGGTGCGTCTCGAGGCGGGAACGGGCAAACCGGCGATCGTGGTGCCTTCCGAAGCCATCATTCGCACCGGTACGCGAGTGGTCGTACTGCTCGCCGCCGACGGAGGGCATTACCAGCCAGTCGAGGTGCAGATTGGCCAGGAGTCCGGCGGCAAGACCGTCGTGCTCAAGGGGCTGGAGGCGGGGCAAAAAGTGGTGGCCTCCGGCCAGTTCCTGATCGACTCGGAGGCGAGCCTGAAGGGCGTGCTGGCCCGGCTGGAAGGGGGCTCGGCTTCCGCGATGACCGCTCCCCAGCCTTCCGGCGAGAAAACCGCCGCGCTCAACCAGGCGACTGGCAGGGTCGAATCCATCAAGGCCGGCGAGATCACCATTTCGCACGGGCCGGTCGCCTCGCTCGGCTGGGGGGCGATGACCATGACCTTCAAGCTCGCCAAGCCCGAACTCACCGCCGGTCTGAAGCCCGGTGACAGCGTCGCTTTCGGCTTCTCGCAAAGTGACGGCGATTTCGTGGTGCAGCAGCTCAGCAAGACGGGAGGCGGGCAATGATTGAGAAACTCATTCGCTGGTCTGTTGCCAACCGCTTCCTGGTGGTGCTCACGACCCTGTTCGTGGCGGCCTGGGGCGTGTGGGCGGTCAAGAGCACGCCGCTCGATGCCTTGCCCGACCTGTCCGACGTGCAGGTCATCATCCGCACCAGCTACCCGGGGCAGGCGCCGCAGATCGTCGAGAACCAGGTCACCTATCCGCTGGCGACCACCATGCTGTCGGTGCCGGGCGCCAAGACGGTGCGGGCTTACTCGTTCTTCGGCGATTCCTTCGTCTACGTGCTGTTCGAGGACGGCACCGATCTCTACTGGGCACGCTCGCGCGTGCTGGAGTACCTGAACCAGGTGCAGGGCCGGCTGCCCGCGGCGGCGAAGGCGTCGCTGGGGCCGGACGCCACCGGTGTCGGCTGGGTCTACGAGTACGCGCTGGTGGACAGGAGCGGCCGGCACGACCTCGCCCAGCTGCGCAGCCTGCAGGACTGGTTCCTCAAGTTCGAGCTGAAGAGCCTGCCCAACGTGTCCGAGGTGGCTACCGTCGGCGGCATGGTGAAGCAGTACCAGGTGGTGCTCGACCCGCTGAAGCTGGCGGCTTACCGCATGCCGCAGAGCAAGGTGATGGCGGCGATCCGGCAGGCCAATCAGGAAACCGGCGGCTCGGTGCTGGAACTGGCCGAGACCGAGTACATGGTGCGCGCCTCCGGCTATCTCAAGACGCTGGACGACTTCCGCGCCATTCCGCTCGGGGTGTCCCAGGCCGGCGTGCCGGTGACACTCGGCGACGTCGCCACGCTCCAGCTCGGTCCGGAGATGCGGCGCGGCATCGGAGAGCTCAACGGCCAGGGCGAGACCGTCGGCGGCGTGGTGATCCTGCGCTCCGGCAAGAACGCGCACGAAACCATCGCGATGGTCAAGGCCAAGCTGGCCGAACTCAAGTCCAGCCTGCCGGCGGGGGTGGAGATCGTGCCGACCTACGACCGCAGTCAGTTGATCGACCGTGCCGTGGACAACCTCAAGGACAAGCTGATCGAGGAGTTCATCGTGGTGGCGGTGGTGTGCGCGGTGTTCCTGTGGCACCTGCGCTCGGCGCTGGTGGCGATCGTGTCGCTGCCGCTCGGCATCCTGATCGCCTTCATCGTGATGCGGGAGCAAGGCGTCAACGCCAACATCATGTCGCTCGGCGGCATCGCCATCGCCATCGGCGCGATGGTCGACGCGGCGGTGGTGATGATCGAGAACGCCCACAAGCACATCGAAACCTGGCGGCACCAGCATCCGGGCGAAACACTGCATGGCGAGGCGCACTGGCGGGTGATGACGGAGGCGGCGGCCGAGGTCGGGCCGGCGCTGTTCTTCTCCCTGCTGATCATCACCCTGTCGTTCATCCCGGTGTTCACGCTGCAGGCGCAGGAAGGCCGGCTGTTCGGGCCGCTGGCGTTCACCAAGACCTACGCGATGGCCGGTGCCGCCGGCCTGTCGGTGACGCTGATCCCGATCCTGATGGGGTACTGGATCCGCGGCCGCATCCCGGACGAACACCAGAACCCGCTCAACCGCTGGCTGATCCGCTGCTACCGGCCCTTGCTCGACGCGGTGCTGCGCCGTCCGAAGACGACGCTGGTCGTCGCCGGCCTGGCGCTGATGACCACGCTGTGGCCGGTGACCCGGCTCGGCGGCGAGTTCATGCCGCCGCTCGACGAGGGCGATCTGCTGTACATGCCGTCGGCGCTGCCGGGGCTGTCGGCCGCCAAGGCGTCCGAGCTGTTGCAGCAGACCGACCGGCTGATCAAGACCGTGCCCGAGGTGGCGAGCGTGTTCGGCAAGGCCGGCCGCGCCGAGAGCGCCACCGACCCGGCGCCGATCGAGATGTTCGAAACCACCATCCAGTTCAAGCCGCGCGACGAGTGGCGGCCGGGCATGACCCCGGAAAAGCTGGTGGAGGAGCTGGACCGCGTGGTCAAGGTGCCGGGGCTGTCGAACATCTGGGTGCCGCCGATCCGCAACCGTATCGACATGCTGGCGACCGGCATCAAGAGCCCGATCGGGGTCAAGGTGTCGGGTACCGATCTCGCGGCGATCGACCGCGTGGCGCAACGGGTGGAGCAGGTCGCGAAGCAGGTTCCCGGCGTCAGCTCCGCGCTGGCGGAACGGCTGACCGGCGGCCGGTACGTCGACGTCGACATCGACCGGGCCGCCGCCGCGCGTTACGGCCTCAACATCGCCGACGTCCAGGCCGTGGTGGCGTCGTCCATCGGTGGCGAAAACATCGGCGAAACCATCGAGGGGCGCGCACGCTACCCGATCAACGTGCGCTACCCGCGTGAACTGCGCGACTCGCTGGAGGGGCTGCGCCAACTGCCGATCCTGACCGACATGGGCCAGCAGATCACCCTGGGCACGGTCGCCACCGTCCGCATCAGCGACGGCCCGCCGATGCTCAAGAGCGAGAACGCCCGGCCGTCGGGCTGGGTGTACGTCGACGTGCGCGGACGCGATCTGGCCTCGGTCGTCGCCGATTTACGTGCCGACATCGCCCGGCAGGTCAAGCTGGAGCCCGGCATCAGCCTCGCCTACTCGGGGCAGTTCGAGTACCTGGAACGCGCCAACGCCCGGCTGAAACTGGTGGTGCCGGCCACGCTGCTGATCATCTTCGTGCTGCTCTACCTGACCTTCCGCCGGCTGGACGAGGCGGCGCTGATTATGGCGACCTTGCCGTTCGCGCTGGTGGGCGGGGTGTGGTTCCTGTACCTGGCGGGCTACAACCTGTCGGTGGCCACCGGCGTCGGCTTCATCGCGCTGGCCGGGGTGTCGGCCGAATTCGGCGTGGTGATGCTGCTGTACCTGAAGCAGGCGGCGGCCGAGCGGCAGGAGCACGGGCTCAAGCTGGATGAGCACATGCTCGACCAGGCGATCCGCCAGGGCGCGGTACTGCGCGTGCGTCCCAAGGCGATGACGGTGGCGGTGATCCTGGCCGGTCTGTTGCCGATCCTGATCGGCAGCGGCACCGGCTCCGAGGTGATGAGCCGCATCGCCGCGCCGATGGTCGGCGGCATGATCACCGCGCCACTGTTGTCGATGTTCGTGATTCCGGCGGCGTATCGGCTGATGCGCGCCAAGAAGCAGCCATCTCAGGCACTGCCTGAAACAACCCTTGTTAGCCAATCCGTTCAGGAGAAATGATATGACCCAGTTGCTTTCGATTCTGTTTGCCGCCGCGTTCGGCCTCACCGCCATGCTCCCGGCCCAAGCCACCGACATGGGGATGACGAGCACGGCGAAACCGGCCGGTCAGATGGCCCGCGCCGAGGGCGTCATCAAGGCCCTCGATGCCAAGGCGGGCACCGTGACGCTGGCGCATGGGGCGGTGCAGGAACTGAAATGGCCCGCGATGACCATGGCGTTCAAGCTGGCAAAGCCGGAACTGGCCAAGGGGCTTGCCGTCGGGAAGAAAGTGACGTTCGAGTTTCAGTCACAGGGGATGTCGGCCGTGATCACCGCTATCAAGGTCATCGGCTAACGTCGGGCGGCAGGGACGGGCGCGGGCGCCCGTCCCTTTTACCCGGTCCGGGACCCTTCCTCCACCCCGGTTACTCCCGCAAGGTGGTCACGGTACCGTCAGGCGAAATCCTGAATCTATGAGTATACGGCACATAGCACACTCCCAGCCTGGTACAGCCTTGTGAGGTGGCTTTGAGGGTCATTGGACGAGTCAAGGGCGCGGACAGCGGCAACTGGATTTCCAGCATGTTGGCGAAGACCATTACCGTGCCAAAGGTCGGGTCCTGCTTGGGGAAGCCATCGGGTAGCTTGACCTTGCCGAGGCTGGCGTTCTCTGCCGAGAATCTGAAGCGGTCCCGATACAGGTAGTAGCCTGGGGCGATGCGGTACTCGAGCAGGATCGTACGGCTATCCGGCATTCCCGCTTGCAGACGGAATGCCTTGTCTGGCGGCAGCAGTTGCTCGACCCCGATGGCGTGGGCAACACCGGACATCAGCCACAGCCCTAACAGCACCCTGCGCATGTCACTCTCCTATCCAAAGAAAGTTGCTCTTGCTGGCCTAAAGGGGGCATTCCCCCGTTTGCCACAAGCCCCATGGCTTTTAGCGAACGCCGGTGGCGCTTATTCCAGCGTCCGGCCTTCCCTGGCGATCTGCTTCCAGGACTTGCCTTCGTCGGCGGACAGGTAAACATTGCGCTTGAAGGTGGCGATGGCCCATTCCCGCTGTTTGGCCGGGTTCTGCGCGATATAGGACACCGCGTCCTGGCCCGCCACCGGCAGGCGGATCGACTCGGTCTTGCCCGTCGACAAATCCAGTCTGGCAAGCTGAGGCTCTTGGCGATAGCTGCCAAACCACACACTCTTGCCGTCCAGGCTGAAGGTGCTGCTCAACACCTGGGCGCCTTGGCTCACCGGCTGGAAGCGAGCGCCTCCGTCACGGGACAGATACAAGCCGTTGTCGGTGGCCGCCGCCACCATCCTGCCGTTGGACGGATGCACGGCCAGGGCGGAGGGGCTCTGGGGGAGCCCCTGGGCCGCGGCGCGTTGCCAGTTCTTGCCGTCGTCGGCGGTGTAATACAGCCCCGCCGTGCTCATGCGGGAGTTGGGCTGCCCGTTGAGCACGTAGATCGTCGACGTGTCATAGCTCGTGGCCAGCACATGGAAGTCGGACTCGCCTTCCAGCCCGAGCTTCTGCCAGGAACGGCCGCCGTCGCTGCTCTTGAGCAGGCCGAAGGGGTTCACCAGCTGGGAGCCGGGCGCCGGGTGCCCGCTGCTGTAAATGGCTCGGCGCGTCACCGAGAAACCCATGTAGTCGTGTGCCGGACCAAAGGCCCGGGACCAGTGGCCGCCGTTGTAAATGGCCAGCCCCTGGTGGCTGGGGATGGTGAGCTGCTTGCCGTCCGGGCTGTAGGCGAGGCCGTGCACGTGCATCAGCTCGACAGCGGCGGCGTTCGCCACGGGAACGGCAAGAGCCGAGAATAGTAGCGCTGCCAAGGCGGCGCGCAGTGTCCGTTTTGCAATCATTTTTTGTTCCATATGGTTTGTGTTTGAGTGGGACGTCACCACCGTCATCGGACTCCAGAGCGAATTGTCGGCGGACGGGTTCGGGATGGCCGCCACCGTTGCCGGTGGACGTGTGCTGACTCACTGACTGTGGTGCCTGCCCGAGGCGATGTTGGCCGTCGCCCCCGGCGCAGGGGCGGCGAGCGCACCTGGCTCGCACCACTATTCGTCAGCACGCGAGGGCGCATCGCCGACAAACAGCAAGGGTAGGGAAATGGCGTTAGACGAGGCTGGGGGGACGCAACAAGGTCCGCGAGAAGTCCTGCAGGGCAAACTGGATGGATTCGGCAGGATAGACGACATTCAGCTCCTGCATCGGGACAACGGCTTGATTCGCGGGCAGGGCCGTCAGCGACAAGGGGCAGAACGAACCCGCCTTGCACATTTCCCCCGTGCTCTGGGAGTGCTCGCCTGCTGCCATCTGGCAGTCCGCAGAAACACCGGCGTTCGCCACCACGACCGACACGGCGGATTGGGGACCGTTGCACGTCGCTTCCGACGACACGGCCGCCCCGGCTTGCAGGGTGAAGGCAAGCGAGAACAGCAGCGTCAGAAAGAAGCGGGCAACGGTTTTCATGATGACGTCAGTTTAGCATGGTTTGATTGGCCGGGCAGTCTGGCCGACTTGAGACTGCGCCTTAGATCCCCCACCGGGCAATCATATTCAGCCGTCCATCGCGCATTTCGGCCCGTAACTCGCCGCCATGAAGTCGAGCTATCGCTCTGGCAATCGGTAGGCCAAGGCCATGACTTTTGCCCTTTTCGCCACGACTATAGAAGCGGTCGAACAGGATGTTCAGATCGTCTGGGAGTTGGCCCAAGGGGCGGTTGTCGATGATGATACCGGGCAATGACGGCTCCATCGTCAACCGCACAGACTCGCCGGGGGGGCTGTAGCGAATGGCGTTGCTGACCAGGTTGTTAAGCAGGCGTCGTAGTGCTGACCGATCGGCTCGTACGCGCAATTGGCCGACGACTTCGAGCCGGACTGCCCTTTCTTCGGCAAATATCTCGAAGAAATCGCAGACACGTTGCGCCTCGGCTTCGAGATCGAGAGGCTCTCGCGAGAGTAGCGTTTCACCGTGTTCCGCTTTGGCCAGAAACAGCAGGTCGTTGACTGTCCGCTTCAATCGATCGAGTTCCTCCGCATTGTCGGCCAGCACTTGGCGGTATTCCTCCGCCGATCGTTCCCGGGAGAGAGCCACATGGGTTTGACCAAGCAGGATACCCAGCGGCGTTCGCATCTCATGAGCAAGGTCGCTGGCATAGGCCGAAAGCTGAGCAAAGGCCCGGTCGAGGCGTTCGAGGACGTCGTTGAAACTTTCCACCAGCCCCTGCAACTCTGCGGGCACCTTGCCGGTGTCGAGTCGTTGACTCAAGGTGTTATGATGAATGGCTTGCGCCGAGGCGGTCAGCGCCACCAGTGGTGTCAGGCTACGGCGCACCAAGAGCCAACCGAGGGCGGCGGCAACCACCGTGGCCAGTAACCCGGCTAGTAAGATCTGATTTCGGTACCACAGCAGCAGGGCTTGTTGGGTATGGGTATTGCGCCACGTTTCCAACTGTACTTGCTCTCCGTTGGCGAGCCGCCCTGCTGCAGCCAGCCCCTGCCAGGGTTGACCATCCACTCCGATGCCGCCAAGTGTTTCGATAGCAGGTGACACACCTCGCCAAGCGATATTCGGCAGGGGGGACTGACTACCGATGATGATGCTCCCCGATGCACTGCGGACCCGTAGTGCCAAGTTGCCATGGCCGATCAGGAAGTGGGTCAGCAATCCAGGCTCTTCGCGCAAGGTCGTGGTATTCGGTACGAAAGTGAGTGTCTTTTGAAAAAGGGCTATCTTGCCTGCCAGTTCCTCCCGATCTCGCAGCGACATTTCCAGCTTGAGTGCGTGGTAGAGATAGATCCCGCTGCCGGCAACCAGCAAGACGGTCAGCAATGCAAAGCCGAGTGCTACCCGCCAAGTCAGTGAATGCATACGCCTAGTTCGCACGGTTCGGCTCCAGTACATAACCGACCCCTCGCAGGGTATGGATCAACTTGGT
The DNA here is from genome assembly GCF_000527175.1 of Pseudogulbenkiania sp. MAI-1. Lineage (NCBI taxonomy): Bacteria > Pseudomonadati > Pseudomonadota > Betaproteobacteria > Neisseriales > Chromobacteriaceae > Pseudogulbenkiania > Pseudogulbenkiania sp. MAI-1. Next base: position 2,975,374 of record NZ_AZUR01000001.1, on the reverse strand, counting down.
TTCGAATGGGTCGTCAATCTTGGCGCGTAGTCGTCGTATGGCAACCTCGACCACGTTGGTGTCGGTATCGAAATGCATGTCCCAGATTTGTTCGGCGATCAGCGTGCGGGACAGTACCTCCCCTTGTCGGCGCATGAATAGCGCCAGCAACGCCATCTCTTTCGCCGTGAGCTGAATCCGCACGCCGGCACGCCAAGCCTTGTGCCGGGCAAGGTCAAGTTCCAGGTCGGCCACCTTGAGGATGTCCGGCTCGGTCACGGGTCTCCGTCTCAACAGCGTTCTGACCCGGGCCAGCAACTCCGAGAAAGCGAACGGCTTGATCAGGTAATCGTCGGCACCGGTCTCCAGTCCACGCACCCGATCCTCGACCCGGTCACGCGCGGTCAGAAACAGTACCGGTACCGATTTGCTTTTGCGCAGGTTTTCTAGTACTTGCCAGCCGGTTCTACCCGGTAGCATCACATCGAGGATCACGAGGTCGTAGTCGTGCTCGAGGGCCAGGTACTCGCCCTCGATGCCATCATGTGCGACATCTACCTTGAAGCCCGCCTCGGTCAAGCCTTGCTTGAGATAGGCGGCTGCCCGTTCTTCGTCCTCGACAATCAGAATCCACATACCACTTCTCCCGTTTTTCTGACGTTATACCGTGGAATCCCTACGAGACGGCAAGATGACAAAAATGTCATCTTGCCGTCAGCCTACGCGCTCCGTAAGCAGACGGTGGAGCCGGTGTTCGGCATCATCAAGTCGGTACTTTGCTTCCGTCAGTTCCTGCGACGTGGCTTGCACAAGGTAACGTGTGAATGGTCGCTGGTATGCCTGGCGTGGAATCTGAAATGGATGGCCACATTGCGTCCGCAGTAGCGAAACAGGAGGGGAAATCGCAAGCAAAAGCTGCCATTTCCCCGGAAATTGACCAGATTACGGCTACGTTATGCTGGTCGGGTGGTTAAGTCCGACAGGCTGCTGGATGAAATCAATTTGCGAGCTGGATCTCCGTCACCACCATTTTTCCGTTTTCCTGGGTGACCATGAAGCGGATCTTGTCCCCGACTTTCACCTTCTCCAGCATGGCCGGGTCTTTGGCGATGAAAATCATCGTCATGCCCGGCATGTCCATATGAGCGATCGGACCATGCTTGATGGTGATCTTGTTGGCGGACAGATCGATTTTGCGCACCTCGCCGTCAGTCAACATCGACGCCTGGGTACTGGCGGCTGCTGGCGTTTGCATGGCATGCGCCAGAGGACTCAGCGCGGTCATGCCGACAACGGCGGCAAGCAAGAGCTTACGAACAAATCTCATGTCTTTCTCCTTGCATAAGAAGCAATAGCCTGGTCAGAGAGCTTGGATATTGACCAGATAACCAGAACCTGGGTACCGACAGGCATCAGCCCTTGGCGACCTTGACTTGCCCCTTCATGCCGGCTTCGAAGTGGCCGGGGTGCAGGCAGGCGAAGTTGACGGTGCCGGCCTTGGTGAAGTGCCAGATCACCTCGCCTTGCTTACCGGGAGCCAGGGAAATCTTGCTCGGTTCATCGTGCTCCATGTCCGGAAACTTCTTCATGACTTCGTAGTGCTCTTTTAGCTCTTTTTCCGTCCCCAGGCTGAATTCATGCTTCACTTGACCATTGTTTTTCAGTACGAACCGAATCGTTTCTCCTCGTTTTACCTTGATGAGGTCCTGGGAGAACCGCATGTTGTCAGTCATGTCGATCTTGATCGTGCGAGTGACTTTCGCGGCCTGCCCGGGCTGGCCGATGGCGCTTACTTCACCGCCGTGACCGCCGGCGTGCGTGCCGGAGGCCATGGCCGAAGCAGCCGCCAAGGCGGCCATCAAGGAAAGGGCAATCATTTTCGGGTGGGTGGGTTTCATGAATACCTCTCGAGATTGACGATGTCGGCGATGCCGCCGGGTTAATGCTGGTTGGTATGCGAGGCCGGCTTTTTGGCCTTGACCACCGTATTGCTGTTCGGCTTGGGCTCTGTTTGAGCCGCTTGACCTCCACGAACCGGCTCCGACAGCGCGCCTTTGTACTCGTACGCCACCGTGCCTTCGGGGTGCTTGTACCAGCCCGGATCCTTGTAATCGCCCGGTTTCTGGTCCTTGCGAACTTTCAGCACGCTGAACATGCCGCCCATTTCCAAGGGGCCGAAGGGGCCTTGGCCGGTCATCATCGGCGCGGTGTTGTCGGGGATGGGCATTTCCATCTCGCCCATATCCGCCATGCCGCGCTCGCCCATCATCATGTAGTCGGGCACGACTTTCTGAATCTTCTGGACCAGGCCACGGTGGTCGATGCCGATCATGGTCGGCACGTCGTGCCCCATCGCATTCATGGTGTGATGGCTCTTGTGGCAATGGATGGCCCAATCGCCTTCCTCATCCGCGATGAACTCCAACTGGCGCATCTGCCCGACCGCGATGTCCGTCGTCACCTCGTACCAGCGGGTGGATTTGGGCGTAGGGCCGCCATCCGTCCCGGTGATCAGGAATTCATGCCCATGCAAATGAATCGGGTGGTTGGTCATGGTCAGGTTGCCGATGCGAATGCGCACCTTGTCGTTCAGCCTGACGTTCAACGAGTCGATGCCGGGGAAGATGCGGCTGTTCCACGCCCAGATATTGAAATCGGTCATGGTATTGACCTTGGGCGTCTTGCTGCCGGGCTCCACGTCGAAGGCATTGAGCAGGAAGCAGAAATCCCGATCCACCTCGTCGATCAGCGGGTGCTTGCCCTTGGGATGGGTGACCCAGAAGCCATGCATACCCATGGCCATCTGCACCATTTCATCGGCGTGGGGGTGATACATGAACGTGCCCGGCCGCCGCGCCACGAACTCATAGACGAAGGTCTTGCCTGGCTTGATGCTGCGCTGGGTCAGGCCGGAAACGCCATCCATCCCGCTTGGCAGACGCTGGCCATGCCAGTGAATACTGGTGTGCTCCGGTAGTTTGTTCGTGACGAAGATGCGCACCCGGTCGCCTTCTACCACTTCGATGGTCGGCCCGGGGCTTTGGCCGTTGTAGCCCCATAGTTGCGCGGTAAAGCCGGGCGCCATTTCACGCTCCACCGGCTCGGCGACCAGGTGAAACTCCTTGACGCCATTGTTCATGCGCCACGGCAAGGTCCAGCCATTGAGGGTGACAACCGGATTGTAAGGACGGCCGGTGTCGGGAATCAGCGGGGGAGCCGTTTCGACAGAAGTCTGAATCACCGGCTCGGGCAGTGCCGCCAAGGCGGACCGGGCGACCGTGGCGCTGACGACGGCGGTAGCGGCGCCGCTGAAGAATTGACGACGAGACATATCCATATTCGTTCTTTCCCTTTTAATGTCCGCCTGGGGCAGCCGCATCGGCGCTGCCGCCGCTCAATGAAACAAAGCTGTCCGGAGCCCCGCCTTGCAGCACGAACTGCAGATCGGCCTCCGCCAGCCAGAAATCGCGGAGCGCCTGAATCGCACTGTCGACAGCCAGGGAACGGGCTTTCGTTTCGGCCAGCAACTCCCAGACGTTCATCAACATGCCGTTGTAGCGGAGGACCGATTCGTCGTAGATGAATTGCCGCAGTTTCAGCACGTCGTCCCGATAGCTGCGTGCCTGCTGATAGGCGGCTCGATACACGTCGTAAGCCAGTTGGGCGTTGGCTCGGGTTTCAATCTGTTCTTTACGAGGCAATCGCGGCACGACGAAATCCAGCCGGGCTTGCAAGGCTTCGGGCGTCATCATGTCAGACGGCAGGTCGGGAAGCCGCTCGGGCAGGGCGATGGCCTGCGGCTTGTTGCGGGTCCACAGATTCAATACTTTCAGCAACGCCACCCGAGACTGATTCGCCTCGTTCTGAACCCGCCGCCATTGCTGCTGCGCTTCGATCAAGGCGGATTGCTCCTGGGCCTGCTGCAAGCGGCTCCAGTTGCCCACTTTGGCCATGCGCTTCGCCAGTTCTGCCGCCGCCTCGGTCGCTTCCAGCGCATCTTGCTGATGCTGCAAACCCTGTTTTGCCGCCACGGCGACAAGCCAGGCTTGGCGTGCGTCTCGGGCCACGTCCAGCACCTCATCCGAATCTTCGATGCGCAAAGAAACGGCCGGATCCAGCTCGATCCAGCGCCCGGAGGCGATCAACTGAACGTTTCCGGAACCGAACTGGCGCAGCGGAGATGCCAGGTCGGGGTGAGCAAGCCATGCCTGACGTACCACCGCCTCGGCAGAAAGCAACGGCAACCCCTTGGCCTCCGGTTCCTTGCTGTTTTTGGGTGTGTTGGCCTGCTCCCACTTCAGGATATCCGCATGACCACGCGGAAACTGGCTTACCTGCTCATTCGCTTCCCGCCACTTGATGGAGCTCTCTTCGACCGGGGACGCCATAACCAGCGCTGACATGCCGAGCAGAGAGACAAAGCTTGCGAGACAAATCTTGTTGTTCATGTACTTGGGACTCCAGGGGACAAGAGGACATTCACGAGTAAGTCCCTCAATCGACATGCCCTAGGCATGCCGAACTCGATCTGTTGTCCGCCACCGGCTCCAGCCATGCAGCCGCTACTCCAGACCTTGGTCAAGATTATGTGCTTTCGATCTGAACACGAGGCTGACAAACAGATTACAAATTTGTCATCTGAACTCTCGCCACGCGCGGAAGTGGCAAAGTGCATCCAAGATGATGCATGGCAAGGGAAATACACCGTGAAAAATACCGATCTTGGAAGACGAGGCCAAGACTGGGAGGACTTGCGACAGGGGCTGAGCGATGCAGGATTCATCGTTGACTTGTTGCATGACAGTCTGGACGGCTGCCTCGCGGTGTTGGAAGCCGGCCTACAGGAACCGCGCCCATAAACGCCCCCAACAAGGAGAATTCCATGCGTTTGCACACTTTTCTACTTCGCTACGTTGACCTTTTCGATCTCCTATAGAGATGCACTTGTTCATGCAGGTAGCCGTGGCATGCCAAATGGATCGTCGAATCTGACATAAATGTAATCTTACGGTCAGCTTGGCGTGGGGGTGGGGTATCTATGATTGGCTTATCAAGCTTGAGACGACGGCACATAGGAATGCTGCCTGATTGGAAAAGCCTTACCTCGATACCCTGTTGGAGATAAATCATGAAAAAACTCATCCTGACCGCGCTGTCCCTGTCCATCCTGACGTCGGCTGCCTATGCCGCCGGCCCCAATAGTGGCCGTGAAGCGGGTTATCGCCCTGTTGCACCGGCCGCTCAAGCCGAAGCCCTGGGACAGGAAAGCCTGCTCAAGGCTCAGGCCGTGGCACCGCAGAAGGCGACGCGAGAGGAACTCGATGAGTACGCGGGTCGTGCCATCAAAGCCAACCCCGAGAACTACCGAACCAAGAAGTAAGACAGCAGCCCCTGCTGAAACGTCGAGCGGTCGCAAGGCCGCTTTTTTTGTATTCGACCAAGGTATAGTGTTCTTATTCCTCAGTGCCCTTTTGCTACGGCCACCAAGCCCGCTACAATACGTCCCATGAAATTGCTGCGCTGCCTCCTTCTCCTGCTACTGGCCTTCGCCCTGCCGTTCAATGCGGCCATGGCGGGCTTGGCGCAGCTGGAAGAAGCGCGTGGCCACGCCCCAGTTGTGGCCGAACAGGTGAGCATCCATGAACACCGCAGCATTTTCGGCACTGCCGAGCAGCACACCCACGAGGTCAACGATGTACTGAAGCTGGATGGCTGCAAGCCGTGCAGCTTCGTCAAGGATGTGCCGTCACTCCCTTTCCGTCACCCCCCCGCCGTGCCGTCATCTGCCGTCTGGAGCTGTGGCGACGAACATTTCCCGAATGACCATGCCCCGGCCCCGCCCGAGCATCCGCCCAAAACGCGCGCCTGATCCGGCGCGCTGACGCAGTCCCGTTTTTCACTTTCCTGCCCTCATCGCGCCGGTCCGCGTCTCTGTGACGCATCGCCATTGTCCATTTCGATGAGGTCATCATGCCTTACCCCTCTCCGTTTTACCGGGGGGCGTTGGGTGTGGCCGCGCTCTGGCTGGGCTTGTCCGCCCCGCTGTCCGCCGCCACGCTCAAGGACGCCCTCGATCATGCCTGGGCAGCTTATCAGCCGACCCAATCCGCACGCGCTGCGCAATTCGACGCGCAAGACGCCGCCGCCCGTGCCTGGCTGCCGGATCCGCCCACACTGACGCTAACCGGTGGCAGCGACCAGATCGACCGCAACACCGGCGCGCGCGAGTGGGAGGCCGAAGTCGGCGTGCCGCTGTGGCTGTGGGGCCAGCGCGACCGTGCCGCAGCCGTGGCCCAAGGCGAGCGCGACGCCAGCATGCAAGGCTTGGCGCAGCAGCGCTGGCAGCTGGCGGGCGAACTGCGCGAAGCGTGGTGGGAGGTCCGTCTCGCCCAGACCGAGCTGGACGCCGCCGAACTCAAGCTCAAGGAGGCCAGCCGGCTTGAGGCCGACGTCGCACGCCGGGTCAAGGCGGGCGATCTGGCGCCGCTCGACCTGAACCTGGCACGCGGTGCGGTGAGCCAGGCCAAGAGCGAGCGGCTGCGCGCCCAGGCGGCACTGACCCGCGCCCAAGCCCAGTTCGCCGCCTTGTCACGCGGCGCGCCCGTGCCGGACCAGGACGAAATCCCGGCCGGGGACATCGCCCCGGAGCGGCACCCGCAACTGCAGGAGCTGGCCGCCAAGGCCTCGGCGGCGCAAGCCAAGCTACACCAAGCGGCGGGCGACACCCGCAACAATCCGGAGCTGACGTTCACCGTGACGCGCGCGCGCGGCAGCAGCGACGAGGCCTATCAGAACACCGCCAGCATCGGGATCATGATTCCGTTCGCGTCCTCCGCGCGCAATCAGCCGCGCATCACCGCCGCCAACACCGAACTGATCGAGGCTCAGCTCGCACGCGATACCGCCCAGCGCAAGCTGATCGCCGACGTGGCGGCGAGCCGGGCCGAGCTCGAGCAGAGCCGGGAAAATGTCGTGCTGCAGCAGGAACGCTTGCAACTGGCGGAGCAGAGCTTCGCCTGGGTGGACAAGGCGTTCAAGGCCGGTCAACTCGACCTGCCCGCGCTGATCCGCGCCGAGACCGAGCTTGCCGATGCCCGCCTCCAGGCGACCCGCGCCCGCGCCGAGGCGGCGCGCGCCGTTTCCCGTTACAACCAGGCCGTGGGAGCCCTGCCATGACCCGCCACACCCTGCTGTTCACCCTGTTGTTCACCCCGGCCTTGGCCTTCGCCCACGGCGGCGAAGATCACGGCGACGGCGCCAAGCCGGCACTGTCGGCCAACGTGGCGCCGCGGGCCGAGGCTCACACCGAGCTGTTCGAACTGGTCGTCACGCCGACGGGCGACCAGCTCACCGTCTATCTCGACCGCTACGCCAGCAACGAGCCGGTGAGCGGCGCCACGGTGGAAATCGAAAGCGGCAGTTGGAAAGCCGTCGCGCAAGCGGCCGGGGACGGCAGCTATCGCGCCAAGGCGCCGCAGTTCGCCAAGCCGGGGCAGTACCCCCTGGTCTTCACCGTCCAGGCCGGCCCGGACGCCGACCTGATCGAGACCACGCTGGTGGTGGCCGAGCCGGCCAAGCCGGCCGCAGAAGTCCGCGCCAAGGGGGTGGGGACGATGTGGTGGTGGGTCGGCGGCGCCCTGGCCGCCCTGGGCGGCGTGTCGCTGCTGCTCAAGCGCCGTACCCCACGCCGCTCCGCCTGACCGCCGGGACAAAGGAAAAACAGAACATGAAAACGCACAAACTCCTCGCTTGCCTGCTGGCGCTCTGGCTCGGCCAGGCACTCGCCCACGGCGGCGAAGATCACGGCGTGGCCAATCCGGCCGCCGCCATCGCCTCCAACCAACCGCAACGGCTGCCGGATGGCAGCGTGTTCGTGCCCAAGGACGTGCAGCGACGGCTGGCCATCCGCACCGTGGTCGGCGAGGAAAAAGCCGTGCCGCGCACCGTCGAGCTCAACGGCCACGTGGTGATGGACCCGAACGCCGGCGGGCGCGTGCAGGCGATCCAGTCCGGCCGCATCGAGGGCGGACCGAAGGGGCTGCCGGTCGCCGGCATGAAGGTCGTCAAGGGTCAGGTGCTGGGTTACGTGGTGCCGGCGGTGACGAGCGTCGAACGCGCCAGCCAGAGCGCGGAACTGGCCGATCTCCGAGCCAAGGCCCGGCTTGCCGAGAAACAGCTGGCCCGCCTGCGGGAGCTGTCCGGCACGGTGGCCAAGAAGGAAATCGAAGCGCAGGAAGCCGAGCTGGCCGGCCTGCGCCAGCGTGCGGCGGCGCTCGGCGCGGCCACCGGCCGCGAGGCGCTGCGCGCGCCGGTGAGCGGCGTGATCGCCCAGGCCAGCGTGGTGAGCGGCCAGGTGGTCGAGGCGCGCGACGTGCTGTTCGAGATCGTCGACCCGGCGCGGCTGATGATCGAGGCCCAGGCCTACGATGCCGGGCTCGTCGCCGCGCTGACCGGTGCCAGCCTCGCCGGCACCCAGACGCCGCTGGCCTTCGTCGGCGGCGCCAGCGCCTTGCGCGATGGCGCGCTGCCGGTGCTGTTCCGACTGCAGCAGGCCGGCGCGACTCCGCTGGCGCTCGGCCAGGCGGTCAAGGTGATCGCGCAGACCCGCGACACGGTCCAGGGCGTGCCGCTGCCGGCGGCGAGCGTGGTCCGGAATGCCGCCAACGAGAGCATCGTCTGGGTGCACGAGCGGGCGGAAGTGTTCCGCGGCATGCCGGTGCGGGTGACGCCGCTCGACGGCGCCAACGTGGTGGCGACGGGGCTGAAGCCGGGCGTACGGGTGGTGAGCCAAGGGGCCACGCTGATCAACCAGATCCGCTAAACGGAGCCGCTGCCACCGGCTGCGCCATCCGGTCTCCGCGTTGGGCGGCGCTTGGAATCCTCATGGACTGCGTGTCCATTCCGGTTCCTGCGCTCCGTCCGCCTTGATCCCGGCTGGCTCGCAACGTTCGTAGCGGCTCCTTGGGAAAGGAAAAGAATCAAATGTTTAGCTGGATCGTCAATACCAGCCTCAGGAACCGGCTGTTCGTGCTCGCCTTCGCCGCCATCCTGATGGTGTACGGCGGGCTTACCGCCGCGAACATGCCGGTGGACGTGTTCCCCGACCTGAACAAGCCGACCGTCACCATCATGACCGAAGCCGGCGGCATGGCGCCGGAAGAAGTCGAGCAACTGGTGTCGTTTCCGCTGGAAACCGCGATGAACGGCATGCCGGGCGTGACCCGGGTGCGCTCGGTATCCGGCATCGGGCTCTCCATCCTCTACGCCGAGTTCGAGTGGGGCTCGGACATCTACCGCAACCGCCAGCTGGTGGCCGAGCGGCTGGCCGAGGTCAAGGAGCAATTGCCGGAAGGCGTCAGCCCCAATATGGGCCCGATCTCGTCGGTGATGGGCGAGATCATGTTGATCGCGCTGCCGGCCGACCCGGCCAAGGTCAGCCCGATGCAGGTGCGCGAGTACGCCGACTTCGTGCTGCGGCCGCGGCTGTTGTCGATTCCGGGCGTGGCCCAGGTGATCCCGATCGGCGGCGAGGTGCGCCAGTTCCGCGTCGAGCCGGATACCGCGCGGATGGGCCAGCTCGGCGTCAGCTTCGACGAGCTCGACGCCGCGCTGAAGGCGTTCTCGAGCAATACCAGCGGCGGCTTCCTGGAGCAGAACGCGCGCGAATACCTGATCCGCAACCTGGGGCGCACCACGCGCCTGGAGGACCTGCAGAATCTCGCGGTCAAGCTCGCCGATGGCCGGCCCATCCTGTTGAAGCAACTGGCCGAGGTGAAGTTTGCAGCCTCGTTCAAGCGCGGCGACGCCGGCTACGGCGCCAAGCCGGCGGTGATCGTCAGCGTGCAGAAGCAGCCCAACGCCGATTCGGTCAAATTGACCGAACACGTCGAGGAGGCGCTCGCTAGCCTGTCGAAGACTCTGCCGCCCGGCGTTTCCAAGCCTGAAATCTCGTTCCGCCAGGCCGACTTCATCGAGGCGTCGATCGACAACGTCCAGGAAGCGCTGCGCGACGGCGCGATCATGGTGGCGATCATCCTGTTCCTGTTCCTGATGAACGTCCGCACCACCCTGATCTCGCTGACCGCGATCCCGCTGTCGCTGGCGATCACCGCGCTGGTGTTCAAGGGCATGGGGCTGTCGATCAACGTGATGACGCTGGGGGGCCTGGCGATCGCCATCGGCGAGCTGGTGGACGACGCGCTGGTCGACGTCGAGAACGTGCTGCGCCGACTGAAGGAGAACAAGCCCAAGGGCGTGGCCGGCATCGTCAAGGTGATCGCGGCGGCGTGCAACGAGGTGCGCTCCGGCGTGGTGGTCGCCACCATGGTGGTGGTGCTGGTGTTCGTGCCGCTGTTCGCGCTGCCCGGCATCGAGGGCCGGTTGTTCGCGCCGCTCGGCGTCGCCTACATCACCTCGATCCTGTCGAGCCTGGTGGTGGCGCTGACCGTGACCCCGGTGATGTGCTACTTCCTGCTGCCGCGCATGAAGCAGATCGAGCACGGCGACTCGCGCCTGGTGCTATGGCTCAAGCATTGGGACAAGCGCCTGCTGGAAGCCTCGTTCGGCCGTGCCAAGCTCATCCTGGCCGCCGCCGTGGTGCTGCTGGCGGCGACGGTCGCCACCGTGCCGCTGTTCCCGCGCGCCTTCCTGCCAGCCTTCAACGAGGGCACGCTGACGGTGTCGCTGCTGCTCAACCCGGGCACCTCGCTGGCCGAGGCGAACCGCGTCGGCGCCCTGGCGGAAGCCTTGATCCAGCAAGTGCCGGAGGTGAAGAGCGTCGGCCGCCGCACCGGCCGCGCCGAACTTGACGAACACGCCGAGGGGGTGCATTCGAGCGAGCTGGACGTCGATCTCAGGCCCTCCGAGCGCGGGCGCGAGGCGGTGATGGCCGACATCCGCGCCAGGCTGGCGCCGCTGCCGGCGGTGGCCACCGTCGGTCAGCCCATCTCGCACCGGCTCGACCACCTGCTGTCCGGCGTGCGCGCCCAGATCGCGCTGAAGATCTACGGCGACGACCTCGACACGCTGCGCGGCCAGGCCGCCAGCCTGCGCGAGCGGCTCGCGCAGATTCCCGGGCTGACCGATCTGCAGATCGAGAAGCAGGTGCTGATCCCGCAGATCAAGGTCCGGCTCGACTACGACCAGGCCGCACAGTACGGCGTGTCGCCGGGCGCCTTGCTGAAGACGCTGGAGACACTGACCGAGGGCGACACCGTGGCGCAGATCGTCGACGGCAACAAGCGCTTCAACCTGGTGGTGCGCCTGCCGGATAGCGCGCGCGATACGCCGGGGCTGGCCGGCATCCTGATCGACACCCCGCACGGGCGCATCCCGCTGTCGCAGGTGGCAACCATCGAGGAGGCGGACGGTCCCAACCAGATCGGCCGCGAGAACGGCCGGCGGCGCATCGTGATCGCCGCCAACACCGACGGCTCGGACATGGCGCGCATCATCGCCGACATCCGCCAGGTGCTGGCCGACAGCCATCTGCCGGAGGGTTACTTCGTCAGCCTGGAGGGACAGTTCCAGGCGCAGGAACAGGCCACCCGGCTGATCGCCGGGCTGTCGTTGGTGTCGCTGGCGCTGATCTTCATGGTGCTGTACAGCCGCTACAAGTCGGTCACGCTCAGCGCGATGATCATGGGCAACATCCCGATGGCGCTGATCGGCAGCGTGATCGCGATGTGGCTGGCCGACATCACGCTGTCGGTGGCGTCGCTGGTCGGCTTCATCACGCTGACCGGTATCGCCACGCGCAACGGCATCCTCAAGATCAGCCACTACATCAACCTGTGCAAGTTCGAGGGCGAGACCTTCGGCCAGCGCCTGATCGTGCGCGGCTCGCTGGAACGGCTCACGCCGGTGCTGATGACCGCGCTGACCGCCGCGCTGGCGCTGGTGCCGCTGCTGTTCGCCGCCGACGCGCCGGGCAAGGAAATCCTGCACCCGGTGGCGGTGGTGATCTTCGGCGGGCTGGTCAGCTCGACCCTGCTCGACACGCTGCTGACCCCGCTGATGTTCTGGCTGTTCGGCGAGAAACCGCTGCGCCAGCTGCTGCAAGAGCACAGCAGCGAAGCATACTGATTCTTACCCGCCCCGGGTGACAGCCCGGGGCACATGCCCCCGAAAGGAAAACACCATGAAAAAACTGCTGATTGCCGCCTCGCTCGCGCTGTCCACCGGCCTCGCCTTCGCCGACGGCGCACTCAAGCCGCAACAGGGCGGCGTGATGGCCGAGGCCCAGTCGGGTCATCGCGTCGAACTGGTCGCCGAAGCGGACCAGCTGGCCGTCTACCTGACCGACCACGGCGGCAAGCCGGTCGCAAGCCAGGGCGTCAGCGGCGAAGTCACGCTGCTGGTCGGCACGGAGAAGACCACGGCCAAGCTGGAGGCGGCCGGCGGCAACAAGCTGACGACCAAGGCCAAGGCGGCCGCCGGGGCCAAGGCCATCGTCAAGATTACGCTGCCGGGCAAGGCCACCGAGCAGGTGCGCCTGACGCTGAAGTAAGGTGCCGGCGGGATGGCGCTGAGGTTGCGTTAAGGCAAGAGGGGAGAGCGGGCCTGCCTCTGTAAGGGCTGTGCACGATGCCTTCCCTCAAGCGCCATTTTTCAGTCTTTATGGAATGCCATTAGTCCATTTGGGTATCCGCTCGGCTTGCCCCATGCTTGACCTGTATCGAAACACTCGACATTGGGCTGGCTATACTGAAAATATCGCTTTTTTAGGTACTTCGTTGTGCACAGCTTCGGCAAACACCTCAACCTGCTTTGCCGCCTTGCTCTGGCGGTGTGGGTGTTTGCGTTTGTCCTGGGTGCGAGCCAGGGCTGCTTGAGTCTGTCCAGTGAAATAGGTAGAGCCGATCCTCTCGGCCTTGCCGTTGCGCAACATAACGTTCGTCCTGATGCCTCCCCGCATCATGAGGTGTGCGTCCAGGCCTGTGTCCAGGCCACTACCTTTATGCCTCAATCAGGCAGCTTGCCCTCATTTGACCTTGGCCATGCTGCGGCAGTGACTGTTCTACCCATTATCCTGTTCCTCGTCTCCCTCCCTCTCGCGCCAATCCTCGTTGGCCAGCCCTTGCGCGCTCCTTCACAGCCACCAGCTTTCCTGCAGTTTTTACGTCTCAACAATTAGCAGCGCCTACCGAGCGTCAACAGGCGATGCAGGCGCAAATGCAGGCCATGACCGATGTGATGGCCATGATGAAGCCGATGCATGCAGGGGCGGATTGCCCGGCTAAGGGCAAAGCCAAATCCGGCAAACCATCCAGCAGGGACGATCGCATGAAGATGATGGACATGATGATGCAGAAGATGCATCAGCAAACATCCATGATGTCGAGGCCAATGGGGCCGATGGGTGGCGATGCCAAGGAGTGAGTGATGCAGCGCAGACAATTTCTGACTGCCATCAGCAGTCTTGTGGTGATGGGTGCCGCCTAGGCCAAGGTTTGGGCCGGAGCGATGTCCATTCCCTGACGCAAAACGTCGGCAGTGAAGGTTTGCGCCGGCGTTCAATCCCTCGGGATGGAAAAGGAGACGGTCATGAGCAACAACCAGCCTTGGAAAACCGGCCTGGCTCTGGCCTTGGCCATAGCTGTCGTCTATTTTGTGTGCGCCATTCTCTACGGGCTATGGCCGGAAAAGGGAATCGATTTCCTCAACGCACTGTTTCACGGCCTCGACTTCCACAAACTGGCCACCCCGGTGCCGTTTACCTTCTCGATGTTCCTGTACCCGCTCTTGGTTCTGATGGTGTGGGGGTTCTTGGTGGGGACGATATTCGCCTGGCTGCATGACCTGCTGCACGGCAGACGTCGTTAAGCCAGTGGCAAAACTTTCGCTAGGTAGAAAGGAGCAAGCCATGAAAATGCTCATTTTAGGACTCGGCCTGTTGGCTTCCACTGCCGTTGCCGCTGAGAGCAACGGCGGCCAGCACCTGTTGCTGGGCAATGTCGACGTCTACTACGGCGTTATGCCAGCGGCACTGGTCAGCGCTCATCCGGAATCCCATTCCGAGAACGCCATGCATGGAGGTACGCCACCGAGCAAATACAGCTATCACCTGTTGGTTGCCTTGTTTGACCACACGACCAAACAACGTATTACCAATGCGCGGGTGACTGCCTCGGTTGAGGAGGTCGGGCTGGCAAGCACTCAAAAGAAACTGGAGCCCATGCAGATCGGCCGTACGACCAGCTACGGGGCCTACTTCTACATGCGTAGCGCAGGACCGTACCGCGTGACCTTGCAAGTGACTCAAGCTGGCAATCATCAGCCGCTGACCGGCCAGTTTGAATACCGGCCTCAATAAATGGGCGTGCATTCGGTGCGGAAGCAACTGACGTATAACCTCTTGCCGTTGGCAGGACAAGGAGATGGCTCATGGCAAACGTGATCGACCCGGTCTGCGGCATGAAGGTGGACCCGAAGCAGGCGCAAGTAAGCCAAGTTTACCGTGGCCAGAAGTACTGGTTCTGCTCTGCCCGTTGTCAGCAAAAATTTGCGGCCGAGCCTGAGAAGTATGCAAACCAGCCCGTATTAGTCACCGCACCGGGTCAAGTAGCTGCCGTTGCACACCCGCATCACCACGCCGCAGCACCCATGGCAGCCGCCAAAACGGTCGGCAGCGGCGACAAGGCCAAGGACCCCATCTGCGGCATGATGGTAGAAAAAGCCACCGCGCTGAAATCGGAGCGGGGCGGTCGTACCTACTATTTCTGCAGCGATAGCTGCCTGCGTACCTTCGAATCCCCCGAGACGGAGTTGAAGGCGATGAAGGCGCGTGTCGCCATTGCCCTGACCGGAGTGTTGGCACTCGCAATACTGCGTGCCGGAGCCTTCATCGCACTTGCTGCCGGTGCCACGCTGCTGACGTGGGTGCCGATTCCAGCCTTGCCCTGGTTCACCTGGGGCATGTGGTTGTTCCTGCTGGTGACGCCGGTTCAGTTCATCGGTGGCTGGGGGTTCTACAAGGGGGCGTGGAACGCCATTCGCACCCACAACATCAACATGGATTTCCTGATCGCGCTGGGCACCTCAGTGGCCTACTTCTACAGCGTCGCCGTCCTGTTCTTTCCCGACGTGCTGCCGATCAAGGTGGCGGAGCGCGATGTGTACTTTGAGGTCTCGGCGGTCATCATCGCCTTCGTCTTGCTCGGCAAGTACATGGAGGAAATCATCAAGAAGAAATCGTCGGCAGCGGTGCGGCGACTGCTGGACCTCAAGCCGGCCACCGCTCACGTTCTGCGCGATGGCCAAGAGGTCGAGATTCCCGCCGAGAGCATCATGGTGGGCGAACTCGTGGTGGTGAAGCCGGGTGAAAAAATCCCGACCGACGGTGAAGTCACCGAAGGTGCATCGACGGTAGACGAGTCGATGCTCACCGGCGAATCGATGCCGGTCGAAAAGAGACCGGGCGCACCGGTCATCGGCGGGACGCTCAACCGCAGCGGCGTGTTCACCTTCAAGGCGACCAAGATTGGTGCCGATACCGCGCTGGCCCAGATCATCAAGATGGTGGAAGAGGCGCAGGCAAGCACGGCGCAGGTCCAGCGGTTGGCCGACACCGTCACCGGTTATTTCGTGCCGGCCGTGGTGGCCGTGGCACTGCTGGCATTCGTCGGCTGGTGGTTGGCTGGCAACTTCCCGCAAGGGTTGCTGGCTTTCATCGCGGTGCTGATTATTTCCTGCCCATGTGCCCTAGGCGTGGCGACGCCAGCCGCGCTGATGGTGGGAGTAGGCAAGGGTGCCGATGGCGGCATCCTGATCCGGGGCGGCGAGGTGCTGGAGCGGGCAGAAAAACTGAGCACGATCGTGTTTGATAAGACAGGCACGCTTACCCGCGGAGAACCCACGGTCACCGACGTGATCCCGTTCAACGGCAACACCGAGTCCTTGGTGCTGAGCGTGGCGGGTGCGGTGGAAAGCGGATCCGAGCATCCGTTGGGTGAGGCGATCGTTCGGGCGGCTCAGCACCGTGGCTTGTCTCTGCCAAAGGCAAGTGGCATCTCCGCTATTGCTGGTCATGGCATCCAGGGAACCGTCGATGGCCAACCGGTTTTTCTAGGTAATCGCCGACTCGCTGCGCAACGGAGCGTCCCGGTCGAGGAGGCGGAAGCAGTGCTGACTCACTTGGAGGCGGACGGCAAGACCGCCATGCTGGTTGGCATCGGGAACGCCCTCATCGGCGTCATCGCGGTCGCGGATACGCTGAAGCCGGAGGCCGTGGAAGTGGTCACGGCACTGAAGGCGCGCAACATCAAGGTGGTGCTGCTCACCGGGGACAACCGCCGCACCGCCGATGCCATCGCCAAACAGATCGGCATCGACCGCGTCATCGCCGAGGTATTGCCGGACGACAAGGTGAACGTGGTCCGCCAGCTTCAGAGCGAGGGGGAGGTGGTTGCCATGGTGGGTGACGGGGTGAATGATGCGCCGGCGCTGGCGACTGCCGACATTGGCATCGCGATCGGCTCCGGTTCGGACGTGGCCAAGGAAACCGGCGGCATCATCCTCATCAAGAACGACGTGCGTGATGTGATGGCCTCGATCCAGCTGTCCCGCGCCACGATGCGCAAGATCAAGCAGAACCTGTTCTGGGCCTTCATTTACAACAGCATTGGCATTCCGGTAGCCGCTTTGGGGTTCTTGAACCCGATCCTTGCGGCGGCAGCGATGGCGCTGAGCTCGTTGTCGGTCATTGTCAACTCGGCATTGCTCAAACGGGCGCGGATTGGACTCTAGTCTGATGCCGATCTCGTTGTTGGGAACAATCAACACAGGGAAGGGATAGCGATGAAACAACCGGTTTATTGGGTGTGTGCCGTTATTGCTGCCGCCGTGGCGGTTGGGATGTTTTATTTCTATGGCTTCTCGCTGCTCACGCTCGCCCTTGCGTTGGTGTTACTCAGTTGCCCGGTCGTCGTCTGGATGACTTTGCGCCTTGCCAAACGCAGTGAGGACGAAATCGCTGGCACGGTGAGCAAAGAGCATGAAGGGGGGAGAAAAGCATGAAATTAACTGCTATCTCATCGCCGTAAGGGTTCAAAAATAACAGTAAGCCAACCCATCACTCGTTGACTCGCTTTGCTCAATTTCGCTCGAAAAGGAAACATATCATGCAATGGCTATCAGATAACGCGATTTGGTTGTTGTTAGCAGTCGGCCTGGTTTTTCTAATGCGACGTGGAGGAATAATGGGGTGTGGCATGGGGGGACATAGGCATGGTGCTGGAGGTGGGCACTCACACCAGGAAAACTCCCCGCATGACCCAGTCACAGGTCGGCCCGTTGACAGAACCAAAGCGCTCACTTCGACATATCAAGGCCAAATGTATTTATTCGAATCGGAGAGTTCGCGCGCCGAATTCGAGAAAAACCCACAACAGTTTATACATGGCCAAACTCATCGCCATGGTGGTGGCTGCTGTTGAATGAGTTCCCTAGGACAAAGATGCTGTCATTCCGAATAATCGATTGGAATCATCGCAATGGAACCGATGCAGAAAAACGGACATGTGACACACCAGGACAGTGAGCATAGTCATTCCCGTGGACTACGAGGGAGTTGGGTCTTGTGGGGCTTTGTTGCTGTTGCCGCCTTCTTCCTGCTCTCCGAGCACCGCGCCCATTTATTCGGTTGGCTACCGTATCTGCTGCTACTGGCTTGTCCCCTGATGCATCTTTTCATGCATGGTGGCCACAATGGACATGGGGAAAGCCACGATGACAATAACCGTGCTTCCCCACGAGGAAACCGAGGAGAACAGAAATGAAAGACGCTCCTGCCTATGGCTTGTGGTCGCTGGTCCTCATCAATTCTCTAGTCTTTATCATCTTCGCCTTTAGCTTTGCGAAACCCCAGTCGAAGCGAGACTGGCGCTCCTTCAGCGCCTTCTCGGCATTCATCGTGGCGCTGTTTGCCGAGATGTACGGTTTCCCGTTGACGATCTATTTATTGTCCGGTTGGCTAAGCAGCAAGTTTCCAGACGTCAACTTCTTCGCCCACGATTCCGGCCACTTGCTCGAGATCATGTTCGGCTGGAGGTCGAATCCCCATTTTGGGCCGTTCCATCTGCTGAGCGCTCTGTTCATCGGCGGTGGATTCTGGCTGCTGGCGGCCTCATGGCAGGTTCTCTATCAGGCACAGCGCGCGCATCGCTTGGCCCTGACCGGCCCCTATGCTCGTGTGCGACATCCGCAGTACATCGGCTTCGTGCTGATCATGTTCGGCTTTCTGCTGCAGTGGCCGACGCTGCTGACACTGGTGATGTTCCCGATTCTGCTGGTTATGTATGTCCGCCTTGCCTTCCGCGAAGAGCGCGAAGTCGCTGCCGAATTCGGAGAAGAATATGAGCATTATCGACGGCATACCCCGCCGTTTTTCCCGAGGCTCGGTGCCCAAACGGCAGGGACCCGAGGGGATGTGGAACGCAGGTAACCACTACATCCCCCATCGCCCCTCTTGCATGCGATGGCCGTTCCCTCGTAGGCTGGTGCTCATGACAATTCGCTGAGCGCCCGCCATGTTGCATCTCCGCTTCCGCCCCCGCCTGATCGGTGCGCTCAAGGGTTACGACCGCGAGTTGTTCCGGCACGATCTGTTGGCCGGGTTGACGGTGGGCATCGTGGCGCTGCCGCTGGCGATGGCGTTTGCCATGGCCTCCGGCGTCACGCCGCAGGCGGGCATCTTCACCGCGGTCATCGCGGGCTTCCTGGGCTCGCTGCTGGGCGGGACGCGGTTCTCGATCACCGGGCCGACCGGCGCCTTCATCGTCATCATCTACGGCATCGTCGCCAAGTACGGCGTGGCCAACCTGCTGATCTGCACCTTCATGGCCGGGGTGATGCTGGTGCTGATGGGCGTGATGCGGCTGGGGCAGGTGATCAAGTTCTTTCCGATGCCGCTGATCACCGGCTTCACCAACGGCATCGCGGTGCTGATCTTTCTGACTCAGTTGAAGGATTTCTTCGGCTTGCCGGTGGAGCAAATGCCGGCGGGTTTCTTCGCCATCGTCGCCACGCTCAGGGAGCGGCTGGCCGATTTCGACGGCGCCACGCTCGCCGTGTCGGGCGCCTCGCTGGCACTGATCCTGCTGTGGCCCAAACGGCTCAACAAGCTGCTGCCGTCGCCGTTCGTGGCGCTGTTGCTGGCCACTGTCACCGTGGCGCTGTTCGATCTGCCGGTGGCGACCATCGGCAGCAAGTTCGGCGGCATCCCGCAAGGGCTGCCGGCATTCGAGGGGCTGTCGCTCGACGTGGCCACGCTGTCCGAACTGCTGACGCCGGCCTTCACCATCGCGCTGCTCGGCGCCATCGAATCGCTGCTGTGCGCCGTGGTGGCCGACAGCCTGACCGGCGACAAGCACGACGCCAACCAGGAGCTGATCGCGCAGGGCATTGCCAACATGGTGGTGCCGTTCTTCGGCGGCATCCCGGCCACCGGCGCCCTGGCGCGCACCGCCACCAATATCAGCAACGGAGGGCGCACGCCGGTCTCCGGCATGGTGCACGCGGCGCTGCTGTTGCTGGTGATCCTGGCCGCAGCGCCGCTGGCGTCCTATATCCCGCTGGCGGTGCTGGCGGCGATCCTGGTCGCGGTGGCCTTGAAGATGGGCGACTGGGACATTCGTAAGGCGGGGCAGTTTCCCCGCCGCGATACCGCGGTGCTGGTGGTGACCTTCCTGCTCACCGTCGCCTTCGACCTGACCATTGCCGTGGAGATCGGTTTGTTGATGTCGGCGGTGTTCTTCATCCAGAGCATGGCGCGCAACACCAGTGTGCAGAGGCTGCGGCCGGAGCATGCGCAGCTGTTCGAGCGTCATTCCATCGCCGGCAAGCAGGTGCCGGAGGGGTGCGCGGCGTTCCGGGTGGAGGGGGCGCTGTTCTTCGGCGCCGCCGACACGGTGGAGCGCCTGCTGCACGATGCACCGGACGCGCGCGTGGTGATCCTGCAATTGCACCGGCTGGTGCTGCTCGATACCACCGGGCTGCTGGCCCTGTCCGCCTTGCAACAAAGATTGGCGGAAGAACGCCGCACGCTGATCCTGTGCGGGGCCGGCGCCGAGGTGATGGATCTGCTGGTCGGTTCCAAACTCGCGGCCGAGATGGGTGAGCGTAACATCCAGCCGGATCTCACCACGGCGCTATGGCGGGCGGAGGAGCTGCTGACGAGCGGGGTGGTGTGGGCGTAGTAGTGCCTATTGTTGGTGTGTTCTTGTGATTTTGTGCTTCACATTTTTGATTTGAAGCAATTAATTCTGTAAATTCGACGCGATCGGGGTGCTGCCGAGAAGTTGCTGGTGTAGACTTGCGCCTGCCGTCGTGAGGACGTGTCCTGTGTCTTTCCGCCGTGGGGCGGGCGACGGTGGCCGGCAGGCTGTTCTGCCATTTGCAAGCATTCAAGGATTCATCATGCGGCACCCGGAGCGCGTGGCGCGGCACACCCTGTTCGAAGACGTGCAGGCGATCGTGATCGGCACCTTGTTCATTTCCCTCGGCGTCGCGCTGTTCGCCCAGGCCAAGCTGCTCACCGGCGGCACCGCCGGCCTGGCCTTCCTGATCCACTACGCCACGCCGTTCAGCTTTGGCCAGGTGTTCTTCGTCATCAACCTGCCGTTCTATTACCTCGCCATCAAGCGCATGGGCTGGGGCTTTACCATCAAAACCTTCTGCGCGGTGCTGCTGCTGTCGCTGTTCTCGGAACTGCAATCGCATTTCGTGCATTTCGACGGGCTCAACCCGTTCTATGCCGGCGTGGTCGGCGGCTTGCTGATGGGGGCGGGTTTCCTGATGCTGTTCCGCCACCGGGCGAGCCTGGGCGGTATCAACATCGTCACGCTCTACCTGCAGGACAAGTACGGCATCCGCGCCGGCAAGCTGCAGATGGCGATCGACGTCTGCATCGTGACGGCGGCGCTGTGGGTGGTGCACCCGCTGGCCGTCGTGGTGTCGGTGCTGGGCGCGGTGGCGCTCAACCTGATCCTGGCCGTCAACCACAAGCCGGGACGTTACCTGGCGATGTGAGGCGGTCACGCACAAGGCCGTCTCCCTTCCGGCCTTGCTGCCCGTAACCGGCGCCCGTTCATGATCGGCCATCGCTGGCGGATCCTGCGCGGGAACGGGGCCGAAAACCCGCATCGGCTCGATTCGGGTTCCGTCTTTTCACCTCCTTGCTTCTCGCTGGCCCATCAGCGTGCCAGGCTGGGCAGCAGGCTGAAGCCGTTGCGGCTACCGGTGGTCACGTAGCCGACCAGCTTGCTGCCGCGATGGGCGAGCGCGGTCAGCCCGTCTTCCCCCTCGCTGATCTGCCAATCGAGGGCGTTGCCCTGGGTGACCCCGGCCAGCTGGATGGGGTAGCGCGGCGTTTTCACCGCCACCGGCAGGGGGCCGAAACGGACCGGTGTCGGTGTGCCGGCCAGCGTGCGGGCCAGCGCATTGGCCGACAGCGTGATCGGCTGCAGGTAGGGCAGGATCTGCCCCTCGATTTCGGCGCAGTCCCCCAGGGCATAGACGTGGGGTTGCGAGGTGCGCAGGTAGGCGTCGACGACGATGCCGCGCCGTGTCTCCAGCCCGCCCGCCAGCTCCCGCCGCGGTTTCAGGCCCGCCGCACAGACGATGGCATCCACCGCCAGCGTGTCGCCGCCGCTCAGCGTCACGCGGTAGCCCCGAGCGGCCCGATCGACCCGTTCCACCCCGGTCCCGAAGCGCAGCGTGACCTGTCCCATGGCGTGGTGCAGGCGCTGGCTGACGACGTCGGGCACCAGCCGCTCCAGCAAGCGGCTGCCGATGTCCACCAGTGTGACGCGCTTGTGCTGGGCGATGTCGTGGGCGATTTCGGTACCGATCAGGCCACCCCCGATGACCAGCACGTGCTCACTCTGATTGAGCTTGTCGAGATACCGCCGGTACTGCTCCAGGTTGTTCAAGGTCAGGATGTCCTGCGCCCCGTCGCCGCCGATGGGGGGCACGAATGGCTCGGCCCCCACCGCCAGGACCAGGTTGCTGTACGGAATCTGCACCTCCCCCGCCAAGACCTTTTGGGCGACAAAGTCGATGGCGCTGACCCGGGTGTGGGGCCTTACCATCACCTTCAATTCGGCAGCCATGCCGGTGGCACTGTTCTGGACCAACTGCGCGGCACTGGTCTGATGGCCAAAGCCGTGGCTCAACTGCGGCTTGGGGTAGTGCTCGCCACCATCCTCGGTGAGAACGACGACCGGCGTGGTGGCATCGTGCTGGCGGAACGCTCGGGCCAGGGTGTAGCCGGCATGGCCGCTGCCGATGATGACAAGAGGCTTTTTCATCGCATTTCTCCTGGGGCGGTCGGTTACGCGGGAACAAAGTCGCTTTTGCCCATGAAGCACACCGGGCAGAGGAAGGTCTCGGGGACGTCCTGCCAGGCCGTTCCGGCCGCGACCCCCTGGGCCGCTTCCCCCTGTTGCGGATCGTAAATCCACGAGCAGGTCTTGCAGCGCATCTTGCCGCTGCACGAACACGCTGCGGTGGCCTCCGCCGTGTTCTGCCCCGTCTTGCCCAGTTGTTCGATGATGGCCTCGCCAAACCGCACCGCCTGGGTGAGGGCATCGTCGGTCGGACGCCACTCGGCGGCGATGCCCGGATTGAGGACACGGAAACCGGCGTCGTCCAGGCGCCTGGCGATGCGTTCTACCGCGCCGCCACTCCAGCCGTGGGTGCCGAAGGCGGCCGCCGCCTTGTTCTTGAAGCGCAGGCCGGTCATCTCCTCGAGCAGGGCGGCGACGTGGGGCAGCATCACGTTGTTGACGGTCGGGCTGCCGACCAGGATGGCCTTGGACTTGAACACGTGGGTGAGGACGTCGTTCTTGTCGCTGTTGGAGAGGTTGAACAGCTTGATCACGACCTCCTGGTCGGCCTTGCGGATGCCTTCGGCAATCGCCTCGGCCATCATGCGGGTGCCGTTCCACATGGTGTCGTAGACCAGGGTGATCTGGTTCTCCTGGTAATCATCGGCCCACTTCAGGTACTGCTCGACGATCTGGGTCGGCTTGTCGCGCCAGATGATGCCGTGGCTGGTGGCGATCATGTCGATCGGCAGGTTCAGCGCCAGGACCTCGTGGATCTTCTGGGTCACCAGCGGGCTGAACGGGGTCAGGATATTGGCGTAATACTTGATGCACTCCTCGTGCAGTTCGACCGGGTCGCACAGGTCGTTGAACATCTGGGCGCTGGCATAGTGCTGGCCGAACGCATCGTTGCTGAACAGCACGGCGTCGCCGGTCAGATAGGTGGCCATGCTGTCCGGCCAGTGCAGCATCGGCATCTCGACAAACACCAGTTGCTTGCCGTTGCCGAGGTCGAGGCTGTCCCCGGTTTTGACGATGCGGAAATTCCAGTCCTGGTGATAGTGGCCGCGCAGCGATTTGGCCCCGTTGGCGGTGCAGTAGATCGGGGTGTCCGGGATGCGCGCCATCAGCGCCGGCAAGGCGCCGCTGTGATCGATCTCGCCGTGGTTGGCGATGATGTAGTCGATGGCGCCGAGGTCGACCTCCTTGGCCAGATTGGCGACGAATTCTTCGGCGTAAGGCGCCCAGACGGTATCGATCAGCGCGATTTTTTCTTCCTTGATCAGGTAGCTGTTGTAGCTGGAACCGCGGTGGGTGCTGTATTCGCTGCCGTGAAATTCACGCAGCTCCCAATCCTGTTTGCCAACCCAGCGGATGTTGTTCTTGACGGTGAAAGCCATGGCAGAGAGCTCCTTGAGGTGTAAGATTCGTATGAAATGAATCTTATACCTCATAACATTCACCGTAAATGAATCTTATGAGTTATCATGGATTCGCTTGAGGTACATCAAGAGCGGGCTGTTGCCGCGCCCTGTATGTCTATATCGTATGCCTGAATCAAGCTGGCTCCTGCTGTCGGGGTGTCGACGGCAAGATAGAATGCATGTTCGAATCCCACCGAGCGTGCCTGTTTGAACAAACCCATGGATCTGTCCCGACCGTGCGACTGACGGCTTTTACCGACTACTGCCTGCGCGTGATGATGTACAGCGCGCTGGCGGGCGAGCGCCTGGTGACGATCAACGAGATCGCCCAGGCGTACGGCATTTCCGCCAGCCATCTGACCAAGGTGGTGTTTTTTCTCGGCCAGCACGGCTATCTCACGACGGTGCGCGGCAAAGGAGGAGGGATGCGCCTGGCGGACGATCCGCAGCAGATCAACCTCGGCAAGCTGGTGCGTACGGCCGAGGCCGACAACGTGCTGGTCGAGTGTTTCGATCCACTACATTCCCAGTGCCGGATCGCCTCGGCGTGCCGCCTGATGAGCGTGCTGCATGCGGCACAGGAAGCCTTTTATGGCGAATTGTCACACCATACCCTGGCCGACCTTCTCGTCAAGCCGGCAGGGCTCGGACGGGCATTGGGCATCGAAATCCGGCTAGTTTCCGATTGAGGAAACCGGCGAAGCAACGACGCGTCATGTGTCTTCCTTGATCGGCCCCGCTTCTTTCCGGCTATGTAGACACTCCAGAAAACCGGCCAGCAGCGGCGTGACGGGGCCGGGGCGCGTCGCCAGCCCCAGCGACAGGTACGCTCCCTCGTCGCTGATCGGCACGTAGCGCACCCCCTTCATCTGTACGCACTCCAGCGGCGAGGGCAGTAGCGCCACGCCGAGACCTGCCGCCACCAGGCCGATCTGGGTGGTGGCTTCCCGCGCTTCCTGCACGATCCTGGGTTCGAAACCGGCCGCCAGGCAGAGCTGGCGGACCTGCACGTTGAGCCCGGTGCCGGCACCGGCCGGGTAGATGATGAAACTCTCGTCGCGCAACTGTTCCAGCGATGCCCTTGGTTGCGAGGCCAGGGGGTGGCGGGCGTTGATCACCAGCCGCAGCGGGTCGCGGTGGATTTCGTGCAGCACCAGATCGGGCGGGTTTTCCTTGCCGTGGAAACGGACGAAGCCGACGTCCAGCCGTTCTTCGCGCAGGGCTTCGAACTGGTGGGCGGTGAACATCTCGCGCAACGTCAGCTGCACCTGCGGGTAGTGGCGGCGGTAGTCGGAGACCAGCCCCGGCAGCAGGCTGGTGAACGGCAGCGAGGAGGTGAAGCCGATGCGCAGCTCGCCCACCTCGCCGCGGGCGGCACGGCGCGCGTCGTCGGCAGCCTGTTCGACCTCGGCCAGGATGCGCCGGGCATGCTGCAGGTAGCGCTCTCCGGCATCGGTCAGCGCCACGCGGCGCTTGCTGCGCTCGAACAGGGCGACGCCCAGTTGTTCCTCCAGCGCGCGGATCTGCTGGCTCAAGGGCGGCTGGGCGATGTGCAGGCGCAAGGCGGCACGGGTGAAGTTGAGCTCCTCGGCCACGACGACGAAGTAACGTAGGTGACGCAGTTCCACGTGATATCTTTTACGTATTAATCAACGATTAAATATATATTGGACTGGCGGTTTGTCCAGTCCTAGCATTCGGTTATCCAGCCCCACGCCGTGGGCCGCTAGCCGAGTATTGATCATGTCTTCCGACGCCTTAGCCGTACCCCGTCCCACCCCCGTCACCTTTCCCGCCCCTGCGTCCGCCCCCGCACACGAACGCCTGCGCGCCGGCACTCCGGCTTTCCGCCGCACCAGCTGGGGCATGTTCTTCGGCGGCTTCGCCACCTTTTCTGCCTTGTACGGCCCGCAGCCGCTGATGCCGATGTTCTCGCACGACTTCGGCCTGTCGCCGGCGGCAGCCAGCGGCGTGGTGTCGGCGGCGACCGGGGCACTGGCCTTGGCGCTGATCCCGATGAGCCTGCTGGCCGACCGCTACGGCCGCAAGCCGGTGATGAACCTCTCGCTCGGCCTGGCCGCGCTGCTGACGCTGCTGGCGGCGTTCGCCCACAGCTTCGGCCAGCTGTTGCTGCTGCGCACCCTGATGGGGATCGCGCTGGCCGGCATCCCGGCGGTGGCGATGGCCTATCTGAGCGAGGAGATCGAGCCGAGCTCGCTGGGGCAGTCGATGGGGCTGTACATCGCCGGCAACGCCCTGGGCGGCATGTGCGGGCGCTTCTTTCTGACCCTGATGAGCGAGTGGACCGGCTGGCGCGAGGCGGTGGCGGTGCTGGGTTTGTTCGGGCTGGTGTCGGCGGTGGTGTTCTGGCGCTGCCTACCGGAGTCGCGTCATTTCCGTCCGGCACGGCTGGCGCTGGGCGAGGTGCGCGGCAACCTGCGCCTGCACCTGTCCGACGACGGCTTGCCCTGGCTGTTTGCCACGGCCTTCCTGCTGATGGGCTGCTTTGTCAGCCTGTACAACTACCTCGGCTACCACCTGGCGCTGGCGCCGTTCAACTTGTCGCCGAGCGCGGTCGGCGCGGTGTTCCTGCTCTACGTGGTGGGGATGTGGAGCTCGGCCTGGGTGGGCCGGCTGGCCGATAGCCTGGGGCGGCGCAACGTGCTGTGGATCATGGTGAGCCTGATGCTGGCCGGGCTGATGCTGACACTGGCGGGCTCCTTGTGGGTGGTGGTGCCCGGCATCGCCGTATTCACCTTCGGTTTCTTCGGCGCCCACTCGGTGGCGAGCAGCTGGATCGGCTGCCGCGCCAGCCGCGCCCGTGGTCTGGCCTCGGCGCTCTACCTGAGCTGCTACTACCTGGGAGGCAGCGGCCTGGGCTCGGCCTCGGGCCTGATGTGGAGCTGGGATGGTTGGTCCGGCGTGGTGCTGGTGCTGACTGCGGGTTTGTTGTCGTGTCTCGGCATTGCGCTGCGCCTGCGCCGCTTGGCGCCGCTGCCGAGCGCAGCCGGTTGAGTTTGTTTCTCCTCCTCTTGTTTCCGGTATTCGGTCCCGGTCGGTGCTTCAGCCCGGCCGGTTTTTTTTATGTCTTTTGTGGTTGATGCCTTCAGTGGGTCGCTGCCGGGGATGGGGTCGAGTCGTTGCCATCCCGGCTTCGGGGCTGCCGGGGCATCCTCGTCATGAAAGACCGCGAACGCGCCTAGTGCACCTGCAGCCACTCCCACACCCCCAGCCCGGCAGCGCGGCCGCTAGCGAAGCAGGCGGTGAGCAGGTAGCCGCCGGTGGGGGCTTCCCAGTCCAGCATCTCGCCGGCGCAGAACACGCCGGGCAGTTGGCGCAGCATCAGGTGCGCGTCGAGCGCGGCGAAGCTCACCCCGCCGCCGCTGCTGATGGCCTCGTCGAGCGGGCGCGGCGCGACCAGCGTGACCGGCAGAGCCTTGATCGCCGCCGCCAGCCGCTGCGGGTCGTTCATCGTGTCCTTGTCCAGGCATTCCCTCAGCAGACCCATCTTGACACCTTTCAGACCGACGCGGCTCTGCAGGTGGCTCGACAGCGAGCGCGAACCGCGCGGGTGAGCCACTTCCTCGGTCACGCGCGCCAGGTCCTTGCCCGGCGCCAGATCGAGATGGATGGTGGCGCTGCCGTGCGCGGCGATGGCGTCGCGCAGCGCGGCGGAGAAGGCGTAGATCAGGCTGCCTTCGACGCCGCCCTCGGTGACGACGAATTCACCCTGCTTGCGCGACACGCTGCCGTCCGCGCCGGTGAAACTCAGCGCCACCGATTTGAGCGGCTCGCCGGCGAAGCGGGTGCGGAAGTGTTCGCTCCAGCCGACGTCGAAACCGCAATTGGACGGCACCAGCGGGGCGACTTCGACGCCGCGTTCGGCCAAGACCGGCAGCCATGCGCCGTCCGAGCCCAGCTTGGCCCAACTGCCGCCGCCCAGCGCCAGCAGCACGGCATCGGCGTGCACGGCCTTCTCGCCATCCGGCGTGCTCATCAGCAAGCCGCCGTCGTCGCTCCAGCCCTGCCAGCGGTGGCGTACGTGGATGCGCACGCCGGCTTCGCGCAGTCGTTGCAGCCAGGCGCGCAGCAGTGGGGCCGCCTTCATCGCGGTGGGAAACACCCGGCCGGACGAGCCGACGAAGGTCTCGATGCCGAGCCCGTGCACCCATTCGCGCAGCTGTTGCCCTCCGAAGCTTTGCAGCAGTGGCCTCAGTTGCTCGCTGCGCGCGCCGTAGCGCGACAGGAAGGGCTCGGCCGGTTCGGAGTGAGTGATGTTCATGCCGCCGACTCCGGCCAGCAGGAACTTGCGCCCGACCGAGGGCATGGCGTCGTACACGTCCACTTGCACGCCGTGCTGACTCAGCACCTCGGCCGCCATCAGCCCGGCCGGTCCGCCGCCGACGATGGCGACGCGGTGCTTTGATGGAGTGTCGGAGGAGGTGGTCGGGATGGAGCGGGGGTGATCGGTCATGGTCGGTTCCTGCGGGCGGCTCGTGGCGTGGTGGGGCTACCGCGCCGCTAATGTCTTGTTTTGGCAGGCGAAGGCAACCGTTGCCGGGCACCCTGCCGCGAGAGGGGCTGATTGTCACAGAAACCCCGGCAAAACCCAAGCGGGGGGCTCGCCGGCCATGGCGGCGTGTGGGTATCGCCGAGGGCCAGCTGCCGGTCATGGGGTTGCAAAATTCAGGCGGACCATAGATTTGTTTGGTGAAAAGCGGGGAGACGAGGGGGCGTAGCGCTATCGGGATTCCGCTGAACGGCACCCCACCCCGGCCGCCTGGCGGGGCGGGCTCGCGGCAACGCTCAGGAGAGCGGCAGTTGCAGCGCTTCCGCACTGGCCGGGCGGGCGCGCAAGGCGGTGTACCAGCGCTCCAGCTCCGGGCGGGGCGTGCGTTCCAGCGGCAGGTTGAGCCAGAGATGCACGCTGCAGCCGAGCGCGATGTCGGCCATGGTGAAGCGCTCACCCGTCAGCCAAGTCCGGCCGGCCAGATGCTGGTCGAGCAGCCCGGCCAGGCGGTCGGTCTTTGCGCGGGCAGATTCGATCGCTTCCTGATTGCGCTGCTCGGGTGCCACGCGCAGCAGGTTGTAGATCGCCGGCACCAGGGCTGGGTTGAACACCGTGGCCTGCCAGTCCATCCAGCGATCGGCATCGGCGCGCTGCTGCAGATCGTCCGGATAAAGGCTGCCGTGGCCGTATTTGGCGGCCAGATAGCGCACGATGGCGTTCGACTCCCACAGGGTGAAGCCGTCGTCGTCGATCAGCGGAATGGTGCCGTTCGGGTTGCGCGCCAGGAATTCCGGTGTGTCGAGCCCGCCGAACGGGCCGCCGGCGTCGATGCGCTCGAACGGCAGCCCCAGTTCCGCCGCGCACCACACCACCTTCTTGACGTTGAGCGAATTGAGCCGTCCCCAGATTTTCAGCATGCTGGTGTCCTTGAGTGGTAGAGCAGCCATTGTAGCCCGAAACCATCGGGGCGGCTTCGGGCGAGGGTTCAGGTGCGCTGCTTGCCCTGTGCCGTGATGACGAAGTTGCCGTACGTCAGCTTTTTGTCATGGGGCCTTGTGTGGCATGCTGGAGGGCATGGGTGCAACAGCCCCGTATCGCCACCTTTCAGGACGCCTGCCGTTTGGGCGTCGATCCGAGGAGTTACCGATGGTTCCCGTTCCCGATCTCTTGCTCTTTGCCGGTGCCTCCCTGCTGATGGTGCTGACGCCGGGGCCGAACATGATCTACCTGATTTCGCGTTCGATCTGCCAGGGGCGCCAGGCCGGAGTGATTTCCCTGTTCGGAGTGGTGGCTGGCTTTCTGGTCCACATGCTGACCGCTGCTCTGGGATTGTCCGCGCTGTTCCTGGCGGTGCCCTTTGTCTACGAGCTGCTCAAGTGGGCCGGAGCGCTGTATCTGCTTTGGCTCGCCTGGCAAGCCGTGAAGCCGGGGGCGCGCTCGCCGTTCGCGCCGCAGCCGCTCGCGGTGGACCCTGTGCCCAAGCTCTTCCTGATGGGCTTTCTCACCAATCTGCTCAATCCCAAGGTCGCGGTGTTCTATCTGTCGATCTTCCCGCAATTCGTGTCGCCAGAGCATGGCTCGGTGTTTGGGCAAAGCGTCACGCTGGGGCTCACGCAGATTGCGGTGAGCTTTTCGGTCAATCTGCTGATCGCGCTCAGTGCTGCCAGCATGGCGTCATGGTTCGTGCGCAACCCGCTGTGGCTGGCGGTGCAACGCTACCTGATGGGCTTCGTGCTGGGGGCGCTGGCGTTGCGTCTGGCGCTCGAGCACCGTCGCAGCGTCTAGTCGTTTTGGGCAACCGGATGTAGCCGGACCGAAGCCCAAAGTGTAAACGGCAAAAAGCCCCGCATATGAATCATGCGGGGCTTTTGTCATATCTGGTCTCAGCGTCGACCGCGCGGCTTGGCGTTACCACCGCTTGCTGCCGCCTGGCGCGAGGCCGGCTTGGCCGTGGGTTTTCCGCCCGGTTTGGCCGCCGTGCTCGCGGCCGGTTTGCCGCGCCCTGCCGGGGCACGGCCGCGTGGCGGCGCATCCTGGAAGCGCTGCGTCGGGTGGTGCGCGGTGCGCGCCACGTTGAAGCGCTTGCCCTTGTCCTCGCTGCCCTTGGGCGGCACAGGCGGGATCAGCTGGTGCTTGCCGTAGCCGATCAGGTCCTGGCGGCCCATATTGTTCAGCGCCTCGTACAGGATATGCCAGTTATCCGGGTGGTGATAGCGCAGGAAGGCCTTGTGCAGCTTGCGGCGGTAGCCGTCGCGCACCACGTCGACCTTTTCCGAACTGCGCGCCAGGCGCTTGAGCGGGTTGCGCCGGGTGTGCCACATGGTGGTGGCCATGGCCATCGGCGTCGGGGTGAAGGTCTGCACCTGATCGAGGCGGAAGTTGTTCTTCTTCAGCCACAGCGCCAGGTTCATCATGTCCTCGTCGCTGGTACCCGGGTGGGCGGCGATGAAGTAGGGGATCAGGTACTGTTCCTTGCCGGCCTGGCGGCTGAAGCGTTCGAACAGCTCCTTGAACTTGTCGTAGGCACCCATGCCCGGCTTCATCATCTTGGACAGCGGGCCTTCCTCGGTGTGCTCCGGGGCGATCTTCAGGTAGCCGCCGACGTGGTGCGTCACCAATTCCTTGATGTATTCCGGCGAGCGCACCGCCAGGTCGTAGCGCAACCCGGACTGGATGTTGATCTTCTTGATGCCCGGCAGCGCGCGTGCCTTGCGGTAGAGCTGGATCAGGTGGCTGTGGTCGGTGTTGAGGTTCTCGCAGATGTCCGGGTAGACGCAGGACAGCTTGCGACAGGACGTCTCGATCTTCTTGTCCTTGCAGGCGAGCCGGTACATGTTGGCGGTGGGGCCGCCCAGGTCCGAGATGTGGCCGGT
The DNA here is from genome assembly GCF_000527175.1 of Pseudogulbenkiania sp. MAI-1. Taxonomy (NCBI): domain Bacteria; kingdom Pseudomonadati; phylum Pseudomonadota; class Betaproteobacteria; order Neisseriales; family Chromobacteriaceae; genus Pseudogulbenkiania; species Pseudogulbenkiania sp. MAI-1. The sequence goes on along the minus strand of NZ_AZUR01000001.1, from coordinate 2,944,263 downwards.
GAAGCCGTCGGTCTTGTCGCGGATCTCCTCGAGCTCCTTCAGGATCGATTCTTCCGAACGGCTCTGGATGATGCGGCCCTCGTGCTCGGTGATCGAGCAGAAGGTACAGCCGCCGAAGCAGCCGCGCATGATGTTGACCGAGTACTTGATCATCTCCCACGCCGGAATGTGCGCCTTGCCGTAGGACGGGTGCGGATTGCGCGCGTAGGGCAGGCCGTAGACGTGGTCCATCTCCTCGGTGGTGAGCGGGATCGGCGGCGGGTTGAGCCACACGTCGCGCTCGCCGTGCAATTGCACCAGGGCGCGGGCGTTGCCGGGGTTGGATTCGAGATGCAGGATGCGGCTGGCGTGGGCGTACAGCACCGGGTCGTGTGCCACCGCCTCGTAGGCGGGAATCCGTACCACGGTCTTGGCGCGCTGCGCCTTGCGCGCCGCCACGCGTTCCAGTACCGGCATGAACTGGATCGGCTGGGCGGCGGCGGGGTCCTTGTCCTTGCCGCTGGCACAGGCGGCTTCTTCCTTCTCCGGCACCATCTCGTACGGGTTCTGGTGCGGCTCGACCTTGCCCGGCTGGTCCAGCGTGGTGGAGTCCATCACCTGCCAGTCTTCCCCCGGCAGCCAGCCGTGCGGCGCCAGGAAGGCGGTGCCGCGCACGTCGCGGATCTCGCTCAACTTCTCGCCGGCGGCGGCGCGGTGCGCCACTTCCACCAGCGCGCGCTCGGCGTTGCCGAACAGCAGCAGGTCGGCCTTGGAGGTCACCAGCACCGACTGGCGCACCTTGTCGCTCCAGTAGTCGTAGTGGGCGATGCGGCGCAGGCTGGCCTCGATGCTGCCGATCATCACGCCGACGCCGGGGTAGGCCTCGCGGCAGCGCTGCGCGTACACCGTCACCGCGCGGTCCGGGCGCTTGTTCGGCTCGGCGTGCGGGGTGTAGGCGTCGTCCGAGCGCGGTTTGCGGTCGGCGGTGTAGCGGTTGATCATCGAGTCCATGTTGCCGGCGGTGACGCCGAAGAACAGGTTGGGACGGCCCAGCTCGCGGAAGGCGTCGGCCGAGTGCCAGTCGGGCTGCGAGATGATGCCGACGCGGAAGCCCTGTGCCTCCAGCAGGCGCCCGACCAGCGCCATGCCGAAGCTCGGGTGGTCGATGTAGCAGTCGCCGGTGACGATGATGATGTCGCAGGAATCCCAGCCCAGCTCGTTCATTTCGGCACGGGTCATCGGCAGGAACGGCGCGGTGCCGAAGCGCTGGGCCCAGAATTTGCGGTAGGAGGTGATCGGTTTTACGGGGGCGGAAAGGGTGGTCATGGTACGTGCGATTATTCGGTTGACGCGCATTGTGCCAGATTTTGCCCACGCCGATCAGTAAATTTGATTGTTTTTCAAGGGCATAACCCCAGATTCAGGCGGGTTTTTCGGTGCGGCGGCGGGGTGGAGCGGGGGGCGTCCGCGGCGTGAGGCAGGGCGGCGGGTGGATGGGCTCGTATCCACACGACAACCCGGGTGCGTTCGGAATATTGACCGCAAATCGGGTACAATCGGGCCATTGAATCAACCGAACCGCTAGACATTCATCACATGAGTACGGAAAACAACGCGCCCGTTGTCAGCAACTTCATCCGCAACATCATCGACGAGGACCTGGCCTCGGGCAAGCACACCGCCATCGTGACCCGCTTCCCGCCGGAGCCGAACGGCTACCTGCACGTCGGTCACGCCAAGTCGATCTGCCTGAACTTCGGTCTGGCCGAAGACTACCAGGGCAAGTGCAACCTGCGCATGGACGACACCAACCCGGAGAAGGAATCCGACGAGTACGTGCAGTCGATCAAGGACAGCGTGTCCTGGCTGGGTTTCAAGTGGGACGGCGAAGTGCGTTACGCCTCCGATTATTTCCAGCAGCTGTACGACTATGCCGTCGAGCTGATCAAGGCCGGCAAGGCCTTCGTCTGCGACCTCAACGCCGAGGAAATGCGCGCCTATCGCGGCAGCCTGACCGAGCCGGGCAAGAACAGTCCGTACCGCGACCGCAGCGTCGAGGAAAACCTCGACCTGTTCACGCGGATGAAGAACGGCGAGTTCCCGGACGGCAGCAAGACGCTGCGCCTGAAGATCGACATGAGCTCGGGCAACGTCAACATGCGCGACCCGGTGATCTACCGCATCCGCCGCGCCCATCACCATCGTACCGGCGACACGTGGTGCATCTACCCGATGTACGACTACACCCACTGCATTTCCGATGCCATCGAGGGCATCACCCACTCGCTGTGCACGCTGGAGTTCGAGGACCACCGCCCGCTGTACGACTGGGTGCTCGACAACATCAGCATCGGCTGCCATCCGCGCCAGTACGAGTTCTCGCGCCTGGAACTGCTGTACGCGCTGACCTCCAAGCGCAAGCTGCAGGCGCTGGTGAACGACGGACTGGTGACGGGCTGGGACGACCCGCGCATGCCCACCATCGAAGGCATGCGCCGCCGAGGCTTCAGCCCGGCCGGCATCCGCCTGTTCGCCCAGCGCATCGGCGTGTCGAAGGGCGAGAACATCATCGACATGAGCGTGCTGGAAGGCGCCGTGCGCGAGACGCTGGAAGCCGAGGCGCCGCGCGTGATGGCGGTGCTCGACCCGATCAAGGTGACGCTGACCAACTTCGAGGAAGGCGTCACCGCCAGCCGTACTGCTCCGTTCCACCCGCATCACCCGGAATTCGGCGAGCGCGAAGTGCCGATCTCGCGTGTGATCTACATCGAGCGCGACGACTTTGCCGAAGTGCCGCCGCCGAAGTGGCAGCGCCTCACCGCCGGCGGCGAGGTGCGGCTGCGTTACAGCTACGTGATCAAGTGCGACGAGGTGATCAAGGACGCCGATGGCAAGGTGGTCGAGCTCAAGTGTTCGATCGACCACGATACGCTGGGCAAGAATCCGGAAGGGCGCAAGGTCAAGGGCGTGATCCACTGGCTGTCGAGCGAGCACGCCATCGAGGCCGAGGTGCGGCTGTACGACCGCCTGTTCACCGAGCCGCGCCCGGACGCGGTGCGAGGCGACGATGGCGAATACGTCGACTTCCGCCAGTTCCTCAACCCGCATTCGCTCGAGAGCGTGACCGCCTACGTCGAGGACGTGGTGCTGCAGGCGGCGCCGGAAACGCGCTACCAGTTCGAGCGTCTCGGCTACTTCGTCACCGACCGCTACGAGCACCAGCCGGGCGTCAAGGCGGTGTTCAACCGCACGGTAGGGTTGAAGGACTCCTGGGCGAAATAAGCCTGGCTCCGGTTCTGATCGGCATGATGGCGGCCCTGCGGGGCCGCCGTTTTCATGCCGGACATCATCTCTTATTGGGGAGGAGGCCGGCGGAACAGGCCGAAAATCTCGCTCTTCTCGCGTGGCCGCTTGCCTTGCCAGACCATTTGCCAGCCGGGCTCCGCCAGGCCTTCGGCCGGGGTGCGGTTGACGAGGAGGTACTCGCAGGGAATAGGTTCACCAGGCGCGAACGGTGTCAGCGTCAGGCCTCCGTAGTACTGCCAGCTAAGCCGGGTCAGCAGATGGGAGCGCTCGGTCGCCACGCAGCGTGCATCGGCCGGCAGTGCGCGCATCATGCTCGTCACCACCGGGCGGTAGCTCTTGGCCGCGTCCAGCCACGGCAGCCACAGGCTCATCGCCAGGCCCCAGAACAGCGTGATGCCGGCCGCCCAGTTGGTGACGGCCTGCCGCCCGCGCAGGTTGCGACGCGTCACCGCCCATACCCAGACCAGCGTGGCGAACAGCGCGCACAGCGCCGCCAGCGCCGACACCGAGGGCTCGTAATAGGGACTGAAATACTTGGCACGCTGGGCCAGCTTTTCTGGCCAGCCGAAGTTCATCGCCGCCCAGCCGGCCCAGATCAGCAAGCCGAAAAAGCCGAAGGTCATCAGGCCGAACCAGTTCAGGAAGGCCGCGGCGCCGCGCTTGAGGGTATCGAGCTCGACCGCCGCCAGCATGGCCATCGGCAGCAGCATCGGCAGGGCATATTCCGAGCTCTGGCGAGTGGACAGGGTCAGCAGGATCATCACCACGCCGAAGAACATCAGCGGCAACTGCAGCACCGGCTTGTCGAGATGGCGGTGGCGGTACAGCGTCCATGCCGCCAGCGGCCAGGCCGGCCAGGTGTACCAGAGCGAAACCAGCGGGTAGTAGCCGAAATCGTGGAACACGCCCATGCGGCCGAAGCCGTTCAGCGGTCCCAGCGCATGGCCCTGCCACCAGGCGGCGAATACCGCCGGCTGGGCCTTGGCCAGCGCCATCGGCCAGATCAGCATCAGCGGCAGCGCCACCACCAGGGCCATGACGAGGGTGATCAGGTAGCGCGGGTTGCGCCAGGCGCTGAATGCCGGCAGCAGCACGGCGACCAGCCAGATCAGGGCCACTTCGAGCAGACTGGTCGACAGGAACACGGTCACCGTGGCCGCACCCAGCACGGCGCCGGCCAGCCCCGGCGAGCGCAGTGTCAGCACCAGCGCATAGAAGGCGGCGGCAAAGCCGGCAAAGCCGGCGACGACAGTGTTCAACTGGTGGCCGGTGGCGATCAGGCCGAGGCAGCCGATCAGGATCAGCACCACGCTGCGGCCGTGACGCCGGCCGATCAGTTCGCGTCCGGCCATGCCGGCCAGGGTCAGGGCGATGGCCATGAAGAACGGCGTGGCGAGCCGGGCGGCGTCGTGCAAGGGCAGGGCCCAGGGCGACAGCAGGCGGGCGAAGCCAGCGGCGACCCAGTAATACAGCGGCGGGGAGTCGAGGTAGGGCATGCCCTGGATCGACGGCAGCAGCCAGCGGCCGTGACGCAGCATGTCCTCGACCACGGCCAGCACGTAGGGTTCGTCCGGCTTCCACGGGTCATGACCGAGGATGCCGGGCCAGAGCCAGACGAAGGTCAGCAGCAGTAGCAGCCAGGGCTTCTCGGTGGGTTGGGCGAGGCGGGAGTCGGAGTCCGGGGTGTACGTCAGCATGCGGGAGAGGGGAGATGCGGTGAAAGGCGATAGCTTAGCGCCCATTTCATTAGGCGGCTACGTCAGGACATCAGAATGCAAAAAAGGCAGCTCGACGCTGCCTTTTTGTTTGCTACCCGAAGGGGCAATCCCGAAGCGCTTAGCGCTTGAAGAAGCTGCCGAACTTCTGGTTGAACTTGTCCACGCGGCCGGCGGTGTCGACGATCTTCTGCTTGCCGGTGTAGAACGGGTGGCACTGGGAGCAGACTTCGATCGCGAAGTTGTCTTTGGCCATGGTGGACTTGGTCACGAACTGGTTGCCGCAGGAGCAGGTCACGTTCACTTCGTGGTAATTCGGGTGAATATCGGTTTTCATCGTGGTTTCCTTTCAAATCGGGTACAGGGGTTTTGCCTGTACTGCTTGTCGAAACGCCCGATTATCCGCCCTTTGGCCAGACTTGACAAGCGCAAGGGGCGGTGTTTCAGCAAATGACGGGCTAGAGCTTGTGAAAGAAATCGTCCCTCCGGGATTCCCTGCGGTCATCGCTGCACCCCCAGGCTGGTTCGACCCAAGGAAGATCGGATGACTCAGCCGTACAAATGGTACGGCGAGCATCACAGGGCCAGGATGGGGGGCAACAGATTTATTTACAAGCTCTCAGGCGCGGCGCCAGGTGGTGCCCTGCGCCCCGTCCTCGAGGACCACCCCCTTGGCGGCCAGCTCGTCGCGGATACGGTCGCTCTCGGCCCAGTTCTTGGCGGCACGGGCTTCGCGACGGGCCTGGATCAGCGCTTCGATGTCGTCGGCGGACAGCTCTGCCCCGGCTGCGCCGCCCTGCAGGAACTCGAGCGGGTCGCGCTGCAGCAGGCCCAGCACGCCACTGAGCGCCTTCAGCAGGCCCGCCAGCACGGCCGACTCGCTGCGGTTCACTTCGCCCGCCAGGTCGAACAGCACGGCCATGGCCTCGACGGTGTTGAAGTCGTCGTCCATCGCTTCTCTGAAGCGGTGGGCGTAGTCGTTCTGTTCCCAGTCGATGGCGACGTCGGCCGGGGCGACGTTCTTCAGCGCGGTGTAGAGACGGGTCAGCGACTGCTTGGCGTCGTCCAGGTGCACGTCGGAGTAGTTGAGCGGGCTGCGGTAGTGGGCGCGCAGGATGAAGAAGCGCACCACCTCGGCGTCGTACTTTTCGAGTACTTCGCGGATGGTGAAGAAGTTGCCCAGGCTCTTCGACATCTTCTCGTTGTCGACACGGATGAAGCCGTTGTGCATCCAGTAATTGACGAAGTCGTGGTTGTGCGCACCTTCCGACTGGGCGATCTCGTTCTCGTGGTGCGGGAACTGCAGGTCGGCGCCGCCGCCGTGGATGTCGAAGTGCTCGCCCAGATGGTGTTCGCTCATCACCGAGCATTCGATGTGCCAGCCCGGACGGCCCGCGCCCCAGGGACTCGGCCAGGACGGTTCGCCCGGCTTGGCGGCCTTCCACAGTACGAAATCGAACGGATCGCGCTTGTTCGGGTCGACGTCGACGCGCTCGCCGGCGCGCAGGTCTTCCAGGCTCTTGCCGGAGAGCTTGCCGTAGCCGGGGAACTCGCGCACGGCGTAGTACACGTCGCCGTTCGGCGCGGGGTAGGCGCGGCCGTTGGCGATCAGCTTCTGGATCAGCGCGATCATGCCCGGCACGTGTTCGGTGGCGCGCGGTTCGTGGTCGGGACGGATGATGCCGAGCGCGCCGAAGTCTTCGTTCATGGCATCGATGAAGCGGGCGGTCAGGGCCTGGATCGATTCGCCGTTCTCGGCCGCGCGCTTGATGATCTTGTCGTCGATGTCGGTGATGTTGCGCACGTAGGTCAGGTCATAGCCGGAGGCGCGCAACCAGCGTGCCACCATGTCGAACACCACCACCATGCGGGCGTGACCGAGATGACAGTAGTCGTACACCGTCATGCCGCATACGTACATGCTGGCCTTGCCGGGGGTGATCGGTGTGAAGACTTCTTTCTGTCGGGTCAGGGTGTTGTAGAGGCTCAGCATGGTGGTCATAAACCTGTCGCGTCGAGGACAAAAAAATCATTGTACCAGAGCGGTCAAGCCCCCTGTTGTGCCGGGGGCGGCCATGGGCAGAAACAAAACGACCCGCCGGAGGGCGGGTCTGTGCGGTAGCCTTGAGGCAGCGGCGGGTCAGCTCTGCAGTTCGGGCAGGTTCTCGAACAGCTTGAGCGCCTGCGGGTTGGCCAGCGCCGTGACGTTGCTGACAGGCTCGCCGTGGATCACGTTCTTGACCGCCAGCTCGACGATCTTGCCGCTGATGGTGCGCGGGATGTCGGCCACCTGGATGATCTTGGCCGGCACGTGGCGCGGGCTCGCGCCGTGCTTGATCTTGTCGCGCAGCCGGGCCACAAGGTCGGCATCGAGCGTCAGGCCCTCGCGCAGGCGCACGAACAGGATCACGCGCTCGTCGTCCTGCCAGCGCTGGCCGACCGCCAGGCTTTCCAGGATGTCCTCGAACGCCTCCACCTGACGGTAGATCTCGGCGGTGCCGATGCGCACGCCGCCCGGATTGAGCACGGTGTCGGAGCGGCCGTAGATGATCAGCCCGTCGTGCTCAGTCAGCTCGGCGTAGTCGCCGTGGCACCAGGTGTTGGGGAAGCGGGCGAAGTAGGCCTTGCGGTATTTTTCCCGCTCCGGATCGTGCCAGAAGCCGACCGGCATCGAGGGGAAGGGCTTGGTGCAGACCAGTTCGCCTTTCTCGCCGCGCACCGGCTGGCCGCGGTCGTTCCAGATGTCCACCGCCATGCCCAGCCCGCGGCATTGCAGTTCGCCGCGGTACACCGGCAGGTTGGCCGAGCCGAGGGCGAAGCAGGAGACGATGTCGGTGCCGCCGGAGATCGAAGCCAGGTTGAGGTCCTGCTTGATGTGCTGGTACACCCAGTCGTAGCTTTCCGCCACCAGCGGCGAGCCGGTGGAGAAGATGGCGCGAAGCTGGCTGAGATCGTACTCGGCGCCCGGCTCCACGCCGAATTTCTTCAGCGCGTCGAGGTACTTGGCCGAGGTGCCGAAGTGGGTGCAGCGCTGGCGTTCGGCGTAATCCCACAGCACGCGCTGGTCGGCGGCGAACGGCGAACCGTCGTAGAGCATGAGGGTGGCGCCGCTGGCGAGCCCGGAGACCAGCCAGTTCCACATCATCCAGCCGCAGGTGGTGAAGTAGAGCAGCACGTCGCCCGCGTGCAGGTCGCCGTGTAACTGGTGTTCCTTGAGGTGCTGCAGCAGCGTGCCGCCGTGGCCGTGCACGATGCACTTGGGCTTGCCGGTGGTGCCGCTGGAGTAGAGGATGAACAGCGGGTGGTTGAACGGCACGCGCTCGAAACCGACCTCGTTGGCGATGAACGAGGCGACGAAGCCGTCGAGTGTCACGGCCTTGGGCACGGCGGCAGCGAAGGCGTCGGTGTCGCCGAGGTTGGGCAGCACCACGACCTTTTCCACCGTCGGCAGGCCGTCGGCGATGACCTGCATCTTGGCGCAGATGTCGATGGCCTTGCCGCCGTACCAGTAGCCGTCCGGGCAGAACAGCAGCTTGGGTTCGGTCTGGCCGAAGCGGTCGAGCGCACCGTCGGTGCCGAAATCGGGCGAACAGGAGGTCCAGATCGCGCCGAGGCTGGTGGCGGCCAGCATCGCCGCCACGGTTTCCGGCATGTTCGGCACGAAGCCGGCCACGCGGTCGCCGGCGCGCACGCCCATGGCCGACATAGCCTGCTGCAGGCGCGAGACGAGGTCGTGCAGTTCCCACCAGGTCAGCTCGCGCTTAACCTTGTCTTCGCCCCAGAACACCAGGGCCAGCGCGTCGTCGCGGCGGCGCAGCAGGTTCTCGGCGTAGTTGAGGCGGGCGTCCGGGAAGAAGCGCGCGGCCAGCATGTCGTCGCCGTGAGTGAGCACGGCCTCACCCTTGCTGCCGATGACTCCGGTGTAGTCCCACAGCAGCGACCAAAAACGCGCCGGATCGTCGACGCTGGCCTGCCACAGTGCGTGGTAGTCGTCGAATGCCCGTCCGAAGACGGTTTCGGCGAGGCGGGTGAAGGCGGTGAGATGGCTGCCGGCCAGGCGGCTCGGCGAGGGATGCCAGATCGGGCTCCAGTCTTCTTGCATGGTTTCTCCTCTAGCCCGACGCGCCGGCGGTGCCGGCGGCCGTGGGTGGTTTTTATTCGGTAGGAGCAAGGGCGCGTCCCACCCGCGAGCCGACCTCGCGGCCCAGTTCGCCGGAAATGAAACGGGCCGTCGCCACCAGGCGTGGCAGGTCGATGCCGGTTTCGTAGCCCAGGCCGTGCAGCAGGTAGACCACGTCTTCGGTCGCCACGTTGCCCGAGGCTCCCCGAGCATACGGGCAGCCGCCCAAACCTGCAACCGAAGAGTCGAATGTGCCGATGCCGGCGCCAATCGCGGCATGAATATTGGCGATGGCCATGCCGTAGGTGTCGTGAAAATGCCCGGCTAGGCGTTCTATTGGCACAAGCTTGCTCACGGCCTCCAGCATCGCCAGCACCTTGTTGGGGGTGCCCACGCCGATGGTGTCGCCCAGCGAAATCTCGTAGCAGCCCATGTCGTACAAGGCCTTGGCCACCGTGGCCACCTGCTGCGGGGCGATCTCGCCCTCGTAGGGGCAGCCGACCACGCAGGAGACGTAGCCGCGCACCCGGACGTTGGCCGCAGCGGCGCGCGCCATCACGCTCTCGAAGCGTTTCAGGCTCTCGGCGATGCTGGCGTTGATGTTCTTGCGGCTGAAGCTCTCGCTGGCGGCGCCGAATACGGCGATTTCCCTGACGCCGCAGGCCAGCGCAGCGTCCAGCCCCTGGTCGTTGGGGACCAGCACCGGATAGTTGATGGGACCCGCCAGATCGAGCGCCTTGAGCACCTCGGCCGAGTCGGCCATCTGTGGCACCCACTTGGGCGACACGAAGGCGCCGGCCTCGATGGTGGTGAGCCCGGCGTCACGCAGCCTCTTGATCAGTTCCAGCTTGGTGGCGAGCGGAACCTGCTGCTTCTCGTTCTGCAGCCCGTCGCGCGGGCCGACTTCGACGATCTGGATGTGTTTCATGGCGTCGATATCCATTGTGGCGCCAGCCGTCGCAGGCGCCGGGTCAGAAGGATGTCAGCGCGGGACGACCGGGAGGTAAATCTCCATCTGGCGGCCCGCTTGCCCGGGGCAACTGCGCCCGTCGTAGCGTTCGAAGGATTCGCTGCCGGCATGCTGCCAGGGCGCTGTCGGCAACCACGCCTGATAGACCGCCTGCCAGGTGGCGACGATGGCCTCGGCAAACGCGGCATCGCTGTCGGCCGGCGGCGTGGTGAACATGGCGTAGCGGGTCGGGGCGATGACGTGGGTTTCTGCGCCGTCAGGCAGCGTCGGCGCGCCCTGGCATTCGATGCCGATCAGGTAGTCGAACGTGCCGCTGGCGGGGTCGAACCCGCGCACGACGCCGTATTCCACCGCATGCGGCAGGCCGAGTGCCGCCAGCAGCGGTGCACGCAAGCTCTGGGCGTAGCGCTGCCAGAACGCCGGGATGTCGCGCAGGTTGGCCTGGTCCTGCAGGCTGGTGCGGATGGCGAAGCCGGTGAGGGTGACGCCTGGGTGGTCGACGATCTGGGGTGTCATATCGGTTCTCCTTCAGGGTAGAGGGGGATGATCTTCATGCTTTTGGCATTAAGGATCATGCCCTTACTCCGCCTCGAAATCCACCAGTTCATCGCCATCCTTCACCTGCTCGCCGGCGGCGAAATAGAACGCCAGCACCTTGCCATCGCCCGGTGCGGTGATGGTGTGCTCCATCTTCATCGCTTCCAGAATCAGCAACGGTTCACCCTTGGCCACCGGTTTGCCGGTTTCGGCCAGCAGCGCCACCACACGGCCCGGCATCGGCGCCTTGAGGTGGGTTTCGCCGTGCACGCCGGCTTCTTCGAACGCATACGGGTCGACATAGTCGAGCGCCAGGCGCTCGCCGGCCACGAACAGCACGCGCTGCAGGCCGTGGCGCACCAGGGTGGCGACGAGTTGCTTGTCGCCAAGCCGGGCGGTGAGCCGGGTGCCCTCCAGGCGGGCCTGGGCGGTAAAGCCGGCACCATCGACCGTGACCGCGAAGCTGCCGTCTTGATGGCACAGCAGCACCTCGTGACGCTGTTCGCCGTGCTGGAAGGCGATGCGGCGTTCGAGCGTACCGTTCAGGCGCCAGCCGGTGAGCGCGCCAAAGGCGTGGCTGTCATCGCTTTGCGTGGCCAGCACTTCGCCCAGCGCCAAGAGTGCCAACTGCTCGCTGGTCGGTGCGGCCGCCGGCGGCAGCAGGCTGTCCTGGTAGCGGGCGATCAGGCCGGTATCGACGTCGCCGCTGGCAAAGGCCGGGTTGGCGACGATGCGGCGCAGGAAGCGGATGTTGGTGGTGACGCCGGCCACCTGATACGCCGCCAGTGCGGCGTCGAGCTGCTGCAGCGCGGCCTCGCGCGTTTCGCCCCAGACGATCAGCTTGGCGATCATCGGGTCGTAGAACGGGCTGATGGTATCGCCCTGCACAACGCCGGTATCGACGCGCACCCGGGCGTTCTCCATGGGCGGCTGCAGATGCACCAGGGTGCCGGTGGCGGGCAGGAAGCCCTTGTCCGGGTCTTCGGCGTAGATGCGCGCCTCGATGCTGTGGCCGTGGATTGCCAGCTTGTCCTGGCTTAGCGGCAAGGGCTGGCCCGAGGCCACCTTGAGCTGCCATGCCACCAGATCCTGGCCGGTGATCATCTCTGTGACCGGGTGTTCCACCTGCAGGCGGGTGTTCATTTCCATGAAGTAGAAGCGTCCGCTGTCCACGTCCATGATGAACTCGACCGTGCCGGCGCCGACGTAGCCCACGGCGCGGGCGGCGGCGACGGCAGCCTCGCCCATGGCCTGACGGGTTTCCGTCGGCAGATGCGGGGCAGGGGCTTCTTCCAGCACTTTCTGGTGGCGGCGCTGCACCGAGCAGTCGCGCTCGAACAGGTAGACGCAGTCGCCCAGGCTGTCGGCGAAGACCTGGATCTCGACGTGGCGCGGGCGGGTCAGATACTTCTCCACCAGCACCTTGTCGTCGCCGAAGCTAGCGCGCGCTTCGCGTTGGCAGGAGGCGAGCGCGGCGAGGAAGTCATCGGATTTCTCGACGATGCGCATGCCCTTGCCGCCGCCGCCGGCGCTGGCCTTGATCAGCACCGGGTAACCGATGGCGTCGGCCTGGGACTTGAGAAATTCCGGCTCCTGCTCATCGCCATGGTAGCCCGGCACCAGCGGCACCTTGGCCTTTTCCATCAGCGCCTTGGCGGCGGACTTGCTGCCCATCGCCGCGATGGCCGAAGCCGGCGGGCCGATGAAGGCGATACCGGCGGCCTCGCAGGCGGCGGCGAAGTCCTCGTTCTCGGACAGGAAGCCGTACCCGGGGTGGATGCCCTGGGCGCCGCTCTGCCTGGCGATGTCGAGGATCAGCTCGGCCTTGAGATAGGATTCGGCGGCCGGAGCCGGGCCAAGCCGGTAGGCCTCATCGGCCAGTTTGACGAAGCGGGCGCCGGCGTCGGCGTCGGAATACACCGCCACGGTGCGGATGCCCATGGCGCGCGCAGTTTTGATCACCCGGCAGGCGATTTCGCCACGGTTGGCGATCAGGATCTTATTGAACATGGCGGCTCCTTATTGTTCTTGCTGCCAGGCAGGCGGCCGCTTGTCGAAGAACGACGCCAGCCCTTCGCGGGCCTCGTCGCTGACGCGGATGGCGGCGATGCGTTGGGCGGTGTCGTCCAGCAGCACGTCGTCGAGCGGTGAGCCGTCGCGCAGCAGTCCCAGCAAGTCCTTGGCCGCAGCGAGGGCCTTCGGCCCGCCCTTGGCGAACTCGCCGGCCACTTCGGTCACACGGGCATCCAGTTCGTCGGCGGCGACGACTTCATGCACCAGGCCGATCTTCAGCGCGTTGGCGGCGTCGATGCGCTCGGCGCTGAGGAAATAGCGCCGCGCCTGGCGCCAGCCGATGGCGTCGGCAACATAGGGGCCGATGGTGGCGGGGATCAGCCCCAGCCGGACTTCGGTCAGCGCGAACTTGGCGGCGTCGGTGGCTATCGCCACGTCGCACACCGCGGTAAGGCCAGTGCCGCCGGCCATGGCAGCGCCGTGGATGCGCGCGATGACGGGCTTCTTGCTGCGGTAGATGCCCTTGAGCATGGCGGCGAGCTTGTGGGCGTCGTCCAGGTTTTGTGCCTCGCTGTAGCCCGCTGCGCGGCGCATCCAGTCGAGGTCGGCCCCGGCCGAGAAGCTCTTGCCACGGCCGGCCAGGACGATCACGCGCACGCCGGCGTCCTCGTTCAATTCGACGAAGGCACGCGTCAGCTCGGCGATCAGCACCTCGTTCATGGCGTTGTGCAGCTCGGGCCGGTTCATCCACACCGTGGCGACGTGCCCGGCGCGTTCGATTTCCAGGGTGGTGTAGCTCATTGCTGTCCCTTTACATGCGGAACACGCCGAAGCGCGTCTTCTCGATCGGCGCCGACAGCGCGGCTTCCAGCCCCAGGCTCAACACCTCGCGCGTCTGCGCCGGGTCGATCACGCCGTCGTCCCACAGTCGTGCGCTGGCGTAGTAGGGGTGGCCCTGGCGCTCGTACTGTTCGCGGATCGGTGCCTTGAACGCTTCTTCCTCCTCGGCCGGCCAGGCGTCGCCCAACTGGTCGCGCTTGACCTGGGCCAGCACGCCGGCGGCCTGTTCGCCGCCCATCACCGAGATGCGGCTGTTCGGCCACATCCACAGGAAACGCGGGCTGTAGGCTCGGCCGCACATGCCGTAGTTGCCGGCACCGAAGCTGCCGCCGATCAGCACGGTGAACTTGGGCACGCTGGCACAGGCCACCGCTGTCACCAGCTTGGCGCCGTCCTTGGCGATGCCGCCGTTCTCGTACTTTTTGCCCACCATGAAGCCGGTGATGTTCTGCAGGAAGATCAGCGGAATGCCGCGTTGGCAGCACAGCTCGACGAAGTGCGCGCCCTTGAGCGCGGATTCGCTGAACAGGATGCCGTTGTTGGCGATGATGCCGACGCGGTAGCCATTGAGGCGGGCGAAGCCGGTGACGAGCGTGGTGCCGTAGTTCTGCTTGAACTCGTCGAAGTCCGAATCGTCCACCAGCCGCGCGATGATCTCGCGCACGTCGAACGGCTTTTTCGGATCGGCTGGGATCACGCCGTAGATTTCCTCCGCGGCGTAGCGCGGCGGTTTGGGTTCGATGCGGTCGAGCTCGCCCTGTTTCTTCCAGTTGAGGTCGGACACGATGCGGCGGGCGATGGACAGGGCATGTGCGTCGTTCTGCGCCAGATGGTCGGCCACGCCGGAGATGCGGGCATGCACGTCGCCGCCGCCCAGTTCCTCGGCATCGACCACCTCGCCGGTGGCCGCCTTCACCAGCGGCGGGCCACCGAGGAAGATGGTGCCCTGTTCCTTGACGATGATGGTTTCGTCGCTCATCGCCGGCACGTAGGCACCGCCGGCGGTGCACGAGCCCATCACCACGGCGATCTGCGGGATGCCGGCGGCGGACAGGTTGGCTTGGTTGTAGAAGATGCGGCCGAAGTGCTCGCGGTCGGGAAACACCTCGTCCTGCAAGGGCAGGAAGGCGCCGCCGGAATCCACCAGGTAGAGGCAGGGCAGGCGGTTCTCGCGGGCGATTTCCTGGGCACGCAGGTGCTTCTTCACCGTCATCGGATAATAGGTGCCGCCCTTCACCGTGGCGTCGTTGGCCACGATCATGCACTCCACTCCCGCCACGCGGCCGATGCCGGCCACCACACCGGCGCCGGGAGCGCCGTCGTGGTACATGCCGAAAGCGGCGAGCTGCGACAGCTCGAGGAAGGGGGCGCCCGGATCGAGCAACAGGTCGATGCGCTCGCGCGGCAGCAGCTTGCCGCGCGCCGTGTGCTTGGCGCGGGCGGCGTCACCACCGCCCAGCGCGGCCTTGGCCACCTTGTCCTTCAGGTCCGCCACCAGCGCGCGCATCTTGTCGGCGTTGGCCTGGAACTCGGCCGAGCGCGGCGACAGCTTGGATTCGAGTGTCGGCATGGGCTTACCTCGTTTCGGCCATCAGTTCGCGGCCGATCAGCCAGCGGCGGATCTCGCTGGTGCCGGCGCCGATCTCGTACAGCTTGGCGTCGCGCAGCAGGCGGCCGGTGGGATACTCGTTGATGTAGCCGTTGCCGCCCAGGCACTGGATGGCGTCGAGCGCCATCTGCGTGGCGTTCTCGGCGGCGTAGAGGATCGCGCCTGCGGCATCCTTGCGCGTCTGGCGGCCGGATTCGCCACGGTCGAGCGCCTGGCCCACGGCGTAGACATAAGCGCGGCTGGCCGAGAGTTTGACGTACATGTCGGCGAGCTTGCCCTGCATCAGCTGGAAGTCACCGATCGACTGGCCGAACTGCTGGCGGTCGTTCAGGTACGGCACCACCACGTCCATGCACGCCTGCATGATGCCGAGCGGGCCTGCTGCCAGCACGGCGCGTTCGAAATCCAGCCCGCTCATCAGCACCTTCACGCCTTCGCCCTCCTTGCCGAGGATGTTCTCCGCCGGCACTTCGCAGTCGTCGAAGAAGATCGGGTAGGTGTTGGAGCCGCGCATGCCGAGCTTGTCGAGCTTGGTGCCGTGCGTGAAACCTTTAAAGCCTTTCTCGACGATGAAGGCGGTGATGCCCTTGGGTCCGGCGTTGACGTCGGTCTTGGCGTACACCACCAGGGTGTCTGCGTCGCCGCCGTTGGTGATCCACATCTTGCTGCCGTTGAGCACGTAGCGGTCGCCCTTCTTGTCGGCTCTGAGCTTCATGCTAACCACGTCGGAACCGGCATTGGGTTCGGACATCGCCAAGGCGCCGACGTGTTCGCCGGAAATCAGCTTGGGCAGGTAGCGGCGCTTCTGTTCTTCGTTGCCGTTCTTGCGGATCTGGTTCACGCACAGGTTGGAGTGGGCGCCGTAGGAGAGGGCGACCGAGGCGCTGGCACGCGAGAGTTCTTCCATCGCGATCATGTGCGCGAGGTAACCCATGTTGCTGCCGCCGTATTCCTCTTCTACGGTGATACCTAGCAGACCCAGATCGCCGAACTTCTTCCACAAATCGGCAGGGAACAGGTTGTCGCGGTCGATATCGGCGGCACGCGGGGCGATTTCGCTGTCGGCGAAGGCCTTCACCGTGTCGCGCAACAGGTCGTAAGTCTCGCCGTGGGCAAAACGCAGGCTGGTGAACATGATCGGTTTCTCCTCTCTACATTCTCGGCACACAGGCCATGTCATCGTTTTATGTTGGATTACGTTTACGTAAACGTCAATAAGAAAATGCAAGAAAACCCCGTCTTGCGGGGCAGGCTCAGCCGTTGGCGGCGTTGGACTTGGCCGTCATCTCGTCGATCACGGTGCGGCAGTGCGCCTCCAAGGTGTCGATCTCGGCCAGCACGGCGTCGATATCGTTGCGTTGCTCTTCCAGTTGCTGGCGTCGTTCGCTCAACAGCCGGAGCAGCTTGAGCGACTGGCTGGCCTCGTCCTTGGCCAGCTCGTACAAATCGAGGATCTCGCGGATTTCCTGCAGCGACAGACCGATGCGTTTGCCACGCAGGATCAGCTTCAGCCGGGCACGGTCGCGGCGGGTGAACACGCGCTGGCGGCCGGCGCGCTCCGGTTCGATCAGGCCCTGTTCCTCGTAGAAGCGGATGGTGCGCAGCGTGACGCCGAAGTCGCGCGCCAGGTCGGAGATGGAGAAGAGCTCTTGTTGGGTCATGGTGATTCCTGTCCTTATCCGGCGATTGTAGCGTTTTCTCCACGCCAGCTGGCTAGTCTTGTGATTACGTTTACGTAATAGTAACTTATCGGGCAGAAGAAAAGTACAGCATCACTGATACCCTCTGGAGGAGAACGCATGACCCAAGCCAGCTACGTCCACGGCGTGAGCCAGACCCCCTTGATCGGACAAACCATCGGCCAGTACTTCGACGCGGCCTGCGCCCGCCACGCCGCGCGCGAGGCGCTGGTGGTGCGCCAGCAGTCCGTGCGCTGGAGCTACGCCGAACTTCACGAACAGGTCGAGCGGCTGGCATGCGGTCTGCTGCGGTTCGGCTTGAAGCCGGGCGAACGCATCGGCATCTGGTCCCAGAACAACGTCGAATGGGTGCTGATGCAGTTCGCCAGCGCCAAGGCCGGGCTGGTGCTGGTCAACATCAACCCGGCCTACCGCCGCGCCGAGCTGGAATACGCGCTCAACAAGGTCGGCTGCCGCGCGCTGGTGTTGTCGCCCAGCTTCAAGAGCAGCGACTATCTGGAAATGATCAACGATCTCGCTCCGGAACTGACGAGCAGTACCTCCGGCGCGCTGCGCGCGGCCAAGCTACCGACGCTCGAGATAGTGATCCGCATGGGCGACGAAGTGACGCCGGGCATGCTGAACTTCAACCAACTGCTGACCGAGCCGACCGAAGCCGAGCGGGTCGCCTTGACCGAGCTCGGCGCGCAGCTGCAGTTCGACGACCCCATCAACATCCAGTTCACCTCCGGCACCACCGGCAGCCCGAAGGGCGCCACGCTGAGCCACCACAACATCCTCAACAACGGCTTCTTCGTCGGCGAGGCGATGAAGCTGGTGCCGGGCGACCGGCTGTGCATCCCGGTGCCGCTCTACCACTGCTTCGGTATGGTGCTGGGCAACCTGGCCTGCCTGACGCACGGCGCCACCATGATCTTCCCGTCCGAGGCGTTCGAGCCGCTGGCGGTGCTGCAGACCGTGGCGGAGGAGCAGTGCACCGGCCTGCACGGCGTGCCGACCATGTTCATCGCCGTGCTCGACCATCCGCGCTTTAACGAGTTCGATCTCTCCACCCTGCGCACCGGCATCATGGCCGGCAGCCCCTGCCCGATCGAAGTGATGAAGCGCGTGGTCGACACCATGCACATGCGTGAGGTCACCATCGCCTACGGCATGACCGAGACCAGCCCGGTCAGCTTCCAGAGCGGCACCGATACCCCGGTCGAGCGCAAGGTCTCCACCGTCGGCCTGATTCATCCGCATTTGGAAGTGAAGATCGTCGATGGCGAGGGCCGCATCGTGCCGCGCGGCGAAACCGGCGAGCTGCTGACGCGCGGCTACTCGGTGATGCTGGGCTACTGGGGCGACGAGGAAAAGACCCGCGAGGCGATCGATCCGGCCGGCTGGATGCACACCGGCGACCTGGCGGTGATCGACGAGGAGGGCTACTGCAATATCGTCGGCCGCGCCAAGGACATGGTGATCCGTGGCGGCGAGAACGTCTAC
Organism: Pseudogulbenkiania sp. MAI-1; assembly: GCF_000527175.1. Classification (NCBI taxonomy): domain Bacteria; kingdom Pseudomonadati; phylum Pseudomonadota; class Betaproteobacteria; order Neisseriales; family Chromobacteriaceae; genus Pseudogulbenkiania; species Pseudogulbenkiania sp. MAI-1. The sequence goes on along the minus strand of NZ_AZUR01000001.1, from coordinate 2,925,989 downwards.
CCGCGCGAAATCGAGGAATTCCTCTACCGCCACCCCAAGATCCAGGACGTGCAGGTGATTGGCGTGCCGGACGACAGGTTCGGCGAGGAACTATGTGCCTGGATCCGCCTGCGCGACGGCGAGACCGCCACCGCCGACGAAATCCGCGCCTTCTGCCAGGGCCAGATAGCGCACTACAAGATTCCACGCTATATCGAATTCGTCGACAGCTTCCCGATGACCATCACCGGCAAGATCCAGAAATTCCTGATGCGGCAGCAAATGAAGGAGAAACTGGGGTTGAGCGAAAGCAAGACCGCCTGAGGGCTTGCGAGTAAATCTGCTGTGCGCCTCCATGCCGGTCCTGTGATGCTCGCCGTACGGCTTGTACGGCTGTGCTTCTCACACCGGCCTGAAGGCGCGGCGATGACCGCAGGGAATCCCCGTGGGGCGATTTCTTTCACAAGCCCCGTGAGCGAGGTTTTCGAGCTCCAGTCGCCCCGCCTTGTGCGGGGCTTGTTACAATGCGCGGCAAACAACCCGAGGAATCATCATGAGCGACACCGTATTCACCGACGCCGAGCTGGCGCGCCTGGAAGAACTGCTGACCCCGCTGTCGCAAAGCGGCAGCACCATGCGCCCGGATGAAGTGCAGGGCTACTTCACCGCACTGGCCAGCGGTCCGGATGCGGTCGAAGCCGGCAGTTGGCTGGACGAGGTATTGGGCGACGCGCCCGAGTTCGACGACGACGCCACCCAAGCCGAGCTGAGCGCGCTGCTGCAGAAGCTCTACGATGCCACCGCCGCCGCGCTGGTTGCCGGCGAAGCGCCCGACCTGATCCTGTATGAGGCCGAAGACGCCGAGGAAGCCGACTTCTGGCCGTGGTGCAACGCCTACCTGTACGCGCTCGACAACGTCGACACCGACTGGTTCGAGGCCGCCGACGACGAAGGCTTCGAAGACCTGCTGCTGCCGATCATGGCGCTGGGCGGCATGTTCGAGGACGAGGAAGAGGGCAAAGAACTGCTCACCTTTACCGACGCCGAGCTCGACAATTTCAAGGACGAACTGCCCGACGCCATCCAGGCCGTCTACGCCTACTGGCAGGCCAAGAAGCAGGCTCCGACCACGGTGCGCCGCGAGGGCGACAAGGTCGGCCGCAACGATCCCTGCCCGTGCGGCAGCGGCAAGAAGTATAAGGCCTGCCACGGCAAAAACTGAGCGTAAGAGCCACTAACAAAACCCTCTTGGCGTTGTTGCGCGGCTTGGCCGTACTACTTGTACTGTCTGCAGCCGCGCGCCTAGCCAAGACCGCTGCGCTGGGTTTTGTTCGCGGCTCTGAATCTACCAAGCACTCTGACCCCGATCCCGGTCCTGCGATGCTCGCCGTACCACTTGTACGGCTGTGCTTCTCGAATCGGCCTCGGGTCGCTCGCAACGATTTCTTTCACAAGCGCTGAGCGAACTTGATCTGCCACATAATGACCGCCCCGCCGGCTGCATGCTCGTGGGGCGGTTTTCATTAGGGGGCAGGTGATCCCAAAAAAAAAAACGGCCCCGAAGGGCCGCCAAAACACACTCCTGCACAGAGTCGAACAAACCGGTTATCAGAAGGCGAACTGCTCCTCGCCGAGACTCATCAGCGGCTGGGCGCCGCTCTTGATCGTGGCCTTGAGTGCTTCTACTTCTGGCAGCAGCTTGGCGTAGTAGAAGCGGGCGGTGGTGATCTTGGCCTGGTAGAAATCGTCCTCGCCCTGGCCCAGCTTGGCGTAGGCCACTTCGGCCATGCGTGCCCACATCCAGGCGTAGGTCAGGTGGCCGATCAGGCGCAGATAGTCGGTGGCGGCCGCACCGGCCTCGTCCTTGTCCTTGAACGCGGCCATGCCGACGGCCATGGTGATGTCACCGACTTCCTTCAGCAGCTTGGACAGCGGGCCGACGAACTCCGTCAGCTTGTCGTTGCCCTCGTTGGCCTGGCAGAACTTGTGGATCTGCTTGGTGAACTTGCGCAGCTTGGCGCCCTGGTCGAGCAGCACCTTGCGGCCCAACAGGTCGATCGCCTGGATGCCGTTGGTGCCCTCGTAGATCTGCGAGATGCGGCAGTCGCGCACCAGCTGCTCCATGCCCCATTCGCGGATGAAACCGTGGCCGCCGAACACCTGCATGCCCATGTTGGCGGCGGTGTAGCCGTTGTCGGTCATGAAGGCCTTGGCCACCGGGGTCAGCAGCGCCACCAGATCGGCGGCGTCCTGGCGTGCCGCCGAGTCCGGATGTTTCTCCTCGATGTCGAGCTGCAAGGCCAAGAGCGTGGTCAGCGCGCGGCCGGCTTCGGTGTAGGCCTTCTGCGTCAGCAGCATGCGGCGTACATCCGGATGCACGATGATCGGGTCGGCCGGCTTGTCCGGGCTGTGCACGCCGTTCAGCGCACGCATCTGCAGGCGCTCCTTGGCGTAGGCCAGCGCGCCCTGGAACGACGCCTCGCCGATCCCCAGGCCCTGCATGCCGCAACCCAGGCGCGCCGCGTTCATCATGGTGAACATGCAGGAGAGCCCCTTGTTCGGCTCGCCGATCAGCCAGCCCTTGGCGTTGTCGAGATTGATCACCGCGGTGGCGTTGGCCTTGATGCCCATCTTGTGTTCCAGCGCGCCGCAATACACGGTGTTGCGGCTGCCGTCGTCGTGGAACTTGGGCACGATGAACAGCGAGATGCCCTTCACGTCCTTCGGCGCATCCGGCAGGCGCGCCAGCACCAGGTGGATGATGTTGCCGGACATGTCGTGCTCGCCGGCCGAGATGAAGATCTTGGTGCCGGTGATGCTGTAGCTGCCGTCGCCGTTCGGCTCGGCCTTGGTCTTCAACAGGCCCAGGTCGGTGCCGCAGTGCGGTTCGGTCAGGCACATGGTGCCGGTCCACTCGCCGGAGACCAGCTTGGGCAGATAGGCGGCCTTCTGCTCCTCGCTGCCGTGGGCGTGGATGGCGGAGTAGGCGCCGTGGGAGAGGCCGGGGTACATCGACCACGCCACGTTGGCCGAACACTGCATTTCCATCACCGGGAACGCCAGCGACTTGGGCATGCCCTGGCCGCCGTAGGCCGGATCGCAATCGAGTGCCGGGAAGCCCAGCTCGCAGTACTGGGCGTAGGCTTCCTTGAAGCCGGCCGGCGTGGTCACGCTGTGGGTGGCGGCGTCGAAGTGGCAGCCTTCCTCGTCGGCCGGGCGGTTGAGCGGGGCCAGCTCGTTTTCGCAGAACTGGGCGGCGGCTTCGAGATAAGAGGTATAGATGTCCTGCGTGGCCTCCTGGTAGCCGGGCAGGGTGGGGATGACGTCCTGGACCTTGATCAGCTCGTTGAGGACGAAATCGAAATCGCGCAGGGGGGCCTTGTAGGCTGGCATGGTTTTGTCTCCTGAGTAGCGTGGCCCGCAATCATGCGGTTCGGGCAATCGTGTCGTTTCCGGGATCGTGCCGGCGAGTAATTCAAACGTATGTTTAAATAATAGCAGAAGCTTTGGCAAGCTTTTTCGCTAACATGGACTGAGGCATGGTTGCTAATTAACGACAGTCCGCGCGATGAGCCGAATCCGAAGACACCTGCGTCAGCTGCTGCCCGACCATCACCGGCTGTTCCAGAACCGCTATCTGAGATGGCTGGCGCCGTATCTGGACCATCCGGCGTTCTGGTCGCTGAACCGGCGCAAGGTGGCGCTGGCCTTCGCCATCGGCCTGTTCTCCGGGCTGATGCCGGGGCCGAGCCAGATGATCACCGCCGCCTTGCTCGCACTCGTGTTCCGCGTCAACCTGCCGGTCGCCATCGTCACTACTCTCTATACCAATCTATTTACCTATCTGCCGCTGTACTACCTGGCATACGAGTACGGCAAACTGCTGCTGGGGCGCTCGAACCACGGCACAATGACGATGGCGCCGGACTGGTCGGCGTCGTCGCCGCTCGAATGGCTGCGACAAGTCGGCGACTGGGCCGTGGGCCTGGGATTGCCGTTGGCGATCGGCGTGCCCATGCTGGGCCTCACGCTCGGGCTTGCCGGGTATCTGTGCGTTCGGGCAGGATGGCGGTGTTATATCATCATGGCATGGAAAAAACGGAAGGGATGGCGTGGAACTCGTTGAAAAGACCTTGAGCACGGAAACGGTTTACCAGGGCGGTTTTCTCCAAGTGCACCGCGACAAGGTGCAACTGCCGGACGGCAGCACCTCGTATCGCGAATACATCCGGCACCCCGGCGCCGTGGCCATCCTGGCACTGACCCCGGACGACCGGCTGGTGATGGAGCGCCAGTACCGCTACCCGGCCGGCCGGGTGTTTCTGGAGATTCCGGCCGGCAAGATCGACCCGGACGAGGCGCGCGACAGCACGGCACGCCGCGAGCTGCGCGAAGAGACCGGCTATCAGGCCGAGCGCTGGACCTACCTCGGCACGGCCCACCCCTGCATCGGCTACGCCGACGAACAGATCAGCTACTTCCTGGCCCAGGACCTGACCCTGCACGAGCGACAGCTGGACCATGGCGAATTTCTCGAAGTGGTCACCGTGCCGCTGGCCGATGCCATGGTCATGGCGCTGACCGGCGAAATCTGCGACAGCAAATCGATCGTTGGCCTGCACTGGCTGTCGGCCTATCTCGACGGGAGGCTGCCGGGTGCCCCCGTTTGATCCGCACCACGAGCGCCGTGGTGCGCGGCGTATCCGGATGGGATGCAATGCCCGCATCAAGTCACGGAATACCGGCGAGACCCACTATGGCGAATGCATAGACCTGTCGATAGACGGGCTGGCGCTGCGTACTTCCTTCGTGCCGCAATTTGGCGAAAGGTTGCTGGTCGTGGTGCGGGCCCCGGCTGTCGGCGGCCTGCCCGGAAAGCCGTTCGAAGCCGAGGTGGAAGTGCGCCGTTGCAATGAAATCGAGCGCGGAAGGCTGTACGAAATCGGCGCGCGCATCATCGAATTGAAGTCCTGACAAGGCGTGTTTCCTTGCATCCAGCTGACATAATTGCCCGGACGCACCTGAATTCCTGTGCTATACCCAAAAAAACATAATGAAGTAGAACCGGTTCTCAAGCAGTCACTCTAATGGTGCAAGGGGGCATGGCGGATGCGCGAACGTTCGCCGCCGCCCCCTGCCGAACGTCAGGAGGCAGAGCCATGTACCCGGATATCTTCAGCCAATACTCTTCACGTTACGATCGGACGCGCGAGGAGGAGTACACCATCCAGGAATATCTGGATATCTGCAAACGCGAACCCGCCGCCTACGCCACTGCCGCCGAACGCATGCTGATGGCCATCGGCGAGCCGGAACTGGTGGACACCCGCCACAATCCCCGGCTGTCACGGATTTTCAGCAACAAGGTGGTCAAGATCTACCCGGCCTTCCGTGATTTTTACGGCACGGAAGAAGTGATCGAGCAGGTCGTGGCCTATTTCCGTCATGCCGCCCAAGGCCTGGAAGAGAAGAAACAGATTCTCTATCTGCTGGGCCCGGTGGGAGGCGGCAAATCGTCCATCGCCGAAAAACTCAAGGAATTGATGGAACTGGTGCCGTTCTATTGCCTGAAGGGCTCGCCGGTCAACGAATCGCCGCTGGGCCTGTTCAATTACGACGAGGACGGTGCCATCCTCGAAGAACAATACGGTATTCCGCGCCGTTACCTGCGCGCCATCCCCAGCCCGTGGGCGGTAAAGCGCCTGCATGAATTCAACGGCGACATCAGCCAGTTCCGCGTGGTCAAGCGCTACCCCTCGGTACTGAAGCAGATCGCCGTGGCCAAGACCGAGCCGGGCGACGAAAATAACCAGGACATCTCCTCGCTGGTCGGCAAGGTGGACATCCGCAAGCTGGAAAAATACGCCCAGGACGATCCGGACGCCTACAGCTACTCCGGCGGCCTGTGCCTGGCCAACCAGGGCCTGCTGGAGTTCGTGGAAATGTTCAAGGCACCGATCAAGGTGCTGCACCCGTTGCTGACCGCGACCCAGGAGGGCAACTTCAAGGGCACCGAGGGCTTTGGCGCGATTCCGTTCGAGGGCATCATCCTGGCGCACTCCAACGAATCCGAATGGAAGCAGTTCAAGAACAACAAGAATAACGAGGCTTTCCTCGACCGGATCTACATTGTCAAGGTGCCGTACTGCCTGCGCGTCACCGAAGAGATCAAGATCTACGACAAATTGATCCGCAACTCTTCGCTGGCCAACGCTCCGTGCGCCCCGGGAACGCTCAAGATGATGGCGCAGTTTGCCGTGCTCTCCCGGCTGAAAGATCCGGAGAACTCCAGCCTGTTCAGCAAGATGCAGGTCTACGACGGTGAAAACCTCAAGGACACCGATCCCAAGGCCAAATCGTTGCAGGAATACCGCGACTATGCCGGCGTGGACGAAGGCATGAGCGGGCTTTCCACGCGGTTTGCCTACAAGATCCTGTCCAAGGTGTTCAACTTCGACCATTCCGAAGTGGCGGCCAACCCGGTGCATCTGTTGTACGTGCTGGAAAAACAGGTCGAGCGCGAGCAATTCCCGCCCGAGGTCGAACAGAAGTACCTGACCTTCATCAAGGAGTTCCTGGCGCCCAAGTATGTCGAGTTCATCGGCAAGGAAATCCAGACCGCTTACCTGGAGAGCTATTCCGAGTACGGGCAGAACATCTTCGATCGTTACGTGACCTTCGCCGACTACTGGATCCAGGATCAGGAATACCGCGATCCGGATACGGGTGAGAGTTTCGACCGGACCTCGCTCAACGCGGAACTGGAAAAGATCGAGAAGCCGGCGGGCATTTCCAACCCGAAGGACTTCCGCAACGAGATCGTCAACTTCGTGCTGCGTGCACGAGCCAGCAATGGAGGGAAGAACCCCACCTGGACGAGCTATGAGAAGCTGCGCATGGTGATCGAGAAGAAAATGTTCTCCAACACCGAGGAGCTGTTGCCGGTCATCTCCTTCAATGCCAAGGCGAGTGCCGAGGACGCCAAGAAGCATGAGGATTTCGTCAACCGGATGGTCGACAAGGGCTATACGGCCAAGCAGGTTCGCCTGCTGTGCGAATGGTATCTGCGCGTGCGCAAGTCTTCGTAAGCCCGTCATTCTGGCCGGGACGGTGTTCCCGGCCAGATATCAGCGGCAAGGCATGGGTCTTGCCCAACCGGGACTGTAGAGGTGGCTATGGCTCACATCATTGATCGTCGCCTGAACGGCAAGAACAAGTCTGCGGTCAACCGCGAGCGGTTCCTGCGCCGTTTCAAGGCCCAAATCAAGGAAGCCGTCTCCAAGGCCATCAAGGGACGGAGCATCACCGATATCGACAGCGGTGAGAAGGTTTCCATTCCGGTAAAGGATGTCTCCGAGCCGATCTTTCACCATGGCAGGGGTGGCGTCACCGAAAACGTTCATCCCGGCAACGAGGAGTTCATCAAGGGGGATCGCTTCAATCGGCCGCAGGGTGGTGCCGGTGGCGGGGGAGGCAAGGCCAGCCAGGATGGCGAAGGGGAGGACGACTTTGCCTTCGAGCTGTCGCGCGAAGAGTTCATGAACGTGTTCTTCGAGGACCTGGCGCTGCCCAACCTGGTCAAGACCCAGCTGATGGGAGTGGAGGAAATGAAGTCGGTGCGGGCCGGCTATACCAGCGACGGCACGCCGACCAATATCAGCATCGTCCGTTCGCTGCGTGGTGCGCTGGCGCGCCGGGTGGCGCTGTCCGCGCCGACGCTCTCCGAGCTCAACGAGGCCGAAGAGGATCTGGATACCCTGCTCGAGTCCGACGAAGAGCACGATATCGAAGTGCGGGAGAAGCGCAGGCATATCCACCTGCTGCGCGAGCGGCTGGCCAGCATCCCCTTCATCGACCCGTTCGACCTGCGCTACAACAACCGCATCAAGCAGCCCAAGCCGACCAGCCAGGCGGTGATGTTCTGCATCATGGACGTGTCAGGCTCCATGGACGAAGCCAAGAAGGACATGGCCAAGCGTTTCTTCATCCTGCTCTACCTGTTCCTGCAGCGGAATTACGAGAAGATCGAAGTCGTGTTTATCCGTCACCACACCAGTGCCGTCGAGGTGAACGAGCACGACTTCTTCCACTCGCGCGAATCGGGGGGGACCGTGGTGTCGTCGGCGCTCAACCTGATGAAGGAGATCGTCTACAAGCGTTACAACAGCAGCGAGTGGAATATCTACGTGGCGCAAGCGTCGGACGGCGACAACTGGGACAGCGATTCGGCCAATTGCGCCCAGATTCTCGACGAGTCGCTGCTACCCTTGTGCCAGTACTACGCCTACGTCGAGATCACCGAGAGCGAGCCGCAAAACCTCTGGTACGAGTACCTCAAGGTCAAGGAGCGCTGCAAGCACTTCGCCATGCAGCGCATTCACTCGACGGCGGACATCTATCCGGTGTTCCGGGAAATCTTCAAGCGTCAACCCGCTACCCGTGCTTGATGAGAACCTGTCAGGAACCTGCTCACGGCCGTGACGGCTGGTGAGCAGGCCCCTGACGGGCGCCAGGCCAACCCCGACTTTGCGGAGGTGCAGCATGACACCCATTTCGACCGGTTCCGAGTGGACTTTCGACCTGCTCGACGAGTACGAGCGGGCGATACGCGAGATCGCCGTCAATGAGTACGGGCTGGATGTCTATCCGGTGCAACTGGAAGTCATCTCCGCCGAACAGATGATGGATGCCTATTCGTCGGTGGGCATGCCGGTCAACTATCACCACTGGTCTTTCGGCAAGCACTTCGTCTCTACCGAGAAGAGCTACAAGCGCGGTCACATGGGGCTGGCCTACGAGATCGTGATCAACTCCAATCCCTGCATCGCCTACCTCATGGAAGAAAACTCCATGACCATGCAGGCGCTGGTGATCGCCCATGCTGCCTACGGCCATAACTCGTTCTTCAAGGGCAACTACCTGTTCCGCACCTGGACCGACGCTTCGGCCATCGTCGACTACCTGGTGTTTGCCAAGAGCTATATCTCGCGCTGCGAAGAGCGCTACGGCATCGATGCCGTGGAAGAACTGCTCGACTCCTGCCACGCCCTGATGAACTACGGCGTGGACCGCTACAAGCGGCCGCAGAAGCTGTCGCTGGCCAAGGAACAGGCGCGGCAGGAAGAACGCGAGCATTATCTGCAGATGCAGGTCAACGATCTGTGGCGCACCATTCCGCGGCGCGCCAAGAGCGGAGGCGAGCAGGAGCCGGTGCGCTTCCCCGCCGAGCCGCAGGAAAACCTGCTGTACTTCATCGAGAAGTCCGCGCCCTTGCTGGAACCGTGGCAGCGCGAGATCGTGCGCATCGTGCGCAAGATCGCCCAGTATTTCTATCCGCAGCGCCAGACTCAGGTGATGAACGAGGGTTGGGCGACGTTCTGGCACTACACCATCATGAATCGGCTGTTCGAGAAGGGCCTGGTGACCGACGGCGCCATGATGGAGTTCCTGCAGTCGCACACCAACGTGGTGTACCAGCCACCCGTGACCGCACGCTGGTACAACGGCATCAATCCCTATGCGCTCGGCTTCTCGATGTACCAGGACATCAAGCGCATCTGCCAGGAGCCGACGGCGGAGGATAAACTGTGGTTCCCCGACATCGCCGGCAGCAACTGGCAGGAAACGCTCGACTTCGCCATGAAGAATTTCAAGGACGAGAGTTTCGTTTCGCAGTATCTCTCGCCCAAGCTGATCCGCGACTTCCGCTTCTTCGCCATCCGTGACGACGATCGGGAAAGCACGCTGCTGGTGTCGGCGATCCATGACGAGGAAGGCTACCGCGACGTGCGGCAGAAGCTGTCCGAGCAGTACAATCTGGGCTCGCGCGAGCCGAATATCCAGGTCTGGTCGGTCAACGTGCGCGGCGACCGACGCCTGACGCTGCGCCACACCATGCACCGGCGCCGGCCGCTGGAGGCGGGCAGCGCGCACGAGGTGTTGAAGCATGTGGCGCGGCTGTGGGGCTTCGACGTACGGTTGGAGAGCGTCAACGATGCAGGGGAGGTGGAGCAGACTTTCGAGGTCAGGCACCAGCCCGAGCAATTGACGCTGCAGCCGGCGTGATGGGGAGCCGACGAGGAGATAGAGGCGGCCAGCCGGCGGCAAGCCGCGGCGGAGGAAACGAAGGGAGTGGCTTGGCCCCTCCCTTACTGTTTTAACGCAGGCCCAGCACGTCCTGCATGTCGAACAGGCCGGTCGGCTTGGTCGCCAGCCACTTGGCCGCCCGCACGGCGCCGTTGGCGAAGGTGGCGCGGCTGGAGGCCTTGTGGGTGATCTCCACCCGCTCGCCGGTGGTGGCGAACAGCGCGGTGTGATCACCGACCACGTCGCCGGCACGCACCGTGGCAAAACCGATGGTCTTGGCATCGCGCTCGCCGGTCACGCCTTCGCGTCCGTAGACGGCGCATTCCTTCAGGTCGCGGCCGAGCGCGTCGGCGATCACCTCGCCCATGCGCAACGCCGTGCCGGACGGGGCATCCACCTTGTGGCGGTGGTGCGCCTCGATGATTTCGATGTCGTAATCCTCGGCCAGCACCCGCGAGGCGATGTCCAGCAGCTTGAAGGTCAGGTTCACGCCCACGCTGAAGTTCGGCGCGAACACGATGCCGATCTTTTCAGAAGCGAGGCGGATGGCTTCCTTGCCGGCGTCGTCGAAGCCGGTGGTGCCGATGATCAGCTTCACATTGTTGGCGACACAACTGGCCATATAGTGGAGCGTGCCTTCCGGGCGGGTGAAGTCGATGACGACGTCGGCGCCCTGCAGGGCCGCGTCGAAATCGGTGGTGACTTTTATGCCGGTGGCGCGGCCGAGAAACAGGCCGGCATCCTGACCGATGAAATCGGAGCCGGGACGTTCGACTGCGGCGTGCAACTCTACGCCTTCCGTCGCCAGTACCGACTCGATCAGGGTGCGGCCCATGCGGCCGCTGGCTCCTACGATCACTACGTTCATCATGTTCATTGCGCCTTGGTTGCCTGAGCGGGGGCCGAGGCGTCGGCGGGGAGAATTGCACGTTCGGCCGGCAGGGCTTCACCCTCTACCCGGGTCATGGCATCGCCCTCGAAGTAGACGGTCAGCAGCTTGTCTTCTGCCGGTTTCCCCGCGCGCACCAGGCGATACTTGTAATCCCAGCGGTTACCATGGAAGGCATCGGTCAAGAGTGGGGTACCCAGCAGGAACTGGACCTGCTTGTGCGTCATGCCAGGCTTGAGTTTGGCGACGGCATCCTGCGTGACGTAGTTCCCTTGAGGGATGTCCATTTGGTAGGGGGTGAACCAGCTCATCGGGTTCAGAGAACTGCAGCCGGACAGAACGATGGCGGCGGCAATAATCAGGACGCGCATGTGACTCCGCTCAGGTAGAAATTATGGAATGGTAATTAGGCAAAGCCGCAAAAAGGCTTTATCATGGTTTTTGGACCATCTACATTTATATCATGATGAGTAAAGCCAGTCACCTTAAAGATATTGGTCTGAAAGCGACCGGTCCCCGCCTGAAAATTCTGGATCTGTTCGAAACCAGCGAGTCCCGCCACCTGTCGGCCGAAGACGTCTACCGCCGCCTGATCGCCGAGAACATCGACGTGGGTCTTGCCACCATTTACCGTGTTCTGACCCAGTTCGAGCAGGCCGGCATTCTGGTGCGCCATCATTTCGAAACCGGCAAGGCGGTGTACGAGTTGAATGAAGGCGGGCACCACGATCACATGGTGTGTGTCAAGTGCGGCAAGGTCGTGGAGTTCTTCGATCCGGAAATCGAGGCGCTGCAGGATCGTATCGCCCAACAGCACAATTTCCACATCGTCGACCATGCCCTCTACATGTATGGCGAATGCGCCGAGTGCACCGGCAAGAAAAAATCCTGATTGATCCATGGTTCCCTGGCTCAGCCGCGAGCTGGTTTTTCCACGCGCCGAGAGCGCGCTGCTCGAGCCGGACGGTTTGCTGGCCGCCGGCGGGGACCTCTCTCCGCCGCGGCTGGTCCTGGCCTACAGCCAGGGGATTTTCCCTTGGTTTTCGCCGGGGGAGCCGATTCTCTGGTGGTCGCCCTCCGAGCGCATGGTGCTGTTCCCGGTCGAATTGCGCGTCACGCGCTCGCTGGCCAAGACCCTGCGCAATCACCCTTACGAAATCCGTGTCGATACCGCCTTCCGCGAGGTCATGACCGCCTGCGCGGCGCCACGCGACGGTCAGCCGGGGACCTGGATCGGCCCCGGCATGGTGGATGCCTACTGCCGCCTGCACGAGCTGGGGTTGGCCCATTCCTTCGAGACCTGGGAGCAGGGGGTGCTGGTCGGCGGTTTGTACGGCGTGGCGCTGGGGCGCATGTTCTATGGCGAGTCGATGTTCTCCCGTGTCAGCAATGCCTCCAAGCTGGCCTTCGTTCACATGGCCTGGCACCTGCAGGCCTGTGGCTTTGCCATGATCGACTGCCAGATGTACACGCCGCACCTGGCCAGCCTGGGCGCCCGGTGTATACCGCGAGAGCAGTTTCTTGCTACGCTGAAAGAGCAGGTTGCGCTTTCTTCGCCCGAAGGGATGTGGTCATACAGGTACAGCAATGAGTCATCGTGATGCCGGCCCGTTGATGGCCATTCATTTCTATGCCACGGCACCGTATCCGTGCAGCTACATCCCGGACCTGCAGGCCCGCTCCCAAGTGGCGATCCCGGCGGAAGCCATCGACAGCGCGATATACAGTCAGCTGGTGCGGCTGGGGTTCCGCCGTAGCGGCCCTTACACTTACCGCCCCTACTGCGATGGCTGCAAGGCCTGTCAGCCGGTGCGTATCCCAGTGGCGGCCTTCTCGCCCAACCGGGCCCAGCGCCGCGCCTGGAAACGGCACGGTAGCCTGACGGTGGAGCTGCTGCCGCTGGGGTACAGCGAGGAGCATTACGCCTTGTACCGGCGCTACCAGGTGGCCCGGCATGCCGGTGGCGGCATGTCGGAGGACGATTCCGGCCAGTACACCGAATTCATCCTCAAGAGTAACGTGGACAGCTTCCTGGCCGAGTTCCGCCAGGATGGCGTGTTGAAGATGGTCAGCCTGATCGACCGATTGAGCGATGGTCTGTCGGCGGTCTATACCTTCTACGACCCGGATGAGGCCCAGGCCAGCTACGGCGTCTACAATGTGCTGTGGCAGGTGCAGTTGGCCCGTCGGCTGGGTCTGACCTATCTCTATCTGGGTTACTGGATCGAGGGGTGCCGGAAGATGGAGTACAAGTCGGCTTACCGTCCCCTGGAGAAGCTGCAGGACGGGCGATGGATGGCGTTCGACTCATGAGAAAGGGCCCGAAGGGCCCTTTCTCATGGTCTTGCAACCTTGCTACGAGTGCTTACATCGGCGCGACGCGGTCGTAGCCCGCACCGGTAAGGACGCGTACGCGCTGACCCACCGCAAAGGGGATGTCCGCTTCTTGCACGATGGACAGCATGCGGCCGGAGCGGTCGAGCTTGACGGTGATTTCCAGTGCATTCTTGGTGCCGAGGCTGCGCTGGGCGGCCTGGGTGCCGAAGCCGCCGGCAAGTGCGCCGGCAATGGTACCCGCCGCGGCGCCACGACCGTGACCGATGGTGCTGCCGGCTATGCCACCCAGCGCGGCGCCACCGAGGGTGAGCAGCTCGTTGTTGTCGCCTTCCATCAGAACGTTCCGAACCGAAACCACTGTGCCGAATTCCACGCTCTGCGCCTGGCGCATCTGGCCCTTGGAGTAGACGGCGGCTGAATCCGAAGTGGCGCAGCCGGCCAGTGTGCCGGTGATGGCGGCACCGACGACGAGAGTCCGCAGAACGGTTTTCAGCATGTTCATTTCCTTCCTATGGCTAAAGCGCCAGTGTCGGGTCAGCTTCGGTTTTTCAATGCCTGCAGCACCTCGCCGACCAGGCCCGGGCCGCGATAGATCAGTCCGCTGTAGAGCTGCACCAGCGTCGCGCCGGCGTCCATCTTTTCGGCGGCGTCCTCACCGGAGTCGATGCCTCCCACTCCTATGATAGGCAGGGCGCCGTCGAGTTCCTTGGCCAGCTTGCGGATCAGCAGGGTGGAGCGCTCGCGCACGGGGGCGCCGGAGAGGCCGCCCGCTTCGCCGGCCAGCGGGTGGCCGGCGATCTCGCTGCGCGACAGCGTGGTATTGGTGGCGATGACACCGTCGATCTTGTGCTCGGTGAGCAGGCGGGCGATGGCCGCGATCTGCTCGTCGTCCAGGTCCGGGGCGATCTTCACCGCCAGCGGCACGTAGCGGCCATGCTTGTCGGCCAGTTCCTGCTGGCGCAGCTTGAGGCTTGCGAGCAGGGCCGACAACTCGTCCGCCTGCTGCAGTTGGCGCAGGTTCTTGGTGTTGGGCGAGGAGATGTTGACGGTGATGTAGCTGGAGTAGGCGTAGACCTTGTCGAGGCAGGCAAGATAGTCGTCGACCGCGGCTTCGATCGGCGTGGTGGCGTTCTTGCCGATATTGATGCCGAGAATGCCCTTGAAGCGGCAGTTGCGCACGTTCTCGAGCAGCGCATCGACGCCCAGGTTGTTGAACCCCATGCGATTGATGATGCCCTGGTATTCCGGCACGCGGAACAGCCGCGGCTTGGGGTTGCCGGCCTGCGGGCGGGGGGTGACGGTGCCGATTTCCAGGAAGCCGAAGCCCAGCCCGGCCAGGGCGTCGATGTGTTCCCCGTTCTTGTCGAGACCCGCCGCCAGTCCCACCGGGTTGGGGAAGGTCAGCCCCATGGCCTGTACCGGCAGCCGAACGGTGCTCTGTCCCAGAATGCTGTCGAGATGGAGCTGGTGCGCCTTGTCGAGCAGCTTCAGGGTGGTTTCGTGGGCGGTTTCTGCGTCTAGCTTGAACAGAAGAGGGCGCAGAAGCGAGTAGAGCATGCGGGTCTCCGGGTAGAAAAATGTCCGGATTATAACCGGGCGGGCGAGTTTGGCCGAAGCCTTATGCGATTTGCCGGGGGGGGCGTGGAGCTGGATGCTCATGGGCGGCTCTCGCGCAAATCGTCGTGTGGCTCAAGGAGGGGGCGGCGTGGCAGCCTTGTCGAGCGATTCCACCGCCAATGGCGCGCTGTCTTCTGCCGTGACCGCGCGTACCGTGATCGATACCCGGCGGTTGCGGGCGCGCCCGTCCTCGCTGGCGTTGTCGGCGACGGGAAGGTTTTCGGCGCGACCGACCGCCACCAGGCGTTCCGGGGCGATGCCGTTCTCGACGAACAGCCGGACCACACTGCCTGCCCGCGCCGCCGACAGTTCCCAGTTGGACGGGAAGAAGGTGTTGCGGATCGGGGTGTTGTCGGTGAAACCTTCCACGCTGATCGGGTTGTCGACCTGGGACAGCACTTTCGCCATCTGCGACAGCACCTGCAGCGACTGGGGCGAGGGTTGCGCCTGGGCGACGGGGAACAGGGCGCTGTCGCGAATCTCGATGGTCACGCCCTTGGGGCTCTGCGAAATCTTGACTTGGCCACCCTTGACCAGCGGTTCCATGACCTTCTGCAGATCGTTGGCCAGGCTGCCGAGCTTGCTTTGCTCCTTGGCTTGCAGCTCGCCCTTGACCGCCTTGGCGATCGGCTTGCTCTGCGCCACCTCGATCATGGTGTTGGCACCGCCGGTGGGGGGTGTGGTCTGCAGGCTGATCGCCGTGCCGGTGCGGAAGGCATCGACGATGGCGCTGGACAGCACCCGGTACTTCCCTTCGTTGACCGAGGAGATGGCGTACATCACCACGAAGAAGGCGAACAGCAGGGTGATGAAGTCGGCGTAGGAAACCAGCCAGCGTTCATGGTTTTCGTGTTCGTCTTCGCTGCGTCGTCGGCGTGCCATCGTGTCTGTCTACTCGCTGATCAGAAAAGGCGGGGGTCGAACAGGCTCTTGAGCCCGCTGCTGAACTCGACGCCAAGGCGGCGCGCGAAACGGCTGGGGAAGGTGTCCTCGGGCGTGAAGTCGACGGTTCTTTCCGATTTGATGACATCGCGGGCGACCGTGCGTACCGTGCCGTAGCCGTCGGCCAGCCCCAGCGGGATGCTCTTGGTGCCCAGCCAGATCAGGCCGCTGAACAGCTCTGGGTCGTTGTGCAGGCGCTTGCCCCGGCCGGTTTTCACCGCCGAGATGAATTGCTGGTGGATGTCGTCCAAGAGTTGCTGGCGGATGGCTTCCTGCTTGGGGTTGAGCGGTGAGAACGGGTCGCCCATCGCCTTGTTTTCGCCGGAGGTGCGCAGGCGGCGCTCGACACCCAGCTTTTCCATCACGCCGGTGAAGCCGAAGCCGTCCGACAGCACGCCGATCGAGCCGATGATGCTGGCCTTGTCGACGAAGATCTTGTCCGCGGCGGCGGCGATGTAATAGCAGCCAGATGCGCACACTTCCTCGACCACGACGTAGAGCGGGATGGACGGGTGCAGTTTCTTCTGGCGGCGGATCTCGTCGTAGACCATGCCCGACAGCACTGGGCTGCCGCCGGGGCTGTTGGCCTGGATGATGATGCCGCGGGTGTTCTTGTCGTCATAGGCGTCGTTCAGGCCGGCGATCAGCTTTTCGGCGGTATCGTTGTCGCTGTCGATGATGCCCTTGAGCTGCAGCGTGGCGGTGTGCCCGTCGCCGATCAGCCGCTCGCCCGCCGTATCGTCCTTGGCGAAGAACAGGCCGAAGACGACGGCGGCGATGATGATGAGCCAGGCCAGCCGGAAGAAGATTTTCCACTGGCGGGCGCGGCGCTGCTCGACCAGCGAGGCCATCGCCAGTTTTTCCAGCAGCTCGCGCTCCCATTGCGGGTTATCGTTCACCGTTTCTCTCCATGTCACCGCATGCGGTGGCGGTTATGCAATACACCTGGCCGTCGCGTTCCGTGACGGCCACCGGCGTCAGTCGCTGGCCGCGGCAGGGGCCGCCGACGCACAGGCCGTTCTCCGGCAGGTAGAGTGCGCCGTGCATGCTGCACACCAGGTAGTGCCCGGTCAGGTCGAAGACCTCGCCGTCGGTCAGGTCCAGTTCGACGGGGATATGACGACAGCTATTATGGTACGCGAAAACCCGGCCCTGGTAGCGAAAGACCAGCGCACTGAGGCTCTGGCCGTTGGCGTCGGTGATGCCGAAGCGCACCGCCTTGCCGCTATTGACCAGCTCGGCCGACGCGCAGATCAGCCGATCCGCGGTCTCAGCCATTGCAGAAAGCTCCGGAAATCGTCGAACAGGGCCAGGGGCTGGCATTCCATCAGGGCGTCGGCTGGGTGGGCGCCGTAACTGACGCCGACCTTGTGGGTGCCGGCGTTCTGGGCCATCAGCAGGTCGTGCGTGGTGTCGCCCACCATCAAGGTGCGCCGGGGGGCGACGCCGAGCTCGTCGGTCAGTTCCAGCAGCATGGCCGGGTGCGGCTTGGAGTGGCATTCGTCCGCGGTGCGGGTGGCATGGAACACGGCGGATAGCCCGGTTGCGGCCAGCACCCGGTCGAGCCCCTTGCGGCTCTTGCCGGTGGCGACGGCGAGGAACAGGTCGCTCTGCTGCAGTTCGGCCAAACCGTCGACCACGTCTTCGAACAATTCTATCGTGGCGTCCCCGCTCAGGTAATGCCGGCGATAGGCGTCGACCATGTCCGGATAGCGCTCCGCCGGCAGCGTGGGACTGACGCGGCGCAAGGCGTCTTCCAGGCCGAGGCCGATGACGTGACTGGCGGCGCTGCGGTCGGGCACCGGGAGGCCGAGCTCGGCGCAGGCGGCCTGGATCGAAGCGGCGATGTGGGCGGTCGAGTCCATCAGGGTGCCGTCCCAGTCGAAGACGATCAGATCAAACGTTCTGTTCATGCTGCCTCAGGCTGTCGAGAAAGTGGGCCAACTCGGGCGGGAGCGGGGCCTGGAAGTGGAGTTTTTCGCCGGTCAGCGGGTGCGGCAGGCTGAGCGAGGCGGCGTGCAGGAACATGCGGCGCAGCCCGCGCCGGCCCAGCTCGCGGTTGAGCGCGGCGTCGCCGTATTTGTCGTCGCCGGCGATGGGGTGGCCGCTGGCGGCCATGTGTACCCGGATCTGGTGGGTGCGGCCGGTTCTCAGGCGCGCTTCCACCAGGGTGAAGTCGGCGAAGCGTTCCTGGACCTTGAAGATGGTGTGGGCGTCCTGGCCGTGGTCGGCGACGCGCACGCGGCGCTCGCCCTCGGCGTTGGTGAACTTGAACAGCGGCAGCTTGACGTGCTTGTCGTCCTGCCAGCGCCCCACCCCCAGCGCCAGGTAGCGTTTGTCCGGCGTGCTCGAGCGCATCATGTCGTGCAGCTTGAGCAGAGCCGAGCGCTTCTTGGCCAGCATCAACAGGCCGGAGGTTTCCCGGTCGAGGCGGTGCACCAGCTCCAGGAAGCGGTATTCCGGGTAGGCCTTGCGCAACTGTTCGATCACGCCGAACGACAGGCCGCTGCCGCCGTGCACGGCGATGCCGGCCGGCTTGTTGATGACGAGCAGGGCGTTGTCTTCGTAGATGACCGGAAAGGTGCCTGCCGGGGCATCGTTTTCGGGGCGCTCCGCCACGCGCACTGGGGGGAGGCGGATCTGGTCGTCGGGTTGCAAGCGGTAGGCGGCGTCGATGCGGCCCTTGTTCACGCGGACCTCGCCGGAGCGCAGGATGCGGTAGATATGGCTCTTGGGCACGCCTTTGAGCAGGCGCACCAGGAAATTGTCGATGCGCTGGCCGGACTCGGCCTCGCCCACCGTGTAGAAGGTTACAGAGTCTTTGCGAATATCAGTCATTTTGCTTATACTTCTTGCGCCTCTCCGCGTTAGTTTGCCACGCGGCGTTGGCGAATCCGGAAGCAAGGGTCATGGGCTTGGTGCCGATGACGCTGCTGCGGGGAAAGAGTTCGGCCGGCAGGGTGTCCCCCTGACCTGACGCCGGATGAACCGGCCGCAGCCAAAGGTTAAGTCGCTCACCGAAAAGTAGCGATGGTAATGCATTTGGTCGCATAACGCACTCACGAGCATTCCATTCCCTGATGCAAAGCCCGTCAGGGAATCCAGCAGCAAAGTTTGACCCGGCACGAACGCCCCGCCGGCGACATCCATGAAGCCAATGCCAAGGATGCCGCCCGTACGTCACTGTATGACCATGCATCCGCGGGTGTCGTTCGTGTGAGAGAAAATCAGGAAGTCGGCTTGTTAAATTCGTTTTTCATGCTCTTTACACCAATACTTCTTTCGGAAAGCGCCCATTTCTAGCCACTGGGCCGTCAAATACTGGCTGCGTCCTTGCGTGAGTGCCGCGCAGGGAACGTATACATGAAACGTATGCTGTTTAACGCAACGCAAGCCGAAGAGCTGCGCGTTGCCATCGTCGATGGGCAAAAGCTCATCGACCTGGATATCGAGACGGTTGGAAAAGAGCAGCGCAAGGGGAACATCTACAAAGGTGTGATCACCCGCATCGAGCCTTCGCTCGAGGCCTGCTTTGTCGATTACGGTACCGAACGTCACGGTTTCCTGCCCTTCAAAGAAGTTTCCCGTTCCTATTTCCAGAACTATGAAGGTGGTCGCCCGCGCATCCAGGACGTGCTGCGCGAAGGCATGGAGGTGATGGTTCAGGTCGAGAAGGACGAGCGCGGCAACAAGGGCGCGGCCTTGACGACCTACATCAGCCTGGCCGGCCGCTATCTGGTGCTGATGCCCAACAACCCGCGCGGCGGCGGCGTTTCGCGCCGTATCGAGGGTGAGGAGCGCCAGGAACTGAAGGACCTGCTGTCCCAGCTGGAAGTGCCGCAAGGCATGAGCCTGATCGCCCGCACCGCCGGTATCGGCCGCACCTTCGAAGAGCTGCAGTGGGACCTCAACTACCTGCTGCAGCTGTGGCGCGCGATTGAGAGCGCCGCCGGGGCGCAGAGCGGCCCGCTCTTGATCCTGCAGGAAGGCAGCCTGGTCATCCGTGCCATTCGCGACTACTACCATCCGGACATCGGCGAAATCCTCATCGACACCGAGGAAATCTACGAGCAGGCGCGCCAGTTCATGGCGCACGTGATGCCGAACACCATCAACCGGGTCAAGCTGTACCAGGACCAGGTGCCGCTGTTCTCGCGCTTCCAGATCGAACACCAGATCGAAACCGCCTTCTCGCGCAGCGTGCAGCTGCCGTCCGGCGGCGCCATCGTGATCGACCATACCGAGGCGCTGGTGTCGGTGGACGTCAACTCGGCGCGCGCCACCAAGGGTGCCGATATCGAGGAGACGGCGCTCAAGACCAACCTGGAGGCGGCCGAGGAGATCGCCCGCCAGCTGCGTCTGCGCGACCTGGGCGGCCTGATCGTGATCGATTTCATCGACATGGAGATCCAGAAGAACCAGCGCGAGGTCGAGAATCGCCTGCGCGACGTGCTCAAGCACGACCGTGCCCGTGTGCAGATGGGCAAGCTGTCGCGCTTCGGCCTGCTGGAGCTGTCGCGCCAGCGTCTGCAGCCGAGCCTGGGCGAGACCAGCCACGAGCCGTGCCCGCGTTGCCACGGCATCGGCTTCATCCGCGGCACCGAGTCGTCCGCGTTGCACATCCTGCGCATCATCCAGGAAGAGGCGATGAAGGAAAACACCGGGGCGGTGCATGCCCAGGTGCCGGTCGACGTTGCCACCTTCCTGCTCAACGAGAAGCGCGCCGAGATCTATTCGATCGAAGAGCGCCTGGACGTGAGCGTGGTGCTGATTCCGAACATCCACCTGGAAACGCCGCATTACAAGATCGTGCGCGTGCGCCACGACGACATGAGCGAGCTGGGCGATCTGCCGAGCTACAGCCGTGTCGAGATCCAGGAAGAAGAGGGCGTGGCCAACTTCGGCCAAGCCAAGCCCAAGATCGAACGCCAGGAAGCCGCCGTCAAGGGGATCACCCCGCTGCAGCCGGCTCCGGAAGTGGCCACTCCGGCCCCGGTCCAGCCGCAACCTGCCATTGCCGCCCCGGTGCAGGCTCCGGGCCTGATCGAGCGCCTCGTCGGCTGGTTCAAGTCGGTGCTGGCCCCGGTGGAGCCCGCCAAGCCGGCACCGGTGGAAGTCAAGAAGGAGCCGGTGCGCGAGCAGCGCAGCCAGCGTTCCCGTCAGGGGGATCGCCGTCAGGGTCAGGGTCGTCGCGAGCGTGACGAACGTCGTCAGGGCGGTCAGCAGGAAGATCGCCGCCGTCCGGCCGTGCAGGCCGAGGGGCGTCCCGAGGCAGCCCAGGAGGCGCAGGCCCGTCAGGAGCGTGCGCCGCGCCGCGAGCGTGGCGAGCGTGCTGAACGGGGCGAGCGTCGTGAACGTGAGCCGCGTGAACCGCGCGAGGCACGGGAAACGCCGCGTCCGCAGCCGCTGGTAGCGGAAGAGAAGGCTGCTGCCCCGACTCCGCGTCAGCAGGAGCCGCGCCGTCGTCCGACCCCGCAGCCGAGCGAGGTGGAGCAGGTCAAAGAGCCGGTCGAGCAGGCTAACCTCGAAGAGCTGAAAGCGGCCGAAGTACCGGCCGGGGCGGAGGAAGCCGGTGAGACGGCGGAGCGCGGCGAGCGCCGCCGCCGCCGTGGCCGTCGCGATCGCAACCGTCGCGAAGGGATCGAGGCGCAGCGTAGCGGTGCCCTGCAGGAGCCGACCGGGGCCGAGGGAGAGGCGGAAGCCGCTCCGGCACCGGCTGTTGTGGTCGAGGCGGCAGTGACGGAAGCGGTGCCTCAACTGGCCGAGGCGGCGCAAGCGGCTGAGCCGGTGGCCGTGGCCGAAGTGCAGGTGGCCGAGATGGCCGAGCCGGTGAAGGAAGCGGTGCCGGCCGAGGCGGCCGCTGTGGCCGAAGTGGCCAAGGTTGAACCGTTGAAGGTCGAGGAAGCCGTTGTCGAAGCCGTGGAGGCCGTCGCCGAGGCGGTGCTGCCGGCCGTGGCCGAGGAGCCGGCCCAGGTCGTGGCCAGCGCCGTTGTGCCGGCGGCAGAAGAGGTTGTCGTGGCAGAGGCTGCAGAGCCTGCCATTGCCGCCGAGGCGGCGCCGGTAGCCGAGGCTGCTGTGGTGGCCGAAGAGCCGGTCGTGGCGGAGGCCGAACCGATCAAGGAAGCGGTGGCCGAGCCCGTCAAGGAGGTCGTCGCAGAGATGGTGGCGAAGGCTGTCGAGACGATTGTGGAAGCCGAGCCGAAGGCGCTCGACCTTGGCGGCCTGGTGATGGTCAGCACCAAACCGGCCAGCGAACTGCCGCCTCAGCCGCCCATCGAGCCCGTCGTGACGGGGGTTCGCCGCCGCGAGGTGGCGCGCGAAGAGGTGGAGTCCGCCGCCCCGGTGGAACTGGTGCAGGTGGAGACCCGGCACTGAGGGTAGAAAAACACCGCTCGAGGTGACTCGGTGGTGTTGACGAAGGGGGGAGGTTCATATATGATCCTTTCCTCTTCAGATGTTCCCTGATAGCTCAGTTGGTAGAGCGACGGACTGTTAATCCGCAGGTCGCAGGTTCGAGCCCTGCTCGGGGAGCCACAGCATTGCAAAAGGACGCCGGCTGACAAGCCGGCGTCCTTTTTTCATGTCTTGCCGGGAGGCAGGGGGTGTTGGCGTTCCGCCAGGGTGGGGTGGCGGCAAAGTGTGATTTTTCACATCGGGCGGTGTTTAATGTGCCCGGGGATTTGGTCGCTTTGTACTGGTGACGGCGATGACGCCGGTCCCGACTACCCCAAAAGGAGCACCAAACATGCTGAGCCTGCACACCAACGCCGCTTCCCTCTACACCAAGAGCAACCTGAACTCGAGCCAGAGCGCCCTGACCACCGCGATGACCCGCCTGGGTACCGGCTACCGCATCAACTCGGCCATGGACGACGCGGCCGGCCTGCAGATCGCCACCCGTCTGGACGCTCAAAGCCGCGGCATGCAGGCAGCCATGAAGAACACCCAGAACGGCATCAGCATGCTGCAGACCGCCGATGGCGCGCTGGCCGAAGTGTCCAACATCATGCTGCGCATGAAGGACCTCGCTACCGAGGCTGCCAACGCCACTGCTACCGCCGCCGACAAGACCGCTGCCCAGACCGAATTCGCTGCGCTGGGCGCGGAACTGACCAACATCATGAACAACACCAAGTTCGGCGGCGAGGCACTGCTCGCCGGCGGCAAGCTGGCGGCTGCCGTCACTTTCCAGATCGGTTCTTCGGCTGCTGAAACCTACGCCTTCGATGCGTCTGCCCAGATGACCACCTTCGGCACCTCGATGGCTGCCCTGCAGGCCGGCGACCTGACCACCGGCGCCAACGCCGCCATCACCCTGGCCGAAACCGCCTTGAACGACGCGAGCGCCGTCCGTTCCGCCATTGGTGCCGGCGCCAACCGTCTGGATCACGTGTACAACAACCTGGCCAACGTGAACAACAATACCCAGATCGCCAAGAGCCGCATCATGGACACCGACTACGCTGCCGAGACCGCGTCGATGACCACCAAGCAGATGCTGATGCAGGCTGGCACCTCGATGCTGAAGCAGAGCGGCACCATCGGCCAACTGGCCATGTCGCTGATGCAGTAAGGCACAGGCCGTGGTGCAGGATGGGTGGAGCGCAGCGAAACCCATCCACACTCACGATGGGTTACGGCACGGAGTGCCTTCACCCATCCTACCGGGTCCGGGCCAGTCACCTTTGGGTGGCTGGCCTTTTTCGTTGGGAGAACGCTGATGACGGAGCGTATTTCTCCGTTGCCTGCCGTGACGCCGCTGGTGCCGGTGGGACGCAATGCCGCCGCAGGAGGCGGGCGCCAGCCGGTGGCGGGCGAAGTGTTGCGGTTGACCTTGGCCGGGCTGGTCGAGGGGGTGCTCGAATTGCAGGGCGAGGGGGTGACGCTGCGTTTGCCGGCCTGGCCGCTGCCGGGCGAGGCCCCGGCACTGGGCCGCGTGTTGCGTTTGCAGGTGCGGGCGGTGACGCCGCGCCTGGAACTGGCCTGGCTGGATGCGCCCGCAGTGGTTCCTGCCATGGAGGAGGACGGCGAGGCGCCTGCCTGGCAGGTGGATCAGGCGAGCCGGCCACGTTTGATGCCGGAGCGGCCTGATGCGGTGAAGCTGGGGCGGGACTGGCGCGAGGCGTTGCTGGGCCGGCTGGCCGCGAGTGCGGCGCGTTTTCAGCAGGAGACCGGCAGTCATCTGTCCGGCGCCTTGCTGCTGGCCTCGCCGGAGCTGGCGTTGGCCGGAGTGCGGGGACAGGGCCTGGTCGACGTCCCGCTGCCGCTGAACCTGCCGTTGTGGTTGTGGGGTGGCCCGTCCTTGGCGTTGAGCGTGGAGGATGCCTTGGCGGAGCCGGAGGACGAGGCCGACGACACGTTGGACTTGCTGCTGGACGTGACCTTGCCCGACATCGGCCGGGTGCAGTTGCGGCTGCGCCCGCAACGGGAGGGGGTGGTGCTGGTGTTCGTCGCTTCCGCCGCCGGCTGTCGCCGGCTGGAGGCATTGCACGGGCCGATCCGTCAGGCGGTGGAGCGGGCGGGCAGCCGGCTCTTGGCCTGCCATATCGGCGAGCGCGACGTGTTGCCGGGGCTGGCGATCGGCCGGCACGGCGTCAGCCTGCTCGAGGCGCGCCGGGTGTCGGCAACGCTGTTCGTCGTGGCGGCCGAGCTGATGTTGTTGCTCTGTCCGACGGCGGGGCCGGGTTAGGGGGGCGATGGGTTGCGCTGCGCTGCACCCCTCCTACGGTTTTGGTGGAGTTGGGTCTGGGGAGTTGATGGGTTTCGCTGCGCTCCGCCCATCCTACGGTTTTGGTGGAGTTGGGCCTGGGGAGTAGTGATGGGTTGCGCTGCGCTTCACCCATCCTACACTTCCAGGGCCGGTATCAGCCCAGTGTGCCGATCAGGCTGACTTCGCGGTTTTCCGGCACTTCGTTGTAGGAGAGCACGTTGAGGCCGGGGGCGAACAGCCGGCCGTAGCGTGCCAAGAGCGGGCGGATCTGCGGCATCACCAGCAGGATGGGCGGCGTGGCGTGCTGTTTCATCTGGTCGCGGATGATGGGCATGTTGATCTGCAGTTGCTGCAGCACGTTGGGGTCGATCGGGAAGCTGTCGAGCGCGGGCTTGCCGGTCTGCTGGGCCTGGGAGAGCGCGCCCAGCAGCAGGTTTTCCAGCTCGGCGGTGAGGTTGAACGCCTTCATCTCGCCGCGCGGTCCGAGGATGCCCTGCACGATCTGGCGCTTGAGCGTGCTACGCACTTCGGCGGCCAGCATGATCGGGTCTTTCGAGGTGTCGGCGGCTTCCACCAGGGTGGTGGCGATCGGCACGATGTCCTTGAGCGGGACGGAGTCGGTGAGCAGGGTGCGGAACACGCGCAGTTGCTGGCTGGGATTGAGTGCCTGGGTCAGCGCCTGGGACAGCTTGGGCGCTAGCGCCGACAGCCGCTCGCCCAGTGCGGAGACGTCGTCGTGGCGGAACAGTTCGGCCAGGTTTTCGCGCATCACTTTGTTGAGGTGGGTGGCGATGACGCTGGGGCAGTCCACTACCTGGTAGCCCAGGCCCAGGGCGCGGGCCTTGTCGTCCGGGGTGATCCAGGTCACCGGCATGGCGTAGGCGGGGTCGATGCCGGGGATGCCGTCGAGCTGGCCGTAGACTTCGGGCGAGGGGATGGCCATCAGCCGGTCGGCGTAGACTTCGGCTTCGGCCAGGGTGGCGCCGTTGATGGCAATGGCGTACTGCGAGGGCTTGAGGCGCAGGTCGTCGCGTAGTGTCACCGCCGGTAGCAGCACGCCCAGGCTTTCGCTCAGGGTCTGGCGCACGCCTTTGACGCGCTTGGCGAGCGGCGCCCCCTGGGCCTTGTCGATCAGCCCGACCAGCTTGTAGCCGAGCGTCAGCGACAGGACTTCGACGTAGGGCAGGGCGTTCCATTGCAGTTCGATGTCGCCGTCGGCCAGCAGCGCCTGCTGCAGCTTGGCGGGGTCGGCTTCGGCCGGTTTGGCTTCCTCCGCGCGGCGCAGGCGCCAGCCGACGAAGGCGAGCAGGGCGGCGAAGGCGAGGAAGGGCGGCCAGGGCATGCCGGGGATGACCGCCAGGACGAACATCATGGCGGCGGCGGAGAACAGCACAGTGGGCGAGGCCAGGAGCTGCGAGCCGACCTGTTCCTGCATGTCGCCCGAGTCGCTGACGCGGGTGACGATGATGGCGGCGGCCGACGACAGCAACAGCGCCGGGATCTGTGCCACCAGGCCGTCGCCGATGGTCATCAGCGCGTACTGGCGGAAGGCGTCGGCGAAGCCCATATCGTGCATCAGGGCGCCGATCGCCACGCCGCCGAACAGGTTGATGACGAGGATCAGGATGCCGGCGATGGCATCGCCGCGCACGAACTTGGAGGCGCCGTCCATCGCGCCGTAGAAGTCGGCCTCGGTGGCGATGTCGCGGCGGCGCTGCTGGGCGGCTTCCTGGTTGATCACGCCGGCGTTGAGGTCGGCGTCGATCGCCATCTGCTTGCCGGGCAGGGCGTCGAGGGTGAAGCGGGCCGAGACTTCGGAGATGCGCTCGGCGCCCTTGGTGACCACCACGAAGTTGATGATCATCAGGATCACGAACACCACCAGGCCGACCACGAAGTTGCCGCCGATCACTACGTGGCCGAAGGCCTCGATCACGCGCCCGGCCGCCGCCGTGCCCTCGTGCCCGTCGAGCAGCACCACGCGCGTGGAGGCGACGTTGAGCGTGAGGCGCATCAGCGTGGTGGCGAGGATGATGGTGGGAAACACCGAGAAATCCAGCGGCCGCTTGGCCGACACGCTGACCAGGATGACGATGATCGCCAGCACGATGTTGAAGGTGAACAGGGCGTCCAGCATCAAGGGTGGCAAGGGCAGGATCACCATGGCCAGGATGGCGAGCAGGAACAGCGGGGCGGCCACCTTGTGGCGGGCGATTTCGGCGAACAGGCGGGAGAGTGACTTCATGCTGGATTTCGGGGTTCGGCCAATTCGCGCGGGACGGGCAGATCGGCCGGCAGTTCCGGCCGGCTATGCCGCGAGCCCGCGCGGAACGCCTTCAGTTGCAGAACATAGGTCAGCACTTGCGCCACCGCCCGGTAGAGCGGGGCGGGAATCTGCTGGTTGACCTGGGTGGTGTGGTAGACGGCGCGCGCCAGGGGCGGAATCGGCAGCACCTCCACCGCGTGCTCGGCCGCTACCTGGCGGATGTAGAGCGCCATTTCGTCGATGCCTTTGGCGATGATGAACGGCGCCTCGGCGCGGTCTTCGTCGTACTTGAGTGCCACGGCGTAGTGGCTGGGGTTGACGATGACCACGTCGGCGGTCGGCACCGATTTGCGCACGCCGCGCTGTGCGAGCTGTAGTTGCAGTTGGCGGATGCGCTGCTTGATCTCGGGACGGCCTTCGGTGGTCTTGTACTCGTCCTTGATCTCCTGCTTGCTCATGCGCTGCTGGCGCAGGAACAGCAGGGTCTGCAGCGGCAGGTCGAGCAGCGCGAAGGCGATGAACACCGCGGTCAGTGCCAGGAGCGCGTCGATCAACAGACTGGCGGCGCGGCTCAGCGCTTCGTCGAGCGGCACGCCCTGCAACGCGAAGAAGTTCTGCAGCGCGCCGCGGCTGACGTGATAGAGCACCGCACCCAGCACCAGGGCCTTGACGATGGACTTGGCCATGTCGCTGGCGTGCTGCGGCGAGGCGATGCGGCCGAAGTGGGCAAGCGGGTTGAGCCGGTCGAAGCGGGGGTGGAAATGGCGGGGGGCGAAGATCCAGCCGCCCGGCAACAGCGATACGGCCGCCACCAGGAGCGGAATGATCGCGAGCGGCAGGATCATCTTGACGAGCAGCGTCAGCGTGCCGGAGAACAGCGTGCTCCAGGCGTGCTCCAGCGCGCCCTGGCCAGACAGCGTGGCGAAGGACAGGGCGTACAGGCGGCGGAAGTCGTCGAGCCAGCCCGGCATCGACAGGAAGGCGAGTTTCAGCGCGATCAGCAAGCCGACCGCGCTGGCGAGATCGCGCGAGCGCGCCACCTGGCCCTGCTCGCGCGCCTGGCGCAGCTTGTGCGGGGTGGCCTTTTCGGTCTTGTCGCCGCCGCGTGCTTCAGCCATGGGCGTGCCCCAGCAGGGTGTCGAGCATGGTCAGCACCTGCCCGGAGAGGCGCAGGTAGTGTTCCGGGACGAAACGCACGATCAGCCCCAGTGTGCCGAGCCCGAACAGTGTCACCACCGGGAAGCCCAGCGAGAACAGGTTGAGCGCCGGAGCCACGCGGTTGATCAGGCCGAAGCCGATCTGCACCACGAAGGTGGCGAACACCGCCGGCAGGGCGAGCAGGATGGCCGCCGCCAGCACCCAGCCCAGGCTCAGGGCCAGCGTCTTGAGTGACAGCGCGTCGATGCCGTCGCCGATCGGCCAGGATTGGAAGCTGGCGTACACCACCTGGATCAGCACCAGGTGGCCGTCCAGCGCGAAGAACACCAGGGCGCCCAAGAGGTAGAGCAGGGTGGAGACGACGTCGGAGGAGTTGCCGCTGCCGGGGTCGTTCATCACTGCCATCGACAGGCCCATCTGCGAGGATACCAAAAAGCCCAGCAGCGACAGCACCGCCATCACCAACTGGAAGGCGAGGCCGAACACCAGGCCGATAATGGCCTGCTCGAAGGCGACGGCGATGCCGTAGAGCGAGAACGGGTCTATCGCCGGTGTGCCGCGCAGTGCCGGCAGCGCGGCCACGGCCAGCGCCAGTGCGGCGCCGATGCGCACGCGTGCCGGGGTCATCGCTTCGCCCAGCAGCGGGGCCACGGTCAATGCGGCGATGAAGCGGCAGAATGGCCACCACAGCGTCGGCAGTAGCTGGAGGAGGTCGGCGAACAGCCCGGTCATGGCGGCGGCTCAGCCCACCAGCGTGGCGGCGCGGTGGAACATGTCGATGCAGAAGTCCATCAGCAGGCCGGTCATCCAGTGGCCGGCGAGCGCGATGGTGGCCAGCGTGATGAGGAGGCGCGGCAGGAAGGAGAGGGTCTGCTCGTTGATCTGGGTGGCGGCCTGGATCAGGCTGACGATCACGCCGACGATCAGGCCCGGCAGCACCAGCAGCACCACCAGGGTCACCACCACGTAGAGGCTGTCGTTGACGAGGTCGACGGCGATGTCGGGGGTCAGCATGTCAGTAGGCCTGGATCGAGGTGACGAGGGTGTTGACGGTGAGCGACCAGCCGTCCACCAGCACGAACATCAACAGCTTGAGCGGCAGCGAGATGACCAGCGGCGAGAGCATCATCATGCCCATCGCCATCAGCACGCTGGAGACCACCAGGTCGATCACCAGGAAGGGGATGAACAGCATGCAGCCGATCTGGAAGGCGGTTTTCAGTTCGGACAGCACGAAGGCGGCGAGCTTGACGGCGAAGCTGTGATCCTGCGGCCGGGCGATCTTGTCTTCGCCGGAGAGCTTGGCGATCTGCGCCAGGGCGTTCTTGTTGGTCTGCGCCAGCATGAAGCGCGAGATGGGCTGCTGCGCCACGTCGAGCGCCTGTTGCATGGTGATCTTGTCCTGGTCGAACGGCAGCATGGCCTTGTTCCACACTTCCAGGCCGACCGGGCGCATCACCAGCAGCGTCAGGATCAGCGCCACGCCGGTCACGAGGCGGTTGGGCAGGCCCTGTTGCAGGCCCAGCGCCTGCCTGAGCAGCGATAGCACGATCACGAAGCGGGTGAAGCTGGTCATCATCAGCACCAGCACGGGCAATAGCCCGAGCAGGGTCATGACGATGAGGATCTGCGTCTTGACGGTGAAGTCCACCGGCGTGCCGCCGGCGTTGGCCGAGAGCAGCTTGAGCGAGTCGGCGGCGGTGGCGTCCTGCACGGTCAGCAGCAGGGCGGTACTCAGCGCCAGCGGCAGGGCGGACCAGGACAGTCTCATGGAGTCAGCGCGTCGAGGTCGAGGTCGTCGAGTTCCACCACGCGGAGACCGTAGTTCTCGCCTGCCACCACCACTTCGGCGCGGCCGATCACCGAACCGTTCACCTTGATGTCGAGCGGTTCGCCGGCCAGCTTGTCGAGTTCCAGTACCGAGCCCTGGTCGATGTTGACGAGGTCGGCGAGCGAGATGTCGGCGCTGCCGACTTCCAGCGTCAGCGTGACCGGAATCTTGCGCAGGAACTGGCTCATGTCGCGGGCAGGGCGCGCCGGCACCGTTTCGGCGGCAGGGGAGGCGGGGGCGGCATCGATGTCCTTCAGCACGCCGTCGAGGTCGAAATCGTCGTTCATTTCCATGGATTACTCCGCATCGTCAAACGAGGTCAGGCACAGCTTGCCGTGGTTTTCGGCCACCGCGGCGGTAAACACGCGGGTGCGGCCGATGTAGACGTCGGCCTGCTGCTGCAGGCTGACCGGCAGCACGCTGCCGACCTTGAGGTCGAAGATTTCCCCCAGGCTCAGGTGCTTTTCCATGACCCGGGCGTTTAGTGTGATCGTGAGTTGTTCGGCAAACGGCCGGGCCAGGGGCTTGCCCTGGGTCTGTGCGCCGTCGTGGCGGGCGAGCTGGCGCAGTACCTGGGCGAACACGGCCGCGTCGAGCGCGAGGCCGATCTCGCTCACGCCGCCGCTGCCGGCTTCGCCCAGCATAAGCACCATTTCCCAGGCCGGCTGTTCGCCGGGGGGGAAGGGCAGGGTTTCTACCGCCGGCGCCGACTTGAGCATCGGTGTGTCGTTCTTCGCCAGGCGCCACACCGCTTGTACCAGGCGTGCCGCCAGCCGCTCGCCCAGCATGCGCGCCAAGCGCCGTTCGGTTTCGGTTTCGCGGTGCGGCTGGGCGGACGGCGAGGGGGTGTCGCGGCCGCCGTAGCGGTAGTCGAGGATGCGCAGCAGCAGGGGACGGGCCACGCTGATGCCGATGCAGGCGCCATCCACCCGGTGCCAGGTGCGCTGGCTGGTGTCGTGGCCGGGCTTTCCTGCCTTCAGTGTCTTGAACTGGAACTGGGCGCGGTAGCGGGCGTTGAGCTCGTGCGCGACGAAATCGGCCAGTTCCTGTTCGACCAGCCGCAGGAATGCCGGCAGCAGGTGGAAGGGGCGCCCCAGCGTGGTCGGGTCCAGCGCGGTCAAGCGGGCTCCGTCGGCGGGAGGAAGGATTCTGGACTTGGGCATGGCGGGTTTGTTCGGGTTGCGAGCCGGCGGCGGAGCGAACCGCCGCGGGACGAATGATCGCGAATGTTACTGAATGCCCGGTGGGCTGCGGGGTGAAAATTCACACAAGCAGTTGTGAAAATTCACGCCGCT
Organism: Pseudogulbenkiania sp. MAI-1; assembly: GCF_000527175.1. Taxonomy (NCBI): domain Bacteria; kingdom Pseudomonadati; phylum Pseudomonadota; class Betaproteobacteria; order Neisseriales; family Chromobacteriaceae; genus Pseudogulbenkiania; species Pseudogulbenkiania sp. MAI-1. The sequence continues at coordinate 2,894,879 of NZ_AZUR01000001.1, read as the reverse complement.
TATCAGTAAGCGAAAGTTTAAACTGCGTGGGAATTTGCCAAGGATAGGCAGGAGATGGAGGCTGCGCGCCCACTGTGCCGGCCTTGTCCCCGGCGCCGAACAGCAAGGAATCCCGCATGACGACATCTCTGGGCGTGATGATCAACGCCGACCAGACCCAACTGCTCCGCGACATGTCCGGGCTGGCCAAGGTGGCCGTTGCCGCCGAGCCGGCCGTCCAGGACGCGGCGGCGCCGTCGAGCTTCTCGCAGGCGATGATGAGCGCGGTGCGCGAGGTGGATGACCGGAACCGCGCCGCCAGCGACAAGATGGCCGAGGTGGACAGCGGCAAAAGCGACGACCTGGTCGGGGCGATGATGATGAGCCAGGAGGCCAGCCTGTCGTTCTCGATGCTGATGCAGGTTCGTAACAAGGTGGTCGCTGCCGTCGACGACCTGATCAAGATGCCCATCTGAATAGCGCAGGTCCGACGTGTTAGCTCAACTTCGATCCGGCCTGGCCTCGTGGCGCGGCCTTGCCGTCCGTCCCCCCGCCATGCCTGCCTCCGCCATCCGCTACCTGTTGCCGATGCTGGCGCTGGCCATCGGCCTGACGCTGGCGGTGACCTTCTGGCTGTGGCGCGACGATGCCAGCTACAAGCCGGTGTTCGGCGCTCAGGAGAAGGTGGTCGCCGCCGACATGATGGCGGTGCTCGACGCCGAGAAGATTCCCTACCGACTCCATCCCCAGACCGGCCAGGTGCTGGTGCCGGACGCCGATCTGGGCCGCGTGCGCATGGCGCTGGCCGCCAAGGGCGTGGTGGCGCAGCTTCCGGCCGGGCTGGAGCTGTTGGACAAGAATGACCCGCTCGGCGTGAGCCAGTTCGTTCAGGACGTGCGTTTCCGCCGCGGCCTGGAGGGCGAGCTCGTCCAGAGCATCCTGGCGCTCGATCCGGTGCAGGCGGCGCGTGTGCATTTGTCGCTGCCGCGCTCCTCGTCCTTCGTCAGCGCGGCCGAAGACAAGGGTTCGGCCTCGGTGGTGGTGACGCTGAAGCCGGGGCGGCAACTCTCGAACGAGCAGATCGCCGCCGTCGTCAACCTGGTGGCGGGCAGCGTGTCGACGCTGAGCCCGGCCAAGGTGACGCTGGTGGATCAGGCCGGCAATCTGCTGTCGTCGCGCGTGGATTTGGCGGAGGCCGGCAATGGCCAGCCGCTGAACGAGAGCGATGCCGCCCGGCGCTACCGCGAGGAGGCGCTGGAGAACGTGCGCGCACTGCTGACGCCGGTGGTGGGTGCCGACAACTTCAAGGTCAGCGTCACCGCCGAGGTGGACAACGACCGCGTCGAGGAAACGCGCGAGAAGTACGGCGAGGCGCCCAAGATCACCAATGAGGCATCGCGCGAGGAGAAGTCGAGCGACAAGCTGGCGCTCGGCGTGCCGGGTTCGCTCAGCAACCGCCCGATCAATACCGATTCCTCGGCGCCGGCTCAGGAGAGCGTCGGCGGCAACAGTAAGAACGCCGTGACGCGCCAGTACGCCTACGACCGCAGCATCATGCAGATCAAGCATGCGCGCGGCGGGTTGGCGCGTCTGTCGGTGGCGGTGGTGCTGAACCAGGCTGCTGCCCCGGCCAAGGGCGGCTGGCAGCCGGAGCAGCTCGCCAACGTCGACAAGGTGCTGAGAAACGGTTTGGGCATCAAGGCCGAGCGTGGCGACGCGCTGGCGGTGACGGCGATGAATTTCCCCGGCCAGGTGGTGCCGGAGCCGTGGTGGCAGCAGCGCGACACGGTGCTCGACGGTGCGAGCTGGCTGGCTTACGGCTTGGCGTTGCTGCTGGGCTATCTGCTGATCGCCCGTCCCCTGTTGAAGATCCTGCGCCAGTGGGCGAGCCGGCCGCAGACTGCCGGGGCGCTGGTGCCGGTGGCGGCGGCAGGGCAGCCGGAACCGGTGCTGCTGGAGCCCGACGAGCAGCCGCAGTCCCAGGCGGCGGCGCAGGACCGGCCGCTGGCGCTGCCCGAGGGCCGCCCGAGCGGTGCGAGCCCGGTGGTGCCGTTGCTGGAGAACTACGATTTGCCGCCGGCGGGTTCGTCGGTGGATGTGCTGGTCGACCATCTCAAGGGTCTGGCTGCCAAGGAGCCCGAGCGTGTGGCCGAGGTGGTGAAACAGTGGGTGCAGAAAGATGGAAGAAAACAGTAAACCGGGCATGGCCGCCAATCTGCCGGCCGATCCTGCCGCGATGACACCGTTGCAGCAGGCCGCCATCCTGCTGTTGTGCATGGGCGAGGAGCCGGCGGCTGGCGTGCTGCGTTGTCTGTCGCGCGAGGAACTCCTGGCCGTCACCCAGGAAATGTCAGGCCTGAGCGGCATCAAGGTCGACTCGGTCAAGGGCGCGATCCAGAAGTTCTTCGACGAATACCGCGAGCAGAGCGGCGTGCATGGCGCCAGTCGCGCCTTCCTCAAGCGTTCGCTCGACCTGGCGCTGGGAAGCGACATCGCCAACAGCGTGCTCGACAACATCTACGGCGACGCCATCCGTCCCAAGATGGCGCGTCTGCAGTGGGTGTCGCCGCAGTGGCTGGCGGATCGCATAGGCGGCGAGCACGTGCGCATGCAGGCGGTGTTCCTCGCCTTCCTGCCGCCGGCGCTGGCAGGCCAGGTGGTGGAGGCGCTGCCGGAAGAAAACCGCGACCGCGTGCTGGTCAACATCGCCCGGCTCAAGGATGTCGACCGCGACCTCTTGATCGAGCTGGAGGAGCTGGTCAACCGCTGCCTGGAAAGCCTGCATACGCAGAGCACGGCGGTGGAGGGCATGCAGCAGACTGCCGACATCATCAACCGTCTGCCGGGCGACCGTGCCCGCATGATCGAGCTGTTGCGCGCGCACGATCCAGACATCGTCGGCGAGATCGAGGCGCGCATGTACGACTTCTTCGTGCTGTCGCGCCAGACCGAGACCGTGCTGATGCGCATCGCCGAGGACGTGGCGCTGGAGCAGTGGGCGATCGCGCTCAAGGGTGCCGAGCCGGCGGTGCGCGATGCCGTCGTCCAGACCATGCCGCGCCGCCAGGCGCAGAGCTTCGAGGACATGATGCGCCGCTCCGGCCCGGTGCCGCTGAGCCGCGTCGAAGAGGTGCGGCGCGAGATCATGGCGCAGGTCAAGGCGCTGGCCGATGCCGGCGAGATCGATCTGCAGCTATTCCCCGAGGAAGTGGTCGAGTGAAGAGCTGGCGCCCGTTCCGTTTTCCGCCACTGGTGCAGGCACCTACGTCGCTGTCCACCGGCCAGCCGGCCGCTGAAGCCGCGCAATTGCAGGCCTCGGTCGCCGACGGTTTCCGCCAGGGCATGGATACCGGCTACCGTGAAGGTCTGGCCGCCGGCGAAGCAGCCGGGCACGAGGCCGGACATGCCCAGGGCTTGGCCGAAGGCCGCCAGCAGGGTTTCGAGGCGGCGCGGCGCGAGGTGCTGGCGCAGTTCGACGGCCTAGCCGCACCGCTCACCGCGGCGGCCGAGGCGATGCGCCGTACCTGCCAGGACTACCAGGCCGCATTGCGCGAGGACGTGATCGAGCTGGTGGCCAAGGTGGCGCGCCAGGTGATCCGCTGCGAGCTGACGCTGAAGCCGGCGCAGATTCTCGACCTGGTCGAGGAAACGCTGGCCGCCCTGCCACCGGTGACGGGCGAGGTCGAGGTGTTGCTCAACGCCGAGGAGTGCGAGCGCATCCGCGAACTGGCGCCGGAGCGCGCCGCGCGCTGGCGCCTGGTGCCGGATGCCAAGCTGGCGCCGGGCGAGTGCCGCGTGCGCACCACCGAGAGCGAAGCCGACGCCGGCTGCCAGCAGCGGCTGGAAGCCTGCCTCGACAAAGTGCGCGAGCAACTCGGTGCGGCTCCGCGTGCGGCAGGCGCGGGGCAGGCAGAGGATGACGCCCCGCCGCAGAAAGCCGCTGCCGGCAAGGCGGCGGCCAAGCCGCGCAGCCGTAGCCGCAAACCTGCCGGTGATACGGCTGTGGCCGAAGAGGCCTGATCATGTTGCACCATGCGCTGGGGAGTCTCGAATTCGACGACGTGCCGGTGGCCACCGTCACCGGCCGCCTGGTCGGCGCGTCCGGCTTGCTGCTGGAGAGCGTCGGCTGCCCGCTCGAAACCGGTCAGCGCTGCCTGATCGAAACCGCCGCCGGCGAGTGGCTGCAGGCGCAGGTGGTCGGCTTCAAGCGCGAGGTGTCCTACCTGATGCCGTTCAAGAAACCGGTGGGGCTCGCCACCGGTGCCCGTGTGCAGTCGGCGCCGGATGCCGCCGGTTTGTTCATCGGCCCGTCCTGGCTTGGGCGCATCGTCAACGGCTTGGGCGAACCGCTCGACGGGTTGGGACGGCTTGGCGGCGAACACCCGCTGGCGGCACATCCGCCACGCGTCAATCCGCTGAAGAAGCGCCCGGTTGACGCCCCGCTCGACGTCGGCGTGCGCGCCATCAACGGCCTGCTGACGCTGGGGCGCGGCCAGCGCGTCGGGCTGTTCGCCGGCAGCGGCGTCGGCAAGAGCGTGCTGCTCGGCATGATCACCCGCCACACCGAGGCCGATGTGGTCGTGGTCGGCCTGATCGGCGAGCGCGGGCGCGAAGTGCGCGAGTTCGTCGAACACGCGCTCGGCGCCGAGGGGCTGGCCAAGGCGGTGCTGGTGGTGGCGCCGGCCGACGAATCGCCGCTGATGCGGCTCAAGGCCACCGAGCTCACCCACACCATCGCCGCGCATTTCCGCGACCAGGGACGCAACGTGCTGTTGCTGGTCGATTCGCTCACCCGCTACGCCATGGCGCAGCGCGAGGTGGCGCTGGCGCTGGGCGAGCCGCCCGCCACGCGCGGGTACCCACCGTCGGTGTTCGGCCTCTTGCCGACGTTGGCCGAAAGTGCCGGCAACGGCGAGGGCGGGGGCAGCATGAGCGCCATCTACACCGTGCTGGCCGAAGGCGACGACCAGCAAGACCCGGTGGTCGATACCGCGCGCGCCATTCTCGACGGCCACATCGTGCTGTCGCGCCAACTCGCCGAGCGCGGCCATTACCCCGCCATCGACATCGCCGCGTCGGTCAGCCGCTGCATGGGGCTGGTGGCCGGACCGGGCCAGCGCGAGGCGGCGCGCACCCTGCGCGGCCTGTGGGCGCGCTATCAGGAGGTGCGCGGGCTGATCCCGCTGGGCGGCTACGTGCCCGGCGCCGATGCCGAGACCGACCGCGCGGTGCAACTGATGCCGCGCATCGAACGTTTTCTACGCCAGGACGCCGCCGAGGCAGCGCCCTATGCCCCGACCCTGCAGCAACTCGAGGAGCTGTCCGCATCATGAAACAGCAAGAAGCCCTGCGCCGCCTGCAACTGATGGTGCGGCTGCGCGACAACGACGTGGCGCGGCTGCAGGCCGAAGTCGAGGCCAAGCGCCGCCTGCAGGAACGCTATCGCCGCAACATCGAGCGCATGGGCGAGCTGTGCGGCCAGAGTGGTGCCAGCGCTGCTGCCGCCTCGCCGGTGCTGGCTCTCAACTGCGCCGGCTACAAGGGCGCGCTGTTGCAACTGATGGCCTCGCAGCAACAGGACCTGAGCCTGGCCGAGGCCGACGGCGCGGTAAGCCAGCGCGCCCTGGTGGCGGCCATGCTGCGGCGCGAGGCGATGGTGCAGGTGCGTGACGACGCCGCAGCCCGGCTGGACGGCGAGCTTGCCCAGCGCGAACAGAAACACGCCGACGATTTCGCCGGCCTCGCCTGGTGGCGCGGGCGCGAGGCGGTGTGATTATTCACGCCGCTTGAAGAAAAGCGCGGTTCCGGTCGCCCTGAATCAGTATTCAGACCGGAATCAGCCAAAGAGCAAGGAGCAGATCATGGCCGACATCAACCCGACGCAGATGGCAACGCAACTGGCCAACCTCTACGTGCAGCAGGCTCAGCAGCGGCTGACTGTTCAGAACACCGCCGCCAAGGCCCACAGCGACGGCCTGAGCAAGCTGCAGACCGCGCTGCAGGAGTTCCGTTCCGCACTCACCACGCTGACCGGCAAGAAGAGCATGGTGGCGATGAGCGCGAGCTTCAGCAAGAGCGATGTCGGCACGGTCAGCGCCAGCGGCACCGCCCAGCCCGGCACCTATTCGCTGTTCGTCGAAAAACTGGCGAGCGCCCACCAGGTGGCGTTCGACGGCGTGTCGGCCAGCACCGGCGGCACCCTCACCGTCAGCCTTGGCGGTTCCAGTTTCAACGTCGATCTGGTCACGGCCGACAGCAACGGCGACAACAGCCTGTCCACCAGCGAAATCGCCCTGGCCATCAACAAGGCCTCGGGCAATGCCGGCAAGGTCAACGCCATGGTGCTGACGTCCGACGGCCAGACTCGGCTGGTGCTGACCTCGGCCAAGACCGGCGCCGCCAACACCGTTTCGGTAGATGCCAGCCAGGTCAGCGATGCCGGCCTGAAGGCCGCCTTCGCCGCGCCGTCCGAACTGGCCGCCGCCCAGGACGCGATGGTGTGGCTGGGCGGGCAGGGCACCGGCGTCAAGATGCAGCAGGCCTCCAACACCTTCACCGCCATCGACGGCGTGAGCATGACCTTCAGCCGCGCCATGAGCGCCGGCGAGACGCTCTCGCTGACCGTGGGGCGCAACGACAGCGACACCGCCACCAACGTGCAGGGCTTCGTTGACGCCTACAACACGCTGCTCAAGACGCTCGACAGCCTGACCGTCGCCGGCTCCGCCGACAAGGACCAGAAGGCCGGTCCCTTCGCCACCGACACCGGCGTGCGTTCGCTGCGCAATCACCTCAACAGCCTGATCCGCCAGAGCTTCGGCGGCGTGCGTCTGGCCGACATGGGGATCACCGCCTCGCGCGAGGGCACGCTGACGCTCGACAAGACCAAGCTCAACAAACTCCTGGCCGACCAGCCGACCGCGCTCGACGGTTTCTTCAACGGCGACACCGGCCTGATCAAGAGCACCGGCAATTACCTCGACAAGTGGCTCAACGGCACCACCGGCCTGCTCAAGCAGCGCAAGGAAAGCGCCCAGCGTGCGCAGAGCGATCTCGATGCCCGGCAGACCCGCATCGATGCCCAGTACGACCAGGCTTACAAGCGCTACCTCGCCCAGTTTTCGCAGTTGCAGACCATGCAGTCGCAGATGAGTCAGACCCTGGACACGCTCAACGGCTACTTCAGCCAGTAACCCGTAACCGACCACAGGAAGCCATTTTGGATTACGAAGCCTACCGCAGTTACCACTCGGTCAACCTCGAAGCGCAGACCGCCACCGCCTCGCCGGTGCAACTGGTGCTGGTGCTGTTCGACGGCCTGCTGGAAGAACTGGCGCGCGCCCGCGGCCACATGGAAGGGCAGCGCTTCGAGCAGAAGGGCGACAGCATCGGCAAGTGCATCAACATCCTCAACGGCCTGTCCAGCGCGCTCGACTTCGAATCGGGCGGCGAGGTGGTGACCGATCTCGCCCGGCTGTACGACTACTGCGCCTTCCGTCTCTACCAGGCCAGCGTAGAGCTCGACGTGGCGGCGCTGGACGAGATCATCGGCCTGTTGGGCACGCTCAAGGGCGGCTGGATGGGAGTGCGCGATCAGCATGAAGCCGCTTGAGCTCGATACGCTGGACCAGGCCCTGCGCGCGGCCTTGGCGTCGCAGGACTGGGAACGCCTGACTGTCCTCGATGCGCAGCTTGCCGCGTGGCTGGCCGAGGCGCCGGCGATAGCCGACCGCGACGCCCTGGGCCGCCTGCGCGCCACCTACCGCGAAACCCTGGCGGCCGGCCGCGCCGCCGGCGACGAACTGGAACAGCGTCTGGCCCTGCTGGGCCGGGAACGCGAAGGCCAGATCGCCTACGCCCAAGCCAGCCAATGGGAGGACGCATGACCACCTTGCCAGTCGCCGCACCGGCCGAAACCCGTTCCGCCGAGAGCGGCGCTGCTCCGGTAGTGGCCGCCGCCGCGGTGCCCGAAGCGGCCCAGCCTGCCGGTTTCGCCGACGCCCTGCTGGCGTTGTCGGCTCCGGCACAGCCGCTTTTGATGCCGGCCATGCCGCCAGTTGGCCAACAGCCCGCCGGGCAAGACGGCCAGGCATCCGCCGAACAGGACGGCGATGCTTCTTCCGGGCTGGACGTATTGCTCTTGCCGACCCCGCAGCCCACGGCTCTGCCCATCCCTCCCTCCTTGCCTTTGCCGTCGATGGCCAAGCCGGACATGCCGTCCCGCTTGGCCGTCGGCGCGCTCTCGCCGGATCCCGCGGACTCTCTGCCGCAACCGGCCGCCGTGCCGTCGCTGGCCGTCGGCATTCTGCCCGCCAGCGCCGATGGCCGTTCCGTTGGCCAGATTCCGGTACTCCCGTCCGTGTCGGATGGCGGCGCCGCGACGCTGGCTAGCGCGCACGGCGCCACGGCGGGGGCACTGCCGGCCTGGCTCGGCCAGACGCTGCCCGGTGCCGGCCAGCCGGCACTGCCGGAATGGGCACCGGTCACGCTGCCGGCCGGGCAGTCGGCGCGCTGGGGCGAATCGCTGCGCGCCGCCCTGGGCGAACGCATGGACGTGCAGAGCGCGCATGGCATCGACCGTGCGCTGATCCGCCTCGATCCTCCGTCGTTCGGCTCGCTGGAAATCGCCATCCGCCACGAAGCCGGCGCGCTGACGGTGCAACTGGTCGCCTCGCACGGCGAGGTGGTACGCCAGTTGCAGGCCATCGGCGACGCGCTGCGCCAGGACCTCTCGGCACGCCAGTACACCCAGGTAGCGGTGGAAGTGCGCGAAGGGGCGCCGGGCGGCGGGCTGGGGCAACAGGGGCAGGGACGCTCCGGCCGCGACGGCCAGCAGGACAACCGTACTCCAGGGCAAGCCCTGGCGGAGGCCGGCAGCGAGGGGAACGGCCCCTTCGCGCTGGGTTGAAGCCGAGATCAAGGACAGAGTGAATGAACAAGAAAACCATCGTCGTCGTCATCCTCGCCATGCTGCTGGCCGTGGCGCTTGGCGCCGGCGGCGTCTACTGGTGGCTGGGGCAGCAGAACAAGGTGGCTACGGCGGCCGAACATGGTGACGCCGAGAAGGCCGAGAAGGCAGACAAGGGCGAGCCCAGCCGCTACGTCAGCCTGGACAAGGTGATCGTCATGCTGCGCAAGGAAGGTGATGACAGCGAGATGCATTACATGGCGGTGGACTTGGTGTTCCGTACCGCCGAACCGCACGAAAAGGAACTGAAGGAGCAGTTGCCCTTCCTCAAGACCGTGGCGGTACGTGCGCTGTCGCAGCTCGTGCTGGCGCGCGCCTCGGCCATGAGTATCGACGACTACCAGCAGCTTCTTGCCAAGGCCTACCGTGCCAGCTACACCGCCGAGCGCGGTGCGAGGCCGTTCACCGAGGTCATGGTCGGCAAGCTGATCATCGAGTAAGACCCATGTACCCCGCCTACGCCGTCGCCGACACCCCGGCCGAACTCGAAGCCCGCTGCCTGCTCGACTACACCCCGCTGGTGAAGCGGGTGGCGCGCCAGCTGAATTCGCAAGTCAACGGCGTCATCGAGCGCGAAGACATGGAGCAGATCGGCCTGATGGCGCTGCTCGAGGCGCTGCGCCGCTATGGCGAGCCGGACGAGCGTTTCGCCGGCTACGCCGTGCTGCGCGTGCGCGGCGCCATCCTCGACGAACTGCGTCGGCTCGACTGGCGGCCCCGCGCCCTGCGCCAGGACGCCCACCGCCTGCGCGACAATCTGCGCGAGCTGACGCGCCGGCTCGGCCGCGAGCCCAGCGAAGCGGAAGCCGTGCAGCAGCTCGGGCTCGCCCCCGAGGACTACCGCGAACTCCTGGTGGCGGAAAACGCCGAGGCCATGGCCAGCTTCGACGAACTGGTCGCCGCCGGCATCGAGCCGGTCGACGACAACACCCCCGAAACCAGCGCGCTGCAGAAGCGCACCCTGGCCGCGGCGCTGACCGCACTGGACGAGCGCGAACAGCGTGTCATCCAGCTCTATTACGAATTCGAACTCAGCCTCAAGGAGATCGCCGCCGTGCTCGACCTGACCGAAGCGCGCGTGTGCCAGATCAACAAGAGCGCGCTCAAGAAAATGAAGGTCCGGCTCGAAGCCGCCTGAACTCTCTGGAAAGGCAACTATGCAGCAACTCTTAGGCATCGGCATCGTACTCGGCTGCGTGTTCGGCGGCTTCTTCATCCATGGAGGATCGTTCCACGTCATCTGGCAGCCGGTCGAACTGCTGATCATCTGCGGGGCGGCGCTCGGCTCCATCGTGCTGGGCAACCCCAAGCACGTGCTGGTGGAGATGGCGGGCCAGATCAAGCGCGTGGTGCTGCGCAAGAAGCACGGCGCCGAATTCCAGCGCCAGCTCCTGCTGTTGATGTACGAACTCCTGATCACCGCGAGCCAGGGCCTGAAAGCGCTCGACGAACACGTCGAGGCGCCGCGCCAGAGCCCGCTGTTCAACCGCTACCCGCTGGTGCTGGAGGAGCCCAAGCTGCTCGCCTTCATCGTCGATAACTTCCGCCTGATGGCGATGGGCAAGATCAGCGCGCACGAGCTGGAAGGCGTGCTCGACCAGGAAATCGACGCCATCCACGAAGAACTCAGCCAGCCCTCCAAGTCGCTGCACAAGATCGGCGAGGCGATGCCGGGCTTCGGCATCCTGGCCGCGGTGCTGGGCATCGTGATGACGATGAACAGCGTCGGCAGCGGCGCTACCACCGGCGAGATCGCCGAACAGGTCGGCGCGGCCATGGTCGGCACCTTCATCGGCATCTTCTTCTGCTACGGCGTGCTCGATCCGCTCAGCAACGTGATGCACCAGCAGGTCAAGGAAGAGCTGTCCAACTTCGAATCGGTCAAGGTGGTCATCACCACGCACGCCTCCGGCAAGCCGCCGCTGCTGGCGATCGATGCCGGGCGCCGCCTGGTGCAGCTCAACACCAAGCCGAGCTTCTCGCAGCTCGAAACCTGGATCAACGCGCTGCAGGGCGCCTGAGGGAGCGCCACGTGAGCCTGGACAAGAAAAAGGACGGCCACGCCGCCGCCGTCATCAAGAAAGTGTCGCGGCGTCAGGACGACGGCGCCCATGGCGGGGCGTGGAAGGTGGCCTTCGCCGACTTCGTGCTGGCCCTGATGTGCCTGTTCCTGGTGATGTGGCTGCTCGCGTCGCGCGAGCAGGAAACCATGGCGATGTTGCTGCGCAACGGTGGCGGCAGCCCGCTGGCGGAAGGCACCCAGTCGCGCATCCAGCACCAGGGCACGCCGCACGGCAGCCTGATTCCGCGCGAACTGGTGCCCGGCCAGCAGGCGACCGAGTCGCGTCCCAACTCGCAGGTCAAGAGCAGCGCCCAGCCCTCGGCGCTCGACGACGGCAACGGCCAGAAGGTCCGCCGCCGCTACGACAGCACGGCCGACCTGCAGAAGCTGGCGAAGATGATGGCCGAGCTCTCCGCCGAGGTGGGGCTCGCCGGCAACATCCAGACCGTGATCACCCCGTACGGCCTGCGCGTAATGCTGCACGACACCGACAAGCAGGGCATGTTCGAGCGCGGCAGCGCGGTGATCAACGAGCGCTTCAAGCGTCTCTTGCAGAAGATGGGGCAGATGTTCGAGTCGATCGACAACCAGTTGCTGGTGGTAGGCCATACCGACTCGCTGCAGTACAAGGGACAGGATTACGCCGCCTTCTCCAACTGGAGCCTCTCCAGCAACCGTGCCATGGCGGCGCGCATCCAGCTCTTGTCCGGCGGCATGGCGGGCAACGGCATCCTGCAGGTGGTCGGCATGGCCGACCGCGCGCCGCTCGATCACCGCCACCCGGACGCCGCCATCAACCGCCGCATCGAACTGTTGGTGCTGACAACCGGCCAGGCTCAGGCGGTCTCGGCCATGTTCGGCATGCCCGACGAGGCGGTGAAGCCTCCGGCGCCGGGCATCGAGAAACCTTCCGCGAGCGATATGGCCGCCCTCAAGCAGCAACTGCGGCTCGTACCGTAACAGTAGCGATTGTCATTGTCATAATATGGCAACGTGCTTTTTTCGGATTCTGCCTGGCCCGGCAAAGCCGGGCCGCTTCCGGTAAGTGATTGAATCCGCAGCCTTCTTGTTTGCAGGACAAACCCCTTCCGCTTCGCAAAAGGGGTTTGTCGACAATCTCAGCCCGGGTAAAACCCGGGCTTTTGACATTACAAAATAGTAAAAGTTCGACGGATCCCTTTTCAAAACTTTACAATGAAGCCGTTATTTATAACAATTGTACTGCATAATCGATTTGGCATGATCGAATTGACAAAAAAATGCAAAAACGTCCTTACCCGTTGTGTTCAACCCATGCCACACCACGCAACTGGTGTTTGTTGAAATAGCTGCTGCACATAGATGACCAAAAAAGACATCAAACCGCTCCTGCTCGCGACCGATTTCTTCGGCAGCCTGAACGATTCCGCCCTCGACGAACTGATCGGCCTCGCCGTTCCGCTCTATCTGCGCAAAGGAGAACCGCTGTTTCTGGAAGGGGGAAACAGCGCGGCCATCTACCTGCTGGTCGACGGGCGCATCGAAGCCTCCGTCTCGGACGGCCAAGGCAAGAAGTTCGTCTTCATGTTCAACGAACCCGGCGAACTGCTGGGCGAGGTGTCCTATCTGGACGGTGGGCCCTGTGCCTGGAGCGCGGTGGCCGAGCGCGATTGCCAGTTGCTGATGTTCCGTCGTGCCGACTTGGTGAGCGTGTTCGGCACCGCCGACGGCCTGCCGTGCGAGAGCATCCGCAACAAGATTTTGCTGCGCCTGGCCGGCATGGTGCGGCGCATTTCCACCTCGGCCAAGAACCTCGCCCTGCTCGACGTCTACGGCCGCATCCGTATCCTGTTCAACGAACTGCTGGTCGAAGAGGACGGCGTGATCATGCTGGACAAGCCGCTGACCCAGCAGGAAATCGCCGACCAGATCGGCTCCTCGCGCGAGATGGTCGCCCGCATCCTCAAGGAACTGGTCTACGGCCACTACATCCGCATGGAAAACCGCCGCATCGTGCTCTTGAAGATGCTGCCGGAGAACTTTTAAGTTTTTTTCGGCAGCGGTCGTCTTGTCTCAATAGACAGACGAATTGCATTGACGAGGCCTACCATGCGCATCACTCCCCAACGCCCGGAACGTCGAGAGGTCGGCAACGCCGACCGCACGGCCAGTTCCACCAGCACCCCAGTCCCCCGTCCGCAGCAGCCGCCCGAGGCGCGCGGCACGGCGGTGCTGGAACCGGCGCTCGCCTCGCTGCGCGAGATGCCCGATGTCGATCTCGACCGTGTCGCCGAGGTCAAGGCTGCGCTGGCGCGCGGTGAGGTCAAGTTCGATCCGCAGCGGCTCGCCGATCTGATCGACCGCTACCATGGCGGACGCGGATGAGCCGTGAAGCGAGTTTCCGCCAGCTCCTGGGCGACATGCGCAGCGATCTGGCCGACTACCAGCAACTGGAAACCCTGCTCGAACAGCAGTTCCGCGGGGCGTTGAGCCATGACGCGGCGAACCTCGCCGACACCGGCGAGCAGATCCTGACGCTGGCCGGCCGGCTCGATGCGCGGCGACTGACGCGGGTGGAACTGGCAGCCCGCCTGCTTGGACGTGAGCGGCGCCTGTCGATCGAGGAAGTGCTGGCCCAGTTGCCCACCGCACCGCGCCAGGCGTGCGAAGCGCTGTGGGCCACGCTGCGCGAGCGTGTGGCGCATTGCAAGACGCTGAACGAGCGCAACGGCCGGCTGTTGACGGCGCAGCACGACAGCATGGAGCGCGTCCTGTTCGGCGAGAAGGACATCTATGTTCCGCTCTGAATTCCCCACTTCGGCTCCCGGCTTCGACGCCGCCTGGCGCGAGGTGGCCTTGCCGTTGCCGGTGGCGGGGCAGGGGGATGGTTTTTCCTCGCTGTACCGCCAGACGCGCCAGGAAGTCGTCGACTCCATCGAGCGCGGATTCGCCCCCGCCGAGACCATGGGGATGGCGCTGTCGCCGGAAGGCGCCTGGGCGCGCCAGCGCAGCGTCGAGGCACTGGCGGCAGCGGCGGAGGACGGGGGTGCCGCCGCGCCGGGCGAGTCTCAGCAAGCCTTTCTCGAGCGCATCGCTCCCTACGCCCGCGAGGCTGGCGCCCGGCTGGGCGTCGCCCCCGATCTGATCGCCGCCCACGCCGCGCTGGAGTCCGGCTGGGGCAAGCGCCCGCTCGCCGGAACCGACGGCGGCGACAGCCACAACCTGTTCGGCATCAAGGCTGGCGCCGGCTGGCAGGGCGAGGTGGTGGCGGCGCTGACCACCGAGCACGAAGCGGGCGTCGACGTGAAGCGCACCGAACGCTTCCGCGCCTATCCGGACATGCGCGGCGCCTTTGTCGATTACGCCGAGCTCCTGGCCGGCAATCCACGCTTCCGTGGCGTGCAGGGTGTCGGTAGCGACGCCGCGGCGTTTGCCCAGGCGCTGGTGCGGGGCGGCTATGCCACCGATCCGGACTATGCGAGCAAGCTGACGCGGGTGGTAGCGTCGATCCGGGCCGGTAGCTGAGAGAACCTGTTCTTCCTCTTTTGCATACGGCTCTTATCGAGTTCGGCTTTTGTGTCCGCTACGCGGACGCTGTTGAGGGGCGGTGCTGACCGCCACCAGGCAAGGGGGGCCTCCGGCCAACCCCTCACTCCGGCACCACCCGCCCGGCCTCGCTCACCCGGGCGCGAACGGTCTTGCCGCTGCCGACGTTGCGCACGCGGATGAGGTCGTTGCGGCGGCCGTTTTCCAGCGCCTCGCCCGGCGCCGTCACCACGATCTCTTCCTTGCTCGCCACGATTTCCACTGCCTCTCCGCGCCGCACCAGCAAAGCGGCTTCCAGCAGCTTCTTGCGCAGCGGCTGGCCGCGCCGCAATGCGCTGCGGCTCATCAGGCCGACGGCCTCGGCCGGGCTGTGCAAGCCTTCCTCCAGTTCGTACAGCGGGCGCCGCGCCCACTCCACGTCGTCGGCGGTCAGCGGCCTGCCGGTCTCGAGGTCGCGTGCAGCGACCAACTGGCGGGCGCTGAGCTCGACGCGCACGGTATACACGGCGCTCCAGCCCTGCGGCGCCGGGCAGCGCACGGCAAAGCGCAGGCGCGACAGTGCCGTGGTGTCCTGAGCTTCCACTTCCAGCGGCAAGCGGCAGGCCGGCAGCGTGGCGGCCTCGCGCGGCGGAATCGGCGTGAGGCGGCTCTGCGCCTGCTCCAGCCCCGCCTTGGCCGTGGCGCCGTCGAGCCAGCGCCGGGCGCTGTCCAGCACGGCGTTTTCTGCTTCGCGCCCGGTTTGCGCAAGGGCATCCTGAACGGCAAATAGCGGAAGAGCCAGAGGCAGCAGGGACAACAGGCGGAAGGGAGGGCGAGGGGGTGTGAAAATTGCCATTCGGTCGGGCTTGGTAATTATTACATGTACGTAGGGGTTGCCAATTAATTAGTATCGCCTTTCAAGTAAGGCGGCTATTAGAAACATGGCCTTTCTATGGTATTGAACCGAATCGGGCGTGGCAATGGGCATTCATTTCGACAAGGCGCTGAACATCCACCCGGAAGCATTGAAGCTGCGGGCGGAGCGCACCAAGGTACTGGCATCGAACATCGCCAATGAAACGACCCCGGGCTACCAGGCGCGCGACGTCGATTTCCGCACCGAGCTGGCCACGGCAGCGGAAGCAGCGGATTTCCCGCTGGATGGCGGCGCCGGCGAGCTGCTCTACCGCGTGCCCAACCACCCCTCGCGTGACGGCAACACCGTCGAACTGGGGGTCGAACAGGCCGAGTTTTCCCAGAACGTTTCCGAATTCCAGACCAGCCTGACCTTCCTCAACATGCATTACAAGGGTCTGGCCAAGGTCATCGCAGGGCAATAAACCATGTCATTCAGGGACATTTCCCGCATCGCCGGCTCGGCCATGACGGCCCAGACCGTGCGCCTCAACACCGTCGCCAGCAACCTCGCCAACGCCGAATCGGCCGCCGGCTCGGAAGGCGCGGCCTTTCGTGCGCGCAAGCCGGTGTTCGCCACCACCTACCGTGGTGCCGACGCGGACGGCAACTGGCAGGGCGCCGGGGTGCAGGTGCTCGACGTGATCAAGAGCGACAGCCCGCTGCGCAAGGTGCACGAGCCGGACAATCCGCTGGCCGACGCCGACGGCAACGTGTTCTACCCCAACGTGAACCCGGTAGAGGAAATGACCGACATGATGTCGGCCTCGCGCGCGTTCCAGACCAACGTCGAAGTGATGCTGCGGGTGAAGACCATGCAGCAGGACCTGCTCAAACTGGGAGAAGGCTGATGGCAGTCAGTAACACGCTGTTGAACGACAGTAGCACTACCTCGGGCCAGGCCACGACGGTGGCCGCCAACGGCCAATCGCAGCTCGGCTCCTCCGACATGTTCATGACGCTCTTGATGGCGCAGATCAAGAACCAGGACCCGCTCGATCCGGCCGACCCCAGCCAATTCGTCAACCAACTGGTGCAGATGAACCAGATGCAGACCTCGCTCGACATGCTGTCCGAGCTGAAGAGCAACGCGCTGCTGCTGCGCGAACTGCAGGGGCTGGGCCTGGGCAATCAGGTCGGCAGCACCGTGCTGGTACAGACCGACACCGTCCAGCTCGACGGCTCGCCGGTCTCCGGCCGTCTTACCCTGTCCGGAGCCGAGAGCCAGGTCACGCTGCAGCTCACCGGCGCCGACGGCAAGCCGCACCTGATTCCACTGGGCTCCCAGCCCGCCGGCGAGGTGGCGTTCAGCATCAAACCCGCCGATTACGGCCTGGCGGCCGGCAGCTACACGCTGTCGGTGACGACCGCGTCCAAGGCGACCCCGACGCTGGAGCTCGCCGCCGTGGTCCAGGGCGTGCGCCTGCCGGTGCAAGGCGGCGAACCCACCCTCACTCTTTCCGGCCTGGGGGATGTCCCGGCCTCCTCGGTATCCCGCCTGCTCGGGAACACCTCGTCCAGCGCCTCGTAAGCGGAGCCTTCCATGAGTCTAGAAATCGCCCTGTCCGGCATCAACGCGGTCAACTCCCAACTGGGCAGCATCAGCAACAACATCGCCAACTCCGGCACCTACGGCTTCAAATCGGGCCGCGCCAACTTCGCCGCCACCTACGCCGGCACCCAGGCGACCGGCGTCGAGGTCGGCTCGACCACTCAGAGCATCGGCCGCAGCGGCGGCACCGTCACCACCGGGCGCGCGCTGGATGCGGCCATCCAGGGCCGCGGCTTCTTCATCACCCACGACGACGCCGGCAGCGTGGCCTATACCCGCGTCGGCATCTTCAATGCCGACAAGAACGGCGTGCTGGTCGACAGCTTCGGCCGGCGCGTGCAGGGCTATGCCGCCGCCAGCGGCTCCACCGGCGGCGCGCGCGGCGCCCTGGGCGACATCACCGTCCCGACCGGCCAGATCGCGGCCAAGGCTAGCGACACCTTGGAGTATGTCGGCAATCTCTCCTCCGGCTGGACGGTGCCGACGGCGGCCTTCGACAAGGACGACCCGACCAGCTTCAACAGCTCCAGCGTCTCCACGGTGTACGACTCGCTGGGCGAGAAGCACACCCTGACCCACTACTTCGTCAAGACCGGCACCAACAGCGTGACGGTGCATTACGGCCTGGACGGCACCCTGCTGGCCGACACCGTGGACCTGACGTTCGATACCGACGGCAAGCTGAGCGCACCGATCGCCGCCAGCACGCTCAATCTGGGCACACCGACCGGCGCCGCGGCGCTGAGCGTGGCGGTGGACTACACCGGCACCACCCAGTTCGCCGGCGACACCACCACCACCGTCAACAGCAGCAACGGCTACGCCTCCGGTACGATGACCGGCCTCAGCCTGGAAGAGAACGGCGACATCCTCGCCACCTACAGCAACGGCCAGAAACAGGTGGTCGGCACCATCGCCCTGGCCAACTTCCCCAACGAAGACGGCCTGATCGCCGTGTCGGCCACCAGCTGGATCGATTCGCCGGCCTCCGGCACGGCACTGATCTCGGCACCGGGCAGCGGCCTGGCCGGCAAGCTCGCCACCGGCTCGCTGGAGCAATCCAACGTCGACATGACCTCCGAGCTGGTCAACCTGATGACCGCTCAGCGCAACTACCAGGCCAACACCAAGGTGATTTCGACCGAGGGCCAGGTCATCCAGGCGCTGATGCAGGCGGTGTAACAGAAAGGACCTGTCATGGATGCGCTGATCTACACCATCATGAGCGGGGCCGGACGCACGCTCCAGGCCCAGCAGGTGCACGCCAACAACCTGGCCAACGCCCAGACCAACGGCTTTCGCGCCGACATCGAAGTGGCCAGCAGCCAGGCGGTGCGCGGTTACGGCTACGATGCACGCCATATGACGCA
Organism: Pseudogulbenkiania sp. MAI-1; assembly: GCF_000527175.1. NCBI lineage: Bacteria > Pseudomonadati > Pseudomonadota > Betaproteobacteria > Neisseriales > Chromobacteriaceae > Pseudogulbenkiania > Pseudogulbenkiania sp. MAI-1. The sequence goes on along the minus strand of NZ_AZUR01000001.1, from coordinate 2,876,529 downwards.
CGCCGAACCCAATGCCGTCGATGGCCGCGCCGGCGTCGTGACGGAGACCGGGCGCGATCTCGACGTGGCGGTCCAGGGCGACGGCTTCCTGACGGTGGCCACCGGCAACGGTGAGGCCTACACCCGCGCCGGCAACCTCAACATCGACGCCAACGGCGCGCTCACCGTCAACGGCCGGCCGGTGCTGGGCGACGGCGGCCCCATCGTGCTGCCGCCCTACGTCCGCGTCGCGGTGGCGGGCGACGGCACGATCTCCATCCAGCCGCCGGGCGAGACCGCGCTGCAGCCGGTGGACCGCCTGAAGCTGGTCAAGCCGACCCGCGAAGAGCTCACCAAGGACGAGAACGGCCTGATCGTCAGCCGCCTGGGTGCCACCCTGCCGGCGGACGAGACGGTGCGCGTGCTGGGTGAGCATTTGGAAGGCAGCAACGTGTCGGCGGTGGAGGAAATGATCGCCACCATGTCGCTCAATCGCGGCTTCGAAATGCAGATGAAGATGTTCAACGCGGCCAACGACATGGTCGAGGCCGGCAACCGCCTGGTACGCGGCTAGGCAACAGAGGGATAAGGCATGAATCCGGCATTGTGGATCAGCAAAACCGGCATCCAGGCGCAAGACGCGCGGCTGGGCGCCATCGCCAACAACCTGGCCAACGTCAACACCGTCGGCTTCAAGCGCGACCGCATGGTGTTCGAAGACCTGTTCTACCAGATCGAGCGCCAGCCGGGCGCCCGGGTGGACGCCAACAACGCCTCTCCATCCGGCGTGCAACTGGGCAACGGTACTCGTTTGCTCGGCACGCAGAAGGTGTTCACCACCGGCAGCATCACCACCACCGGCCAGTCGCTCGACCTCGCCATCATCGGCCAGGGCTTCCTGCAGGTGCAGATGGCCAATGGCGACACCGGCTACACCCGCGCCGGCCAGTTGCAGATCAACGCCGACGGCCAGCTGGTCACCGCCCAGGGCCTGCCCATCGTGCCGGCCATCACCGTGCCGGCCGATGCCACCAGCATCTCCATCAGCGAATCCGGCGTGGTCGCCGCCACGCTGTCGGGAAGCGGCACGCCGACCGAGATCGGCCAGCTCACCCTGGCCAACTTCATCAACCCCACCGGCCTCCTGGCCTTGGGCGGCAACCTGTTCCAGGAAACCGCCGCCAGCGGTGCGCCGACGGTCGGCAACCCCGGCACCGATGCGCTGGGCAAGCTCAAGCAAGGCGCGCTGGAAGGCTCCAACGTGCAAGTGGTGGAAGAAATGGTCGACATGATCGCCACCCAGCGCACCTACGAGATGAGCACCAAGGTGCTGTCCGCCGCCGACAACATGATGCAGTACCTGGCGCAGTCGGTACGATGAGGCGTGCGCTTGCCCTGGCCGCGCTGGCCCTGGCCGGATGTGTCCAGATGGGGCCGCCCGAACCGCAGCCCGAGCTCGATCTGCCGGCGGCCTTGAAAACCCCGCCACGCGGCGTCGGCGGCGGCGTGTACGCGCCGGGTGGCTGGTCGCTGGTGGGCGACCGCCGCGCCTACCGCGTCGGGGACGCGCTGACCGTGGTGCTGGACGAAACCACCCAGGCCAGCAAGAAGGCCGGCACCAGCTTCGACAAGCAATCGGGCGCCAGCATCCAGCCCACCCTGCTCGGCAGCAAGAGCATCAATACCACGGTCGGCATCGACGCCGACCGCTCCTTCGACGGCTCTTCCTCGTCCACCCAGCAGAACGCCCTGACCGGCTCGCTCAGCGTGATCGTGCATCAGGTGCTGCCCAACGGCCTGTTGCTGGTCAAGGGCGAGAAGCAGCTCACCCTCAACCTGGGCGAGGAATACCTGAAGCTGGCTGGCTACGTCCGCGTCGACGATATCGACACCGACAACCGCGTGTCGTCCCAGCGCATCGCCAACGCGCGCATCGCCTATTCCGGCCGCGGCGTGCTGAACGACGCCAATGCGCCGGGCTGGCTGACGCGCTTCTTCACCAGCCCGTGGATGCCGTTCTGAGAAGCCCCATGCCCTACCGTTACCTTTCCCGCCTGATGCTGGTGCTGGTCACCAGCCTGCTGCCGCTTCAGGCCGGCGCCCAGTTGTTGCGCAACCTTGTCAACGTCGAAGGCATCCGTGAAAACCAGTTGATCGGCTATGGCATCGTGGTCGGCCTCGACGGCACCGGCGACAATTCGCAGGTCAAGTTCTCCGGCCAGTCGGTGTCCAACATGCTCAAGCAGTTCGGCATCAAACAGGCCGAAGGCAGCGACACCAAGGTCAAGAACGTGGCGGCGGTCATGGTCAGCGCCAGCCTGCCGCCGGGCTACCGGCGCGGCCAGACCATCGACGTCACCGTCTCGTCGCTCGGCGACGCCAAGAGCCTGCGCGGCGGCACGCTGCTGTTGACGCCGCTGCGCGCCGCCGACGGCGAGGTGTACGCGCTGGCACAGGGCAGCCTGGTGATCGGCGGCCTGTCCGCCCAAGGCAAGAGCGGCTCCAGCGTGACGGTGAACACGCCCACCTCCGGACGCATCCCCAACGGCGCCTCGATCGAGCGCGAGATCCCCTCCGACTTCGAAAGCGGCCCCTCCGTCCGTCTCAGCCTCAAGCGCCCCAACTTCGAGACCGCCACCAATATCGTCAACACCATCAACCAGCGCTACGGCCGCATCGCCAGCACGCGCGACGCCACGTCGGTCGAAGTGCTGGCGCCATCCGACCCGACCGAGCGCGTCGCCTTCGTCGCCCGGCTCGAGAAACTCAACGTCGGGGTAGGGGAGGACACCCCGCGCGTGATCTTCAACTCGCGCACCGGCACCGTCGTCATCAGCCAGGGCGTGACGGTGCGGCCGGCGGCGGTGTCGCACGGCAATCTGCGCGTAGTGATCTCCGAACGCTCCCAGGTCAGCCAGCCCAAGCCCTTCGGCCGCGGCAACACCGTGGTCACGCCGGAATCGGATATCAGCGTGCAGCAGGACCAGGGGCGCATGTTCAAATGGCCGGCAGGAGCCAAGCTGCAAACCATCATCGACACCATCAACAGCACCGGCGCCACGCCGGACGACATCATGGCCATCCTGCAGGCGCTCGACCAGGCCGGCGCGCTCGATGGCGAGCTGGTGGTGATTTGAGGGGGACGACCATGCTGACGAGCGACATCAGGCACCCCGGGACCGGCGCGGACGGGGCTTCGGCCGACTCCGAAGCAGCAGTCCAGCCGCCCTCGGCCGAGTACCGCAAGAAGGCCGGCAAGGCCGCCGAAGAATTCGAAGCGCTATTCATCCGCGAAATGCTGGGCCAGATGCGCAAGACCACGCGCGAGATGGCCGGCTCGGACAGCGTTTTCGCCCAATCCATCAACAACGACCTGATGGATTTCGCCGACGTGGCGCTGGCCGGCCAGCTCGCCCGTCAGCGCATGTTCGGCATCGCCAACGTCATCCTGGCGCAACTGCTGCCGGACGAAAAGGCCAATGGCAATAATGCGTTTAAGGAAAACGCCGCCGAGGTCGCTTCTCTCTCTCAGAAGGCTCCCGAGACGGGCGCCGGCCTGGCGGCCTTCGCCACGCCGCTTTATCCATTGAACCGCAACTAGCCACTCGACCATGCGCATGATCCAGAACGCGCTGTCCGGCGCGCTGGCCGCCCAGGCCGCGCTCAACACGGTCAGCCAGAACCTGTCCAACCAGATGACGGACGGCTACTCGCGCCAGGGCGTAGTGTTGTCGGCCATCGTTCCGGGCGCAGGCGACCGCCTCGGCGCCGGCATGGGCGTCGACGTCACCGCCATCCGCCGTTTCAGCGACGACTACAAGAACCTGCAAATGTGGCAGGCGGCAGCCGGGCAGGGCGAACTCGCCGCGGCACAACCCTACTTCGCCCAACTGGAGCAAGTGATGGGCAGCGACGGCACCAGCCTGTCGGCCGGTCTCGACAAGTTCTACAGCGCGCTCAACGCCGCCAGCGTCGAGCCGGGCTCCATTCCCCTGCGCCAGCAAGTGATCAGCGAGGCCGACGCGCTCTCGCGCCGCGTCAACAATCTCAACGACGTGTTCGCCGCCCAGCAGGCCTCGCTCAATGAGCAGCGCACCGCCACGCTGGCGCAGATCAACACCATCACCCGCGCCATCGCCGAACTCAACGGCAAGGTGGTCGATGCCTCCGCCTCGGGGGTCAACGCCTCCGGCCTGCTCGACGAGCGCGACCGCCAGATCGACGCCTTGGCCGCGCTGGTCGACGTGCGCGTGAGCCAGCAGCGGGACGGCAGTCTCACCGTCACGCTGCGCGGCGGCCAACCGCTGGCCGTCGGCGACACCTCGGCCGAACTTTCCACCCGCACCAATGCCGACGGCTCGCAGACACTGACGCTGCAGTTCGCCAAGGAACGCTTCACGCTGCCCGACGACAACCTGGGCGGCCAGCTGGGCGGCCTCAACCAGTACCAGAGCGAGGTGCTGCAACCGATGGTCGACGCGGTCCGCACCCTGGCTGGCGAACTGGCCACGCGCATGAACAGCCAGCTCGCCAGCGGTTACGACCTCTCCGGCCTGGCCGGCAAGGATCTGTTCGCATTCGACCCGGCCAGCCCCGACGGCATGCTCCAGGTGTCGGACATCCAGGCCGCCGAACTGGGCTTCTCCAGCGACCCCGCCAAGCCGGCCAACAGCGACAACCTGCTGGCGCTGATCGCCATCAAGGACCAGGCCATCGCCCTGGCCGGCCTCGGCACGGTCACCCTCAGCGACGCCTATGCCCAGCTCACCGGCCAACTGGCGATCGACAGCCAGCAGAACAAGGCCGGGCTGGAAACCGCCAAGGTGGTGCGCGGCGAGGCCGAGAAAAACTGGAAATCCACCAGCGGCGTCAACAGCGACGAAGAAGCGATCAACCTGGTCGAATTCCAGAAGATGTACCAGGCAAACATGAAAGTGATCGCCGTCGCCAACGAGCTGTTCGACAGCACGCTGGCCGTTTTCTGAGGAAGCCCCCATGCGCGTAGCCAGTAACCAGTTTCAAGCCTCGATGAGCGCCGCCATGCAATCGGCCAACAGCCGGCTCGCCGACCTGCAGCAGCAGATGTCCTCCGGCGACCGCCTGCTGGTGCCGTCCGACGACCCGATCGCCAGCGTGCAACTGCTGCGCCTGCAGCGCGAGGAAGCCGCGCTGGATCAGTACCGCGACAACATCGGCGCGCTGCGCTCGCGGCTCTCGATGAACGAGTCCTACCTCGACAGCATGAGCAAGGACATCATGCAGGCGCGCGACCTGCTGGTCTGGGCCGCCGACGGCGGCAATACCGCGGACGACCTGCGCGCCATGTCGAGCTCGCTCGCGAGCCTGCGCGACAGCCTGTTCTTCTCCTCCAACACCCAGGACCAGGAAGGCCGCTACCTGTTCTCCGGCACCGCCAGCGCCACCCAGACCATCGTCGTCGACAGCACCCGGCCCTCCGGCAGCCGCTATGGCTACAGCGGCAATACCGACCGTCAGAAGGTGGTGGTGGGGCACGGCGTCACCCAACCCGCCAACGTCACGCTGGAAGACATGGCCGATCTGCTCAACCTGCTCGACCAGACCATCGCCACCCTGCAAGATCCGGCCCTGGACGCCGCCGATCCCGCCGTGGGCCTGATCGTGCGCCAGACGCTCGACGGCACCGATGCCGCGCTGAACGACCTGGGGGCCAAGATCGCCGAGTTGGGCGGAGCGCAGAACACGCTCCAGATGATGGACGACAACCACGGCAACGTCAGCCTGGCCAACCAGCAGAGCATCGCCGACCTGGGCAACCTCGACTACGCCGAGGCCTCGATCAACATGAACAGCTACCTGCTGGCGGTGCAGGCCAGCCAGAAAGCGTATGGCAAGATCAGTGCGCTCACCCTGTTCGACGTGATCTGAGGCCGGTCCGACCATGAACTCCCTGATCTCCTCGCTCGACTCCGCCGGCAGCCGCACCCGCCGCAACAATGCCGGCAGCGTCGCGCCGGCCCCCGCCGCCGACACCCGCGCGACGCCCCTGGCTTTGCCGGAGGCGTCCACGCCGCGCGGCCCCGCCGCCAGCGGCTGGCGCTACAGCAACCAGCTGAACGAACAGCTCACCTCGGCCCAGCGCGCCCTGGGTTTCGTCGACGGCCTGACCGGACAGCTCGAACAGCTCAAGACCGACCTCAGCCAGCAACTGACCCAGCGCCGCATCGACCGCGAGGGCCTGGAGGCGAAGATCGACCGCTTTGCCGAAGCCCTGAGCCAGCGCCATGCGCAAAGTGGGGGCAGCGTCGATGGCAATCTGCGCTTTCACCTGGCGGCGGACGCCCGGCAGAATTTCACCGTGCGCGGGATGGAGCTCGACAACCTGCGCAAGGGCAGTCCCGAAACGCTCGCCCTGTTCAGCGGCGAGCGCGGCACGGCAGCCATGTCGCTCAGCGTCGGCGGCGACATCAGCGAAGATGACATCATGCGCCGCCTCAACCGCACTCTGGCGCCCTCGGGCATCCGCCCCTTCGTCAACGACGACGGGCAACTGAGCTTCTCGGTGGCCGAGTCCGACTGGCCGGCCATCCGCGACCGCCTGACGGTGCGCGGCGGCGGCATCCGCTTCCCCTCCGGCCAGCCGCAGCGCGTCAAGACGGTGGCGGAGTCGGAACGGCTATCCAGCAGCGACTGGCAAGTGGCCGACCACGCCAACGTGCGCCAGACCCTGCAGCGCGTCGTGAGCGCGCTCTCCCAACTACGTCAGGCGCACAGCGCCATCGCCAGCGCCATCGAGGAAGCGCGCCACTCCATCGACCAGTTGTCGCGCATGGGCGAGCAGAGCTGGGCGGAAGAGTTCGTAGCCGACTTCAACGCCCGCTTGAACCAGTCAGGCGATTATCGCTCCTTCCTCGACGTCGTCCCGGCCTTGCTCGGCCTGAGCCGCTACCGCGTCATTTCCCTGCTCAGCATCTGAGCGGAGCCATGTCGCCAAGCGATTTGCAATAAAAAATACACGGAATCGCTTGACGGACGAATTTTCAGCAAATATAATTATTTTCTCTTCAGATGTTCCCTGATAGCTCAGTTGGTAGAGCGACGGACTGTTAATCCGCAGGTCGCAGGTTCGAGCCCTGCTCGGGGAGCCAAGAATTCGAGCTGTGAACCACTGGTTCACGGCTCTTTTCATTTGTGCCAATGATCCGCTCGGGTCGATATTCCATTTCCACGTCAGCTTCATTCAACACAATGCGGTCAATGAAATGACCCATCAGCAGCCGTAGTTTTTTCGCATCAGGGGTGTTATTCAGCACGCCGATCATCGTATCGGTGGCGTTCTGGATTTGCTCATCGGTGACATCGAATACCGGGCTCTCCTCGGCCTCGATCGCGGCCAGTTCCGCTTCCAGCTTCTTGATGGTGGCGTTGATTTCGCGCAGCCGCACGGTCAGATCGCCCAGGTTGGGCGCGTCCTTGCCGTGCAGCTCGAGGATGTCGAATAGGTTCTGGCGGCGCTTGTTGGCATCCTTGATCTGCCGGAGGACGGCATTAGCACGTCGCTCGCGGTCTTCCTGGTCGCGGCTGGTCAGCTCGTGCACCTCGGCGACGACCTCGCGCATGCGCTCCGGGGTGAGCACGCGCTGAATGATGGTGTTCATCATCCAGGTGTCAAAGTCGCCGGCCGCGATCCGGCGGCTACGGCAGCCGCCGCCTTTCTGGGATCGGCTGCAGTTGTAGTAGTGGTAGATCTTGGTTCGGCCAGTGGCGCTTTCGGTCTGCATGGCGGCGCCGCATTCGCCGCACCGCAGGATGCCGGTGAAAACAAAGGTGCTGTGGGGGCTGCCACCCTCTGACGTTGGCGAGCGGCGTCTGAATTCCTCGCGCACCAGGGCATAGTCTTCCTCGCTGACGATCGCATCGTGGGATTTCGTCATGATCCACTCGCTTTCCGGCTTTTCCCGCTTCTGCTTGTCCATTCTGTTGAAGGCGATGAACCCGGCATAGACGGGGTTTTTCAACAGATTCGTGATGTGCCCCTTGGTCCACTTTAGCCCGCGATAGGTGAATCCGCGGTCATTCATGTCCATGGCGATCAGCTTGCAGCCTAGCCCGGTGATATACATGCGGAACATCTCTTTCACGATGACCGCTTCGTCTGGCTGGATCTGCAGTTGCTTGCGTTTGCCGTCCGTCGTTACTACCAGGTAGCCGTAGGGGACATGACCGCCGTTCCAGTAGCCGTCCCTGGCGTTCTTGAGCATCGATCGGCGGGTGTCGCGGGACACCTGCCGACTGTAATGCTCGTCCATGATTTCGAAGATCGACTCGCTGAACCAGCCTTCATCTGTTTCGTTGTCGATGTTGACCGACACATAGACGACCTTGGTGCCGCCACCCTCCAGCAGCTTCTTATGGCTGGCCGCGTCGAGCTTATTGCGGGCGAAGCGGGAGGTATTCCAGACGATGAAATAGTCGATGTCGTAGGACTCGCAAAACTTGATGGCGTTTTGAAACGCCGGCCTGTTTGCGGTGCGCCCGGAAATACCGTCGTCGCGGAATACCTTCATGACGACCGCCCCCATTTCAAGGGCCTTTTTCTCGGCCTGCTCGATTTGGCTGTCGATCGAAATGCCCTCGTCGGCCTGGCGCGCCGTGCTGACGCGGGCGTAGATAATCGCGGTCTTATTCTTCTTCATGTTCTGATTCTATTTGTTATTGATGATGCGTTTTATGTGTTTCGGTTCGAGTTTTTCACATAGTCCCTCAGCCAAGCGATAGTGAATCTGCTTGGGGTCGAGTCCAGCCTGGGCCAGTTGCTTGATGTATAGGTTGCGCTGGAACATCTGGTAAGAGCGGTACCGGCGCAGGTTGATCTCGAGGTTGCCCTTGACGTGGTGGAACTGTTCCTCGGCGTCCAAAATGCGCCACATGGCCAGGAAGGCGTCCATGCCGATCTCTTCGGCGACGCGCTGCCAGGTGGCATTCATGCCCATCTGGCGCAGGTGATCCAAGCGCGGATCGCGCGCGATTTTTTTTTGGGAAGCCCCTACCTGAAGTTGGGAAGGAGTGCAGTTATCCAGGTACCCACCCCCCTGTGGGGTGGTGGTCGGAGCGCCTTGCCGACCCCCCACCCCTGGCAGGGCGGAGAGGCCGACAGCGGCGCCCCTTGCAATTCCCATCGTGTGACTTCGCTTTTCCATATCGCTGACCCCCTTGTGATGCCCGTCCCTCCGTAGGACGACTTCGCTTTTTGACAGAATGCGAAGTGGGGACAGGCACAGTCTGATTTCCGATTTAGCCCGTTTTGAGGGTGACTTTGCGAAACCGCTGCAGGCCTCTCTCCACGGCGTGTCTACCCTGTGATTTAGTTCCGCCACTATGACTTGTAAGAATCAGGGACCACGACGGGCGCGTCCTTGTGGCTTGCTCCCCATCTCGCCCAGCAGCTGGCTGACTGGCGTGGTGACCTTGGATAGCGGGTTGGCCTGGTCGACGCTTCGGGTCAGCTTCCTGAACGCCAGGTGGGTGTAAATGGCGGTCGTCTTCGGGTCCTGGTGGCCCATTAGCTTCTGGCGCTCGAGCAGATCGATGTCGCCCTCGGCTAGCTCGGTGCCGAACAGGTGGCGCAGGGCATGGGGGTTGAGCTGGTCCTTGGGGATGCCGGCCGCCTCGCCGTGGCGCTGGATCATGGCGAACACCCCGCGCGTGGAGAAGCGGCGGCGCTCGCCGTAATATTCGTGCGGGGGGCAGCGGCGGTTTCGGGTGGTGACGAACAGCACGCGGTCGCCGTTCGCGGTCTCCCGGTGGATCGCCTCGAGTGCGGGGTGCTCCAGGTACACGCGCAGCAGCAGATCGGCCTCGCGCGGCACCGGGATCAGGCGCTCCTTGTCGCCTTTCTCGGTCGGCTTCAGGGCCAGGCGTGGCTCGCCGCCCTCGGCCAAGAGGGAGGCGATGTTCCCCTCGTTCAGTTTCACAAGGCCGCCGACGCGCAGGCCGCAGCCCAGCAGCAGCGCCAGCATGGCCGCGTCACGCACGCCCTCGAAGCTGTTGAAGTCCGGGGCCCACATCAGGCGCTCGGCGTTGTCCAGGGAGAGCACGCGCGGCAACTTGCCCGGCCGGCGCGGATAGGGCACGGCCTGGGCGGGGTCGCGGCCGGTCAGCCCACGCACGGCCGACAGGTAGCGATACAGCTCGCGGATGCAGGCCACGTAGGGGGTGCGGCTCACCGGGGCCAGCTGCAGCGTCTTATGCAGGTAAGGGCCGCAGAAGGCCAGCAACTGGTCGCCGTTGACCTCCAGCGGGTCGCGGCCGTCCAGCCAGGCCTCATAGCGGGCGAGGATGTCGCGGTAGGCCTTCACCGTGCGATCGGCGACGGCATCGTTTTCAGCTTTGAAGAGAAGGAACTCTTCGAACAGTCGGTTCATGACTCTCTCCAGGGGGACACAGGCAGATTTACCTGTGGAACTGTGGATTTCCCCCGATGGTAGCGAGAAACCCAATAAAAACAAGGCATTGGTGATGGTTTTTGCCCACGAAAAACCTGTGGGAGCTAATCAAAACTTGTGGCTTAAAAAATAGGCAATGGTCTAAACCCGTGGATTCCCCTCACCCCTTCCTTTCTCCGCTTTCTTTCTCTTTCTTCTTGTTTTTTAAAGAAAAAGAGAAAGAGAAAGGGGCCGAGCCGGAAAACGGCCAAGTGGAAAAAAGAGGGCAATCCGTGGAAAACGGAAGTGATTCCGTGGAAATTTTCGGGAAACTGTGGATGGTGATTTCTCATAAATCAATGACTTAGCGGCAAGATGGGCCGAAATCCACGGGTTTTTTTCGGCACTGCGCTACCCAATGGCGGGAACCGTCTCCGGGCCCAAAAAAACCGCGCCGTTCTCGGGCGCGGTGTCGATCGGGCGGCCGGCGGGGCTACAGCTCGCCGTCCCAGTCCTGGAGGAAGTCGCGGGCGGCATCGATGGCGGCGGCCGGCGAGCCGTACCAGCCTAGGATAGGGATGCCGCGTACCAGGGCGCGGTGCTTGGTGCTGACGGCGTTGGGGTCGCCCACGCGCTTGGTGCCGTCAAGGAAGCCCTGGCTCTCGGTGATGATGGGATAGCCCTGCAGGTAGGCCTGGCGCTCCGCCGGCGTCAGGGCGGCGAACTGCTCAAACGTCAGTGTGGCGGTGGTTTGCATGGTGATGTCCTTTCAGAAAAGCGAAGTCGCGTAATCAGAGCGCGCGAAAAGCCCGGTACCGTGAAGGGCACGGCTACAGGCGGGGTTGAGCCAAACAACCTCTTGCCGTATGGCGGTGCCGCGGCCGGCGCTGATGCGTGCCCCTGTCGATCGTGTTTCCCACCCGCCCAGAAGCTCGCTGTAAAGCTCAGAAGGATAGCCGCTCAGGACCACCATGCCTTCCAGGCTGCGAAGCGCTTGCAGCAGCTCGATGTGGTCGTCGTCGGCCATTTCATGGCGATAACAGTTGGTATTCCGTGATTGCATCACTCGGGTGGAGTGCAGATACGGCGGGTCGACAAAGTGCAAGGTGTCCGGCCCATCGTGGGCGCGCATCACTTCCATAGCAGGCCTGTTTTCCACTAGGACGCCCGCAATTCGCTCGCCAGCTGCGGCAAGAGCTGCGGGGTAGTACGCCCAAAGCTGTTGGGCTGTGCCGTACTCGCGTTTGGTGTCGATACGGAAACCCGTGGTGCCCTTGGTTGCTCCAGCCGAGCCGAACCCCATCTGCGCCCGGATGCACAGGCGTCGTGCGCGCTCGATCGGTTCCTCGGCTGGTTCCCAGGCCTGTTCGAACTCGTCACGGTGGTAGGGGGTGAGCGTCACGGCCTCGATCAGCTGGGCGCGAGTGACTGGGTCGCGCAGCAGCTGGAAAAAGTTGCTGACCTCGCTGTCCAGGTCGTTGTAGACCTCGGCGTAGACACGCGGCTTTTGGAGGAGAACGCCAGCGGCGCCGCCAAACGGCTCCACGTAGGTCTTGTGATCCGGGAAGAACTGCATGATCCACTGCGCCAGGCGGAACTTGCCGCCGTGGTACCGCAAAACGGGTCGCTTGATCTCGTTCATCAATAGGCTCCCCGATCGATCACCGGCGCCGCATGCAGCCCCAGCTGGGCCAGCTTGCTGATGCTGATGGCCACCATGTGGCCCTGGCGCCCGCGGCGGATGGTTTTCTCGCAGTCCGGATCCACTACCACGCCGCTCTGAAGCAGCTGGCGCTTGAAGATGCGGCCTGTCTTGACGGGGAGATGGTCGAACTTGGCGCGCAGGTGTGGCGCCGTGGACAGGTGATCCATCACGTGGGACGGCATCACGAACAGACATTCGTTCTCCTCCCCATCGGCCACATCCGCCAACCAGTCCTTGTTGTCCTGCTTCTTGGCTGCCAGCTTGCGGCCGTCGATCGCATGGTCGCCCCAGCAATAAGGATGATCGAAGCGCTGGGCGGCGAGCTCCGACAGCAGGATCTCCATGATCCACACCCACGGCAGGCGGGTGCCGTCGGTGTCGGCGATGTGGGCGTTCATCTCGGCGATGATGTCCTCGAGGAAGTCGCCCTGGCCGATGTCGATGCCGGCGAACTCCGTCAGCAGCGCCCAGGCGGTCATGATCGCGGCGTAGTTCTCCATCATCCGCTTGGCGGTGGCGTCTCCTTCTCCGGCACGGCCGCGCTGCTGGCAGAACGCCACGTAGCGCTTGTGGGTGTCACGAATCCGCGCAGGGTCGACGCTGGCCAGGAACTGCAGCCACTCCCACACCGGGAATTGCGGCAGCTCGTGCGGGATGATGGCGCCCTGTTTGGCGACCGACAGCGAGGAACGGCAGATCTTGGACTGCAGGCTTTCCACGTCCACCTCTTCGCCGGCCAGTAGCACCGGGGCACACATCAGGTAGGGCGTCAGGGTGGCGCCGACGCGGGTAAATTCGGAACGGTAGGTGGACTGCAGCAGGCCGTCGATGTCGGACAGGATGGACTTCGGCAGCTTGGAGAATTCGTCCCAGCCCACCGGGTGGGTGGTCCACGACACCGATGCCCGGCGCCGGTGGTCGGTCTTCAGCATCTGGCCGGACAGCACCTGGAAAGCCAGCGTGGCCTGCATGCTCTCCAGCAGCTTGGATTTGCCCGAGCCCTTCTCGGCCTGCATCTGGAAGTGGGGATAGAAGCCCAGCACGTTCTTCAGGTGCGCGCCCAGGCCCCATACCAGGCCGATGGCGGCGGCGTTTTCCTTGAAGGTCGCCTGATAGGCGGCGATCACCGCGCGGGCGTTCTGGGTGGAGCCGCGGGGAAAGCTCATGTTGTTGTAGAGGCACTGCTTCTGCGGCTCGACGAAAAAGCAGTCGTTGCCCTCGAGGGCGGCCAGCTCTTCACCGCGCCAGGCGAGCCCGACGAAGTTCACCACATCACGCGCAGCCAGATCGGCCGATCGCTCCAGGATGTTCACCATGCGGGCGAACTTGGCCGGGTTCCAGATGTGGCCGAACTTGGCCTTCCACCATTCCAGGTTGTAGAGCTTGTCTCCGGTCACCACCTCGCGCTGCAGGTGGGAGCCGTTGCGTGCCAGCTGGCAGCTGATGCCGAACACCGTTTCGGGTTGGTTGTCCGGCATGCCGTTGATGGTTGCCAGGTGCGACTGGATCCGCAGTCGGGATAGCCCGGCCACGCGGAATGAACACAGGTCGCCGAAGTCCTCTCTGGGTGGCAAGGCACTACCATCATCGTCCTTCCGTTCTTTGAACTCCTCGACGTACAGGGTGAAATCGTCCAGGCAGCGAAAGCGCCAGTACACCGCCAGATCATGCCCCTGCAGGAATACGCGCCGGCGGCCCTCGAGCTGGTGGCGCCGATCGGCGTCGACCGACGGCTGCCCCGGGATCAGCCATTGGTCCAGCTTCTTCAGCCGGATCCGCAGCTCCTCGGCGCCGTGGTCGCGGAGCACGTCGTTGATGTCCTCGCCTTCTTCCCAGTCCAGCATGTCCACCAGGCGGTTGGCGATATCGCAGGCGGTCAGAGCGTCGGCCACCTTCCAGGCCGCTTCCATACCCGGGCGGGTGCGGTATTTCTCGTCCAGGCGATCGCTGTGGTCCATTGCCACGATCACCTTTTTTCCGCGCGCCCAGCTCCAGTCGATGTCGGTGTTGGACACGCCGAGGATCGCCACCGCGGCGACGCCGGGGTAGTTGGCCAGGGCGGTCTCGATCGACAGCGCGTTGATCGGGCTTTCTACCGCATAGACGGTGTTCGCCCGCTTCAGTCTGGCGAGGTCGGACGTCCACACATGGCCGCGTTTGTCGCCCTGGCACTGGGTCTTCACGTCGCCGTTCAGGGCCGGGTCGAGGTAACGCATGTCCACCGCCACCACCTTGGCGCCGGCCAGGCTGCGCACGATGAAGGCCACCCCCGGGCCGCCGTGGCCGGGCTCGCCCTCGGGCACCTTGGTCGAGGTCCAGGTGTTCCAGCCGATGCTGCGCCGGCGGATGGCGCTGCGGATCACTTCCTCGCTGATGCCTCGCCCCGTCAGGTAGGCGACGGCCGGCTCGGTATCCTTCAGGCAACGGTCGGCGATGTAGTCCGCCGTGCTCTTGCGCTCCGGTACCGCGCTCTTTTCCCGGCTGGGGCGCGGGATGGCGTACCACTCGCCCAGCAGCTTGGCGGCTTCCATCGGATCATTGGCGCGGCCGGCGTAGATCACCAGGTCGATGGTGGTGCCGCCGATGTCGGCGGCGTGGTCCTTCCAGCCGTTGCCGAATTTGGGGTGGTTGTCGTAGATCGACAGCGAGGGGTGTTTCTCTTTGCGTGACGGCGAGAAGTAGTTGCCTTCGCGGCCATGGCGTTGCATGTCCAGGCGGTCGGCCAGGTCGTGCAGGTTGATCTCGCTCTTGAGGCGAGCGAACCATTCCCCCATGGCGGGGTTGTTGTTGGTACTCATGTGGCGCTCGCTTACTTCAGCAGAAAGGAGGGGATGGCGGGCTCGTCGGCCGGCGCCGACAGCGGGGTGCCGGTGATCAGGTAGCCGCGGTCGTCGAGGCCGATGGCCAGCGGCTGCAGCACGCCGACGTCGACCAGGGCGTCCAGCGCTTCGTGCAGTACGCGCGCCGGCACGTTGGCCAGGCGGGGGCGGGTCTGCAGCTCGGTCGCGGTGAGCGCCTTTTTTCTAAGCTCGGTCAGGATGTCGGCAACGATGTCAGACATGGCGGTCCCCTTTGAATACCAGTTCGGCGGCGATGGCGACCTTGATGCCCGACTCGTGCCCGAACAGCACGGCCTGCAGCTCGTGCATCACGCCGAGTGACCAGCCGGCGCCGGCCATGTCGGCGAGCCGGCCCACCACCGGGGCGAAGTCGTGGCTGGCCAGATCCACCGCGGCGGCCGTGGGGGTGTCGATCACCGCCCAGGCCTCGTGCCACGGCACCGGGCAGCCATCGACCATGCCCCGCAGCGAGCCGTCCAGCGCGGAGAGCGGCGCCACGGCCACCAGCCCGGGCTCGGCCACGATGGCGTGGCCGAACGAGCGGTAGACGCGGCGGTCGCTGGAGAACGGGAGAAGGGACAGGAGTTGTAATGCCATTGCCACACCTTGTTTTTGTAGGTAGCTGTATTACGCCGTTGTTTTTTCTGTTGCTTCTTCTCGTCGGATGCACTCGCACCAGGGCAGCGGGGGAGTGGCTTCGCGGACGATGATCTTGGCGACGGCGTAGCCTCGAGAGAGCCAGTCTCGGCAGTTCTGCCGGTTCTCTGCCTCGTAGCCGGGATCGTCCCAGCTGCTCGCCACCAAACCGCCGCAGCGGTGGGTGGCGATGTACATGTGCGGGGCGGAGGTGTCGCCGTTGGTGTCGTCGCGCAGCAGGACTTCGCAGTCGGCGTTGGCCCAGCTGCGCCAGGTGCCGATGTTGACGTTGGATTTCTGGCTGTCCGGTGTGCCGGCGTTGAAATAGACGCTGATCAGTGTGCCGCTGGCCTTGCTGGCCACGTCAGTGACGTATCGGGTGGAGCCAAAGCGGCGTAGCACGTCACCCGGTTGCGGGTGCTTCTTGGGGTCGCGGAAGGTCATGCGGCACCGCCTTTCGGCTTGGAGGCATTCTCGGCAATTACCTTGTCGATGGCTGCATCGAGGGCGACGGTGTCGCACTCGGTCAGGCCGCAATACATGACGAGGATTGACAGCGCCTGCCCGCCATCTTCGGAGGCAAGCTGCTTGATGATCTGCCAGCGGGCGGCGTCTTTGGCCACGTCGTCCGGCACGGCCGTGGCAGGTGGCTCGGGGTTCTCGATCGCTGCGAGGATTCGCCCCCAACGTTCCGGGGTGATCCCGCTGGCTTGGCCTTCGCACTCGTAGCCGGTGGAGGCGGTGAACTGATAGGTCAGGAGCCCCAGCGGGTTTTCTTCGTCCGCCAGCATGTCGTTGATATGGCAATGCCCGTCCGGGCAGGTGCAGACGTCGCAGCCGGGATAGCCGCCATTGGGCTGCTTGTTGACGCTCACGGCGGGCGCCACCGGCTCGACCGGGACTACATGCGCCGCGACCAGATAGGTCAGGTCCTCGGCCTCGATGGCTTCGGCGATCGCCGGCCCCGTCTCACTGCGCAAATCACGAGCCTTGCGGGCGCAGGCGTTCTGCACCGCGGTGGCCAATTTGGCTAGGTTGCTCATGACTTCGCCTCCTCGCCGCAGTCGCACCGGCCAAACAGGGCATAGGTCAGCGCTCCAGGAGCGCCTTCCGGGGTGACCGACCCCCGGCGCTGTTTGTAGGTGCCGCCACGCTTGACCTTGATGGTCAGGATGTCACCGTCGACTTCCGTTACCTCGCCTTCTTTGATGCTGAGGCGAATGGTTAGGCTGCTCGACTTGGTCACAACGCCGAAGTTGACCTTGTCGCCGACGCCGATCTTGCTGACGTCGGCCGCTTTGTACTTGCCGCACGCTTCACATTGGTAGTTGCTCACAGTTCTCCCCCATCACTCTCAAACTGGTCAGCCGGGTAGGCCGACGTGATCACGTAGCCGGTGCCGCAGCAGGACACACAGCTCACCATTTCTTCCCGTGTGTTGCTCCAGCGCTCGCCGGTGCCCTGGCAGCGCTGGCACGCCGGCCGCTCCACGATGTGGTGGTCGGCGTAGGCCATGTAGGGCACTCGGGTCATGCGGCTGCCCCTTGCGTCTGGGCTTCGTCGAAGGGTTTCACGGCCTTCTGCAGGGACTGGTACAGATCCGGGTGGGTCTCTTTCAGGTAGTCGATGATCTGCATGTCCTGGCGGTTGATCTTGCTGAGGTCGACGCGCTCGATGTACACCAGGCGGAAAAGCTGCTGCGTCGGCTTGGGCATGGCCCGGCCGCTTTCGTAGCGGGAACCACCGGACTGGGTGACGCCGATGCGGCTCCAGAAATCGGACTGATTGAGGCCGGCAAGGCGGCGGACTTCACGCGGGTTACGGATGGTTTGGATGGTTTGCATGGTTCGAATCCTCAGTTGTTGTCGGTTTTGCGGTGGTCGCGCACGTTCCAGTCTTTCGCCAGCTGCTCCCAGATCTGGCCGCCGTGCGCGAAGTAGCAGTGCACTTCCTGCTGGCAGGCTCGGGCATCCATGCGCAGCACAGTCATGCAGTCTTCGAACAGGGCGTCGTCCAGGCCGCGCAGCTCGGTCAGAGGGAAGGGAAAGCGCGTGTCGTTGTAGAGGCCCAGCAGAAGCAGGGCGACGATGCGGCTTTGGCCGGTGTCGCCCTGGGCGATGGGCAGCAGGCGCTGCAGTGCAGCGACACCGGTTTCTTGAAGCTGCTGGCGCAGGGCCTTGGCAGCCTTCATCTCCTCGAGGTATTTGGCGGGGATGATGCTCATCACAGTTTCTCCTCAGTGTTCTTCACGGCGGGCGTCGGCCCGGGCTTCGACTTCGCGGCGCACGGCGACGGCGCGGCGGTGCATGGCCTGCAGCTTCTCGGCGGCGCGCGGGTCGATCGGGCTGGCCAGCGCGGCGAGCGGGCGGCGGTCGCTGTTGTCAGGGGTGTGCAGGCGGCGGTTCGCTTCACGCATGGCTCGCCTCCTTGCTGGCGGCCGGCTTGGCCTTCACGGGCGGGGTGCGCGTCATCACCTGGTGGGCGATGTGGTGCACCGTGGCGGCGTCGCCCGGGTTGAGACCAAACACGCGCTCGGCGCGGCGCGGCATGTTGGGGACGGGCCAGTCTTCGGTGACCATGATCAGCAGGTCCGGGGAGACGGTGCGCATGCGCAGCAGGCTCTCGGCCTGGCTGGCGTCGCGCACGCCGTCGACCATCACGGCGTCGATCCCGTAGCCGCCGGCGAGGGTGACCAGCGTGCTGCCGAGGGTGGTCTTGCCGGAGCCACCACTGCCGGTGACGACCCAGATCTGCATGGTGTCGGGCCAGAGGTTGCGAGGCTTAGCCATGGGAAATCTCCCGCACCTCGACGTCGTCGTCGTCGAACTCCAACTCGTCGTAGCGCACCAGGGTGATGCCCCAGCTGCCATCGAGTGCCGGCCAGCCCTCGGTAGCGCCACCGCGCTTCGCAAAGATGTCTTTCACGTCCAGGTACTCGATGGACATGCTGACAACCTTGGTACACAGCATCTTCAGGACGGCCACCAGCACATCGCCGTTTGCCTCCTCGAGGCGGTCTTCGGCATTGGTCCAGAAGTTGTTGATCATGTGCAGCTTCTCGTCGGTGGCGATCTCGCGGTCGATATCGACCACCACGTCAGCCTTCCAGTCCCAGCTCAGGCAGTAGCGTTGAATAGCCATCACCCCACCCTCCGTGCATACGCCTTGCGCAGCGAGCCCATCGAGGGACGCCGGCCACCGTGGCCGTCGATCGCGGACAGCGTGTTCTCCAGATCCTCGCGGCTCGGCTGGGTGTAGATGCCCGTGCTGGCGATGCTCTTATGGCCCAGTGCGTTCTGGACGATGCCGCGCGGGTCGCGGGCTTCGCTCGAGCGCATGATGTTCATGGCGCGGGTGTGGCGGAAGAAGTGCGGAGTGACCTTCATGGTCAGCCCGGCTTCCTGTGCCCAGTAGGCGATGCGCTGCTGGTAGCTGCGCACGGTCATCGGGGCGCCGAAGCGGCCCGGCACCAGCGGATCGCTGGCCAGCTGGCTGTCGTTCATGTTGCACAAGGCCACCAGGTGCAGGCGCAGCGCTCGGGTCATGAACACCTTGTGGTCGTGCTTGCCGCCCTTGCGGTTCTCGCGCGGCAGAAACAGGTAATCGGTTTTCAGTGCGTCCCAGGCATCGCCCAGGGTGATCAGACTGAATTCGCCGATGCGGCAGCCGCTCAGAGACAAGGCGGCCATCACGTGGTAGTCGCGCTGCGCCAGCGGGTCGTTGACCCGGTGTGCGGCGCTGAGGAGCTGCTGGAGCTCCGTCGGGGTGAGGTAACGTTCCATGTGTCCTCCCAGATCACAAGGTTGAAGGTCGGTCAGGCCGTGGCGGCGGCCAGCACCATGGCAATGTCGGCGGTACGGTCCTTGCCGGCGTCCAGCCACACGTGGGTGGCCGACGAGGCGCGGACGATGATCAGCAAGGTCTTGCCGTCCACCTGCAGCTGGATCTCGTCGCCCGGCAGCACGACGCGGCGGGTTTCGGTGATGCCCAGGGCCATGTGGTACAGGGCCAGCTCGCCGTTCTCGCGGCGGAAGGTGATGCTGGCGATGTCGTCGTGGCCATAGATCAGGGCCGGGTCGCCCAGGGCGATGTGGAAGCGGGCCAGGTGCAGCTGCGGGCCCGGCGTGAACAGCTCGATTACGTTGTCGGTAGTGCTCATCTGCGTGTCACTCCTCTTTTCAGGGACAGAGCGCTGTTCCTCAGGCAAATCGCCAGCGCCGGGTTGTCCATGGCTTTCTCAAACGGCAGTTGCAGTCCCGCGCGGCGGTGCGCCACGCGCAGCTCTTCCTCGGTCAGCTCGCCGGCAGTCGCTTCGAGCGGGAGGCCGAGCTGGTTTCGGTGTCGGGCGGGTTTTTGCACTTGAACGCCTCCACGAGTTCCGCGCCGAACAGGCGGACCAGCTCCGGGACGAAGCCGCCGACGGTTTGGCCGGGCTGCAGGTTGTCGCGCACGGTGGTGATGCCGTGCTTGGCGAGGCAATCGGGGATGGGGCTATCAAGCTGCATGGATCACCATCCCCTTGAAGCGGGCGCGCAGCTCGAGGATGGCGGCCAGCCATTCCTGCAGCTCGACGTCGAACTCCTGGAAGTCCTGGGCGCTGACGTGGCCGTCGTCCAGGGCCTCGTCGATTTCGCGGTGCACGTCGCCGCCGCAGATGTGCACGCGGTTGACGAGATCGAGCAGGGCGGTGTCGGAGGCCTGGCTCAGGTCGGGCAGCTGGTAGGTGACGCAGCCGAAGAAGGTGTTCAACATGCGCAGCGGCTTCAGGTCCCGGCTGTGCGTCAGAATCTCGATGAAGTCCTTGAGCGTCGGCTTGT
This sequence comes from Pseudogulbenkiania sp. MAI-1, assembly GCF_000527175.1. Classification (NCBI taxonomy): domain Bacteria; kingdom Pseudomonadati; phylum Pseudomonadota; class Betaproteobacteria; order Neisseriales; family Chromobacteriaceae; genus Pseudogulbenkiania; species Pseudogulbenkiania sp. MAI-1. Next base: position 2,856,149 of record NZ_AZUR01000001.1, on the reverse strand, counting down.
GGTGAGCCGTGGTCGGTTTGAGGGACAGCTTGTTGAAGAGGGTGCCGCGCCGGACATTCATCAGGGCGGCCAGTTTTTCCACTCCGAACTGGCGTGCTGTCTCGCGCAGTGCATCGAATACATCGATGTCAGGGTTCATCTGTGATAGCTCCCGTAAAAAATCGTCTTGAACGAATTTCTTCCGGTGCCGATACTGTGGTTGCCACACCGTAGTACCTGCACCACCGTGCCGTGCCCACCTAGCCCGTGGGTACGGCGCCTACTTCTTCTCTGCATCCTCCGGATACAGGATTTCCATGACCGTCAGTTCCAGAGCGGTAGCCAACCGCTTCGCCAGTTCGCGGGATGGGTTCGTCAAACCCTTTTCCAGCTGGCTGATGTGTCCTTGCGTGCACCCAGCCTTCTCAGCCAGTTCCGACTGGGTCATCCCCAAGCGTTTACGAGCCGCTTCTATGGGGGTCATCTCATGCTCCCTGTGTTGCTGATGTCCTAATTATTAGTATCAGTATTATTATCTGTCAATACCAATGCTAATTATTTTGGATATTAGTTCACTAATAAAATGGGCGGATGATAGGAACTCGCATCAAGACCGCCCGGCGGGCGCGCAAGAAATCGCAGGGCTGGCTGGCCGAGCAGGTGGGGGTCAACCAGTCCGCCGTCAGTCATTGGGAGAGCGGTCTGACGGAGCCCACCACCAACAATCTGTCCCTCATCGCCCAGGAACTGCGCATCAGCTTCGAATGGCTGACCACCGGGCGCGGCGAGATGGAAGTGACCTATACGGCGGCCGAGGTGCACGTGGCCGAGCCTGGCCAGGACCTGGACGACGACAAGAAGGAGCTGCTGGCCTTGTTCGATCAACTGCCCAAGAAGAAGCGCCAGATCCTGCTGCAGTTCATGCGCGATTGGGCCGCCGCCAAATGAAAGCCGTCCTTGCCTTCCTCGCACTCGTCCTGTCCGCCTCGGCCATGGCCGCCACGCCGCGCGACGACGCCGTGCAGCTGCTCGCCTGGCTGAAGCACACCCGTGCCGAGATCAACCGCGCCGGCCGCGCCGGCGACACCGTGGCGCTGCAACGAATCCAGCGCGAGGCCGTGCGCCGATCGGATGCCTGGCCGAATGACCTGCCGCACGCCCCGTTTATGGATTGCCACACCGCGCTGACCGACCAGGTCAGCTTCCTGCAGGCCTACCAGCGCAAGGACTACCCATGGCGAGACCGGCAGGCGCGGCACTTCCGGGACGATCTGGCCAGCTGCGAGCGGGCCGTCAAATAGGAAAAGCGAAGTGACGCCAGTGGCTCACGTAATCGCTTGGGCAGGGGAATGAGGGAACAGAATGGCATTTGCTTTGGTTCGACATGGTTTTTATGTCGAACAAATTTAACAATGCCATTGGGAATTGAATATCGCTAAACCGGCAGAAATGGCGTCGGTATTACTACCTAGATCCGGGGGCCGGGAAATCGATGCCGAACAGGATCGTCATCAGGTGGCAGCGGTTGTTGGCCCCGTACATCATCTTGATTTTGTTGATTTTGTCGCGCACGGTGCGGGTGGTCAGGCCCACCCGCTCGGCGGTTTCGTGGTCGGGCATCCCCATCACCATGCAATGTAAGATGTGACATTCCCTTGTCGTCAGGCCCTTCAGACGCGGTCTGGCGCCGACGATCCGCACCGCCACGTCGGCCAGCCTGGGCATCAGGCATTCGAGCAGATCCTGGGCGGCGCTGTCCTGCTCCGCTTCCTCGCCCGCCACGCTCAGAATCACCCGGTAGTCGCCCCTCTCCTCGATCCAGCTGAACCCCCGTGTCAGGCCGTAGCGCGCGCACAGGTGGAAGAACCGGTTCTCATCGCGGGTAGGGGGGACGGATGCAATCAGATCGGGCCAGACGATCGGCTTTCGAGGCGCGGCCCGCAGCACCGGGTCGACCAGGTAGAACGCTTCCTTGCGGTACAGGCTGAGCCACTGGGCCGGCCAGTCCACCCCGGCCAAGTGGTGAAGGGTGAGCGCCGGCAGCGCGGATTGGGTGACGACCAGCAGGAGGCGGCTGGCGGCGGGGAGGTGGCTTTTCATGCTGTTTAGATATGCGTCGAGCTGGTCTTGCCCACTCACTGTGACCAGCTCGTCCAATAGGATGATGACGGAGTTTGTCAGTCTTCCTAAATATCTGTTCCGCATGAAAAAATGTACTGCGCCAGCCTGTTCCGCTCAGCTGACACAATAAACCAAAACCCGCCGTGTGGCGGGTTCTGGTTTGGGGGACGTAGCAGCGGGTATTCATTCACGACGGGATCCGGAAGGCCCGTCCGTTCAGGGAGGTTGGCAGTTGATGAAACACGATGTGGAGGGCTATGGCTTCATCCCCTCCGACGAGCTGGTTGCCGAGCTTCGGAAAGAGGCTGCCACCAAATCGGCATTGGCCGATCACTTGGAGTCCCCCGTTCAAAGCTTGAATGACCTGGTGTTCCGGCTCTATCTGGAAACCGGCAGCGGCAACAAGGTCTGCCGCTGGCTGCTGGATCACCATGTACCCGAGCCGTCCGGAAGAAAGTGGACGCCGGCACTGGTTCTAGCGTGCATAAAAATGGCCCGGGACGTGCCCGAGCCGTTGTGCTCTGTGGTGACTGATCTGTTTGGCCTGAGCAAGGGACGGGTAGATCGGTGGTGGAGTTAGGTTAGCAATCTACTGCACCTGCATATTCCGGCAATGATTTCAGATACTCATAAGCCTGTATCAACGGGTTTGCACCATCTAACAGATAGGGGCAGACATAGCGAGCATCGTGGCAGGCCGGGAAATCCACCGATGCATAGGCGCGGACCTGGAACCTTAGCTGGTCCTTACTAACCTCTGCGTATTCGACACGATGGTAGGCATCCACGACTGATAGCCCGATCGGGAGGGCGATGGTTTTTCTTAGAGCCATTATTACTCCTTTGTTTACTGAAGGTTTCCTTCATTGCCCCATGTCCCAGGGGTCCCTGCTATCGCGCAGGTCCATCCCTTCGATTGGCCTATAGCCGGGGTTTTCTTGACAACACGATCTCCAACAGACCAGGTTCCAGTTGTAGGCGGGGCATCCAACTTCAGATAGGCTTTTGCCTCGGGGGAATTGATGGTGCCAAGGTTTTTGTACGTGCAGCCTCCGGTTTCAACTCCGAATGCGTTGATGTATACCTTATTCCCAGCGGTTTCGTTCGTCCCCTCGAAGACCATTAATGCCTGCCCTCCAAATGAATTGTCGTAAACCGTAACGTCCGGAAGAACAACAAGCACCCACTTGTCGGCATAGGCCTCGCCGTAAACAACGGTTCGGCTATTTAAGTCGTAATTGCCTGTGTCAATCACGCCTCCAACGCCAACTCGAATTTCCGAAACTCCTGAGATGGAGGGTATTTTGACAATTGCCCAAGCATGAACTTTGGTGTTCACCAACATTGGATTAAGTTTGAATGCCACGGCACCCAAATATCCTCCGTTAGCCTCCATGAGAAAGCTGTTGCCACTCCATGCTGAACTGTCAATTATCCTAGAGTGATTTCCGGAGTAGTAGTCAACATCCACAAAATCGGCCGGGACAATGTAACCAGGTCCGTATTCACTCCAGTTCCCAGAAAATCTATAAAAATCAATTGGGGTAGATCCGCCGTTAAAAATCGGGAATTCATGCAATTTGATATTAGTGACATCAAGAATAAGCTGATTTGCGGCGGGAAATTTGCACTCAATATATGTCGCGTTTTTGTGTAAATCGCTTTTAAAAAAACGGCAGCCAACAAGCGGTGTTCGGCTATTAAGGTCAAGCGGACAATTTACCAAAACGCCACTAAATGTAACTTTTGCGGCGGAATCTACCTCGATGGTATTGCTGGTCGCAGCACCTCCTACATTCTCGACGTAGCCGCCATTTACGGCCCAGCCTCTACCGTAGAATGTAGTGCCGTTGTTGGCGTAAATTGACTCTACATGAAGGCTTCCGATAGAGCATCCATCGCCTCGTAGCGTCGCCCCTTGGCCGTTCCAAGTCGGATTGTTATCTCCTTTCACCTCCAGGCGCACGAAGTGCGAGTCGTGCGGCGCATTACCACCAGACGTGTGCATGTAGACGGCTTCTGTGGCAGCGTCTCCGCAGTTGTAGCTGCTAAGCACACCGTATTCATTCGTCCATGAGAATTCGCCAAAATAATAGGCGCGTTTGAGCTTGCTGCAATAAATCGTGCAGGCTTTCGCATCAAGATCATGAATGGCGCTACCGGTATTCCCGAACTCGATGCCCTTGGTGAGCGTAGTGGCCGCCGACACCACGTCCGCATGGGAGTCCGTCAGGGTGAGATGGCCGCTTAGCTTCTGCGCTCCCGGGAAGGCAAATGTCATCATGAAGTCGTTGAAATGGCCGTCCAGCGTGGTGTGCTCGAAGTGCAGCGAAACGCCGGTTGGTACCACCAGTTTGCCGGTCAGTGTGTACGTCTTGCCGGAGAAAACGATGGACTTGATACCGGAATCCATTGCGGTTTGTATCGCCACCGATCCACTTTGCTGCGCCCCAAATTGATCAACATTCACACTACCTCGAACAATCAGCTCCCACCCCGCACCATCATCGGAGGTGATACGGCTACCGTTATTACCCCACCCTATAGGTGCATTTTCATATTTCTGCCAATATTCGCCCCCACCGCCATCGCCGGTTTCGTAATATCCAGTCACAAACACATTCGTCGAGGCTGTTTTCTTCAGGGCCTTCAGTGCGGAAATGCTGTGGATTACGCGGCCGGCGCCTTTCATGACCGAAAAAAGCTGGTCCCGCTTGTCGGGATCGAGTGCACCCCCGAACCCCTCGATCACACTGCAGATCTCCTCCTGCAGCGCATTGAACATCTCAAACCCCGGCGTCGTCGCCGGTTCCCCCGTCGCCGGATTGCCGGCCTTGAAACCGTGTTTCCCCTCGCCGAACAGATTCAGCGCCGGGTTTCGGCTGGCGGATACACGTTGCATGTTTAGTTACCTCCGTAGGAAATCAGCACCGTGCCGGTGGCCGGTGCCTCGCGATGAATGACGCAGTCGAGCATGGTGTCGCCCCAGGTGCGGATGGGCTCTTCACATCCGGATTCGCAGGTGCTGTCCACAAGCCGCGTTCCACTAGGCAGGTCGAGCCGCCAAACGAAACGCCACTCCCTTTCGCAGACAGGGTCCTCGCAGGTGAGCTCGCAGGTGTGGTCTCTGAAGCGGTTGATGGTGGCGTCGGGGTAGCCCAGCGCGTTGGCGATCCGCAGATAGCGGGGGATGCGTGCCCCGCCGGTATCGGTGAGCTTGGCGACGACGGCCTGCTGGCGGGCCAGCAGGGTCTGTTCACCGACGGTGCAGCTGTCGGGCAGGCCGAGCGAGGCCTCCCATTCCGGCAGCAGCTTGAGGGCGCGGAGCGGGTCGGCCTCGGCCAGCACGATCTGGGCGCTGGCGTCGACCTCACCCAGGAAGCCAGCCAGCCGCGACAGCAGGATGTCGAGCTCGCTGTCCGGCTCGGCCTGCAGGGCGATGCCGGGCGGCAGCAGCGCCTGCAGCTGCTGGCGGTAGCGATCGGCGCTCACAGCCATGTGATGGTCCCCAGCATGGCCAGCTCGCCCACGGTACATACCACGTCGCCGGCCGGCAGCGGCATCTCGTGATCCCACTCGCCGGCGGTGCCGGAAATCGCTTCGGTGAAGTGGGTGCGCGGGATGGTGACGCCGGATACCGGCAGTTCGGTCTGGCCGGTGGCGTTGCGTTTGACTGGGCTCGCCTCTTTCGTCAGCACGCCGGCAAGCACCTTGCTGACGGCTTCCCGCATGGCCGGCGTGTCGGGCGACAGCTGGATGGTGAAATCGATGTCCTTGCGCACCGGCGCCACGGCGAACAGGTCGCCCATCGGGGTGCCGGTCGCCTCGAGGTGTTGCTGCACGGTGGCCTGTTCGGAGGCGTCCGGGAAGATGTCGGCGTCGCCATCGCGCACGAAGTACACCACCATGCTGCCGAGGCCGAGCAGCTTGGGCGCCGACCAGGCGCGGGTGACGCCCGGCACCTCCTTGGCCCACAGCTCCCAGTCGGTGCTGCGGCCCACCTGGCCGCCGTTGCTGCGGGCCTCGACCACCCGCCCGCGCAGCTCCTCGATGTCCTCGATGTCGGATCCGCCGGACAGTCCCGGCGCCAGCACCACGGCTTCACCGTTGATGCCGGATACCGGGTTGGTCAGGCGCAGTTTGCCGCCGGGTTCGGTGTTGCCGCTGACGCCGGCGGTCAGGCACACCACCGAGGCTGTGGTGCTGCCGCCAGCGTCGATGATGATGCCATCGGTCAGCCCGTACAGCAGGCCGTCGGCGCGGTTGAAGGTCACGCCCTGATCCAGGCTGTAGCCGGCCGTGCCGGTGACGGTGATGCTGCCAGTGGCGGCAGCCGCGGGCTTGCGGCCGCCGGGTAGCCAGATCGGGGCGTGCACGTTCTCCAGGATGTCATCGTCGGAGTCCTGCGGGTGGATCTGGCGGGTGATCCACTCCTGGTGCCCGTACAGGCCGTGCACGGCGCCGGCGATGGCACGTGCCAGCGGGGTGTACAGGTTGCGGCGCAGCGGCTCGCTGGCGGTCTCCAGGGGCAGCTCGGCCTCGGCCCGGCGGGAGAGCTCGGCGAGGGTGGGCCTGTCAATGGGCATAGCGCACCTCCAGTGTCTTGTCGTCGATGGTGATGGCGAGCTTCATCGCCTCACTGCTCAGCGCGCTGGCGGTCACGTCGATCGCCGACGCGACCTGATCGTCCAGCAGCCACTGCAGCGCCTCGCGGGTGTAGTCTTCGGCCAGGCGCAGCGTTTCCGGCACGTTTTTGGCACGGCGGGCCAGCAGCCACAGACGGCCGCCCCAGCGGTCGCCGCTCTGGCTGGCCAGCGCATCGCCCCACCAGCCGCGGGGGTCTCCCTGCTGGTCCTGAGGCAGGGCGCGGGCATCGCAGAACAGGCTCAGCACGATGGCGGCGTCTATCGGGTCGGCGAACAGCTCGAGCGGCAGCGGCTCGGCGAGGTCGATCAGCAGGCGGGTGCTCATGATGCCGGCCCCCCGGAATTGCCCGGGCCGGGCTGAACGTTGATGTGGTAGTGGTTGTGCACGATGACACCGTTGGATTTGAGGTTGCCGCCGGTGTGGGTGATGTCGCCGCTGATGATGGTGCCGGCGCCGCCTCCGGTACCGGACATGCCCGCCTTGTAGCTGAACAGCCCGTTCACCGTGACGGCCTGGCTGAACGTTGCCGCCGGCGTGTTGACTTGCACCCCTTCGCTCGCGTTGACGATGAAGTTCTTGCAGTTCAGTGTGGCGTTGCCGTCCTTGTCGAACAGAAACAGCACACCGTGGGCGTTGTAGGTGGCCGATTCGCCCGGCTGCAGGTTCTTGGGGCGGCTGCCCTCATGGTCGACCGCCACGGCCACCAGGTGGTCGCGGCTGCCGGCCACCGCCACCATCACCGGCACGGATCCGGACGGCGGATGGCCGGTTTGGCCGAAGTTCTGCACCCGCTCCACCTCATCGCCGATTTCGTCTGCCAGCCCATCGACCTGCAACTGCTGCAGGCCGCCGGCGTCGTTCACCAGATTGACGATGCCACGCGCCACCATCAGCCGGAGTTTCTGCATCGGGTTCACAGGTCGCTCCAGTCGTCGGCCTTCTTGTCGCTCTTCTTTTTCCCCTGCTTCTTGTCGCTGCCGGTGGCCAGCCCCTTGTCGCCGGTGCGGGGGGACTTGAGCGCGGCGGTGCGGATGCCGGAGAGCAGATCGAAGGCGCGCGGGTCGGCGATCTCCAGATCGCACACCGTGCCGTCCTGGGCGTTCTTCAGATAGGTGACGCCGGCGATCAGCATCTCGGCATCGACGCGCAGCCGCGGGGAGGTCACCGGCACGCGCAGGCCGGGCGCCCACAGCGGGCCGGCGTCGCCGCCCTGGCGCCAGCTCTGCACCCGGATCGTGGCGCGGTTGGCGCGGCCCTGGCGCACCGTGCGCTCCCACTCGGCACGCTGCTGGGCGGTGGGGCCGTTCGTCTGGTCCTCGGCCAGGATGATCAGCGGCCGGTGGCGTGTCACCACTGTGTCGGAGGCCGTGCCTTTGGCGTTGTGCTGGCCGCGTGCCTGGCCTTTGACGATGTACTGGCTGTAGCGCTCGTGCCAGCTCAGCGTCAGATCGGCGCGCAGGATGTTCTCGCCCTCCACCAAGGCGGTGACGGCGCGCTGCTGGCCGGGCAGATCGATCACCAGCCGCCCGCGGCCGTCGGTCCACAGCATCACCGCCTTCAGCCGCGCCGCGCGCTCCAGGCAATCGAACACCGTCTCGCCCTCCTCGAGGCGGAAGGAGGCGATCGCCTCGTTCGCCCGCTTCTCGGCGTGGGGGCCCACCACCACGTCGATACGGTAGGCCGCCAGCAGGTCGAGGGCGATGCGCTTCAGGCTGGCGCCTTTCCACTGGCCAGACCGGAAGATGGCGCTGCAGTCGATCAGGTCGCCGGTCTTGTCGCGGCCCTCCACGTTGAACCAGGTGTTCGTGGCGTCGTAGCCCGGGCGGGCCTCGTCCACCCAGCCGGTCAGCACCGGCTCGCCGTCGATCGACACCACGCCAGCCTGCCCGGGGCGGATCGGCCGCGGCTCGGGCTGCCCTGGCCAGCGCTCGGTCACCTGCAGCGAGAACTGGCCGGACACCTGTTCCAGCCCGCGCTGGATCTCGATGTCGGTCCAGCCGCCGTAGATCTGGCCGCCCACCTTGAGCTCGCACACGTCAGCCACGTAGCACCTCCACGTCGCCGGCCGGCACGAAGCCGGGGTGGCGCACGCCGTTTCGCGCCACGAGGTCGGCCTCCACCTCGATGGTACCCGTCACCTGGTACGCCACCACCAGCGCCGGCAGCGTGGCGGCCGTGGTCACGGTATCCACCTCGGCGGTGCCGGGAAGGCGTGCCTGCAGCGTTGCGCCAACGGTCACGCGCAGCGTCTGCAGGGCGGGGTAGAGCGCGTCCGGCGCGGCCTTCAGCTCCACGTCGAGGGCGGCGAGGATCTGGGCGCGAGCCGTCTGCACGTCCGCCTTGGTCGTGAACGTCGCCGTCGGCAAGGTGCGCGCCGCCTCGATCACCAGGGTGCGGCGCGTCCAGGCGGCGAGGCTCGGCGGCATCGCCGGCAGCTCGCTGGTTTTCCGGGACGGGTTGGATTCGGTCCACGCCGGCCGCGAACCTTGCACCGCCACCGGCTGCCACGGGTTCAGCCCCTTGCCGCGCAGCAGCTTGCGCCAGGCGGTGGTGCCGGAGAATGGGGTGTCCAGCTTGCCGACCAGGTTCTGAATCCGTGTCTGCAACCGCCCCACCAGCACCAGCGGGGCGTCGATGATGCGTTGCACGGCGTTCAGCACGCGATCGAGCGCAGCCTCGGCGCGGTCCAGCGGCGCCAGGTAGCTCTCCAGCGTGGACATGGTGTCCTCCACCAACTGGGCGGCTTCCTCGGCATAGTCGGCAATGTCCTCCAGCCAGCTCAGCGCGAAATCATCATCGGCCGCGGCCTGGGCGTCGTCGGCCGCTGCCTCGAGCTGGGCGTCAGTGTCGGCACGTGCTGCCGGCTCGGTGTTCTCGCCGGACTCGCGCAGATCCATCTCGATGACGATGCGCCCGCCGACAGCCCGGGGGTAACGCACCCGGGCCGGGCGCTCGAGCTGCACGTACTGCTGGCCGCGCCAGGGGTGGACCAGCGTGCCGGCGCCGCCGACCTCGAGCACGTCGATCAGCGCGTCGGAGTCTTCGCGGGCGGTCTCGCCGATGAACAGGGCCGACACGGTGAAGCCGCGCGCGGCCCGGCCCATGTCCTCGCCGTAGGGGATGTCCCGATACGGGTATTCATGGAGGACGGTGCGGCGTCCGACCTCCATGTCGGTTTCGGCGACGCGGAAGGCAACGCCCTTGTAGGAGGCCTGGCGCAGCGGGGTCTCAGCCATCAGTTCGCCCCCTGCATGGTTTTGCCCACGTTGTATTTCAGGCGGGAATCGTTGGGCTTGGCCTGTACCTCGGCCGAGACAACGCCGGCGACGCCTGAGGTATCCAGCTTGATCGTCAGCGTGCCGCCCAGGTCGGTGTTCTTCAGCTTCTCGGTCATTTCCACCGCGCGCCGCGCGTCTTCATTACCGAACATCGCCAGCACCCGGGCGATGCCGCCGCCGACCTTGTCGACCAGGAAATCCCCGGCCTTGGTGCCCTCCATGCCCTTGTAGGCGAGAGTGCCGACACCGTAGCCGGCGGCAGCGGAGGCGGTAGTGGCAGCAGCGGCCGTGCTGACGGCCGCCACGCCCAGCTTGAGAAAATCCTTCAGGGGCAAGCCGCCAGCCATAGCCGTGCCAACCTTCCACTTGCTGGCCACCTTGCCGGCGATTCCAGCAGCGCCGGCGCCGGCCGCGGCGTCGATCGCTCCACCACCACCGGGACCACCGTTGGGCATGTTCACCACGAACACCGGCGTGACGCCGGCGGCCTGCTCCAGTGCCTTGCCGGTGGCTACACCGACGGCGGTACTGCCAGCCTTGCCGGCCAGCGAGCTCACCAGCTTGCTGCCGTAGCGTGCCGCCAGCGCCGTGCCGGCAGTCAGCGCCAGCGCGCCGCCGACCATGTCCTTGCCGTTCAGCGCCAGGCCGCCGTTGTCCTTGCTGTCCATGCCCCACTTGATCACTTGGGCCAAGGTGTCGTTGATCGGCTGGGCGAAGTTGTCGGCCGCCTCACGCAGCGCGGCCTTCAGCCGGCCGGTCTGGTCGACGGCGTTGTCGATCGCACTGCCCATGTCGCGCTTGAGCGTGCCGCCGGCGCCGCCGATCTCGCCGCTGAACTGGTTGATTTTGTCGAGGGTGTTGCCCGACAGCAGGATCTTCATGCCCTTGATCGTGTCGAGGTCGGCCTTGCCGAAGGCCTTCTGCAGGAAGGTGGCACGGCCCTTGTCGGTGGTGATCTGGTCGTACTGCTTCTTGATGTCGGCGATGACGGCCAGCGCATCGCGCCGACTGCCGTCGCCGTTGAAGAACTTCACGCCCGTCGCCTTGGCGGCATCCTTCATGTAGTTCAGGTTGTTAAACAGGCGCAGCGTGGAATCGGCCAGCGTTGCCAGGCGCTCCGGCTGACGCTCCATCATCGACAGGCCTTCGATGAACGCCAGCGTCTTGTCGAAGCCCATGCCGGCACTGCTGGCACTGGGCCCCACACGGGCAAAGATGTCCGACAGGTTTTCCAGCTCGGCATTACCCTTACGGCCGGCCACCGTCATCTTGTCGAGCAGCTGCAGCGCCTTCCCGGGCTGTGCCAGGTCGAAGTGGAAGGACTCGGAGGCCACGCCCAGCGCGCCGGTCAGCTTGTCGGCCTTGGCATTGGTCACGGCCATGGCCACGTTGGTGGCATCGATCTCTTCCCGGGCGGCCTTCCAGCTCTGCCCGGCCTGCACCAGGTTGTTGAAGCCTTCCTTCAGGTCCTCCACGCTGCGGCCGGAATCCTTGGCCATGCGGAACATGTCCTGGCGCAGCGCATTGGCCTCCTCGCGGGTGGCCTCGGCCGTCAGGCGGATGCCGGTCAGCGATTTGTCCAGGTTGGCCGAGTCAGCCGCCACCTTGAGGGCCGTGATGCCGCCGGCCAGCGTGGTGAGCTGTCCATGCAGCCCGCCCATGAAGCCCTTCACCGACTCCAGCTCGCGCTTCACACTCGCCGCAAACTTGCTGGTCTCCCGCACGCCCGTAGCCAGGCCTGCCGCATAGCGGGCGGCATCGGCGTAGATACGAACGGACAGGGACAGGTCGTTACTCATCGTCGTTGTTGGCTTCGGCGGCCTTGATCAGGGTGTCGCGGTAATGCAGGAATTCATGAACAGGGAGCCGGCCGATCTCGGTCCGGCTCCAGCCGGTCTTGCAGGCGATCAGGAGGATGCCGTCGAGGAATCGTTCTCGGCGGCGGCAGACGCTTCCCCCAGCTGTTCGGCCTCGTTCAAGCCGGCCACCAGCTTGTTCCAGTCGGAGGGGCGCAGCTTGTTCAGCATGCCCGGGGTGACCGGCAGGGCGTCGCCGTCCAGCGAGACGATCTGGCGCGCCACCAGGGCACGGCGGAAGGCCAGCGGGGAAAACGCGGCGGCGGCATCGCTCTCGGCTTCGATCATGTCCTCGAGCAGCGGCTCGCGCAGAACCACGGTCTTGGCCGAGGAGTTCTTGAGGGGGACGCCGTGGGTGAGCACCACCGTCACGGTTTTGAGTTCAGACATGCCAGCTCCCAGTTGATAACGTGGCGGGCGTTTCACGCCCATGCTGGCATTCTGGGTGGTGGTGAGGTGCGGGATAAGGGGGGGATTTGGGGAGAGAACAAGCCAGCGGGGGCGGGCTAGGTCTGTGCCACTGTGCAGTGGCAAACCGGCGTCTTATCTTCTGCGCCGGCCTCGTCCCCAGCCTCTCCCTCTGCTCTTGCCATAAGAGCGTGCAGAGGGAAAGTCGGTATAACTGTCTGCCAGATAGTCTGAGTGGACGCGCTTCCGTTTCGATGAAGCGGCAACCTGCTGGCGTTCCTCTTGCTCAAGTTCGCGCCGAAACTCTGCCTCCTGTTGCTGAAAAGCGAGCTGTTGCTCGCGTTCCTCTTGTTCCCAGCGGGCGCGCAGCTCTTCCTGCTTTCGTTTTTCTTCGGCCAGGGCCTGTTCGCGACGCTGCTGTGCCAGCGTCCGATTCTCATCGCTCAGTGCCGCATACATCGCGTTGGCGGCATGGACCTTCTCGTTGTAGGCATCAACAAGCGGTTTTGAAGCCGACAGTCTGTATTGTGCGACTGGTCTAGCTGTCCGGGAGACCAGACCGAACGTGCGTTCCACCTCTGCAAAGCGGCTTTCCTGCTTGTCCTCTGCAAACTTCTCGGCGGCGGCATGAAATTGCTCAATGGCGTCGAAGGATTCAGTCAGCAGCATATAACCAACGGTTCTGTTGGTATCCAGCGATTTATTTCTCCGGATCTCGGCCATATGACCCTTGGCTGTGACGACATCTCCAGCTATCAAGCTTTTCTCCAGATCATCTGCCGGGGAAGTAAATAGGCCGCCTGCTAACAAGGGATTTCCGCACCCTACAAAGAACAGGATAAGCGCCGCCAACGCCGCCTTTCTCATCGACTGCACACCTTCTTCGACTTACTGATCGTCCCGTCCTTGCACACAAACTTGCTACCGGAACAATGAGACACGCCGCCCTTTTTACCGGAGCACGGTGTGTTGCGGGCTTCGGCTAGCGGAGCGAGGAGAGAGAGGGACAGCAGGGCGAGCAGGAGTGTCTTCATGGCGTGCCAAATGCATAGTTAATGATTTTGGCATTTTGCAGAAAAGCGAAGTCGTGTACAAGAAGAAGCCCCGCCGAAGCGGGGCTGGAACGGTTGCCACACCGTGTGAAGGAGGAAGACACGCAGAAAGCACGGCCATTCTCTCGCCACGCGCCGTGCGGAAACAGGGGTGGAAATGGGTTACACCCGCTCGGCCGGTGCTCCGGTGAAGGTGATGTCCACTTCCTTCCCCTTCATTTCCACCTCGCCCTCGGTGCCGGCGTCGCGCACCAGGTAACGCTGTCCGCTGTCAGTCTCGAACACCAACGTGGCGCCCTCGATCTGCTGCAGGGCGACCAGGTCGGTGTCGTCGGCATGCAGCAGCGTGCACTTCACCTCGGCCGGCTTGATCTCTTCCGTGCTGTGGCCCGCGAAGCCGTTCACATCGGTTTCGGCCTTCCTGATGGCGCCGCCCACCTTGAGGCTGGCACCGGGCTTGGAGCGCAGCCGCGACCCGTTCAGGTTCACATACACAATGCCGGTCAGTTTTGCCATATCGATTTACCTCAAAGTCTGTACTGGACCGCGCCAGCGAACGTGATGAACTGGTTGACCATGTCGGGAGGAAGAACCGCATTGACGGCATCGACGTCGGCGGCACTGCGAACGACCTTGAGGTTTTTCTTGTACCCCTCGACGTCCTCGATCAGTTCCCCTTCCAGTTCGTAGGCCAGGGCGATCAGCTCGGCCTGAATGTCAGACGGCCTGACGGTTTTCGAGCAGGGGGCCACCCTGGTGCCGTCGCTCGCCAGCTTGTGCCGGGGAAAGCGCAGGGCGATCCGCACACGGTTGGCGTAGCGGAAGTAGTCGACAGACCACTTGGTTTCCAGACGCAGCAGGCTCTCGTCATCGATCCCGATGGGGTTTTTCTGATAGTTGGTGATCACGCGCTCAAGGATCACCTTGCCGCCCGAGTCCACAAACGTACTGCTGATGCCGTCACGCAGCAGCAGCTCACGCTCATTGCGGCCGAACCGGTCTTTCAGTCGAGGCGCCAATACCCCCGGCACGTCCAGGTTGCGTAGAGGTAGGGCGGGATCGATCGCGCCATTGAACTCGCATACGGCAGCAAAGGCGGCGGCGCGGACCGGCGCCCACGTCGGGCAGCCCTTGAGCCCCCAGGTACTGCCGTGCGGGCTGTTTCGGCCGGCGCCCCAGGTGGTGAGCTGGGCATGCGTGCCGTCCTTGGCATTGAAAATGTGGCCGGTACGCATGTCCATACCGCCCCAGCGGCCGTCCATCTCGGCCTCGAGCACGGCCAGGTTGGCCGCGTCGGTGTAGGGACTGACGATGGTGTAGTACCAGTCGTCGGCAATGGCCGCCAACGCGCTGCCCACGTCCGGATTGCCGGCGCCGTTGGCCAGGTTGACGCACACGGTGGTGATCCCCTCCGGCAGCACGTCCTCGTCGTAGTAGCTGGTGGCTAGTTCCATCCCGTTACCTGCCTCCCCCTTGTGCCGGCAGGTAACGGTGAGCACGCCGGCGACGGCGGCCGCCGTGACGGGCAGATCCGGGCTGGCGTTGATGGCGTCGGCAAGCTTGGTGGCCAACTGGGCGTTGGTATCGTTGAGGCTGGCCGCCACGCGCACGCGCTCGCCGCCAATGTACAGCGTGAGGACGCCCGCCTTGGTCACGGTGCCGGTCAGCGTCACCGTGCCGGCCGCTGCCGTACCGGACTCCAGATCGTCCAGGACGACAGCCCACACGTCGACCAGACCGTACCGCTTGATGACGGCATCGGTCGCAATGGCCATGCGATGGAGCATGGAGCCCTGGCCAAACTGGCCGGCAGCCTGCCCCGCATTGAGAATCCGCACCAGCGTATTGGTCGGCACGCTGCCGCCTGGCAGGCGCTGGCCGATCATCAGCAGCTTGCGCTCCATCTGTGGCAGGCCGTTGACCGCTTTGGTGTGATCGATCTCCAGAAACACGCCGCCTGTACGGCTGCCGACCGGAATCGTCATGAAAGTGATGTTATCCGGCATGGTCGCTTACTCCTTTGCCTTTTTGGTGGCACCGGCCGGAGCCGGCGCTTCGGTGTCCGCCAGGCGCTGGGCGATGGCGGCGTCTCGCTCCTGGTCGGTGCCCAGTTCCGCGTCGCCGTCACCGATGCGACGGCGCCAGTAGCTGGTGAGCGGCAGCAGCTTGCCGGCGGCCGGCAGGAAACCGCTGCCGTCCTCCAGCCGCACACTCAGCCCGGGCGCGGGCTTGATCAGTTCTTCATTCATGGGGTCGTCTCCGGAGTGATGTCTGCCTGTAAATCCGGCTGGCTGGTGCTGTAGTCCCCAGTCAGCCACTTGTTGTGTTCCGACGGCTGCTCATGCGGCCGGATGTCGATATCGACGTGCGCGGTTTTCAGCTCGCCGATCACCACCGACGGCGGATAGATCTCGTCATCGGCGCCATCGGCCAGATCCAGCGGCCCGGCGGTGACCTCGAGAGTCACCCAGCCGAACGGGAATTCCATCTGTGAGCTGGTGCGGAAGCTGGTCACGTTCAGCCGCGGTACGCCGGCGCCCGGGTTGCGGGCGAAGGCCAGCAGCTGCTGCAGGAGGGCCAGCTCGGCGTCGCGCACCTGGCGTGTGGTGCCGCCACGCTCCACCACCTTGACCTGGCCGACCAGCGTCAGCTTGAGGTCGGTCTCCCACTCGCTGGGCAGCGAGCCGGAGGGCAGCAGCAGGCACACCACACCGAGGTGGAGGTCCTCGACCTTGCGCTGTGGGTGGTCGACGAACTGGTCGCTGACCACCCGATCGGGTAGGGCGGCGATGAGTCCCGCCGTGATGCTGTCGAGGGCACGGGTGATCGGGTCGCTCATTTCCCACCACCCCGTGCGTCAAGCTGTCGATCGACCAGCTTGTCCAGCTTGGCGCTGATGTCCTTCAGCTCGCCCTTGACCTCGTTGTTCTGGTCTTTCACCCGTTCATCCTGCTGACGGTCGATCGCTACCTGCTGAGTCTGTTTCTCCTCGAGCACGGTCACGCGCTTGTCCAGGGTGATCATGAACACGGCCAGCGTGCCGACCAGGGCCACCGAAGAGAGGATGTCTCCCAGGTTGATCCGCTTCTCGAACTGCCACCCGGCAGTAGATGCTCGGCTCTCGGCGCTCACGGCTGGCCCCCTTTCGGTAACAGGTTGATCAGTTCGTCTCGCTGCGCTGCTACGGCCCGGCACCAGAGGCCGAGGTCGCGGGAATGGGCGAGGAGGTCCTCGCGTGATACCCCGCTGTCAGCGGCGCCGGCGGCGGCACCTTCCTGGTCAGGTTGATCGGTACCGGCGGTGCCGGATCCGGCATGCAGGCCGAAGGCGGCGTTGTAGAACTGCAGGCCGTCAACAGACAGCAAGCCAGGAGCAGGCTGGCCAGCCAGGGGCTGGGGCGGTTGTGCCGCATGGGAAATCCTCCGGGTGAGTTGTGCGCGGGCGCTGTCCAGATACTGTTGCACCTGGTCGAGTTGGGCGCTGGCGGCGGCCAGCGCGTCGACCTTGGCCTGGTAGCGGGTTTGGGCAGCGTCGGCATCCTTGGCGCGCTGCTCGGCCACCTGCAGCTTGTAGGCCGCCAACTCGACGCGGCCCACCTGCAGGCCAGCGTTGAAGCGGGTATGGCCGTACCACAGCACGGCACCGGTGACCAAGCCAGCCGAGACCAGCAGGGCAATCAGCTTGGCTTTACTCGGCATCGGTGCCTCCCTTCTGGTCTGGCATCAGCGCACCGACGATGCCGGCCACAAACAGCCCAGCGGTCACGATGGCCTCTTGCTGTTCCGGCGACAGAGAGACGCCCAGTGCGGTGGCCACCAGCACCAGGCCGCGCCAAGTGGAGGCTTCTCGAGCACGGGCCAGCAGGTAACGTTTCAGGCGGTCGCGTTGCATGCGGCCTCCTGCAGATGGTCAGCCAAGGGCCGCATACCGCCGGCCAGCCAGGTTTTCACGTTGAAGCCCGGGCAGATCTTCAGCCACTCGTTGCGTTCCACCACGCCGTCGCCGTCTTTGTCCGGGCTGTAGTCGCGGTGACCCAGCACGCTGGCCGTCGGGTGCTGCTGTTTCAGGTTGGAGACCAGATTGCGCAGCGTGGCCCACTGATCCAGGGTGAAGCGATCGGTGCCGATCAGGCACACGCCCAGCGTGAGGGAGTTGCTGCCCTGCACGTGGGCGCCGATCTCCTCGGGGTGGCGGCCGGGCTTCAGCGAGCCGTCGGTCTCGATCACGTAGTGGTAGCCGATGCTGGGCAGCTCATGGCCGAGCGCCGTCTTGTAACGGGTGATGGCCGCCGGCTGGCGGTGGAAGCCGCGCTGGCGGTGCATGGCATCGATGTCGGCACGGGTGAACGGCTTGCCGTTCGGCGTGGCGGCGCAGTGGATCACGACGCCGGTAATGGTTCGGGGCATGGTCAATCTCCGTAAGAGCTGCCGGTCATGGCGTAGTGGCCGCGCACGCCCAGGACAGCACGCACGCCCTCGGCCGCGCCCTCGCGCAGCATGGCCATCAGGCGGGTTTCGTTTTTCTCGAAAGCGGGTTTGAAGAAGGGGCGGGCCTCGGTGCCGTGGTCGCGGATATAGCGCGCCAGGCCGAAAGCGCGGCGCTTCGCCTCGCGCTCGTCGAGGCCGTGCTTGATGCGCAGCCACTCGGCCAGCGGCCGGGTCGGCGGCAGGCCTCGGTAGCCGGCCTGGGTGCCTTCCTCCACTTGGCGGGCGTACTTCACGCCGGCCCTCACGTCCCGGGCCAGAGGGAACGGCCGCTCCGGGCGGATGCTGTTCATCAGCGTCGAGAAGCCCATACTGCCGTTGCGGCGAAGCTCACGGCGGACTTCGCGCGCCAGGAACTGGCCGGCCTTGCCGACCGTGCCGTCCATGACGCGGTTCATCACGCCCGGCGCCCGCTCGAACGCCCGGCGCACCACCTCGTCGCCGATATGCACGCCGCCGATCACAGCTTCACCCTCCGCTCGAACTCGTCCATCAGCACGGTGTGCAAGTACGACGGCGTACCGTTACGCGGCGTGGCGCTGATGCCGTCACGCACCTGGTACGGTACGGTCGTGTGCTTGGCAGCCAGCTCGCGCAGCGCCTCGGCCTGTGCCCGCAGCACCACAAGCGGCACGTCCTGGTCGGCCAGCGTGCCGTCGGTCTCGCTCACCATGTGGGCGGCACCGTAGCGGTACGTGCAGGCAGAGCCCAAGAGGCTGATCTGGCGCGCCGAAGGGGCCGGCGTCAGGTACAGCACCCGGTTTTCACCTTGGCGCATGACGCGGATGGCCGGCAGCGCGCCGGGCCAGCGGTTGTCCCACGGGTCGAGCGTCAGCTTGGCGTCGCGCCCCCAGTCGCAGCCCAGCACCACGGTCAGTTCCGCGGGGCAGGGATACAAGGCCAGCCCGGCCTGCAGCGCCAGCGTGTCCACCATCTCCAGCGGGCGGTACCGGCTGAAGTCGGCAACCGCCACGTGCACATGGCGAGCGAAGTCTTCCGGGAGGAAGGACTCCGCAGTTGCCAGCAGCGAGGCCTGCAGCTTGGTGATCAGGCTGGCCTGGGTGGTCATTTCTTGGCGGCCTTAGCCGGGGTAGCGGTTTCAGCGGCCTCGCCGCCGGGCGCCTCTCCACCTTCGCCGCCCTGTTTGTCGCCCAGCTGCTCACCGCCAGCCTCGCCCGTGCCACCCTGCAGCGTGGTGTCGTGCTCGGCGGCAGCGTGCTCGAGCAGACGCTCAGCCACGGCGGCCAGCACTTCCTTGCGTGCCGCACGATCCTGCTCCAGCTCGCCCAGCAGCTCCACGTCCTCGATCGCCAGCGAAGGCAGCGCGGACAGAATGGCGGCCGAGGTGCCTGCCAGCAGCACGTCGACGATGTGCGTCGGCTCGGCCTGCACCGACTCGGCCTCGGCCGCCCGGTATTTCGGGTGGTGGGTCGGGTCGATCTCGCGGGCTTCGCCCGGCGGAACCATCACCCCGCCGATGAATTCGGTGTGCTTGTGGGGGTTGAGGTAGGGGATTTTTTCCATGTGAGGCTCCCGCCCCGGCCGCCGTCAGGCAGCCAGGGCGCTGACGGGGTTAGATGGCGGCGCGGGCGGTGGCGCTGTACGCCACCACACTGGTGAAGCGGTTGCGCACCGGCTTCGGCACGGTGATGGCGTTGTACTCCTCGCCATAGGCCACCTTCTTGCCGATGGGCTGGCCGTTGTTGGTCAGCTCGATCGGCTCGCCGGTGATAAACGGCTTGGCCACGGTATACGCGCCGACGCTACGCTGGCCCATCAGGATGCGTTCGTCGCCCAAATCCACGCCCGGGGCGTTGGTCCCAAAGCTCGGGACGCCCTTGATCGAGGCCAGATCGCCCTGACTGTCGGTGTCGCTGCCATCGCGCTTGCCTTGGGCGACGAACTGCTCGGCATTGGTGATGGTGTCGTTCAGCGATTCCGACATCAGCATGAAGTTCGGCTTCACGTAGCGCTGGCTGCTCATCATCGCCTTGCGGCTGCCGATCTTCTGCACCAGGCCGTTCAACCAGACTTCGTTGGTGACGCCTCCCTGGATGTCCAGATCAAACTTCACCACGTTGGTGGCCATGCCATAGCTGATGGTGTTGGTGCCGGCGTTGGCCGGAGTGACCGGCTCGCCCGCCTGGGTGACGAACTGGATCGTGCCCAGGTTGTACGACAGCACGCGCCAGTAAGTGCCGGCGGGCTGCTTGCCGCTGCCGTCCCATTGGCTGATCACCGTGCTGTTGAGCGTGACGGTGATCGGGTTCTCGGCCGTGCCCACGGCATTGCCCTGCAGGTCGCGCGCCTGGAACGGACGAACGATCGGGAAACCGGTGGTCTTGATGGTGTGCTTGGCGCCGGTCAGCTGGGCGGTGAACGACTCGTTCGCCACCGGCAAGGCCAGATAGCTGTCGGCCGCGCGCTGCAGTTCGTTGCAGATACGGCGGTGCACCAGCTCGCGCAGTACGCGGGCGTTGCTCTCGATGTTGCGCGCCAGGGCATCCCAGTTGATCGCCGAGGCACGGGTGAAGTGCATCACCTCGTTGGTGATCGACAGCGCCAGCTTCATCGGCGTGATGTAAGCCAGGTCCATCGCCTGGGTCACGCCGGCGAACGGAATCGGCTGCCCCTCGTAGACGATGCCGTCGTTCATCACCTGGCTGGTATCGCGCACCTCATACGGGATCTGGGTGGTGGCCTGAGCGCCGAAGTCGGTCAGCGTCTGCACCAGGGCCAGCACGTTGAGGTCGGATAGGGCCTCGCGGATCACTTCGCGCTGCACGCCCACCGGCAGGCTGGTGCTGCCCATGTCGGTGGCGCCCTGCGCCAGCACCTTCAGCTCGGCGTCCAGTTGGTAACCATGGATGCGATCGAACTCGGACAGCACCAGGGCGCAGAACGGGTGCAGCGGGGTTTTGGGGTCCAGGTGTAATTCACCGGCCGTGGAGGTGCGGCTCAGGTGCTCGCGGTACAGCTCGGACAGCTTCTTGGTGCCCTCATTCGGCACGACGATGTGCGGGGTGCCGGCCGGGTTGTAACCGATCACCGACAGCTGACGCGCGGCCACGATCTGATTGCCGACGTTGATCTGGCTCTGTGCCAGTGCGCGCACCTGGTCTTCGGACCAGTCAGCGGTGATGACGCTGTTCACGCCCTCGGACAGTTCCTTTTTCAGGCCTTCGTCCAGGCCTTCGGCGGCGCCGATGGTATCGGACAGCAGCTTGCGGCGGGCGTCGGTGGTCTCGGCCAGCTGACGCGCGCTGGTGGCTTGATCGGCCAGCACCTTGGTCACGGCGGCGTTGATGGCGTCCTGGCTCAGCGAGGAACCGACAGACAGCTGGATCACCGGGGCCGCATGGCCGGCCGGCAGATTGGCCAGCTGCTCGGACAGCTGCACGGCGGCCTGTTCCAGCAGCCCGCAAATGCGCTGGGCTTCGGCCTCGTCGGCAACGTCTTTCAGCTGGGTCTCGCCCAGTTGCTTCACGGTGTCCAGGGCTACTTGGGACAGATTCTTGGCCGCCAGTTTGTCCAGCAGCGCTTTCAGCACTTTATTCATGGTTTCTTTCGCCTCGGAGAGAAGGATTCGTGCAAGTTCGGGGTGAATGACTACAGTGGTGTCGCCGCCGGCGTCGCACGACAGCTGAACGGGGTCGAGGTGCTTGATGACCGGACGGGTGGTCAGGCCGGCACCTTGGAGCAGCGGGCCGTGGAGGTTGCCCTGCTCGTTGTCTCTGAAATTCTCGTGGTAGTCGGCGGAGAGATACTTGAAGCCGCGCTTCTGCACGGCCTCGACGCCGTAGTCGGTCCACTCCACCAGCGCGCGCAGCTTGTTGCCCTCGATGGCCAGCTTCTTGACCGTGGCCGCGGCGCCCTTGTCCGGCTCGTGGGCGACGTCCAGAAAGACGTCCACGCCCAGCGTGCGGGCATCGAAGTTCTTGATCATGCCCAGCAGCATGTCGCGGGTGATCTCGAACCGTCCGTAGCGCGGATCGGTGAACGAGCCGGTGCGCGTTATCGTGACCCAGCTCTGCCGGGTGCCATCGTCGGGAAGTAGGGCCTCACCGGCCAGCACCCGGATGTGCCGGTGTGCGGAGCCGTCGGAAAGTCGGATGTGTCGGGGTTTCTGCATCGCCTATCTGCCAGAAAACCCCGGCGGCTGGGAGGTCCGCCGGGAGCCGGTTGCCCGGCTGGTAGCAGATTAGGCGTGAGGGAGGTGCGGAATAAGGGGGGGAATTGGGGCGATGCCCAATAAATAAGCGCCGCAGTGTGCGGCGCTTTGGGGCTGGATTATGTTCGCGTGATAGCGGGGTTATCCACAGAAACTGTGGACGACGTTTCGGGTGTCAGCCGGGGACGTTGTTATCTTCAACCATCGCCTCAGCCAGAGATCGAAAGTAATTCGCCAGTTCGAGCGCTTCCGCCTTGTTGAGTTCTGAAATCTGGTAGTAATCGACTGAGTCGAGCAGCACCATCTGTTTTCGGTCAAGAGTGAGTCCCACATGCATTGGAATAAAGCATGGAGCAGGAAGCTCCAATACTGGATTCGGTGAGCCGCTGGCACCCCATGGTTCCCGGTTGGATTCCTGCAGGGTTATTTCCATATGTTCTAGTCCTAACAAGGTACTCAAAGCCGGTTAACTGTGGTCCGTCTATTATGGGCTGTCAAAAAGTCCTTTTCTGTCACTCCCCCTCGAACACCACCTCGACGAAAGATAGCGTATTCGGATGCGCCGGCCACGGGCAGCTGGCGCGATCCGGGTACACACCAGGCCCCAGCCCGTACAGATCCCGCGTGGCGTGCTCGTCGCAGATATCCCGCACCCGATGGTTCGGCGACAGCATGAACCGCACCCCGACCACCCCCTCCGTCTCGAACGCCCCGGCCATGTAGGCTTCGCCGTGGGCGCGGTTGATCTCCGTCCTGAACAGCCGTTCCGCCTGGTACACCACGCCCTTGCCGTTGACCGGGTCGGCCTCGCCCGTCATCAGGGCGCGCACCCGCCGCCCCAGCACCCCGGCCTTGGCGCCGTTGTAGGCCCGGGCGATATCGTCGGGCACGCCCCCGCCACGTCCCATGCTGCGCAGCATCGCTTGGTGCGCGCTCTCGCCGTTGATCACCGCGTACTGGATGTGATCGGACAGCGTTTCCACCACGCCGCGGTTCATCCGCCACAGCCGGTCCGACAGCTGCAGGCCGTCGGCGGCGACCAGCCCGCGCACAAACGACACCGCCTGGTGATTCACCGCAAACAGCGTGGAAGAAGGCAGCTCGCCAGCGAAGGCGCCGACCCCCAGCGCGGCGGCCTTATCCAGGTGGCGGTACAGCATCCCGTCGCGCTTCTCCTCCAGCTCCTTCAGCTGCTTGCGGACCTCGCTCAGCACCTGCTGCAGGTGATCCAGCGTCACCCTGTCGTCGCTGTTGCTGGCGCGCTCGATGTGCTCGGCGATCGCTTCGCCGGCATCGTCGTAGATCGTCACCAGCTGCTGGATCGCCTGGTCGCCCAGTTGGTTGCGCTCGCGTACCGCCTGCAGCGTCGCCTCGCGGATCTTGGCCGCGCGCTCGGCGTTAGTGGGCATGGCTAATATCCGTCGCTGATTCCCCCTTGCGGCCGTTGCCGGGTGTGACCTTCACCGTCGGTGCGCCGGCCTTGTCCGGCTCGGGGTAGGGGTCGTAGTGCTTGGCATCGCTCTGGCGCCTCGCCTCGACCTCGGCGGCGTTGTAGCCGATGGTCTCCCAGATCATCGACTGGGGCAGCCCCAGCGCCTTCAGCTTGAGGCTGCGGTCGACGGTCTGGCTCAAGGTCTCAGTGCGGCGCTCGGCGAAGGTGATGGTGAACGGGATCGCGTCCGGGTTGAGCCCCCGCAGCAGCAGCTGCAGGCGGAATCCGAAGTCGTACACCCACGCCATAATGTCCTGCAGCTGGTCCACCTCGTCGTAATAGTCCCGCTTCAGGTCCTCGAGGATGTCCCGGGCCAGCCCGTCGGTGTAGCCCATCAGGCCCTTGGGCAGCGGGGTGCCAGCGAAGAAGCTGTCGAGCAGGTAGACCACGTCGCCGATATCGCCGAGCGTGGCATCGCCCTGCATGGCGGTGACGCCGCCTTTTTTGTTCAGGTAGAAGTCGGTGGTGATCAGGTCCTTGTTCGCCTCCACCCTGTCCTGGTACGCCTGCAGCTCCGGCTCGGTCGCCCCCTCGAGCACGTGCGACAGCCGCAGCGGCGCCCTGTGTTTGCGGCGGATCACCAGGTCGGTGTCGGTCATGCGCAGCTTGCGCCAGATCTCGCGGCTGGCATCGATGAAGGGCCGCCCCAGGGCGGACATGTCGTCGAAGTTGTCGGGATCCATCCGGGCGACGGTCAGCTGCCACATCGGGAAGCTGGCCAGCTCGGTGCCGTTGAGCAGATCCATCTGGGTGTAGGCGGCGCGCACGTCCTTGAAGCGGCCATCGATCCCCACGTTCGGCCGGATCGTCTCCGCCGGCATCCGCACGGCGGACACCACGTTGCCGGCACCGTCCAACACCCACTGTATCGGCAGATTGCCCTCCATCAGCAGCCCGCGCGCGTCGCTTTTCAGTTTCTCCGGCCGGTTCAGCTGCAGGCGGCGGACAAAGGCCTCCCACTCTCGCCGGATACGCGGGTCCGGGTCGTTCTGCAGCAGCACCAGCCCGCCGCGGGTGACGTCGCGCGCCACCCGGTTGTGGATCCGCTTCACGCGGCCGTCCTGGCGGTCCATCGTGCGGATGTCCAGGATGGTGGACCGCAAGTCGTAGTCCACCTGCAGCTGCCGATAGACGGCCTTCATCTGGTTTTCTTGCGTCGGCCGTCGGCCCGCCTCGGTGGTGCCGGCGTTCTGCTGGTTGGCCGGCGAGGTCGCCACCGGTACGTCAGAGGCGGCTGGAGCCGCCACCGCTCGCTGAAGTCCCACGCGGGCCAGCAGGCTATCAATCATCCCCATGGTTCTGGTCCTCGATTGGGGTCACGGAAATAACGTCACGCCAGCCGTGAATCAGGCCGGCATCCACGAGCTCGCGGATAAAACTGTCGTCGCCGTTGAAGTGTTCGCGCCACTCGGCGCGCATACGGGCCGCGCGTTCGCGCTGCGCCGGCGTCAGCGGCGGCGCCGGCCTCAGCACAGGGCGGGCGGAGGGGTGAACGTGTTTGTATTTGCCGTAGCTCATCAGTGCATTCCAAGAAGCTGCTCGGGCGAGACCGCCCGGCTGCCGATGACGGTCGGGACGTAGCTCTGCACGCCGCGGGTGATCAGCGCCCACACGCCGGCGCTGGCCGCGTCGAACAAGTCGTCGCCGAACTTCGGGTTCGCCATCTTGTAGCTGTTATAGCTGGCACCCTGTACCGGCTTCGCCTTCAGGTTGCCCAACTGGCGGATGAACTTGCTCCAGTCGCTGGCATCCGGCTGCACCTGGTCGAGTGACGATGGGCCCCAGTGTGTGTTCGCCCGGTTCTTGGCGCGCAGCGCGTCGCTGCCGTCGTCGACATAAGGAATCGCCGCCTGGCCGTTGTGGAAGGCGGCGCGCAGGGCCGATGCCATGCTGTGCTTGGTCATGCCCTCGAAGCGAATCGGCGCGAAGGCCCAGTGCTGCCAGGTACTGGCGGTGGACTGGCCGTCCCCGATCGCGCGGCGATCGACCTCGGTCAGCCCCTGGGCAAACAGCTTGTCGTTCAGGCTGGTCAGCATGCCCAGGCCGTAGGCGTCGCCCATGGCGTAGTCGGGCCGGAAGTACTCCCACAGCCCCAGCAGGTCCCGCTCGACCACCGCGTCATCGGTGCCGGCCGGCCAAGTCTTCACGAAGGGGAAGGTGACGAAGTTGCCGACCTGCTCGCACACCACCAGCGCGGAACAAGAGGCGTGGGCGCTCTCGCCGTGGCCGGAATGGTCATACCCAAACGACAGCAGCCCGCGCTTGCGGTACCGCGCCCCGGGCAACGGCCCGGCCGGCTGCAGCCCGGCCGAGAGCCCCACCGCCATGGCCCGGCGGATATGCTTCTCCCAGATCCAGTTCTGAGCCGCGGCGTTGACACACAAGAACTGCCGGATGTATTCCGCCTCCGGCAGCTGGCTCTGCATCTCTAGCAC
Organism: Pseudogulbenkiania sp. MAI-1; assembly: GCF_000527175.1. Classification (NCBI taxonomy): domain Bacteria; kingdom Pseudomonadati; phylum Pseudomonadota; class Betaproteobacteria; order Neisseriales; family Chromobacteriaceae; genus Pseudogulbenkiania; species Pseudogulbenkiania sp. MAI-1. The sequence continues at coordinate 2,830,226 of NZ_AZUR01000001.1, read as the reverse complement.
GAAGGCCTCGTTCAGGATGCCGAGCTCGATCCCCAGGTACACGTCGACCGGCGGCAGGATGTGATAGCCCCCGGTTTCGATCAGGTGCGACAGCACGTCCGCCCCTTTGTGCACCCCGGTGATGCGGATCTGTGGCTTGAAGCTCACGCCCTGGTCGACGCCCAGGCGCCGCGCCGAGCCCAGCATCGGCAGGAACCGGGAGAACAGGCGATCGGCCGGCATGTCGTCGGTCTCCTCGAGGGAGGCGAACGAAATGCCGTCACCGTCGATCTGCGACATGATCCCGTAGCAACTGGCCTTGCTGCCGTTGGCGAACTGGTACTTCAGGTCCGCGATCTGGCGTCGGCCGCTCTTGTAGGCGATCCAGCCGGTCAGGATATCGGAGCGCCGGATGGCATCGAGGTGATAGGTGATGTTGGTCTGGCTCTGCTGCAACCGCGGCGCCACGATGCCTTCTTCCTGGAACGGCGTGGTAGCCAGGAATTCCAGGGCGTACATCTCTTTGACGGCCGTCTTGCCCGTCCGCCGGCACGAGAAGTCGACCGTGTTCTCGTGGTCGTCCATCTCCTGCATCTTCAACACCTGCATGGCGTCCAAGTCGACGTTGTGCACGTGCTTGGCCCACAGAGCATGCGGCTTGATCCCCGTCACCGGGTCCGGCCGCGCATAACGCATCACCTCCACCTCGGCCCGGTGCTGGATCTTGATACGCTGCGCGGCGCTGATGCGGTCGGAGCTCACTGGCCGTCACCGTTCTGCTGCTGGTACTCGATCAGCACCGGGTCGCGCTGCTTGCGGGCGTTGGCACGCTCGGCCAGCACCTTCAAGGCCTGCAGGGATTCGGCCTGTTTGGCGGCGAAGTCTTCCAGCGTCAACGTGGAAGGCTGCCCCTGGCCCGGCTGCAGCTTGCCCATCTGCTGTTCCTCTTGCTCAATCGCCTTCGGCGTCATGCCCATGTCGGCCAGCGAGAGGTTGTTCCTGGACAGGAATTCCTGCAGAGGCTTCAGAAGCGGGTGAGCCTTCACCTCCATGATGCGTTTGGTCTGGCCGGTGGCGATGTCCTGGTACTCCCCGATCACCACATTGCCCTCGCGGTCCACGGCCCAGGCCGGCGCCTCGAGCTTCACCCCGTCGGCGATGATGGTCTGCAGGATCTGCTGGATGATCGCGGTGATGCTCGCCTGGATGGAGGAGTAGATCGGCGTCAGGTGCTTGGGGTTACGCTGCTCGAAGGCGGCGTGGTGGACCATGAACAGCTGCGTCTGTTTGACGCAGGCCGGCTGCTGGGCGCAGTAGGAGTGATCGACGTCGCAGCTGCTGCAGGCGGGGTACTTACCCGGCCGGGAAGGGAAATACTGCGCGGTCTCGGCTGACATGCCGTGCTTCATCGCGTTGAAGCGGGTGCGTAGCGACTCCTCCGGAGTGGGGTGCCCCTCGATGTTTTTCGTGACAGCCGCCTTGCCGGCCGCCGTCCGAGGTCCCGTAGCATTCGCCCAGGCCTTCACCAGCGCCTTGTGGAACGGCGCCTGGCCGGCTTCCTCGCCGCAAAGCGGACACTCCGCCACGTATGAAAACGGGTGGTGTTCTAGCTCGGGCTCTTCATCCACTCGCAAGGGCTCGGCGTCGAAGGTGTGACGGCACGGGTTGCAGCGGAAAGAGACGGTTTCGAGGGGCTTGGATAGGTCGCGCTTTGGGGCCATGATGACATTGAACGTCACCCAGCCATGCGGGATAAGGGGTGGATTTGGGACTAGGCGGCTTTACGGAGAAAGCGGGAAGGCAGGTCAAAAGCGGCTCGGGCGGTTCGTAGTAAGACCTTCTCGGGGAGCCAGATTTATGAAAGGCCAGCACAATGTGCTGGCCTTTTGCATTCCAGACCAGCCGGCTCTTCCTACTGCCCGGTGGCAGCCGCTTCCCGCTGTCCTATAGTTCGCAGTACCGACATTCCCCGTTTCCTGCATCCCAATCCGGCGCGAGGCTGCGATGCGGCGATATCCCTGGCCAATGGCCCCATCTTGCGGCAAGAGCCTGCTGTGTCTGCTGCTCGCCCTGGTGCTGACCGCCTGTGGCCCGATGGAAGGACGACCCGACCTCGCCCGGCTGTACCGCATCGGCACCGGGGCAGGGGATGCCACCCCCGTCATCCTGATACCCGGCCTGTTCGGCTCCAAACTGAGGGACGCAGAGACCGGGCAGGAGGTGTGGCCGGGGTCCTGGAGCGACGTGCTGCTGAGCGACTACCGAGCGTTGGCCCTGCGCTTCGATCCCGTCACCCTGCGCACCCTGCCTGACCGGCTGGAAGCGTTCGACCTCGCCGAAACCGTGCTCGGCCGGGATTTCTACGGCCCCATCATCGACACGCTGCAGCGCTACGGCGGTTATCGCCGTGCCGTGCCAGGCGTGCCGGCGCGGGCAGGGGAGCGGCGCTACTATCTGTTCCCCTACGACTGGCGCCGCGACAACGTCGAGCAGGCGCAGGGGCTCGACCGGCTGATCGAAGCCATCCGGCGCGACTACCGCAACCCGGCTCTGCGCGTCGACATCGTGGCGCACAGCATGGGCGGGCTGATTGCCCGCTATTACCTGCGCTACGGCCCCGTCGACGTGCTCACCGGTCGCAGCGAGCAGGTGACCCAGTACGGCACCCCGCGGGTGCGCAAACTGGTGCTGCTGGGCACGCCCAACCTCGGCTCGGCCTCGTCGCTGCACGCCTTTCTTACCGGCGAGCCGGTCGGTCTGGGACGGGTTCCGCCCGAGGTGCTGGCCACCATGCCCAGCGGCTACCAACTGTTTCCCCATCCCCTGCTGACATGGCTGATCGACTCGAACGGCCATGCTCTGCACAACGACCTGTTCGACGTCGCCACCTGGCGCCGCTACGGCTGGTCGGTGTTCGATCCGGCGTTGCGGGAACGCATGGCGGCCGAGCCGGGTGGAGCGGCACGGCTGAAAGCGTTGCAGCGCTTTTTCGCCTACCGGCTGGAGCGGGCGCGCCGCTTTCTCTGGTCGCTCTCGACCCCGGAGCCGGAAACCCCGATCCGCTACGTGCTGTTCGGCGGCGACTGCACGCTGACGCCGGCACGCCTGATGCTGGAGAGCGAGAACGGGCAGCCGGTAGCACGCCTGGCGCCGGGCGATATCGAGCGGCGCATGCCTGGCGTGCCATACGAGGCACTGATGCTGGAGCCCGGCGACGGCAGGGTGACCAAGCCCTCCTTCCTGGCTCGCGAATCGCTCGATCCCACCGAACGCCCCAGCGAGGATACCGCCATCCCCATCGCCTACTGGTTCTTCCTGTGCGAGCGGCACGACCGGCTCACCGGCAACATCAACTTCCAGGACAACCTGCTGAGTGTGCTGCTGACGCGCAGCCTGCCGTGGGAAATGTCCGGCCCGGCGCGTTGAGAGCGGCGTCGTACAACGGTGGTTGTGGACACGGCACGGCTGTATGACAATGCTCTGCGTCGCTCAACACGCTGTTTTCATCCATGACACAAATTCTCGCCATCTGTGCCGGCGCCTCCAGTGGAGCGTTGCTGCGCTGGGTGCTGGGCCTGCGCCTGAACGCGCTGTTCCTGCCGCTGCCACTCGGCACCCTGTGCGCCAATCTGCTGGGCGGCTACCTGATCGGCTTCATCGTCGCCCTGCTGGCGCAGCATGCGACCCTGCCGCCGGAGTGGCGGTTGTTCCTGGTGACCGGCTTCCTGGGAGGCCTGACCACCTTCTCGACGTTCTCGGCCGAGGTGGTGGACATGCTGCAGCAAGGGCGTTTCGGCTGGGCGGTGGCGACCATCCTGGTGCACGTGGCGGGGTCCTTGCTGATGACCCTGCTCGGCCTCTGCACCTGGCAGTGGCTGCGCTCAGTCGTCTGACGGCCGCTCATCGGGATAGGCCCGCAGCAGTGAGTCCAGCAACAGGCGGGCCTGGGTCGTCGCCAGCACGGTGAGCTACGCGCAGTAAATGATTCCCTGGTGATCCGGGTGTCCGGCGACGTGGGGCAGCCCAGTGTGGTGTCCGACTGGGTGCCGAAGCCGGGCCGGGACGCAAAAAAGCCGCATGGGATTCCATGCGGCTTGTCTTGGCTGTAGAGCTGCAGCGGTCGGGAGGGGCGCTTACAGCTTGCCGGTCACCCAACCGTTGACCCCGGCCAGCGCCTCGGCCAGTTTTTCCGGCTGGGTACCGCCCGCCTGGGCCATGTCGGGACGGCCGCCGCCCTTGCCGCCAACTTGCTGGGCGACGAAGTTCACCAGCTCGCCGGCCTTGATCTTGCCGGTCAGGTCGGCGGTGACGCCGGCCACCAGCGACACCTTGCCGTCGGCCTTGGCGGCCAGCACGATGGCGGCGGATTTCAGCTTGTCCTTCAGCTTGTCCAGCGTCTCGCGCAGCGCGGTGTTGTCGGCGCCTTCCAGCTCGGCAGCCAGCACCTTGATGCCACCGATCTCGACGGCGCTGTCGGCCAGGGTGTCGCCGGCCGAGGCGGCCAGCTTGGCCTTGAGGCGGGCCAGCTCCTTCTCCAGCGTCTTCAGGTTGTCCTGCAGGCTGCCGATCTTGCCGACCACTTCCTCGCTGGTCTGCGCCTTCAGCGCGCCGGCGGCTTCCTTCAGCAGGGCCTCCTGCTGCTGCGCGTAGGCCAGGGCGCCTTCACCGGTCACGGCCTCGATGCGGCGCACGCCGGCGGCCACGCCGCCTTCCGCCACGATCTTGAACAGGCCGATGTCGCCGGTACGCTTGACGTGGGTGCCGCCGCACAGTTCGGTGGAGAACTCACCCATCTTCAGCACGCGCACCTCGTCGCCGTACTTCTCGCCGAACAGCGCGATGGCGCCGGCGCGGATGGCGTCGTCGTAGCTCATCAGCGTGGCGGAGACCTCGACGTTATGCAGCACGATGCGGTTCACCACGCGCTCGATCTCGGCGATCTGAGCGGCGGATACCGGTTCGTTGTGGGCAAAGTCGAAGCGGGTGCGCTCGGCGTTGACCAGCGAGCCCTTCTGCGCCACGTGGCCGCCCAGCACGTGCCGCAGGGCGGCATGCAGCAGGTGGGTGGCGGAGTGGTTGCGCGCGGTGGCGAGGCGCTTGTGCAGGTCGATGGTGGCCTGCACGGCGTCGCCGACCTTCAGCGTGCCACGGGCGAGGTGGCCGGCATGGCCGAACACGGCGGCCTTGATCTTCTGGGTATCGGCCACGTCGAACAGGGCGCCCACGCCGCCGGCGCTGGAAATCTCGCCCACGTCGCCGACCTGGCCGCCGCCTTCGGCATAGAACGCGGTGTTGTCGAGCACCACGATGCCTTCGTCGCCCGCGACGAGCTGTTGCACCGGTTCGTTGCCCTTGTACAGCGCCACCACCTTGGCGTCGACGCTGGCGGTCTCGTAGCCGTGGAAGGCGGTATCCACGCCCTCGTAGCTCACATTGCCGGCTACCTTGAAGCTGGAGGCAGCGCGCGCGCGTTCACGCTGGGCTTCCATCGCCCGTTCGAAGCCGTCCATGTCGACTTCGATATTGCGCTCGCGGCAGATGTCGGCGGTCAGGTCGACCGGGAAGCCGAAGGTGTCGTACAGCTTGAAGATGGTGTCGCCGTCCATCCGGGTCTTGCCGCCCTGCAGCGCGGCATCGACCAGCGCCATGCCGTGTTCCAGCGTCTCGGCGAAGCGGATCTCCTCGGCGCGCAGGTTGTCCTCGATGTGGGCCTGCTGCTGGCGCAGTTCCGGGTAGGCGTCGCCCATTTCGGCCACCAGGTCGGCCACGATCTTGTGGAAGAACAGCCCCTTCTGGCCTAGCTTGTAGCCGTGGCGGATGGCGCGGCGGGCAATACGGCGCAGCACGTAGCCGCGGCCTTCGTTGGACGGCAGGATGCCGTCGGCGATCATGAAGCAGCAGGCGCGGATGTGATCGGCGATCACTTTCAGCGACGGCACGTCCTGGCTGTACTCGACGCCGGTTTCGCGGGCGGCGGCGCGGACCAGACAGGCCAGCCCGTCGGTTTCGTAGTTGGAGTGCACGCCCTGCAGCACGGTGGACAGACGCTCCAGGCCCATGCCGGTGTCGACGGACGGTTTCGGCAGCGGGTGCAGCGTGCCGGTCTCGTCGCGGTTGAACTGCATGAACACGTTGTTCCAGATTTCCATGAAGCGGTCGCCGTCTTCGTCCGGGCTGCCCGGAGGGCCGCCGGCCACGCTCGGGCCGTGGTCATAGAAAATCTCGGTGCACGGACCGCACGGGCCAGTATCGCCCATGGTCCAGAAGTTGTCGGAGGCGTACGGCGCGCCCTTGTTGTCGCCGATGCGCACGATCTTCTCCGCCGGCAGGCCGACGACCTTGTGCCAGATGTCGTAGGCCTCGTCATCGGTGGCATACACCGTGACCATCAGCTTTTCCTTCGGCAGGGCGAGCCACTGTTCGCCGGTCAGGAATTCCCAGGCGTAGGTGATGGCGTCGTGCTTGAAGTAGTCGCCGAAGCTGAAGTTGCCCAGCATCTCGAAGAAGGTGTGGTGGCGCGCGGTGTAGCCGACGTTTTCCAGGTCGTTGTGCTTGCCGCCGGCGCGCAGACATTTCTGGCTGGTGGTGGCGCGGGTGTAGTCGCGTTTCTCGAAGCCGAGGAACACGTCCTTGAACTGGACCATGCCGGCCACGGTGAACATCAGGGTCGGGTCGTTGCCGGGAATCAGGCTGCTTGAGGGCACCACCTGGTGGCCCTTGGAGGCAAAGAAGTCCAGAAACTTCTGGCGAATTTCAGAGGTTTTCATAAATGTTGTTTCGTCAGGGTCTTTAAGACGGGCCGCCAACCGGGTGTTGCGGCGCACTAGGACATGGGTCGATTGTGTCAAGCCGTCCCGGCGCTGGCAAGGGTTTCGGCCCGCTTCTTGACGGCTTCGTTCATGCCGGAGAAGCCGTCACGGGTATGGTTGAGCAGGGTTTCGGAAAACAGCGGGGTCAGCAGGCCGCGAAAGGTCTCGCGCTGATGCAGCCGGGTGACGCCGCTATCCAGCGTTTCCAGCTCGAAGGCGTGCTCGCCGCAGAACAGCCGTTGAGCCAGCAGGATGCCGCGCCAGACCAGCTTCTGTCCTGGTTCGAGCTCGATCAGGGTCGGCCGGAAGGTCATGCGGCGCGTCTGGGGAGGGTGCAGCGTCACGCACAAGCGGGCGCCGCGCTGCAGCTTGCCGTGCAGGCCGACGATGAAGGGATTCCAGTACGGGTAGCTGGGCCAATCGGTCAGCACCTGCCAGACCTGTTCCGGACTGGCGTGGATGTCGATACGGCAGTCGATGGTCTTGATCGGCATCGCTCTACTCCTCCACGTCGGGAAAGTCTTCGTCCACCGCCCCTTGCAGTACCCGGCGGATCACGTCCATCGGGAAGCCGCGCGTGGCGAGGAAGCGCATTTGCCTGGCCCTGTCCTGCGGCGAGGCGGGTGGGGTGCCGAACTTGCGCTGCCACAGCGCGCGCGCCACCGCTTCGTCGTCCTGCTGCTCCAGCGCGGCGTGGATCGCTTCCCGGTCCAGCCCTTTCTCCCGCAGCGCCTGGGCGATGCGGCGGCTGCCGTACTTGCGGCCCTTCACGTCAGCAAACTGTTCGGCGAAGCGGCTGTCGGACTGCCAGCCGCTCGCGGCCAGTTCGTCGAGCAGGGCGGCGAGCTGCTCCTCGCTCTCGGCAAACGGCGCGAGCCGCCGCTCCAGCTCCCGGCGCGAGTGCTCGCGCCGGGAGAGGAGGTCGACGGCTCGCGCCTTCAGGCTTTTCTCCATGTCCCGGATCAGAACATGTCGTCGGCCAGTTCCTCTTCTTCCGGCTGGCCTTCGGTGATGGCGACATTCACGCCGACCGCTTCGCGGATCTTGCCCTCGACCTCGCGTGCGATGGCCGGGTTGTCCTTCAGCCACAGGCGGGTATTGTCCTTGCCCTGGCCGATCTTCTGGCCGTTGTAGCTGTACCAGGCGCCGGATTTCTCGATGAAGTTGTGCTCCACGCCCAGCTCGACGATTTCACCCTCGCGGCTGATGCCCTCGCCGTACAGGATGTCGAAGCCGGCCTGCTTGAACGGCGGGGACACCTTGTTCTTGACGACCTTGACGCGGGTCTCGTTGCCGATGATCTCCTCGCCCTTCTTGATACCGCCGATACGGCGGATGTCGAGGCGCACCGAGGCGTAGAACTTCAGCGCGTTGCCGCCGGTGGTGGTTTCCGGGCTGCCGAACATCACGCCGATCTTCATGCGGATCTGGTTGATGAAGATCACCAGCGTGTTGGTGCGCTTGATGTTGCCGGTCAGCTTGCGCAGCGCCTGGCTCATCAGGCGGGCGTGCAGGCCGACGTGGTTGTCGCCCATTTCGCCTTCGATTTCGGCCTTCGGCACCAGCGCCGCCACCGAATCGACCACGATCACGTCGAGGCCGCCGGAACGCACCAGCATGTCACAGATTTCCAGCGCCTGTTCGCCGGTGTCCGGCTGCGAGATCAGCAGGTCTTCGACGTTGACGCCGAGCTTCTGGGCATAGGTCGGGTCGAGTGCGTTTTCCGCATCGATGTAGGCGCAGGTACCGCCCAGCTTCTGTGCTTCGGCCACCACCTGCAGACACAGCGTGGTCTTGCCGGACGATTCCGGGCCGTAGATTTCGACCACGCGGCCGCGCGGCAGGCCGCCCACGCCGAGCGCCAGGTCCAGGCCGAGCGAACCGGTGCTGATCACCTGCAGGTTTTCGGTGATCTGGTTGTCGCTCATGCGCATGATCGAACCCTTGCCGAACTGCTTCTCAATCTGGGCAAGGGCTGCGGCCAGGGCTTTGCTCTTGTCTTCGGAACGCTCCGCCATGCTGTCTCCAAAAAACGGGTTTGATTGATAAAACGTACCGGCGGATTATCGCACAAAGCCCTTGGGGCTCAAACGCGCGTGTGCGGCCTGCCGGTGCCGTCGGTGGCAGCGAACTGGGCCGCAGGTGCTTGAAATGTAGGGCAGATGCAGCCACTTCTCTCTCCACGGGGGACGTGTAAAATGACTGGCATGCTGAACGAACGAGCGCAACGCCTGCTGAAAGCCCTAGTCGAGCGCTATATCGCCGACGGGCAGCCTGTCGGCTCGCGCACGCTGTCGATGGTGGCTGGGCTCGACCTGTCTCCGGCGTCGATCCGCAACGTGCTGGCCGATCTCGAGGAGATGGGGCTGATCGCTTCGCCGCACACCTCGGCCGGCCGCGTGCCGACCGCCAAGGGCTACCGCCTGTTCGTCGACCGGATGCTGACCATCCGGCCGCTGGAAGAGGGCACCCTGCACGAGCTGGAGCACAACCTGCAGCCGGACAGCCCGCAGCGCATCGCCCAGTCGGCCTCGTCGCTGCTCTCCGACCTGACCCATTTCGCCGGCGTGGTGATCACGCCGCAGCGGCTCGACGTGGCGTTCCGCCAGATCGAGTTCCTGCGCCTGTCGGAGCGGCGCATCCTGCTGATCCTGGTGACCATGGACGGCGATGTGCAGAACCACCTGCTCAACCCGTCGCGCGACTACACCCCGGCGGAGCTGATCGAGGCCGCCAATTTCCTCAACCAGCATTACGCAGGCCAGGGGCTCGCCAGCATCGCCCAGCGCATGGAGAGCGAGCTGCAGCAGCTCAAGGGGGATATCACCGAACTGATGGCGGCGGCCATCCGCTTCGGCCGCAGCGCGATGAGCGACGCCCCCGCCTCGGTGGTGATCGCGGGAGGCACCAACCTGCTCAATGTGCGCGACCTGTCCGACGACCTGACCCGGCTGCGCGAGCTGTACGAGACCTTCGAGCGCAAGACCGAACTGCTGGAACTGCTGAGCCAGAGCCGCAATGCGCAAGGGGTGAGTATCTTTATCGGCGAGGAGTCGGGCGTGATGACGCTGGGCGAGTGCTCGATCGTGACCGCGCCGTACTGCATCAACGGCCAGGTGGTGGGCACGCTCGGCGTGGTCGGCCCGACGCGCATGGCGTACGAGCGCGTCATTCCCATCGTGGACATCACCTCGCGCCTGGTGTCGAGCGCGCTGTCCTATCAATAACCCAGTCAGCCGGCCCTGATGCCGGCGGATGCCATACCGGAAGTCCCTGATGAAATTCCTTACCCGCCTGACCGGCGCCGCGCTCGCCCTGGGGAGTTCGCTGGCGCTGGCCGACGCCGCCTTCCTGGCCCGTCCCGACGTCCAGCGCTATATCGACGAGAAGGTAGCCGGCGGCCAGTTCAACCGCCCGGAGCTGGAGGCGGTGTTCGCCAACGTCGAAACCAAGCCGAACATCCTGCAGATACTCGACCGCCCGTCCACCTCGCGACCGTGGTACCAGTTCCGTCCGGCGTTTTTCAACGACCGCCTGATCGACGGCGGTGCGGCGTTCTGGAAAGAGAATGCCGACACGCTGGCGCGGGCCGAAGCGACCTACGGCGTGGCGCCGGAGATGATCGTGGCGATCATCGGCATCGAGACCGGCTACGGCCGCAATACCGGCAGTTTCCGCGTGGTGGATGCCTTGTCGACCATCGGTTTCGACTACCCGCGCCGTGCCGAGTATTTCCGCGGCGAGCTGACCGAATTCCTGCAGCTCGCCAAGGAGGAGGGCAAGAACCCGCTGCTGTTGAAGGGCTCCTACGCCGGGGCCATGGGCTGGCCGCAGTTCATGCCGTCGAGCTACCGCAAATGGGCGGTGGACTTCGACGGCGACGGCCACCGCGATATCTGGGGCAGCGTGCCGGACGTGATCGGCAGCGTGGCGCATTACTTCCAGTTGCACGGCTGGCGCCACGGCGACGACGTGATCCTGCCGGCCAGCCTGCAGCCGGGGGTGCAGGTCGATCAGTTGGTAGCCGACAAGTTCAACCTGCACTATACCGTCGGGGACCTTAAGAAGATGGGCGTGCAGCCGGACGCGCCGGTGGGCGACCAGGTGCCGGCGGTGCTGGTACCGCTGGAGAGCTCGCCCGGCGTGACCGAGTACTGGCTCGGCCTGAACAACTTCTATGTCATCACCCGCTACAACAAGAGCACGCTCTACGCCAAGGCGGCGCAGGAGGTGGCCGGGGCCATCCGCGAGCGCTACTTCGCGCAGCAGTTCGTCGCCCAGCAGCCCGCTGCCACGCCGCCGGCACCGTGAGCCGGATAGGGACGAAAAGGGTCGCCTTGCCTGCCAATTGGAATTAGAATCCGCCTCCATGACTTATCAAGTGCTTGCCCGCAAGTGGCGCCCGAAACGCTTTGCCGATCTGGTCGGCCAGGAGCATGTGGTGCGCGCCCTCACCAACGCCCTGGCCGGTGAGCGGCTGCATCACGCCTACCTGCTGACCGGCACGCGCGGCGTGGGCAAGACCACCATTGCGCGCATCTTGGCCAAGAGCCTCAACTGCGAGACGGGCACCACCGCCGAGCCGTGCGGCGAGTGCTCGGCCTGCCGCCAGATCGACGCCGGCCGTTTTGTCGACCTGCTGGAGATCGACGCCGCGTCCAACACCGGCATCGACAACATCCGCGAGGTGCTGGAAAACGCCCAGTACGCGCCCACCGCGGGGCGCTACAAGGTCTACATCATCGACGAGGTGCACATGCTCTCCAAGAGCGCCTTCAACGCCATGTTGAAGACGCTGGAGGAGCCGCCAGCCCACGTCAAGTTCATCCTCGCCACCACCGACCCGCAGAAGGTGCCGGTGACGGTATTGAGCCGCTGTCTGCAGTTCTCGCTGCGCAACATGACGCCGCAGCAGGTGGCGGGCCACCTGGCGCGCGTGCTGGACGTCGAGCAGGTGAGCTACGAGGCGCCGGCGCTGGCGCTGCTGGGCCGCGCCGCCGCCGGCTCGATGCGCGACGCGCTGTCGCTGCTCGACCAGGCCATCGCCTACGGCGTCGGCAAGGTCGAGGAAAGCGGCGTGCGTGCGATGCTGGGCGCGGTCGACCGCGCCTACCTCTATACTCTGTTGGAGGCCCTGGCCGAGGCCGACGGCCCGCGCCTGATTGCCGAGGCGAAGGCGCTGGCCGAGCGCGGCATCGGCTTCGATAGCGCGCTGGGCGAACTGGCCCTGCTGCTGCAGCAGATCGCGCTGGCGCAGACGGTGCCGGAGGCCATCGCCGCGGACGATCCCGACGGCGAGGCGGCGTTGGCACTGGCGCAGTTGATCGCGCCGGAAGACGTGCAGCTTTACTACCAGATCGCCATCCACGGCCGCAAGGACCTGGCCTTGGCGCCGGACGAGCACGCCGGCTTCACCATGACGCTGCTGCGCATGTTGGCGTTTCATCCGCTGAATGCCCCAGGGGACAGCAGCGCTCCGGCTCCCCGCCCGACGGTGCCAAGCCGTCCCGAACCGGCAAGCCGGCCGGCCGCGCCGAGCGAGCCGTCGGTGGAAGGAGCCTCGGCGGCCAAGGCCTTGCTGGCCCGCTTGGCCGGTCGCAACGGCGGCGCCCGCAGCGTGGCCGCGTCGCCGGACGAATCCGCACCGGCCGATCCCGAACCCGAGCCGGCGCGCGCCGAACCGCCGCTCCAGGCGCCCGTCGTGGCCGCCGAGCCGGTTGCGAAGCCGGTGCCGCCGGTGGTGGCGGAGATGGCAGCGATGCCGCAGGAACCGGCGCCGTGGGAGGATCTCCCGGACGACGACGGCGGCGACGTAGCCCCCGAGACGTGGAATGCGAGCGAGGCCGGCGATGTCGCTGGCGAGCCATGGCCGGAGCCGGTTGCGGTGCCTCCCGCCGCCGCCGAGCCCTACGTGTTCGACGGAGACTGGCCGGCCTTGGTGGCCGAGCTGGGTTCGCGCATGGGTGCGAGCCGCATGCTGGCGCACAACGCGGTGCTCAAGTCGTGGGACGGCCAGCGCCTGCAGCTGGCGGTGCCGGAGAGCTTCCGGCACATGGCCACGCGCGACTACCAGGAAAAACTCAAGGCCGTGCTGGCCGAACGCTTCGGCCGTGCGCCCGAGCTGTCGGTCAGCGTGGAAGAGCTGGGGCAGGAAACCCCGGCAATGCGCGAGGCGCGTTTCCGCCAGGAGCAGCTGGCGGCGGCGCGTGTCAATTTCGAAAACGATCCCGTGGTGCGGCAGCTGGTCGGCGAGTTCAACGCCGTGCTGCTCACCGAGACGATTCAACCTGTGCAGGAGTTGTAGCCCATGTTCGGAAAAGGTGGTATCGCCGGCCTGATGAAGCAGGCCCAGCAGATGCAGGAAAACATGAAGAAGGCCCAGGAAGAGCTGGGCAAGGTCGAAGTGGAAGGCCAGTCCGGCGCCGGCCTGGTCAAGGTCGTGATGACCTGCCAGCACGACATCAAGCGTGTGTCGATCGACGACAGCCTGCTGGAAGACGCCAAGGACGACAAGGAAATGCTGGAAGACCTGATCGCCGCCGCCGTCAACGACGCGGTGCGCAAGGTCGAAAGCACCACGCAGGAGAAGATGTCGGGCTTCACCGCCGGCCTCAACCTGCCGCCGGGCATGAAGCTGCCGTTCTGATCGCCTGTTCCTCACAAGGTTGGCCGAAGCGCAGGCTTCCGCCAACCTTTTTCCCTTTTGTGCCGCTCCCTGATGAAAAATCCCCCCTCGCTCGACCAACTGATCGCCGCGCTCAAGGTATTGCCCGGCGTCGGGCCCAAGTCGGCCCAGCGCATGGCCTTCCACCTCTTGCAACGCGACCAGGCCGGGGCCGACCGCCTAGCGCGTGCGCTCGACCGGGCGCTGGCCAACCTGACCCACTGCGAGCGCTGCAACACCTTCAGCGAGACCCCGCTGTGCAATCTGTGCGCCGACCCGGCCCGCAACCAGCGGCAGCTGTGCGTGGTGGAGATGCCGGCCGATCTGCTGATGCTGGAGCAGGCGCGCTGCTACGAAGGCTTGTACTTCGTGCTGATGGGGCGGCTGTCGCCGATCGACGGCATCGGTCCCAAGGACGTCAACCTCGACAAGCTGATGGTGCGCGCGCTCGACGGCGCGGTGGAGGAGGTGATCATCGCCACCAACTTCACCGCCGAGGGTGAAGTGACGGCGCACATGATCGCCGAGCTGCTGAAAGACCGCGGCCTGGCGGTCAGCCGCATCGCGCGCGGCATGCCGGTGGGCGGCGAGCTGGAATACGTCGATCCCGGCACGCTGGCGCAGGCGTTGTACGAGCGGCGCCAGCTGGGCGGGAAGTAGGGCGCTCCTGGCCTTGGCGGTTTGATTGCGCGGGCGAAGAGACAAGAAATGGGCCGAAGGCAGCGTTGCTTTCGGCCCATTCTTTGTCGGCGTCGTTACCCGGAGTGGTGGTCAGTGCGCCAGCTGCGGAAACAGCCGATACAGCCCGTCGACGATGATCTCCACCGACACCGCCGCCAGGATCATGCCCATCACCCGGTTGACGATGTTGATGCCGGTCTGGCCGAGCCAGCGGCTGATCGGAGTGGCCATCGCCATCGCGGCGTAGCAGGACAGCGCGATCAACAGGCCGCTGACGATCAGGTAGCCGACCGACATCCAGTTGTGCGCCGTGGTGCTGTAGATGATCACGGTGGAGATGGTGCCCGGCCCGGTCAGCAGCGGCATCGCCATCGGCACCACGGCAATGTTGGTGCGCAGCTCTGCCTCCACCCGCTCCTCGTCACTGGTCTTGGTCGGGTTCGGCTTGGCGTTCATCAGCGCCAGCGCGATCATCATCACCAACAGGCCGCCGCCTACCTGAAACGAGCCGATGCTGATGCCGAGGAACTTGAGCAGGCTCTCGCCGATCAGCGCCGAGGTGATGATGACCACCGCCACCGAGGTGGACGAAATCTTGGCGATCCTGCGCCGCTCGATCTGGCTCGCGTTCGGCGTCAGGCTGATGAACAGCGGAATCGCGCCGAGCGGATTGACCAGCACCAGCAGCGAGATGAAGATCTTGGCGATTTCCAGTTCTTTCATGAGCCGGATTCCCTTATTGTTCTAAAAGGCCGTTGGGCCGAGTGGTTCGGGGATGTATTCAAGAAAAATCGGCAGACGCGAGGTCTGCCGACGGCCTGCTTGCGGACGAACGGCATCAGAGCAGCAGGTTCTTCAGCGCGGCCTCGTAGATATCCGACAAGCGCTCGATGGCATGCACCTCGACGCACTCGTTGAGCTTGTGGATCGAGGCGTTGACCGGGCCGAATTCGGCCAGTTCGCGCGCGATGCGCTTGATGAAGCGCCCGTCCGAGGTGCCGCCGGTGGTCGACAGCTCCGCGTCCACTCCCATCACCTGCTTGATGGAGCGCTCCAGTGCCCGCGTCAGCGGCCCTTCCTCGGTCAGGAACGGGTTGCCGGACAAGGTCCAGTGCAGCTCGTAGGCCAGGCCGTGGGCGTCGAGAATCTGGTGTATACGGTCCTTCAGCGTCTCGGCGGTGTGCTCGGTCGAGAAGCGGAAGTTGAACTTGATCTCGCAGGTGCCGGGAATGATGTTGGTGGCGCCGGTGCCGGCGTGGACGTTCGAGATCTGCCAACTGGTCGGTGGAAAGTGGTGGTTGCCCTGGTCCCATTCTTCGGCGGCCAGTTCGGCCAGCGCCGGGGCGGCCAGGTGCACCGGGTTCTTCGCCAGGTGCGGGTAGGCGATATGGCCCTGGATGCCGTGCACGACCAGGTGGCCGGACAGCGAGCCGCGGCGGCCGTTCTTGATGGTGTCGCCCAGCACGTGGCTGGAGGTCGGTTCGCCGACGATGCAGTAGTCGATCAGTTCGCCGCGCGCTTCCAGCGTGTCCACCACGCGCACCGTGCCGTCGATGGCGCTGCCTTCCTCGTCCGAGGTGATCAACAGCGCGATCGAGCCGGGGTGGTCCGGATGCTGCGCCACGAAGCGTTCGATCGAGGTGATGAAGGCCGCCAGCGAGGCCTTCATGTCGGCCGCGCCACGGCCGAACAGGTAGCCATTGCGGATGGTCGGTTCGAACGGGTGGCTGTCCCATTTGTCCAGCGGGCCGGTCGGCACCACGTCGGTATGGCCGGCAAAGCACACCACCGGGCCGGTGCTGCCGCGCCGGGCCCAGAAATTGTCGACGTCGCCGTGGCGCATGCGCTCGACGGTGAAGCCGATGGCTTCCAGGCGGGCGATCATGCGCTCCTGGCAACCGGCGTCGTTCGGCGTGACCGAATCGAGACGGATCAGCTCCTCGGTCAGCATCAGGGTATTGGTCATCGGCCGAACGCCTTTCCGTAGAGGTCTTCCTTGAAGCCGAGCTCGACGGCGTCGCCGCGCTCCAGCACCGGGCGCTTGATCAGCGAAGGGTTGGCCTGGATCAGGCCGATAGCCGTGCCGGCATCGTCGGCCAGTGCCTTGTCGGCGTCGGAGAGCTTGCGCCAGGTCGTGCCCTGGCGGTTGATGAGCTTGTCGAGGCCGACGGCCTGGATCCAGTGCTGCAGGCGCGCCTCGGCGATGCCCTGCTTCTTGAAATCGTGGAACACGTGGTCGATCTGGTGCTGGGTCAGCCACTGGCGGGCTTTCTTGACCGTGTCGCAGTTGGGTATGCCGTAGAGGGTGGTGGTCATGTCGATGCGGGTTAAACGTCCAGGGTGAAGCCATCGAAGCTGGCGGGGGCATCCTTGCCGGCGGGCTTGGCCGAAGCCGGTTTCTGAGCGGACTCTTCGCCGGGCTTGTCGTGGCCGTGGTTGATCAGCCAGTACAGGTTGGTCGGCGAGTCGGCATTGCGCAACGCCTCGTCGAGCGTAATCTTGCCATCGCGGTAGAGACGGTACAAGGATTGCTCGAAGGTCTGGGCGCCTTCGCTCATGCTGTGCTCGATCGCCTCCTTGATGCTGGAGATCTCGCCGGCACGGATCAGTTCGGCAATGTGCGAGGTGTTGAGCAGCAGTTCCACCGCCGGCGTCAGCGTCTTGTCGACCGCCGGCACCAAGCGTTGCGAGATCACCGCCTTGAGCGAGACCGACAGGTCCATCAGTAGCGCGGTACGGTTGTCCGGCGGGAAGAAGCTGATCACGCGGTTGAGCATGTGATAGCTGTTGTTGGCATGCAGCGTGGTGATGCACAGGTGGCCGGACTGGGCATAGTTGATGGCGTACATCAGCGTTTCGGCGTCGCGGATCTCGCCGATCATCAGCACTTCCGGCGCCTCGCGCATGGCGTTCTTCAGCGCGGTCTGATAGCTCTTGGTGTCGATGCCGATCTCGCGCTGGTTGACGATGGACTTGTTGTGCTCGAACAGGAATTCGATCGGGTCCTCCACCGTCAGGATATGCCCGCTCTTGCTCTGGTTGCGGTGCTCCAGCAGTGCGGCGACGGTCGAGCTCTTGCCGCTGCCGGTGGCGCCGACCACGATGATCAGGCCGCGCTTCTCCATGATCAGCGGCTTCAGCATGGGCGGCAGGTTGAGTTTCTCCAGCGAGGGGATGGTCGGGGCGATGCGGCGGATGACCATCGCCGGCAGCCCCTTCTGGCGGAAGATGTTGACGCGGAAGTTGCCCAGATCGTCGACCTTGCGTGCAAAGTTCATCTCGAACTCGCGCTCGTATTCGGCGATCTGCTCGTCGTCCATCAGGCTGTAGATCAGCGTCTTGGCCTGCTCCGGGGTCAGCGGCTTGTCATTGACCGGCAGCGTCACCCCTTCGATCTTGATCTGGGCCGGCGCGTGGGCGGTGAAGAAGATATCGCTGGCGCTCTTGTCGGCCATCAGTTTGAAAAACGGCAACAGCAACATGGTTTGGCTCCTGCAATGCTTTTTGCAAGTGTAGCCTTAAATGACATAAAGAAACCCGCTCGCAGCGGGTTTCTTCGTGTCAGATGACAACGGCGTGGCTCACGGCGTCTTGGCCAGCTCCTGGTCGCGCAGCGCACGGCGCAGTATCTTGCCGACGTTGGTCTTGGGCAGTTCGTTGCGGAACTCGACGTAGCGCGGCACCTTGTAGCCGGTCAGGTTCTTGCGGCAATGCTCGATGACGTCTTTCTCGGTCAGCGAAGCGTCCTTGCGCGTCACGAACACCTTGACCACCTCGCCCGACTTCTCGTCGGGCACCCCGATGCATGCCACTTCCAGCACGCCGGGGTGCATGGCCACCACGTCCTCGATCTCGTTGGGGTAGACGTTGAAGCCCGACACCAGGATCATGTCCTTCTTGCGGTCGACCAGCTTGACGAAGCCTTCCGGCGTCACTATGGCCATGTCGCCGGTGGCGAGGAAGCCATCGGCGCCGATCACCTTGGCGGTCTCGTCGGGGCGGTTCCAGTAGCCCCTCATCACCTGCGGGCCGCGGATGAACAGCTCACCGGCTTCGCCGACCGGCAGCTCGCGGCCTTCGGCGTCGCGGATCTGGATCTCGGTCGACGGCACGGGCAGCCCGATGGTGCCATTGTACTCCTTCAGGTTGAGCGGGTTGATGCAGGCGGCCGGCGAAGTTTCGGTCAGGCCGTAGGCTTCCACCAGCGTGACGCCGGTGACCTGCTTCCATTTGTCCGCCACCGCCTTCTGCACCGCCATGCCGCCGCCCAGCGTCAGGCGCCAGCTCGAGAAGTCGATGGTCTTGAAGTCGGGGTGATTCAACAGCGCGTTGAACAGCGTGTTGACGCCGGTGATCGCCGTCACCTTGTAGTTCTTCATCTCCTTGATGAAGCCGGCGATGTCGCGCGGGTTGGTGATCAGCACGTTCAGCGCGCCGACCTCGGTGAAGGTCATCAGGTTGGCGGTCAGCGAGAAGATGTGGTACAGCGGCAGGGCGGTGACGATGACCTCCTGCCCCTCGTGGACAACCGGGCTGATCCAGGCGCCGGCCTGCAGCATGTTGGCGACGATGTTGCCGTGGGTCAGCATCGCCCCCTTGGCCACGCCGGTGGTGCCGCCGGTGTACTGCAGGAAGGCGATGTCGTCATGGCCGAGTTCGATGGGCGTCGGCGCCTGGCGGCGTCCTTCGGCCAGCGCGGCGCTAAAGCGCACGTGCCCCGGCAGGTTCCACGCCGGCACCATCTTCTTGATCTTGCGGATGACGAAGTTGACGATGGCGGACTTGGGGAAACCTAGCATCTCGCCGATCGATGTCACGATCACGTGCTTGATCCTGGTGCGCGCGATGACCTCCTCGAGCACGCTGGCGAAGTTCTCCAGGATGACGATGGTCTCGGCGCCGGAATCGTTCAGCTGGTGCTCCAGTTCGCGCGGCGTGTACAGCGGGTTGACGTTGACCACGGTCAGCCCGGCGCGCAGCGTGCCGAACACGCCGATCGGGTATTGCAGCAGGTTGGGCATCATCAGCGCGACGCGATCGCCTTTCTTGAGCCCGAGGCCGTGCTGCAGGAATGAGGCGAACGCGGCGGAATGGCGATCCAGATCATCGTAACTCAGCACCTTGCCCATATTGGCCATGGCCGGGCGGCTGCGGAATTTGCTGACCGAGCGCTCGAACACTTCGACGGCGGACTTGAAGCTGTCGACGTCGATGTCGTGCTCGACACCGGGCTGATAATGCTTGAGCCAGATTTTTTCCATATTGTGTTTCTCCATCGTGCTTGATTGGGGGCGCTTCGTTTCAGGTTTTTTGCCGAGCGTCTTTTTTGTTATTAGGTCAGTTGCCGTCGTTTGCCATGAACAAACGATCGTTTTATTTGTGTGCCAATGTACAGGAGCGACGATGGTATCGTAAAGACGCCCCCGCGCGGCATGTTGCGTCCGGTGCGCGATTGTTGCCGGGATTTCCTTTCGGGAAGAAATGTATTACAATCCCGACGGTTAGGGATGGGCGTTTCGCCCATTTTTTATTTGTGGAAAAAGCAATGGATGTACGTTTGCTGCTGGAGAACACGCTGCCGGGTCTGGGCTACGAGCTGGTGGACTTCGAATTGACCCCCGGGGGCGGTTTCAGGGTGTTCCTCGACAAGCCCGGTGGAATCACCGTGGAAGACTGCGTCAAGGTGAGCAACCACCTGACGCGGCTCTTCATGGTGGAGAACATAGATTACGAACGGCTGGAAGTATCGTCGCCGGGCCTGGACCGTCCGCTCAAGAAGGAGTCGGACTTTGTACGCTTCTCCGGACAGCGGGCCAAGATCAAGACCCGCATGCCCATCGAGCAGCAAAAGAAATTTTCCGGTCGTCTGGCTGGCGTCGAGGATGGCGCCGTACAGCTGGAAGTCGAAGGCCGGACCGTGGCCATTCCGCTCGCCATCATCGACAAGGCCAGGCTGGATCCTGAGTTCTGATCTGGGCGGGATCGACCCCACGGAAATGAGGAAAATTCGGAGGATTGCATGAGTCGCGAGATTTTGTTGCTGGTTGATGCCCTGGCGAGCGAGAAGAGCGTCAGCAAGGACGTGGTTTTTACGGCGCTGGAATTGGCGCTGGCGTCCGCCACCAAGAAGAAATTCAATCAGGATGATATCGACATCCGTGTCGAGATCGATCGCCATACCGGGCAGTATCATACTTTCCGCCGCTGGACCGTCGTCGAAGACGACATGCTCGAATTCGACGGCAAGGAAATCGAGCTGAGCGAAGCCCGCGAACGCGATCCGTCCGTCGAAATGGGCGGTTTCATCGAGGAGCCGATGGAAGCGGTCGAGTTCGGCCGTATCGGCGCTCAGGCGGCCAAGCAGGTTATCCTGCAGAAGATCCGCGACGCCGAGCGCGAGCAGCTCCTGAGCGAGTTCCTGCAGCGCCGCGAGCACCTGGTCAGCGGTACCGTCAAGCGCATCGAACGCGGCAACGCCATCATCGAGTGTGGCAAGCTGGAAGCCGTGCTGCCGCGCGAACAGATGATCCCGAAAGAAAACCTGCGCGTCGGCGATCGCGTCAAGGCCTACCTGATGCGCATCGACCGCCTGGGCCGCGGCCCGCAACTGGTGCTCTCCCGCACCTCGCGCGAGTTCCTGGTCAAGCTGTTCGAACTGGAAGTGCCGGAAATCGAAGAAGGCCTGCTGGAGATCAAGGAAGCCGCCCGCGACCCGGGTCTGCGAGCCAAGATCGCCGTCAAGGCCAACGACCCGCGCATCGACCCGCAGGGTACCTGCATCGGCATGCGCGGCTCGCGCGTGCAGTCGGTGACCCAGGAGCTGGCCGGCGAGCGTGTCGACATCGTGCTGTGGGCGCCCGAACCGGCGCAGTTCGTGATCAACGCGCTGTCCCCGGCCGAAGTCAACCGCATCATGATCGACGAGGACAACCACGCCATGGACGTGGTGGTGGAAGAAGACCAGCTGGCGCTGGCGATCGGCCGCAGCGGCCAGAACGTGCGCCTGGCGGCCGAGCTGACCGGCTGGTACCTCAACATCATGACGGTGGCCGAGGCCGAAGAAAAACATCAGGAAGAAGACGCCGCGCTGCGCGAAACCTTCATGAAGCACCTCGGTGTGGACGAAGCGACCGCGATGACGCTGGTGCAAGAAGGGTTCGCCACCCTGGAAGAAGTGGCGTATGTGCCAATTGCCGAAATGCTCGAGATCGAAGGCTTCGACGAGGAGTTGGTCAACGAGTTGCGCAGCCGCGCCCGTGACGCTCTGTTGACGCTGGCCATCGCCTCCGAGGAAAAGGTGGAAAGCGTATCGGACGACCTGAAGGGCATCGAAGGACTGGAAGATGCCGATCTGGTGCGCAAGTTGGCCGAAAATGGCGTGACCACCCGCGACGAACTCGCCGACCTTGCCGTGGATGATCTCGTTGATATGACCGGTATGGAGGCTGAAGCCGCACGTGCAATCATCATGAAGGCGCGCGAACACTGGTTTGCCCAGTAAGGCTTCGGGAAGTTATTGACGGAATTTGGGAAGACGCATGGTATTGACGAATGTAAAACAGTTTGCCAGTGAGCTTGGCTTGACACCGGATCGCCTGCTGGAGCAGCTGCGTGCCGCCGGTGTCGGCAAGAGCTCGCTGGATGACACCCTCTCCGAACGGGACAAATCCCAGCTCCTGGACTACCTGAAGCGCTCGCATGGTGCCCGTAACGAGACCCCGATCACGGTGACCCGCAAGCAGACCAGCGAAGTGCGTACGGCCGACGGCGGCACGGTGAAGGTGGAAACCCGCAAGAAGCGCGTGGTGCAGCGTCCGCTCGAGGTGCCGGCTCCGGCTGCCGCGGTGTCTGCCGCCAAGCCCGAGCCTGCCAAGGTGGCGGCTCCCGAGCCGGTTGCCCCGGCCCCGGTCGAAGTCAAGGCCGAGGTGAAGCCGGAGCCGGTCGTGGCGAAGGTGGAAGTCAAGGAAGAGAAAAAGCCCGAAGCGCCGAAGCCGGCAGTCGAGGCCAAGGCGGCAGCCAAGCCGCAAGAACCGGCTGCTGCGGAAGCCAAGCCGGCCGCCCCGGTGCGCCCGGCTCCGCTGTCCATCCTGTCGCCGGAAGAAATCGCCGCGCGCGAAGCGGAAGAGAAGCGACAAGCCGCGTTCCGTGCTCGCCAGGAAGCGCTGATGCGCGAAAAGATCGAGCGCGAAGAGCGTCGCCAGGCCGCCAAGCTGGCCGCCGAAAATCCCCCACCGGCTCCGAAGCCGGTGGAGGCCAAGCCGGTTGAAGCACGCCCGGCTGCCGCGCGTTCGGCCGATGGCCGTCCGCAGGAGGGGCGTGGTCCGCGCAGTGGCCAGCCGGCCGCCGGTCAGCGTCCAGGTTCTGCCGGCGTGCGTCCGGCCGCGGGCGGCCAGCGCTCGGCTCCGGCCGGAGCGCGTCCGGCACCGGCTGTCGCCGCTGCGGCAGCGGCTCCGGCACCGGCGCCGGGTTCGGCCGCTCCGAAGAAGGGCAAGAAAGGTGGTAGCGAACGCAGCTGGGATGACGGCAAGAAAGGCCGTGGCCTGCGCGTCAAGGGCGGCGATACCGGCAACGACTGGAAGAGCCGCAAGGCTGGTGGCAAGTCGCGCGCCAACAACCAGCATGCCTTCACCGCGCCGACCGAGCCGATCGTGCACGAAGTGCTGGTGCCGGAAACCATCACCGTGGCCGACCTGGCCCACCGCATGGCGGTCAAGGCCGTCGAGGTGATCAAGACCCTGATGAAGATGGGCATGATGGTCACCATCAACCAGGTGCTGGACCAGGAAACCGCGCTGATCGTGGTGGAAGAGATGGGCCACATCGGCAAGGCTGCCCAGATGGACGACCCGGATGCCTTCCTCGAGAACGTCGAGGGTGGTGCCGAGGTGGAGCGCCTGCCGCGTCCGCCGGTGGTGACCGTGATGGGTCACGTCGACCACGGCAAAACCTCGCTGCTGGACTACATCCGCCGCGCCAAGGTCGCCGCGGGCGAAGCCGGCGGCATTACCCAGCACATCGGTGCCTACCATGTGGAAACCCCGCGCGGCGTGGTGACCTTCCTCGATACCCCGGGTCACGAGGCGTTTACCGCCATGCGTGCCCGCGGTGCCAAGGCAACCGACATCGTGATCCTGGTCGTGGCCGCCGACGACGGCGTGATGCCGCAGACCATCGAGGCCATCCACCATGCCAAGGCGGCCGGTGTGCCGATCGTGGTCGCGGTGAACAAGATCGACAAGCAGGGCGCCAACCCCGAACGCATCCGCCAGGAACTGGTGGCGCAGGAAGTGGTGCCGGAAGACTGGGGCGGCGACTCGATGTTCGTCGAGGTTTCCGCCAAGACCGGCCAGGGCATCGACGACCTGCTGGAAGGCTTGCTGCTGCAAGCCGAGGTGCTGGAGCTGACCGCTGCGGTTGAGGCGCCGGCCAAGGGCGTGATCGTCGAAGCCCGTCTCGACAAGGGTCGTGGTCCGGTGGCCACGCTGCTGGTGCAGTCCGGCACCCTGAAGAAGGGTGACGTGGTGCTGGCCGGTACCGCCTTCGGTCGCGTCCGTGCCATGATCGACGAAAACGGCAAGCCGGTTGATGAAGCCGGTCCGTCGATTCCGGTGGAAATCCTCGGCCTGTCCGATGTGCCGGCCGCCGGCGAAGACGCCATGGTGCTGGTGGACGAGAAGAAAGCGCGCGAAATCGCGCTGTTCCGTCAGGGCAAGTTCCGCGACGTGCGCCTGGCCAAGCAGCAGGCCGCCAAGCTGGAGAACATGTTCGCCCAGATGGCCGAAGGCGAGGTGCAGAACCTCTCCATCATCATCAAGGCCGACGTGCAGGGTTCCTACGAAGCGCTGTCGCAGAGCCTGCAGAAGCTGTCCACCGACGAAGTGCGCGTCAACATCCTGCACTCCGGCGTGGGTGGCATCTCGGAATCGGACATCAACCTGGCGATCGCTTCCAAGGCCATCGTGATCGGCTTCAACACCCGTTCCGATGCCGCGGCGCGCAAGCTGGCCGAGAGCGAAGGTGTCGACATCCGCTACTACAGCATCATTTACGATGCCGTGGACGAGGTGAAGGCCGCCATGTCGGGCATGCTGTCGCCGGAGAAGAAGGAGCAGATCACCGGTACCGCAGAAATCCGCCAGGTGATCCCGGTGTCCAAGGTCGGCAACATCGCCGGTTGTATGGTGACCGACGGCCTGGTGAAGCGTGGTTCGATGATCCGCGTGATCCGTCGCAACGTGGTGGTGCATACCGGCGAACTCGAATCGCTCAAGCGCTTCAAGGACGATGTGAAGGAAGTGAAGCAGGGCTACGAGTGCGGCCTGATGCTGAAGAACTTCAACGACATCCAGGAAGGCGACCAACTGGAAGCGTTCGAAATCGTCGAAGTGGCGCGTACCCTTTAAGCGTGTCGTTCGGGCGAGCGTCCCTCTGGCTGCGGCCAGACGGCGCTCGCTTTTGTGTTTTCAGTGAATCAGGACTAACACCATGGCCAGAGCCAAAAAAGGTTTTTCCCGCTCGGATCGCATCGCCGACCAGATCCAGCGCGAGTTGGCTGAACTGCTGCGCAAGGGCTTGAAAGACCCGCGTGCCGGCTGGATTACCATCACTTCGGTCGAGGTGACGCGCGATTACTCGCACGCCAAGATCTATTACACCGTGATGGACGACAAGACGCGCGAGGTGACGCAGGAGGCGCTGGAGCACGCGGCAGGCTATCTGCGCAGCGAACTGGGCCGTTCCCTCCAGATCTTCACCACGCCGCAGTTGCATTTCGTCTACGACGAGTCGATCGAGCGCGGCATGCACATGACGCGCCTGATCAACCAGGTGTCCGAAGAGTACGCCGAGCGTCAGGACAAGCCGGAAGAGGGCGACGAGGCATGACGCAGATGCGTCGCAAGAAGCGCGCCGTCAGCGGCGTGCTGCTGCTGGACAAGCCGTACAACGTTACCAGCAACTCGGCTTTGCTCAAGGCGCGCTGGCTGTATAGCGCCGCCAAGGCTGGGCATACCGGCGTGCTCGACCCGCTCGCCACCGGCCTGTTGCCGGTGTGCCTGGGCGAAGCCACCAAGTTTTCGTCCTACCTGCTCGACGCCGACAAGGGCTATCGGGCAACGATCTGCTTCGGCAAGGTGACTTCCACCGGCGACCTCGAAGGCGAGGTACTGCGCGAGCGTCCGGTAACGTTCGACGAGGCCGCGCTGCGCCGCGTGATGGCGCAGTTTCTCGGCCCGATCAGCCAGGTGCCGCCGATGTATTCGGCGCTCAAGTTCCAGGGCAAGCCGCTGTACGAGTACGCCCGGGCCGGGGTCGACATCGAGCGCCAGGCGCGCGACGTGATCATCCATGCGCTGGAACTGGTCAGCTTCGATGGCCGCGAGGCGGTGGTCGACGTGCTGTGCAGCAAGGGCACCTACGTGCGCACACTGGCCGAGGATATCGGCGAGGCGCTGGGCTGCGGGGCTTTCCTGACCGGCCTGCGGCGCACCACCACCGGCGGTTTCGCGCTGGATCGGGCGATCACGCTGGAGGCGCTGGAGGCCGTGGCCGAAGCCGAGCGCGACGCATTGCTGCTGCCGGTGGACGTGCTGGTGGCGCACCTGCCGGAGATCGCCCTGGCGCCGGAAGAGGCGGGTCGTTTTCGCCAGGGGCAGCCGGTGCGCATTGCGAAAAAATGTGAGACAATGCCACGCTTCCGGGTTTACCTAGCGCAAACGCGGGAATTTGTCGGGCTGGGGGAGGTCAGAGAACCTGGCGTTCTTTCCCCCCTTCGGCTCATGGCTGCCTCGGCAGCCGAAGCGTGAAGTGCGGATGGGTTTCGGCTCGCCGCACTTGTCGGGCTTAACCGCCCTTACCTGATTGTGGAGTTCATTAGAAATGGCCATCACCGCCGCTCAAAAAGCAGAGATCGTTAAAAACTTCCAACACAAGGAAGGCGATACCGGTTCGTCGGAAGTGCAAATCGCCCTGCTGACCGCTCGTATCAACGATCTGACCCCGCACTTCAAGGCCAACACCAAGGATCATCACAGCCGTCGCGGCCTGCTGAAACTGGTGAGCCGTCGTCGCCGCCTGCTTGACTACCTCAAGCGCACCGACGCCGACAGCTACCGTGCCCTGATCACCCGTCTGGGTCTGCGCAAGTAATCGGTTCAGGTTCGAAAAAGTCGCAGCCCGTCTGCGACTTTTTCGTTTCCCGACCCACTAACTAAATGACACGACGGGAGGAGCCTCTAGACATGCCGGTTACCGATGCCAGCCGGTATTTCTAGGGGTTCCCGTTGTGAGTCCACTTGCCTCAAACAAATAGCAAAAGGGATGCCCTGTGTTCAACAAGATTAGCAAGACTTTCCAGTACGGCCGTCACACCGTGACCCTGGAAACCGGTGAAGTGGCCCGCCAGGCCTCCGGCGCCGTTGTCGTCACCATGGAAGACACCGTGGTGCTGGTATCCGTGGTCGGCGCGCAAAGCGTCAAGCCGGGCCAGGACTTCTTTCCGCTGACCGTCGACTACCTCGAGCGGACCTACGCCGCCGGCAAGATTCCGGGCGGCTTCTTCAAGCGCGAAGGTAAACAGTCCGAGAAGGAAATCCTGACCAGCCGCCTGATCGATCGTCCGATCCGCCCGCTGTTCCCGGAAGGCTTCTATAACGACGTGCAGATCGTCGCCACCGTGATGTCGCTGAACCCGGAAATCGACTCCGACATCCCGGCCATGATCGGCGCCTCCGCCGCGCTGGCCATTTCCGGCCTGCCGTTCAACGGCCCGATCGGCGCGGCCCGCGTCGGCTACGCCAACGGCGAATACATCCTCAACCCGACCAAGACCGAGCTGGAAACCTCCCAGCTCGACCTGGTTGTAGCCGGCACCCATCGTGCCGTGCTGATGGTCGAATCGGAAGCCAAGGAACTGCCGGAAGCCGTGATGCTGGGTGCTGTGGTGTTCGGCCACGATCAGATGCAGGCCGCCATCAAGGCCATCAACGAGCTGGCTGACGAAGTCAACCCGGTGATGTGGGACTGGGCCGCTCCGGCCCAGAACGACGAGCTGATCGCCAAGGTGCGTGAAGTGTCGGGCGAGAAGATCGCCAACGCCTTCCGCATCCGTCAGAAGCAGGCGCGCAGCCAGGTGCTGGCCGAAGCCTGGAACGACGTCAAGGCAGCGCTGATCACCGAAGAAACCGACACCCTGACCGCCAACGAGATCAAGGGCATCTTCAAGAGCCTGGAAGCCGAGATCGTGCGTGGCCAGATCCTGGCCGGCGAGCCGCGTATCGACGGCCGCGACACCCGCACCGTGCGCCCGATCGCCATCCGTACCGGCGTGCTGCCGCGTACCCACGGTTCGGCGCTGTTCACCCGCGGCGAAACCCAGGCCATGGTGGTGACCACGCTGGGCACCCAGCGCGATGAGCAGATTATCGATGCGCTGGCCGGCGAGTACACCGACCGCTTCATGCTGCATTACAACTTCCCGCCGTACTCGACCGGTGAAGCCGGCCGCATGGGCCCGCCGAAGCGCCGCGAGATCGGCCACGGCCGTCTGGCCAAGCGCGCCCTGGCGCAGGTGCTGCCGTCGGCCGACGAGTTCGGCTACTCGATGCGCGTGGTGTCGGAAATCACCGAGTCCAACGGCTCCTCGTCGATGGCGTCGGTGTGCGGCGGCTGCCTGTCGCTGCTGAACGCCGGCGTGCCGCTGAAGGCGCACGTGGCCGGTATCGCCATGGGCCTGATCCTGGAAGGCAACCGCTTCGCCGTGCTGACCGACATCCTGGGTGACGAAGATCACCTGGGCGATATGGACTTCAAGGTGGCCGGTACCGCCGAAGGCGTGACCGCGCTGCAGATGGACATCAAGATCCAGGGCATCACCAAGGAAATCATGCAGGTCGCGCTCGACCAGGCCAAGGAAGGCCGTCTGCATATCCTGGGCCTGATGAAGGAAGCCGTGGAAGGTCCGCAGCAGCTGTCCACCCACGCTCCGCGCCTGTTCGTGATGAAGATCAACCCGGACAAGATCCGCGAAGTGATCGGCAAGGGTGGCGAGACCATCCGCTCCATCACCAAGGATACCGGCACCGAGATCAACATCGAGGAAGACGGCACCATCACCATTGCCTCGGTGACCCAGGAAGGCGCCGATGCCGCCAAGAAGCGTATCGAGGAAATCACCGTCGAAGTCGAAGTGGGCAAGATCTACGAAGGCACCGTGGTGAAGATTCTCGACAACAACGTCGGCGCCATCGTTTCCATCCTGCCGGGCAAGGATGGTCTGGTACACATTTCGCAGATCGCCAACGAGCGCATCAAGAACGTGTCCGACTACCTGAAGGAAGGCCAGGTGGTGAAGGTCAAGGCGATCGAGATGGACGACCGCGGCCGCATCCGCCTGTCGATCAAGGCGCTGCTGGAAGACGAAGCCAAGACGGCGCGCGAAACCGCCGACGCTTTCGGCCTGAAGGCCGGCAACTAAGCTGCTTAGGCAGCCAACGAAAAGCCCGCGGATACGCGGGCTTTTTTGCTGCGGGGGAGGAACGAGCGTGGCTTGGGCCACCCCCTTGCCGCCGCCGTCAATCTTCGGCCGGGCGGCTCAGGTAGAGGGTCACGCCGCCGTCCGTGCCGGTTTCGAAGCGGTACTGGATCAGCGGGTAGTCGTCCAGCAGCGGAATCAGCGGGCCGGGAAAGTGCGGCAGGATGAAGGCTGCTTCGTCCCCGGCTTGCAGCTCGTCGGCGGCGTTGAGGATGATTTCGATCGGGCCGGGTGGGGCCATGTTTCTCAGGTCTTGGGCTGGCATAATGGCTCTCTTTGTAGGGTCGATAGTTATGCTATGGATAAAGTCGGCATCAACCGGGCTTGCCGTCCTCGCGCCGTTTCAGGTAGATGGGGATGAACAGCCTACCCCAGCATAGCAGCGTGAGCAGCCAGCCGCAGGCGGCCAGCACGTAAAGCAGCCCGGTCAGGCCGGCGGGCAGGATGTCGGCCAGCACGCGCGCCAGCGCCATCCACTGCGCGGCGAGGTAGAGACGCCAGACGCCGGGGCTGGCTTCGAGCGGCCGGCCGGAATGGCCGAGGCTCACCCGTGTCACGAAGGCGATCACCATGGTCAGGAAAAAACCGGTGGTGATGGCGTGCAGCGGGGCCAGGCCGAGCAGGTTGTGGCCGAAGAGGGCGGCGACGTCTTGCAGCGTGTAGAGGGCGAAGCCGATCGCCAGCCAGGCGAAGGCCAGATGCAGCATGCCCAGGAGGCGTACCGACAGGCTGGCGCGCAAGCGCCAGCGCCACGAGGTGTAGGCCAGCAGCACCGTTAGTGGCAGGTCGGCGGGCAGGGTGGTGACGGCGGCGATATGCAGCAGGCCGTGGCCGAACGAGCCGGCCAGCAGTGCGTACAGCAGCCAGTTCGGCCGCCAGGCTTGATAGCCGGTCAGCACGGTGGAGGAGAAGAACGGTACCATGCGGTGGCTGACGGTCAGGAAGACCGGCAGCAGAAAACCCCAGAGCGCCAGGTCGCGCATCACGGCCCAGCCGGTGATATCGCCGCTGAGCAGCCAGTAGAGTGCAGCCAGCAGGCCGGCGAGGCCAACGGCGAAGGCCAGCTCCACCGCGATGGCGTGGCGGCGGTCGGCTTGCGGGCTGGCCGCGATCGTTTTGCCGAAGACCAGCACCAGCCCGGCGAAGCCCAGCGTATAGCTCAGCAAGCCAGCCACGGACAGGGTGCTACCGAAGGCCAGGCCCGCCAGCCACAGCACCAGGCCGGCCGCCATCAAGGCCGGAATGGCAAGGTAGCTGCGGCGCGACGGTGCGGCGACGTTCAGCCAGCGCGGGCCGGCGGTCAGAATGAAGCCGGTCATGAAGAACGGGAAGATGCCATACAGCATCAGGAAGCCGTGCGCCAGCGTGGCGGGGATCGAGAGTGGCAGGGCGAAGCCGGCCACACGGCTGCTCATTTCCAGCGACCAGCCCGCCAGCAGCACGATGGCGAACACCATGCCGGGCAGGAAGGCCACGCGGTGCGGCGCCTGCAGGAAGGCCGGTATTGTGACCGCAGGTGACGGTTTCGGTGCAAGGCTGGGGGTAGGGGATAGTGGTGGCATTTTCATACAACTCCGGATGGGGTATCTGGGAGTATCGGGCGCTTGCCGCTCGAGCTGAATGATCAGAGTCAAGAATCGGAAGGAGAAAACCATGTCGGGGCCGTCAACGCACGCCTTTCTCAAGCACATTCCGCTGTTCAGCGCCTGCCACGAGGACGAACTGGCAAAGCTGGCCGACAAGGCGGTCGAGCAGCGTTACGAAAAGGGGCAGGTGCTGTTCCAGCGCGGCGACCCTTGCCAGGGCATGTACGTGGTAGTGTACGGCCGCATCAAGCTTGCCATCGTCGCCCGGCAGGGCACGGAGAAGGTGATCGAGATCATCCATCCGT
The DNA here is from genome assembly GCF_000527175.1 of Pseudogulbenkiania sp. MAI-1. Taxonomy (NCBI): domain Bacteria; kingdom Pseudomonadati; phylum Pseudomonadota; class Betaproteobacteria; order Neisseriales; family Chromobacteriaceae; genus Pseudogulbenkiania; species Pseudogulbenkiania sp. MAI-1. The sequence goes on along the minus strand of NZ_AZUR01000001.1, from coordinate 2,799,672 downwards.
CGCAGAGCTTCGGCGAGGCCGTGATGTTTCTCGAGCAGCCCTATCCGGTGATGGCGCAGGCGGTGGAGGATTCGCTGGTGCTGTTTATCCCGGCCGATACCTTGTTCGCCGCGCTCGACGAGGACAGCCGGCTGGCGCGGCGCATGCTGGCCGGCCTGTCGATGCGGCTGCGCACGCTGCTTCGTGACGTGGAAGCCTACACGCTGGAGTCGGCCGTGGAGCGGGTGGTGGGCTACCTGCTCAACAGCCTGGAAGACAGTGACGGCAATGTGGTCAGCCTGCCGGTCAACAAGCAGACGCTGGCCTCGCGGCTGAATCTGACGCCGGAAACCTTCTCACGGGTATTGCAAAAGCTCTCCGAGCAGGCCGGAATCGTGGTGGAAGGTCGCGAGATTCGTGTCCCAGACCGTAATAAACTATCCGAAATGCGCAATCTGGCATGATTTGCGCGGATCTGTCGCCCATTCGGGCTCCAAGGTTTTTGTAATCGCATGTCGCAAACCGGATATGGGGGTGTTTGCGGATTCGATTAGAATCGTTCGGACAATTACCCAAAAGTAGCCGTTACTGCACCAAGGAACTATCAAGATGAGCATCGCTGTTACCCGCGCCACGTTCGACCAGGTCATGGTCCCCAACTACTCTCCCGTCGAGTTCATTCCGGTGAAAGGGCTGGGTTCTCGTGTATGGGATCAGCAGGGCAATGAGTATATCGACTTTGCCGGCGGTATCGCCGTCAACTCGCTCGGCCACTGCCATCCCGAGCTGGTGGCCACGCTGACCGAACAGGGCAACAAGCTGTGGCACCTGTCCAATGTGTTCACCAACGAGCCGGCGCTGCAACTGGCCACGCGCCTGACCGAACTCACCTTCGCCGAGCGCGTGTTCCTGTGCAACTCGGGCGCCGAGGCTAACGAAGCGGCCTTCAAGCTGGCGCGCAAATACGCCACCGACCATTTCGGCGCCGACAAGTACGAAATCATCTCCTGCAAGAATTCGTTCCACGGCCGTACCGTGTTCACCGTCAACGTCGGCGGTCAGCCGAAGTACAGCGAGGGTTTCGGTCCCAATCCGACGGGCATCACCCACGTCGAGTTCAACAGTATCGAGGCACTGAAAGAGGCCATCTCCGACAAGACCTGCGCCGTGGTGATCGAGCCGGTACAGGGTGAAGGTGGCGTGTTGCCGGCCGACAAGGCCTACCTGGAAGCGGCCCGTGAGCTGTGCAATCAGCACAATGCGCTGCTGATCTTCGACGAAGTGCAAACCGGCGTCGGCCGCTGCGGCACGCTGTACGCCTACCAGGCTTACGGCGTGACTCCGGACATCCTGTCCTCGGCCAAGGGTCTGGGCGGCGGTTTCCCGGTAGGGGCCATCCTGACCACCGAGGCCATCGCCAAGAGCCTGGGCGTGGGCACCCACGGCACCACCTACGGCGGCAACCCGCTGGCGTCGGCCGTGGCCGGCAAGGTGGTCGAGATCGTCAGCCGTCCGGAAGTGCTGGAAGGCGTGCGCGCCAGGCACGACCGTTTCGTGGCCGGCCTGAACGCCATCAACGCCAAGTACCACGTGTTCAAGGCCGTGCGGGGCATGGGGCTCTTGATCGGCTGCGTGCTGGCCGACGAGTACGCCGGCCGCGCCAGGGATTTCCTCAAGGCGGCCGAGAAGCAAAAACTGATGGTGCTGGTGGCGGGTATGAACGTGGTGCGTCTGGCGCCGTCCCTGGTGATCGAGGACAAGGACATCGACGAGGGCCTCGCTCGTCTCGATGCGGCCATCGCCGAACTCGTTAGCGCCCGCTAAACCCGCTCCCTTCTCTTAACAATCGACGTTTTTCTCCCGCGACCTGCCTGCTTGGGCAGGTCGTAGGGGACGGCTGCGCCTGAAAAACGTCGCGATAATGATTTGACATGCTTGGGAGGGCTTGCCCATGTTAGTCGTCCGTCCAGTCCGGACCTCCGATCTGCCTGCGATTGAGCGCATGGCGGTGGCCAGCGGTATCGGCGTGACCAGTTTGCCCAACGACCGGGACAAGCTGTTCGAACGCATCCAGCAGTCGGCCACGTCTTTTGAGCACGAGGCCGTCCCGGATACCGGCCGCGAATTCTACATGTTCGTCCTGGAGGAGCACGGCGAGGTGGTGGGCACGGCCTCGATCAGTGCCTCCGCCGGTTTCGACGAGCCGTTTTACAGCTATCGCAGCGAGACCTTCGTGCACGCTTCGCGTCCGCTCAAGGTCAACAACCGCATCCATGTGCTGAACATCTGCCACGACCTGACCGGGATGGTCCAATTGTGCGGTTTCTACGCCGACCCGGCCAACGGCGAGCTGGGCAGTGAACTGCTGTCCCGCGCCCGCCTGCTGTTCATCGCCGGGCAGCGCGAGCGTTTCGGCAAACGCATCCTGGCCGAGATGCAGGGCATCCATGACGCGCAGGGCCAGTCGCCGTTCTGGAACGCCATCGGCCGCCGCTTCTTCAATATGGACTTCATCCAGGTGGAGCAGGCCTTCGTCTCGCACAGCAAGACCTTCATCGCCGAGCTGATGCCGGCCTACCCGATCTACGTGCCCTTGCTGCCGGATGAGGCGCAGAACGCCATCGGCCAGGTCCACCCGGATTTCGAGCGGCCGTTCAAGCTGCTGACCAACGAGGGCTTCGAGGCCGACAACTACCTCGACATCTTCGATGGCGGCGCCGTGCTGACCGCCGACGTGGACCGGCTGTGGACCGTGGAGAGCAGCCGCACCTACCCGGTGGAGGCGTCGGCCAGCCTGCCGGAGTCCGCCACGACCATGCTGCTCTCCAACGAGCGCGCCGACAACTTTACCGCCGTGGCCGCCAGGGTGGCGCTGGTCGATGGCGTGGCGCTGACGACCCAGGACGTGGTGCAGGCGCTATCGCTCGCCAACGGGCAGCCGGTGCGCGTGGTGCCGCTGCATGAGGCCAAGGAGAAAAGATCATGATGGTTATCCGTCCCATTGCCAGCCAGGACCTGCCCGGGCTGATGAAGCTGGCCGCCAGCGCCGGCGTCGGGCTGACCTCGCTGCCGATCAACGAGGAACGGCTGGCCAAGCGCATCCTGCGCTCGGTGCGCTCGTTCAGCGGGGAGGCCGAGTTGGCCGAGCAGGGTTACGTATTCGTGCTGGAAGACTGCAGCAACGGTACCGTCGCCGGCATCTGTGCCATCGAGGCTGCCGTCGGCCTGCGCGAGCCCTGGTACAACTACCGCGTCGGCACCATCGTGCATGCCTCGGAGGAGCTGGGCGTCTACTCGCGCCACGATACCCTGTTCCTGTCCAACGACCATACCGGCTATTCGGAGCTGTGCACGCTGTTCCTGCATCCGGATTACCGCGTCAACCGCAACGGCGGTCTGCTGTCGAAGAGCCGCTTCCTGTTCCTGGCTCAGTTCGCCGACCTGTTCGGCAAGATGGTGGTGGCCGAGATGCGCGGCGTATCCGACAGCGACGGCAAGTCGCCGTTCTGGGAAGCGCTCGGCCGGCATTTCTTCTCGATGGAGTTCGCCGAGGCCGACTACCTGACCGGCGTGGGGCAGAAGGCTTTCGTCGCCGAGCTGATGCCCAAGCATCCGGTGTACATCGACTTCCTGCCGCCGGCGGCCCAGGCGGTCATCGGCCAGACCCATGAGAATACCCGCCCGGCCGTCGCCATGCTGGAGTCCGAGGGCTTCCGCTATGAAGGCTACGTGGACATCTTCGACGCCGGCCCGACGGTGCAGGCCTATACCAGCGAGATCCGCGCCGTGAAGCAGAGCGTGCTGGCGAATGTTCACATCGCGACCGCGCCGGCTGACGGCGGGCGCAAGAACCTGCTGGTGTCGAATACGCAATTCGAAGGCTTCCGCGTGATCCTGGCGGAAACTGCGGTGGCGGATAACGAGATTTGGCTATCGCCCGAAGAGGCGCAGGCCCTGAACGTCGGCGAAGGTGACCCGGTACGCTGTGTCACGCTCTCGCCCAAGGAGACTATCTGAATGACAACGCTGTGTATCAATAGCCAGTGGTTCGCCGGGGAAGGCGAGCCGCTGAAGAAAACCAACCCGGCCACGGCCGAGGTGATCTGGGAGGGCAGGGGGGCTTCGGCTGCCCAGGTCGACGCGGCCGTCGTCGCCGCCCGCGCCGCCTTCAAGAGCTGGTCGCGCACTTCCTTCGATGAGCGCGTGGCCGTTGCCCGCCGCTTCGGCGAACTGTTGGCGGCCAACAAGAACGCCTTGGCCGAAGTGATCGCCAAGGAAACCGGCAAGCCGATGTGGGAAGCGCTGACCGAAGTGACCACCATGGTCAACAAGGTCGACATTTCGATCAAATCGTACAACGAGCGCACCGGCGAGAAATCCGCTGTCATGGGGGATGCTCAGGCGGTGTTGCGCCACAAGCCGCACGGCGTGGTGGCGGTGTTCGGTCCGTATAACTTCCCGGGTCACCTGCCCAACGGCCATATCGTGCCGGCACTGCTGGCCGGCAACACGGTCATTTTCAAGCCGTCCGAGCTGACGCCGTGGACCGCCGAGGAAACCGTCAAGCTGTGGCTGCAGGCCGGCCTGCCGGCGGGCGTGATCAACCTGACCCAAGGCGCCAAGGAAACCGGCATCGCCCTAGCCAACCATGCCGGCATCGACGGCCTGTTCTTCACCGGCAGCTCCGCCACCGGCAATTTGCTGCACAAGACCTTCGGCGGCCAGCCGGAAAAGATCCTGGCGCTGGAGATGGGGGGCAACAACCCGTTGATCGTCGGCAAGGTGGCCGAGGTCGATGCCGCCGTGCATCACGTGATCCAGTCAGCCTTCGTGTCGGCGGGCCAGCGCTGCACCTGCGCCCGTCGTCTGCTGGTGCCGGCCGGGGAGTGGGGCGATGCCTTCGTCGCCCGTCTGGTGGAGGTGGCCGCCAAGCTCAAGGTGGGCCTGTACAACGACGAACCGGCCCCGTTCATGGGCTCGGTGATTTCCAACGCCGCCGCCGAGGCGCTGCTCAAGGCGCAGGCTGCGTTGTGTGAAAGTGGCGGCAAGGTATTGCTGGAAATGCGCCGTCTGTCTGAGGTGGGCGCCATCCTGTCGCCGGGCATTATCGATACCACCAATGCCGAGCGGCCGGACGACGAATTCTTCGGTCCGCTGCTACAGGTGATCCGCTATACCACGTTCGACGAGGCCATCGAGATCGCCAACGATACCCGCTTCGGTCTGGCCGGTGGCGTGCTGTCGGACGACCGTGCCGAATACAAACACTATCTGCAAGAAAGCCGCGCCGGCGTGGTGAACTGGAACAAGCCGCTCACCGGCGCTTCCAGCGCCGCGCCGTTCGGCGGCATCGGCGCCTCGGGCAACCATCGCCCCAGCGCCTACTACGCGGCGGACTACTGCGCCTGGCCGGTGGCCTCGCTGGAATGCGACAGCCTGACCGTTCCGACTCAACTTTCTCCGGGGATCGTACTGTGAGCAACGCTTTTGAAGTGAATTTCGACGGCCTGGTCGGCCCGACGCACAACTACAGCGGCCTGTCCTACGGCAACGTCGCTTCCACCGGCAACCAGAACGCCGTATCGAACCCTAAACTGGCCGCCAAGCAGGGGCTGGCCAAGATGAAGGCGCTGCACGATCTCGGCTTCAAGCAGGGCGTGCTGGCTCCGCACGAGCGCCCGGACGTGGCCAGCCTGCGCCGTCTCGGCTTTAGCGGCAGCGACGCCCAGGTGGTCGAGCGCGCCGCCAAGGAAGCGCCCGCCATCCTGGCGGCGGCCTCGTCGGCCTCCTGCATGTGGACCGCCAACGCCGCCACGGTGAGTCCGTCCGGCGACACCGCCGACGGCCGCGTGCACTTCACTCCGGCCAACCTCAACAATAAGTTCCACCGCTCGATCGAGCACCCGACCACGCGCCGCATCCTGCAGGCGATGTTCGCGAACCAGGAGCGCTTCGTCGTGCACGAGGCGCTGCCGGCCCAGATGCACTTCGGCGACGAAGGCGCGGCCAACCATACCCGTTTCTGCGACCGTTACGACGGTGCCGGCGTGGAGTTCTTCGTGTTCGGTGCCTCGGCGTTCGATACCCGCTATCCGAAGCCGGCCAAATTCCCGGCGCGCCAGACGCTGGAAGCCTGCCAGGCGGTGGCCCGCCTGCACGGACTGAAGGAAGAGGGCGTGGTCTACGCCCAGCAGGACCCGGATACCATCGACGCCGGCGTGTTCCATAACGACGTGATCTCGGTCGGCAACCGCAACGTGCTGTTCCACCACGAGAAGTCTTTCCTGCATCAGGGCGAGGTGCTGGCCGAGCTGGACCGCAAGCTGGCGGCAGTGGGCGGCAAGTTCATCGCCATCGAGGTGCCGCAGGCCGAAGTGACGGTGGACGAGGCGGTGAAGAGCTATCTCTTCAACAGCCAGCTGCTGTCGAAGCCGGATGGCGGCATGATCATCGTGGTGCCGGAAGAGTGCCGCAACATCGAGCGCGTCTGGGCCTATCTGGAGAAGCTCAAGGCCTCGGGCGGTCCGATCAACGAAGTGCGCGTGTTCGATCTCAAGCAGAGCATGCAAAACGGCGGCGGGCCGGCTTGCCTGCGCCTGCGCGTGGCTTTGTCCGAGGCGGAGATCGCGGCGGTCAATCCGCGCGTGATGATGTCGGAAGCGTTGTTCGGCACGCTGAACGCCTGGGTGGACAAGCATTACCGCGATCGCCTGGCCCCGGAGGACCTCGGTGATCCGCAACTGTTGCTGGAATGCCGCACCGCGCTGGATGAATTGACCCGGATCATGGGGCTGGGATCGGTTTATCCGTTCCAGCTGGGCTGAGTCCGGTTCTGGTGCAAGAAAGGCAACCCGGTGCGGGTTGCCTTTTGTATTTTGTATACAACAAAAACTGACGACCCGAGTCGGGAAGGAGAGGAGAAAGACCTTGTTTTCTTGGCGATTTCCTTGTTGCCAGTGTGGGAGCGTGGCGTTAAATCTCTGTTTGGCTTGACATTCACAGGAAAATCGCCGGTTCAATCCGGGGCGTGGAATGTTTTGTTCTGGTGCAGTGCGGTATAAATGATGACTGGTCCGTTTGTTGTTTGAAAAATGCAATAAAATCAATTGCTTGTGTTTGTTTCTGCGGGTGATTAGTTAGGGGGTTTTTCGGCTCTTGTTAAGATTGACAGTCGATTGTAGACACACGCATAATCCGCCGAAGTTTCCGGATAGTGACAGCAAAAGTCATCAACCGGACACTAGATAGGCGATAACGAGAAGAGGGCTACCCCCGTCGTATCGCCGGGTCTTCAATCAAAGGAGAATTCCCACCGTGGACATTTTTTTTCAACAGATCCTCAATGGACTCGTCCTGGGTAGCATCTACGCGCTGATCGCGCTGGGCTACACCATGGTGTACGGGATCATGGGGCTGATCAACTTCGCCCATGGCGAAGTCGTCATGATGGGGGCCATGGTCACCATCACCGTCGTCACCTCCCTGATGGGCGCCGGCCTCGGCCTGCCCGGACCGGCGCTGGTGCTGATCGGTCTCTTGATTGCCATCCCGGCCTGCGCGCTGCTCGGCTTCACCATCGAGCGTGTCGCCTACCGCCCGCTGCGCAACGCCCCGCGTCTGGCGCCGCTGATCACCGCCATCGGCCTGTCGATCGTGCTGCAGCAGGTCGCCATCCTGATCTGGGGCCGCAACTACATCCCGTTCCCGCCGATCCTGAGCCATGACACCATCGAGATCTTCGGCGCCAGCATCACCATGCTGCAAGTCATCATCATCGTGCTGTGCCTGGCCATCATGGCCGGCCTGCTGATCATGGTCGAGAAGACCAAGCTCGGCCGCGCCATGCGCGCCACCAGCCAGAACCCGGGCGTGGCCTCGCTGATGGGCGTCAACGTCAACACCATCATCTCCACCACCTTCATGCTGGGCTCCGCGCTGGGCGCCATCGCCGGCGTGATGGTCGCCACCAACTACGACCAGGCGCACTACTACATGGGCTTCCTGATCGGCCTGAAGGCCTTCACCGCGGCGGTACTGGGCGGCATCGGCAACCTGGGCGGCGCGGTGGCGGGCGGCATCCTGCTCGGCATCATCGAAAGCCTGGGCGCGGGCTACATCGGCACCCTGACCGGCGGCTTCCTCGGCAGCCACTACCAGGACATCTTCGCCTTCATGGTGCTGATCCTGGTGCTGATCTTCCGTCCGTCCGGCCTGTTGGGCGAAAAAATGGCCGACCGTGCCTGATCGAAGGAGAACACACACCATGACCATGGCACTCGAAATGAACAAGCAAGCCAGCCCCAAGAAAGTCGGCCTGTTCCTGGTATCGGCCGTCGCCCTCGCGGTGCTGCCGTTCCTCATTGGCGGCCTCTTGGGCAACTCCTGGCTGCGCATCATCGACTTCGCGCTGCTCTACGTGATGCTGGCGCTGGGCCTCAACATCGTGGTCGGCTTCGCCGGCCTGCTGGACCTGGGCTTCATCGCCTTCTACGCCGTCGGTGCCTACACCTTCGCGCTGTTGGGCTCGCCGCACTTCGATATCCACCTGCCGTTCTACATCACCATCCCGCTGGGCGCCTTGCTCGCCGCCTTCTTCGGCGTGCTGCTGGGCACCCCGGTGCTGCGGCTGAAGGGCGACTATCTGGCGATCGTGACGCTGGGCTTCGGTGAAATCGTGCGCATCTTCATGAACAACCTGAACGCGCCGGTCAACATCACCAACGGCCCGCAAGGCATCAACCTGATCGACCCGGTCAAGGTCGCCGGCCTCTCGTTCGGCAAGCCGCTCGAAATCGCGGGCTACACCTTCAACAGCGTCTACCTCTACTACTACTTCTTCCTGGCGCTGACCGTGCTGGTGGTGATCATGGCCTGGCGCCTGCAGCACTCCCGCATCGGCCGGGCCTGGGTCGCGATGCGCGAAGACTCCATCGCCGCCGCCGCCATGGGCCTCAACATCCGCAACATCAAGCTGCTGGCGTTCGCGCTGGGCGCCTTGTCGGGTGGCGTGGCGGGCGGCCTGTTCGCCTCGTTCCAGGGCTTCATCTCGCCGGAATCGTTTGGCCTCTTGGAATCAATCATGATCCTGGCCATGATCGTGCTGGGTGGCATGGGCCACATCCCGGGCGTCATCCTGGGGGCGGTGGTGCTCACCGTGGCCCCGGAAATCCTGCGTGACGTGATCGGCCCGCTGCAGATGAAAACCTTCGGCCGCATGCTGATCGACCCTGAGAACGCCCGCATGCTGCTATTCGGCCTCGCCCTGGTGGTGATGATGCTGGTCCGTCCGGAAGGCATGTGGCCCTCCAAGCGCCGCAAGGCCGAATTCGACGACGCCAAGAAAGGTTAAGCCATGGCCCACGCCCTGCTCAAAATCGACGGCATCAACAAGCGCTTTGGCGGCCTGCATGCCCTCAACAACGTCGCCCTCACCATCAACAAGGGTGAAATCTACGGTCTGATCGGCCCCAACGGCGCCGGCAAGACCACGCTGTTCAACGTGCTCACCGGGCTCTACCAGCCCGACGAAGGGACCTTCACCTTCGACGGGAAGGACCTGTTCCGCGCCAAGCCGCACATCGTGGTCGAAAGCGGCATCGCCCGCACCTTCCAGAACATCCGCCTGTTCGCCGAGATGACCGCCCTGGAAAACGTCATGGTCGGTCGCCACATCCGCTCCAAGGCCAACGCCCTGGGCGCCATCCTGCGCGACAAGAAGACCATGGCCGAGGAAAAGGCCATCGAAGAGAAGGCCTGGGAACTCTTGGCCTACGTCGGCATCACCGACGTCGCCTATGAGCGCGCCCGCAACCTGTCGTACGGCCACCAGCGCCGCCTCGAGATCGCCCGCGCGCTCGCCACCGAGCCCAAGCTCTTGGCGCTCGACGAACCGGCCGCCGGCATGAACCCGAGCGAAACCGAAGACCTCAAGGCGCTGATGGAAAAGATCCGCAAGGACGGCGTCACCGTGCTGCTGATCGAACACGACGTCAAGCTGATGATGGGCCTGTGCGACCGCATCGCCGTGCTCGACTACGGCAAGAAGATCGCCGAAGGCGTGCCGGAAGTGGTGCGCAAAGACCCGAAAGTGATTGAAGCCTACCTGGGAGCGGCCCACGCATGAGTCTCTTGGAAGTCAAAAACCTGCAGGTGTCGTACGGCGGCATCCATGCCGTGAAAGGCATCGACCTGCACATCGAACAAGGCGAACTGGTCACGCTGATCGGCGCCAACGGCGCCGGCAAGACCTCGACGCTGCGCACCCTGGTCGGCATGGAAAAGAAATCCGGCGGCAGCATCGTCTACGACGGCAAGGAAACCGCCCACATCCCGGCGCACAACTTCGTGCGCCACGGCCTGGCCATGGTGCCGGAAGGCCGCGGCATCTTCGCCAAGCTGACCGTAGAAGAAAACCTGCTGATGGGCGCGTTCTACCGCGACGACAAGGCGGCGATCCAGGGCGAGCTGGAACACGTCTACGAGCTGTTCCCGCGCCTGAAAGAACGCTTCAAGCAGCTGGCCGGCACGCTGTCGGGCGGCGAACAGCAGATGGTGGCGATGGGCCGGGCGATCCTGTCCAAGCCCAAGCTGTTGCTGCTGGACGAACCGTCGATGGGCCTGGCGCCGATCATCGTGCAGAAGATCTTCGAGATCATCCAGATGATCTCGGCGCAGGGCGTGACTATGCTGCTGGTGGAGCAGAACGCCAAGCTCGCCCTGGAGATCAGCCAGCGCGGCTACGTGATGGAGAGCGGTCGCATCACCATGAGCGGCCCGGCGCGCGATCTGCTGAACGACGAGCGGGTGCGCAACGCCTATCTGGGCGGCTGACCCGAGCAAGCAATGAATGCGACTCTTGGCCCCGGCGTGCTGGTTCACCAGCTCCTCGGGGCTTTTTTATTGCCTCCGCTCAATGTCATCCTGCTGTTGCTGCTGGGGCTGTGGCTTAGGCGGCGCCACCGCTTTGCCGGCGGGCTGCTACTGACGCTGTCTCTGGTGCTGCTGTACGCCTTGGCTACCCCACGGATGGCGATGTGGCTGAGCGGCTCGCTCGAGCGCTTCCCGGTAGTGTCGCCGGCCGAGGTGCGGGCTACCGGCGCCATCGTGGTGCTGGGCGGCGGCAAGAAGCCGGCACCGGAGTACGGCCGCAACGAGCCGTCGGCCGACACGCTGATGCGGCTGCGCTACGCCGCCCATCTGGCGCGGCGTAGCGGGCGTCCGCTGCTGGTCAGCGGAGGCGCGCCCTTGGGCGGCGAGCCGGAAGGGGTGGTCATGGCCCGTACCTTGGCGGAGGACTACGGTGTGCCGCCGCGCTGGGTGGAGCAGGGCTCGGACACCACGCTGGACAACGCCCGCCTGTCGGCGCAGTTGCTCAGGGCCGACGGGGTGCGTTCCATCACGCTGGTGAGCCAGGGCTGGCACTTGTCGCGGGCGGTGCCGATGTTCGAGCAGCAAGGGCTGACCGTGTTGCCGGCGCCGACCGGTTTCGTGCGTTACGACGGCAGCGGCCCGATCTGGTATCTGCCTTCGGGGCGGGCCATGCAGGAAACCCATGCCGCGCTGCGCGAGTGGGTAGGGCGGCTATACTATGCTGGACGCGAGCGCCTGAGCGGGTTGAGTGCCCGGTTGCGCAGTTGAAATCACCCATTTCTCGGGAGCTGACCATGCAGGTAGGAGCCATCATCATTGGCGACGAATTGTTGTCCGGCAAGCGCCAGGACAAGCATCTGCCGGCGCTGATCCGCATTCTGGCGGCGCGTGGCATGAAGCTGGCCTGGGCTGAGTACCTGGGCGACGATCCGGTGCGCATCGAGGCGGCGCTGAGGCGGGCCTTCGCTAGCGGCGATCTGGTGTTCAGTTTCGGCGGCATCGGCGCCACCCCGGACGACCATACCCGTGGCTGTGCAGCACGAGCGCTGGGGGTGGAGCTGGTGGTGCATCCCGAAGCGCGTACCATCATCGAGGAGCGCTTTGGCGCCAAGGCCTACCCGCACCGCATCAACATGGGGGCCTTTCCGCTCGGGGCGTGCCTGATTCCCAACCCGGTCAATCGCATCGCCGGATTCTCGGTGGCCAACGTGCACTTCGTGCCGGGTTTCCCGTCCATGGCGTGGCCGATGATCGAGTGGGTGCTGGATACCCAGTATCCGCACTTGAAGAACGAGACACCCGACGTCGAGCGCAGTGTGATCGCGCTCAACGCGCGCGAGGGCGACCTGATCGCGCTGATGGAGGAGTTCAGCGCGCGCTACCCGGCGCTGAAGCTGTCCAGCCTGCCCAACTTCGGCAACGAGGCCATTCCGGAGATGCATATCGAGTTCGGCTTCAGCGGCCAGCCGGCGCTGGTCGACATCGCGCTGGACGAGTGGCGCAGGGCATTGTCCGAGCGGGGTTATGAGCTGCGCGACAAGGCATGATTCCCAAGTATTTGTTTTGAAATAAGCCATTTATTTGGCATTATTTTAAATTGTTTATATTTGTTTCGCGCGCTTGAACCTCTCCGGACGAGGGGCTAGGGTGGCGGCTTTTTTGCCCGCCCCCCCGCCATGAAACGTTTCCTGCTCCTGCTGTTGCCGCTCGTCCTGAGCGCCTGCCTCGGCCATGACCGACGTGACTCCGTCGCTGGCGATCCACAGGCAGCAAACTCTGTTCAATCCGAGTCCGTCGACTTGGTGTCCGGCAAGAAGGCGGTCGGCCATCGTGACTTTAACAACGCCAAGAAGGTGTTGCCTCAGGTATATGCCGGAATGGAGGAGGATTTCTATTGCGGCTGCGCCTACCACGGCAAGAAGGTCGACTTCGCCTCCTGCGGCTATGCGCCGCGCAAGAATGCCGAGCGTGCCAGCCGCATCGAGTGGGAGCACGTGGTCCCGGCCTGGGTGCTGGGCCATCAGCGGCAGTGCTGGCAGAACGGGGGACGTAAGAATTGCACATCAACCGACCCGGTTTTCCAGATGGCAGAGGGTGATCTGAACAACCTCGTGCCGGCGGTGGGCGAGGTCAACGGCGACCGCGGCAACCTGTCCTACGGCGCGTGGACGCGCCATCCGACGCCGATGTACGGCCAGTGTCAGACCATCGTCGATTTCAAGAACCGGCGCGTGCAGCCGCGCGAGGAAGTGCGCGGGCGCGCCGCCCGCATCACGCTCTATATGCACGACCGGTACGGCCTGCGCATGAGCAGCCAGGATCGCCAGCTGATGTGCGCCTGGGCCAAGAGCTACCCGGTGGATGAGTGGGAGCGCACGCGTGAGGAGCGCATCGTTGCCCTGCAGGGCAGCGGTAACCCATACGTGAGCGATCCGCAGCAACTGGCCAGGCGTTGCGGCTGAGCCGGGCTTGGAGAGTCAGGGGAGCTTGTCTGCCACGGGAATAGGTGGCCCGCCCGCTGCACGCCGGTTGGCGTGCAGCGGGCGGGCCGTTGCTCAGTCGCGGTAGAAGTGCTTGAGGATGCTGGAAAAATCCAGCTTGCCGTGCCCCTCGGCGACGTGTTCCTCGTACAGGTTGCGCGCCAGCGCGCCAAGCGGGTTGGCGGCATGGCAGGCCAGCGCCGCCTGTTCGGCCAGGCCCAGGTCCTTCAGCATCAGCTCCGCCATGAAGCCGCCGCTGTAGCCGCGGCTCGCCGGGACGTTTTCCATCACGCCGGGCCAGGGGTTGTACAGTTCCAGCGCCCAGTTGCGGCCGGAGCTCTTGGCCATGATCTCGGACAGCACCTTGGGATCGAGACCGCTCTTGACGCCCAGCGCCAGCGCCTCGGCGGTGCCGGCCATCAGGATGCCGAGCATCATGTTGTTGCAGATCTTGGCGCTCTGGCCGGCACCGTGGCCGCCGGCGAGGAACACGTTCTTGCCCATGGCCTCGAACAGCGGCCGGGCTTGTTCGAGGTCGGCCGCCTCGCCGCCGACGATGAAGGTCAGCGTGCCGGCGGCGGCGCCGGCGGTGCCGCCCGATACCGGGGCGTCGAGCATGCGCAGCCCGGCGGCGAGCGCGGCCTCGGCCACCTTGACGGCGCTGGCGGCGGCGATGGTGCTGCAGTCGATCACCAGCGTGCCCTTGGGCAGCCGGGCGATGAGGCCGTTCTCGCCGAGGTACAGGCCCTCGACGTGATGGCTGGCCGGCAGCATCGACAGCACGATGTCGGCGCCGGCGACGCAATCGGCGGCGCTCGTTGCCACCTTGGCGCCGGCTTCCGCCAGCTTTTGCATCGCGTCGGCCGAGAGGTCGAACACCGTGAGCGAAAAGCCCTTGCGGACGAGGTTGAGGGCCATCGGCCCGCCCATGTTGCCGAGGCCGATGAAAGAAATGTGTGTCATGGCTGTCTCCTTGCACCCCTTTCATTAGGCGGCTGCGCCTTTGCATTTTGAGTGCCGGCAGTGCGCGGAATCCTCATGTACTTCGTGTACATTCCGGTTCCTGTGCGCTGGCGGCCCTCAACCTGCTTTGGCTCGCTCGCCTACTGAAACGGGTTCTTAACTTTATTGGTAATTGATACAACTCAGCCCAGTGCCGCCAGCGGATGTTCGCCGTCACTCCACGGCGTGGCGAAGTGGCTGTCCACCCAGGCCTGGTCGACCTCGACCAGGGTCTTGCGGCTCCACTGCGGCTGGCGGTCCTTGTCCACCAGCAGCGCGCGCACGCCTTCGCGGAAGTCGGGCTTGCTGCAGAAGTTGACCGACAGAATCAGTTCCATGCGCAGCGCTTCGGCCAGCGACAGGTGCTTGGCGCGGCGGTAGATCTCCCAGGTGACGGCGGCCGAGCTCGGGCTGCCGTGGGCGAAGCTGTGCGCCGCCGCCTGCAGCCAGGGGTCGTCGAAGCGGGTTTCGGTCAGGGCCTGCGCCACGGCGGCGAGGCTGCCGCGGTTCATCAGGCGGTGGATGGCGACCAGCTGGCGCTCGACGTTGGACATCGGCAGGGCGGCGTGGGTCCCGCATTCCATCTCGTTGAGCAGGGCGGTGACGGCGGCGTGGTTGCTCGATATCGTGTCAGCCCAGTCGGTGGCCGCGAGCCGGGACAGCAGCTCGGGGTAGCCGTCCAGCGCGACGACGTGGTCGGCCAGGTTGACGATCAGCGCGTCGTGGGCGTTGAGCGGCGCGCCGGTCAGGCCGAGGAACAGCCCGAGCTTGGCCGGCATGCGCTGCAGGAACCAGCTGCCGGCCACGTCCGGGTACAGGCCGATGGTGATTTCCGGCATGGCGATGCGCGTGGCCGGGGTGGCGACGCGGTGGCTGACGCCGACCATCAGCCCGAGCCCGCCGCCCATGACGATGCCGTGGCCCCAGACAATGACCGGTTTGGGATAGGTGTGCAGGCGATGGTCGAGGGTGTATTCCTCGCGGAAGAAGGTCACCACTTCGGGGATCGGTCCGTCGCCGCGATGTTCCAGGATCGCGTCGCGCACCGCGCGCACGTCGCCGCCGGCGCAGAACGCCCGTTCGCCGGCGCCGCGCAGCAGCACGCAGGCGATGGCGTCGTCCGCCGCCCAGCGCTGCAGCTGCGCGTCGAGCAGGCGGATCATGCCCAGCGTCAGCGCATTGAGGGATTTCTCGGCGTTGAGCGTGGCGATGCCGATGCGCCGGCCGTTGGTGCTGTTCAGTTCGTCAAACACGACTTCGTCGGTCATGATGGTGTTCCTTTCGGCCAACTTGTCAGGCATTTTTCCACTGCGGCGGGCGCTTCTCCAGGAAGGCCGTCACGCCTTCGCGCTGGTCTTGGGTGTCGAACAGCTTGATGAAGCGCTCGCGTTCGTGGATCAGGTTGTACGACGGCGGCTCGATGCGGGCGCGCTGCACCAGCGTCTTGCATGCGGTGACCGACGAGGGCGACTGGCGCGCCACCTTCTCGGCCAGCGCCAGCGCGGCGGCGCGGGCCTGTCCCTTGCCGACCACTTCCTCCACCAGCCCGATGCGCAGCGCGGTGGCGGCGTCCACCCGTTCGCCGCACAGGATCATGCGCTTGGCCCAGCCTTCTCCTACCAGCCAGGGCAACAGCTGGGTGCCGCCGGCGCAGGGCAGCAGGCCGACGGCGGCTTCCGGCAGCGCGAGCTGGGCTTGCTCCTCGGCGATGCGGATGTCGCAGGCCAGCGCGCATTCCAGCCCGCCGCCCATGGCGTAGCCGTTGATGGCGGCGATGCTGACGCCACGAAACGCCGAGAGCGCCTCGAAGGCCTCGCCGAACAGCATGGTCATCTCGGTGGCGACGGCCTTGTCGCCGTCGGCGAACAAGGTGAGGTCGGCGCCGGCCGAGAAGAACTTCTCGCCGGAACCGATGATCACCAGCGCGTAGATATCGCGATCGGCGTTCAGGTCCGCCACCAGCGCCTTGAGCGCGGAAAGGCTCGCATGATTCCAGGTGTTGGCGGGTGGGTTGGCGATGGTCACCAGCGCGGTGTGGCCGTGTTTTTCGACGTCGAGATGGGCGTAGTTTGGCAAGATGTTCTCCTTGTTGTTGGCTGTGTCCCTGTGTCGTCTGCCGGTGGGCGGGTTTCTCCGAGCATGCCCGGTATGCGGGATGGGCGGAAGTGCCCAGAGCTGGAACCCCTCGGGGACGAGGGATGGGGATCGCCGTGCGCCACCCATCCCGTGGTGCTTTCGCTCCGGCCTGGCGCTCAGCGCAGCGTGTCCAGCGCGCCATCCTTCATCAGATGGCGGGCCACGATCATGCGCATGACTTCGTTGGTGCCCTCCAGGATCTGGTGCACGCGCAGGTCGCGCACGTGGCGCTCGAGCGGGAAGTCCTTCAGGTAGCCGTAACCGCCGAAGAGCTGCAGCGCCTGGTTGGCGACGTTGAAGCTCAGGTCGGTGGCCAGGCGCTTGGCCATGGCGCAGTAGGCGGTGGCGTCGGGGCTGCCGCTGTCGAGCTTCCACGCCGCCAGGCGCACCATCTGCCGCGCGGCGATGAGCTCGGTCAGCATGTCGGCGAGCTTGAACTGCACCGTCTGGAACTCGGCCAGCGGCTGGCCGAACTGCTGGCGCTCCTGCACGTAGCGTTGCGCGGCATTGAGTGCCGCCTGGGCGGTGCCGACGGCGCAGGTGGCGATGTTGATGCGCCCGCCGTCCAGCCCCTTCATGGCGAAGGTGAAGCCCTGGCCTTCCTCGCCCAGCAGGTTCTCGGCCGGAATCTCGACGTTGTCGAAGGTGACGGCACGCGTGGGCTGGCTGTTCCAGCCCATCTTCTTCTCCTTCTTGCCGTACTGCACTCCAGGGGCGTCGGCCGGCACCACGAAGGCCGACACGCCTTTCGGGCCCGGGCCGCCGGTGCGCGCCATCACCACCAGCACCTCGGTGCTGCCGGCGCCGGAGATGAACATCTTGGAGCCGTTGAGCACATAGACGTCGCCCTTCTTCTCGGCGTGGGTCTTCAGCGAGGCGGCGTCGGAACCGGCGCCCGGTTCGGTCAGGCAGTAGCTGCCGAGCTTGTCGCCCGCCACCATCTGCGGCACCCAGCGCTCGGCCACGGCGGGTTTGGCGAAGCTCGCGATCATCCAGCTCACCATGTTGTGGATGGTGAGGTAGGCGGCGGTGGAGGTGCAGCCGGCGGCGAGCTCCTCGAACACGATGGCGGCGTCGAGGCGGCTGAGCCCCAGCCCGCCGTAGGCTTCCGGCGTGTAGAGTCCGAGGAAGCCCATCTCGCCGGCGCGGCGGATCACGTCGAGCGGGAAGACTTCATGTTCGTCCCACTCCGCGGCGTGCGGCGCCAGCTCGTGCGCGGCGAAAGCGCGCGCGGCATCCTGAAAGGCGATCTGTTGTTCGGTCAGAGCAAAGTCCATGTTTCGGCCAATCCTGTCTGGCCCGCCGGGTAGGCGGGCGGATGTCGATGTGCGGTGCGTCCAGGGTGGTGAACGTACCGCCCTGAGAGCCGCTCACAATACCCTGCTGGCGTTGTTGCGCTCGCGTGCGAATCTTTGATTCGCCCAGCAAGCACGTGCCGTACTGCCTGTACTGTCTGCGGCAGCGCGCCTAGCCCGCATCGCTACGCTGGGTTTTGCTAGCGGCTCTTGATGGTTTGTCAGTGCAGCGAAATCGTCGTATTCACCTTGCCGCTCGAGGCGGCGTCGTCGAACCAGCGGCTGGTGATGGTCTTGGTCTGGGTATAGAACAGGATCACCTGTTTGCCGTAAGGCCCCAAGTCGCCGAGTTTCGAACCGCGCGAGCCAGTGAACGAGAACAAGGGCACCGGCACCGGGATCGGCACGTTGATGCCGACCTGGCCGACGTCGATCTCCTCCTGGAACTTGCGTGCCGCCGCGCCGCTCTGGGTGAAGATGGCGGTACCGTTGCCGTGCGGGTTGGCGTTGATCAGCGCGATGGCGTCGTCGAGCGAATCGGCCGCCACCAGGCACAGCACCGGCCCGAAGATTTCCTGGTCGTAGATCGCCATGCCGGGTTCGACGCCGGAGAAGATGGTCGGGCCGACGAAGTTGCCCTGTTCATGGCCGGGCACCTGCACGTGGCGGCCGTCCAGCTCGAGTTTCGCGCCTTGCTCGATACCCTTGGCGATCAGCCCCTCGACGCGCGCGCGCGCCGCACCGGAAATCAGCGGTCCCAGATCCGGGTTGTCCTGGCCCGGGCCGACCTTGAGCGCACGGGCCTTGGCCACCAGCTCGGGTATCCAGTTCTGCGCCTCGCCCACCAGGATCGCTACCGAGATCGCCATGCAACGCTGGCCGGCGGCGCCGAAGCCGGCCCCGACCAGCTGGTTCAATGCCTGCTCCTTGTTGGCGTCGGGCAGCACGATGGCGTGGTTCTTGGCGCCCATCATGCACTGCACGCGCTTGCCGGCCTGGCTCGCGCGCTGGTAGACGTGGGTGCCGACAGGGGTCGAGCCGACGAAGGACAATGCCTTGATGTCCGGGTGGTCGCACAGGGCGTCGACCACCGCCGCGCCACCGTGCACCACGTTCAGCACGCCGGCCGGGATGCCGGCTTCCAGCGCCAGTTCCACCAGCCGCATCGTCACCATCGGGTCCTGCTCGGATGGCTTCAGCACGAAGGTGTTGCCGCAGGCGATGGCCATCGGGAACATCCACAGCGGGATCATCGCCGGGAAGTTGAACGGGGTGATGCCGGCGCACACGCCCAGCGGCTGCTGCACGGTGTAGGTGTCGACGCCGCTCGCCACGTTCTCGGCGTGTTCGCCCAGTTGCAGGTTGCCGATGTTGGCGGCGTGCTCGACCACTTCCAGCCCGCGGAACACGTCGCCCTCGGCGTCGGCCAGCGTCTTGCCTTGCTCGGCGGTGAGGATGGCGGCGAGTTCCTTCATGTGTTCGCGGATCAGCTGCTGGTATTTGAGGAAGATGCGGGCGCGCGCGCCGATCGGCGTCTTCTTCCAGCTCTGGAACGCGGTCTTGGCGGCGGCCACGGCGGCGGCGACTTCCTCCGGCGTGGCCATCGGCACCCGCGCCAGCACTTCTTGCGTGGCCGGGTTGACCACGTCGCGCCAGTCGCTCGTCTTCGACTCGACGAACTCGCCGTTGATCAGCAGCTTGATGGTGGGAAGGTGGCTCATGGTGCTATCTCCTGATGTTGTGACAGCCGCTGCGGTGATTGCATTGGCCGCAGGCTTTTCTTTAATCGTAGTCGCCGGGGCGGAGATCATTTTCCTGATCTGCCGGGCGGCGGGAGCGGTTCTGGCATGGGAGCCGCTTCCTGGCGCGAACGCGGCGTCATCCTGGTGGGCGACGGGACCGGTACGGACCCAGCGTCGGCACAGCCAGGGCGGGGTATGACATGGCGTCCAGTAGCCTGATTACCTTTACGTAAAGGTAATGCTTTCTCGTTAAACTAAGCAAGCGCTTGGTTTTTTGCAAGGGCTTTGTGGGCCGACCGGCGAGAGGAAAAAACCGGCTGTTGTGCTTCCGTCACACCCGGCGGGCGGGTGTGACGGGGATTATAGGTAATGCGCTGATTAATAAGAGTAAAAGCCTTTTCCGCTCTTGCGCCCGAGCCGGCCGGCCGCCACCATCTGCGCCAGCAGCGGGCAGGCGCGGTACTTGCTGTCACGGAATTCGTCGTGAAGGATGTTCATGATGGCAAGGCAGGTATCCAGCCCGATCAGGTCGGCCAGCGCCAGCGGGCCGATCGGGTGGTTCATGCCGAGTTTCATCACCGTGTCGATGTCCTCGGCGCTGGCCAGGTTCTCGTACAGCGCGAACACGGCCTCGTTGATCATCGGCATCAGGATGCGATTGGAGACGAAGCCCGGGCCGTCCTTCACCGTCACCGGCGTCTTGCCCAGCTCCACGGCCAGCGCGTGCACCTGCTGGTGGGTGGCGTCGTCAGTCTGCAAGGCGCGGATGATCTCCACCAGCGGCATCAGCGGCACCGGGTTCATGAAATGCATGCCGACCACCCGTTCCGGGCGCTCGACCCAGGCGGCGATGCGGGTCAGCGAGATGGACGAGGTGTTCGAGGCCAGGATGGCCTCGGCCGGCAGGAGGCGCGCCAGCTCGCGGAAGATACTCTCCTTGATCGTGGCGTTCTCGGTGGCGGCTTCCACCACCAGCTCACAGCCGGCCAGGGCGGCCAGGCTGCCGGCGGTGGCGATGTTGGACAGGGTGAGGGCAGTGTCGGCCGGGCTGAGCAAGGCTTTCTTTTCCAGCTTGGCCAGGCTCGCGCGGATGGCGGCGAGCCCGTTTTCCAGCGCCTGCGGCGAGGTATCGACCATCGTGACCTGAAAGCCATGTCGGGCGAACGTCTGGGTGATGCCGTTGCCCATGGTGCCGGCGCCGATCACGCCGATGCGGGTAATTGCCATGATGCCTCCTTGTGGGATGTGCCCACCAACATAGTGTAACGTTTACGTAAACGTCAATATGCGTCGTCGCGAAAACGTCTTGCATGCCTTCTTCAGGATAGGTGTATTTCAGCACCCCGCGAGCGGCGCATCTTCGCGCGAGGCTCGCCGGGCATGGCGGGGCAGCATGGCCGGATGGCCGATCCTGCCGCCGCCGGCCGGTGCGGCATTCTCGCCACGCCGATTCACCCGCCGGCCTGTTTCTGGCGTATCGCCAGCAGCGCCTGGTTGCGCAGCGCCTTGAGCAGGTTCAGCGTTTCCGCGTCGGGCTTCAGGCTGTGGGCGCGCTGCCGCTCGCCGTACAGGCAGCCGATCGGCTTGTTCTCCAGCACCAGCGGCAGGATCAGGAAGGTCTCCGCCGGCGTGGTGCGGCGGAACCACTCCGGGATGCGGCCGGCGATATTGGGCGCGTTGACGTCCTCGATCAGGATGTCGGCGTTGCGCTCGAGCGCAACGCGGAACACGTTGGCCGGCTCCTGCAGGCTGAAACGGAAGCACGGAATCAGTTCGCCGATGCGCTCGCCGAAGCCGAAGCGCGCCACCATCTGGCCGAGCCGCGGGTCGCGCGTGCACAGCAGCACATGCTCGAAGGGCATGGCGCGGAACAGCGTTTCCAGCACCGTCTGCAACAGCTCGTTCAGGTTGAACGGAGCGAGCAGGGCATGGGTGATTTCCTGTATGCCGGCGCTGAGCAGGCGCTGGCTGCTGGCGCTGGCCGGTTCGAGGGCGGCGGCCGGTTCCAGCATCAGGTCGAGCTCCAGTTCCAGCGGGCGGTTCGACAATACGGCCTGTATGTCGGGCCGCGGCGGCGTGCCAACGCGCTTGGTGCCGGCCAGCAAGGGCGTGCTGCGCAGGCGGGTGAGGAAGCTGTCGGGGCGGGCCGTGATGCCGATGGAGTCGACATGTTCATCGAATGCCCTCAGCGCCTCGCGCAGATGCCCGATGACCTTGTCGGCGTTCAGCGGCAGCACGCGCTGGTAGCGTTCCAGCAAGGTTTCCAGCGCCTGGCGCGGGTTGCTGCCGGGGGCCTGCGCCAGCCGCGTCAGCTCGGCCGCGAGGTTGGCCAGGATGCACAGCCGGCCTGCGGCCCCCGCCGGCGGCCGGATCGGCCCGGCCGGCAGCAGCTCCATGCTCTGCACGATGCGTTCCGGGAAGCTCCAGTGTTCGGCCACGCCCATGCCCAGCGCGGCGAAGTCCAGCCCCAGCGTGTGAATGGCCGCCTGCGTCAGGCTCAGGCCGTTCTCCACCTTGAGGTCGATCAGTCGGCTCTCTTCACGGAAGTAGAAGCGGCAGAGCAGTTCGCCCAGGTGGTGGAACATGCCGCAGATCAGCGCTTCTTCGCTGTCGCCGGCGGGGCCGTCCTGCGCCAGTTCGCGCGTCAGCAGGCCGCAGAAGAAGGTGCGCAGCGCGGTGTCCTTGAGGGCGGCGGCGTGCACCTTGTTGTGCATGTGCTCGAACAGCAGCAGCGTGATCGCCAGGTTGCGGATGGTGTCGAAGCCGAGGATGACGATGGCGCGCGACACCGTGCTGACCGCGCCGCCGAAGTGGCTGTAGTGCACCGAATTGACCACCCGCAGCAGCTTGTTGGTCAGCGAGAAGTCCTGCAGGATGATTTCCGCCAGCTCCTGCACCCGGCCGGTATTCTCCTCGCTGACCTGGTTGATGGCCTGGATGGCCTGGGACAGGGCGGGGAAGTCGGATGAAACGCGCATGCGTTCCAGCAGGTTGTCCCAGGCGGTCGGGTTGGCGCTGCCCTTGATGAAGCGGTGCTGGCTGGTCAGCCAGGCCTGCAGCGCGGCGAGCAGCGAGGCGGCGTCGGCAAAACCCTGCCCCGGTGCGCTCTCCAGCGCGCCGGCGACGATGGATTCCAGCTCCTCGTCGATCAGCGGGTTCAACTGCCGCAGGGGCGTGGAACAGGGCGGCTGGCCGGTCAGCAACTGGTGCAGGATGCCGCCCAGTGCGTTCAGGTCGCGCTGGCGCATGCGCGGCAAGCCGCTGGCCGGCGGGGCCGGCAGCAGTCCGAGCCCGATCAGGTGCGGTTTGCGCTCGTCGTCGAGCAGCACGTGTTCCAGGTTGAGCCAGCCGTGCACCAGGCCTCGCGCGTGGGCATGCATCAGGGAGCCCAACAGCTCGCAGCACAGCGCGACCGCCTCCTTGGCCGGCAGCACGCCCGATTCGGCCAAGAGGCGCGCCAGCGGATGCCAGGCCGGCAGATCGTAGTGCCACAGGCAGAGGCCGTCGTGGTGTTCCTGATCGCTCGGCGGGGCGATGCCGGGGTGTTTCAGCGCGGCGGCCGGGAAATCGGGGACGGTCAGTTTCTGGGGCAAGGACAAGGTGTGGCGGGCCGTACCCTCAATGGTGGCCGGTGCCGTGGCCGGCCGGGCGGTGTCGTGGCGCAGGATCGGTGCGGTTGGTTGCATTCTTTTCTCCCCCGCAGACTATATAAGCAATCCGCCGTCTCGGGACAACTTTTCCTCGCGCCATTTTGTGGGCGGTTGCCGGTGTGGCGGCTATATGTCTGGTTATACAGTTTTTTCTGTCTAATAGAGCATATTGATATATCCATTCGGTTTTGCCTGGCTAGGGGGCTTCCGGTAGATTGGCGTCAAATGGCAGGCGGGTGTGCCGTCTGCACGCAGGAACAGAACTGGCCACGTGCCAACAGCGGGCGGAGCAAGATGACTATCAGTGAAGCAAGACTGACTCACCTCAAACAACTGGAAGCGGAGTCGATCCATATCATTCGCGAAGTGGCGGCGGAATTCGAGAACCCGGTGATGCTGTACTCCATCGGCAAGGACTCGGCGGTGATGCTGCACCTCGCGCTCAAGGCGTTCTACCCGGGCAAGCCGCCGTTCCCGCTGCTGCATGTCGATACCACCTGGAAATTCCGCGACATGATCGAATTCCGCGACCGCATGGCGGAGAAGGTCGGCATGAAGCTCCTGGTGCACACCAACGAAGAAGGGCGGGCCGCCAACATCAACCCGTTCGACCACGGCAGCGCCAAGTACACCGACGTGATGAAGACCGAAGCCCTGAAGCAGGCGCTGAACAAGTACAAGTTCGATGCCGCCTTCGGCGGAGCGCGCCGCGACGAGGAGAAGTCGCGTGCCAAGGAGCGCGTCTATTCGTTCCGCGACAAGAACCACCGCTGGGATCCGAAAAACCAGCGTCCGGAACTCTGGAACATCTACAACAGCAAGATCAACAAGGGCGAGAGCATCCGCGTGTTCCCGCTGTCCAACTGGACCGAGCTGGACATCTGGCAGTACATCTACCTCGAAAACATCGAGATCGTGCCGCTCTATTTTGCCAAGCCGCGCCCGGTGGTGAACCGCGACGGCATGCTGGTGATGGTCGACGACGAGCGCCTGCCGCTCAAGCCGGGCGAAGTGCCGGAAATGCGCAGCGTGCGCTTCCGCACCCTGGGCTGTTACCCGCTGACCGGCGCGGTCGAGTCGGAAGCGGCCACGCTGCCGGAAATCATCCAGGAAATGCTGCTGACCACCACCTCCGAGCGCCAGGGCCGCCTGATCGACCACGACCAGGCCGGTTCGATGGAGAAGAAGAAGATGGAAGGCTACTTCTAAGCCGGTCCTGAACAGCTTGTCGCGAATACCGCGTGCCGACGTGAACGCCCCCGGCCTCACGCCGGCCGAAGATGACGGAACACACCATGTCTCACCAATCCGAACTGATTGCCAGCGATATCCTGGCCTATCTCAAACAGCACGAAAACAAGGACCTGCTGCGCTTCATCACCTGTGGCAACGTCGATGACGGCAAGTCCACGCTGATCGGCCGCCTGCTGCACGACTCCAAGCTGATCTTCGAAGACCAGCTCGCCGCGATCCAGAAGGACAGCAAGAAGTACAACACCACCGACGACGACATCGACCTCGCCTTGCTGGTCGACGGCCTGCAGGCCGAGCGCGAGCAGGGCATCACCATCGACGTCGCCTACCGCTATTTCTCCACCGAGAAGCGCAAGTTCATCATCGCCGACTGCCCGGGCCACGAGCAGTACACCCGCAACATGGCTACCGGCGCCTCCACCTCGGACCTGGCGGTGATCCTGATCGATGCCCGCCGCGGCGTGCAGACGCAGACCCGCCGCCACAGTTACATCGTGAGCCAGCTCGGCATCCGTCACGTCATCGTCGCCATCAACAAGATGGACCTGGTCGACTTCAGCCAGGAGGTGTTCGACAAGATTCGCGACGATTACCTCGCTTTCGCCGAGCACCTGTCGATCCCGGACATCCGTTTCGTGCCGATCTCG
This sequence comes from Pseudogulbenkiania sp. MAI-1, assembly GCF_000527175.1. NCBI lineage: Bacteria > Pseudomonadati > Pseudomonadota > Betaproteobacteria > Neisseriales > Chromobacteriaceae > Pseudogulbenkiania > Pseudogulbenkiania sp. MAI-1. The sequence continues at coordinate 2,774,618 of NZ_AZUR01000001.1, read as the reverse complement.
GCGCTGCGTGGCGACAACGTGGTGAAGCCGAGCGAGCGCGCTCCGTGGTACGACGGCGCCACCTTCATGCAGCTGCTGGAGTCGGTCGAGCTGTCGCACGACAACGCGCTCGACGCCTTCCGCCTGCCGGTGCAGTACGTCAACCGCCCGAACCTGGACTTCCGCGGCTTTTGCGGCACCATCGCCGCCGGCCGCGTGCACCCGGGCGACGAGATCACCGTGCTGCCGTCGGGCAAGACCAGCAAGGTCAAGGCCATCGTCACCGCCGACGGCGATCTGGCCAGTGCCCACGTTGGCCAAGCCATCACCCTGACGCTGGAAGACGAGATCGACTGCTCGCGCGGCGACATGATCGTGCGCACCGGCGAGGCCGCGCCGCAGGTGTCGGCCGCCTTCGACGCGCACATCGTGTGGATGAACGAAACCCCGCTGCAGGTCGGCAAGGAGTACGCCTTCAAGCTGGCCGGCAAGAACGTGTTCGGCCGCGTCGAGCACATCCTGCACCGCGTCGACGTCAACACCATGGAGCAGTTCGCCGCCGACGAGCTGAAGCTCAACGAGTTCGGCCTGTGCCGCGTCGTCGTCAACGCCCCGGTGGTGTTCGACGCCTACCGCCAGTGCCGCGGCAGCGGCAGCCTGATCGTCATCGACCGCCTGTCCAACGCCACCGCCGGCGCCGGCATGATCATCGGCGCGGCGCAGAGCGACAGCAGCGCGCACGAAGCCAACGACCTGGCGCGCCTGCGTGCCTTCGAACTGGAGCTCAACGCGCTGGTGCGCAAGTACTTCCCGCACTGGGAGGCCAAGGACATCAGCCAGCTGCTGAAGTAAGCCCGGCAGTGTCCGAACAAAAGCCCACGGAGTTCATCCGTGGGCTTTTTGTATTTGGGGCGGTGCGGAAGCGTGGCCGAAGCCTCAGTTCTCGTGCTGTTCCAGCGTGAAGCCGGCGCCCTTGTCCACCCCCAGTACCTCGACCAGGTAGGGCATCACCTGTTCTAGCGTGGCGTGCAGCGTCCACGGCGGGTTGAGGATGAACATGCCGCTGCCGTGCATGCCGAAGCCGTCCTTCGACGGCGCCTGTATCGACAGCGTGACGTTGAGCCAGCTCTTCACCGGCAGCTTTTTCAACTGCTGCGGCAACTCCTTGGCTTCCTGCCGTTGCAGGCAGGGGTACCACACAGCGTAGGTGCCGGTGGCGAAGCGCTTCAGCCCTTCCTTCAGCGCCGTGACCACGTGCTGGTAGTCGCGCTTGTCCTCGTAGGGCGGGTCGATCAGCACCAGGGCGCGGCGTGGCGGGGGCGGCAGGATCGCCTTGATGCCGTCGAAGCCGTTGGCCGCCTGCACCTGCACCCGGCGTCCGGCATCGGCGAAGTTCCGCTGCAGGATCTGGCTGTCGCTCGGGTGCAGTTCGAACAGGCGCAGCTTGTCGCTCTCCGGCATCACCTCGCTCGCCACCAAGGGCGAGCCGGGGTAAAGCCTGAGCCGGCCGTCCGGGTTGAGGCGGCGCACCACCTCGACGTAGCCCGCCAGCGGCTGGGGCAGGTCGTCGCGCTGCCACAGCCGGGCGATGCCGGTTTCGAACTCGGCGTTCTTGGTGGCGTAGCCTTCTTCCAGCGAGTAGCAGCCGGCGCCGGCGTGGGTGTCGATGTACCAGTAGGGCTTGTCTTTCTGCCCGAGGTAGCGCAGCAGCTCGACTTCGACAAAGTGCTTCAGCACGTCGGCGTGGTTGCCGGCGTGAAAGGCGTGACGGTAACTCAGCATGAATCGGTCTTTCTTCGGTCAGGCGCAGATTGTAGCCGATGGCCGGGCCTGCCGCTGTCAAAGCGTGGCCGAAGACTCGTCTCCCAGCCAGGCCGTAGGATGGGTGGAGGCACTTGGTGCCGGAACCCTTCGATGATGGGTTGCGCTGCGCTCCACCCATCCTACGCGTAGTGCAGAATCCCGCGCCGCAGGATCGTGAACCGGTCAGCCAAGCTTGGCCGAAACCCCGTCTCCCAGTCAGTGTGCCGGCAGCGCCTCGCTCCAGCCCAGCGCGCGTACCACGGCGGCGAAATCGTCGGCCAGTGGTGCGGTCAGCGTCACGGCCTCGCCGCTTTCCGGATGGGTGAAGCGCATTTCCATGCAGGCCAGCAGCAGGCGCGTGCTGCCGAACAGTTCGCCGAACAAGCGGTTGTGCCTCCCCTTGCCGTAGGTGGCATCGCCGATGATGGGGTGCGAGATGTGTTTCAGGTGGCGGCGCAGCTGGTGGCGCCGGCCGGTTTCCGGCGTCAGCTCGACGAGCGCGTAGCGGCTGTGCGGGTACTTGTCGACGGCGTAGGGCAGTTCCACCGTGGCGAGGCGGCGGTAGCGCGTCAGCGCCGCCTGCGGCGTGGTGTCGACCTTCTCGCCGACCCATTCCAGATCGTCCGGACGACGCGTCAGTGCGTGCTCGATCACGCCCTGTTCGTCCGGCCAGCCGCGCGCCACCGCCAGGTAGCGCTTGTCGACCTGCTGGCGCTCGAACTGCCAGCTCATCTCGCGCCCCATGTCGCGGTCGAGCGCGAACAGCAGCACTCCCGAGGTGCCCTTGTCGAGGCGGTGCACCGGGTAGACGCGCTGGCCGATCTGGTCGCGCAACAGCTGGATGGCGAAGCGGGTTTCGTGCTTGTCGAGCACGGTGCGGTGCACCAGCAGGCCGGACGGTTTGTGGATGGCGATCAGGCGCTCGTCGCGGTAGAGGATGGGCAGCATGGGAACGGGGCGGATGCGTGAAGAGCCGGCATTATGCGCCGTGTGCTCCTGGCTTGGGAACCGTCGCCTTGTTCCGTGCGGGAACGGAGCCGCGGCAAAGTGTTCTATGGTGGTAGTACACGACATGACGTTGGAGATCGCCATGGTGCTTGGTGCAGCGCAGAGCTTCCTGCCTTCTTGGCCGCTGCCGGTGGGCGGCGTGTTCTGGATGGCGGTGACGCTGGTGTTGACCGGTTTGGTGGGCGAGTGGTGTTACCGCCGCCTGGGTTTTCCGCGCATCGTGGCGTATTCCGCCACCGGCATGGCCATCAAGCTGGCCGGGGTGGCGCCCTTGGTCGGGGTGGCCGACAGCGGTCTGCGCGTGGTGCTGGACCTGGCACTGGCGCTGCTGCTGTTCGAACTGGGCGCGCGCGTCGACGTGCGCTGGCTGCGGCGCAATCCCTGGCTCCTGGCCAGCAGCGTGGCCGAGGCGGGGCTGAGCTTCGTGGTGGTGAGCTTCCTGCTGTCCCGGCTGGGCGTCTCGCCGCCGGTGACCTTGAGCGTCGCCGCCATCGCCATGGCGACGTCGCCCGCCATCGTCAGCCGGGTGGTCAGCGAATTCCAGGCGGTGGGGCAGGTCACCGAGCGTCTGCTGCTGATGACCACGCTCAACAGCATCTACGCCATCCTGCTGATCAAGCTCTTGACCGGCTGGATGCACAGCACCACCGGCAACCCCTTGCTGGCGGTCAGCGTGCCGCTGTATGTGCTGACCGGTTCGCTGCTGGTGGCGCTGCTGCTGGCCGGCGGCGTCGAGCGGCTGTCGCGGCATCTGGATGTGCAGAGCGAGGCCGCCACCGTGCTGCTGTTCGGCCTGATCCTGCTCGCCACGGCGCTGCTGCAGATGCTGAATCTCTCCACCCTGCTGGCGCCGTTGCTGGCCGGCGTGGTATTCCGCAGCCGCCGCGTGCGGCCCTGGGTCTGCCCCGATCACTTCAGCGCGGCCGGCAGCCTGCTGGTGGTCGTGCTGTTCGTGGTGAGCGGTATGATGCTGTCGCCGTACCTGCTGCTGACCGGCGCCGCGATGGCCGTGGTGGTGCTGGCGGGGCGCTTTGTGGCCAAGCTGGCCGGGGTGCTGGTGTTTGCTCGGCTGAGCGGGCTCAGCCTGCGCCAGGGGGTGATGCTGTCGCTGGCGCTGACGCCGGTTTCGATCATCGCCTTCGTGCTGGCTACCGATCTGGGCCTGACCTTTCCCGGACTCAGACAAGAGCTTGCGTCGGTGCTGATGGGCGCGGTGGTGCTGATGGAGCTGGCCGGCCCCCTGCTGGTGAAATGGTCGCTCGAACGCAGTGCGGAGATAAAATCATGAGCCTGGAGCGCTTTGCCTCGTCCCGACCGCTGACCATGGGAGTGGAGCTGGAAATCCAGGTCGTCAATCGCCACGACTACGATCTGGCCCCCAGCGTGGAAGACCTGCTGCGCGTCCTGAAGGGAGTCGATATTCCCGGCGAGGTCAAGCCGGAGATCACCGACTGCATGCTCGAGCTATCGACCGGCGTCTGCAACAGCTACCAGGAAGTGATCGATCAGCTGGAGCTGATTCGTGGCGAATTGCTGCGCGCCGCCGACAAGCTCAATCTCGGCCTGTGCGGCGGCGGTACGCACCCGTTCCAGCAGTGGACCCAGCGCCAGATTTTCGAGGCCCCGCGCTTCCGGCATCTGAGCGAACTGTACGGCTATTTGTCTAAGCAGTTCACCGTGTTCGGCCAACACGTGCACATCGGTTGCCCTGGTCCGGACGAGGCGCTGTGCATGCTGCACGCCCTGTCGCGCTACATCCCGCACTTCATCGCCTTGTCGGCCTCGTCGCCCTACGTGCAGGGGGTGGACACCGGCTTCGATTCGGCCCGCATCAATTCGGTGTTTGCCTTCCCGTTGTCCGGCCGGGCACCGTTCCTGCTCAATTGGGACGATTTCACGCGCTATTTCGAGCGCATGACGCAGACCGGGGTGGTCGAGAGCATGAAGGACTTCTATTGGGATATCCGGCCCAAGCCGGAGTACGGCACCATTGAGGTGCGCGTGATGGACACGCCGTTGACCGTGGAGAAGGCCGCCCGCCTCGCCGCCTACATCCAGGCCATCGCACGTCGTCAACTGGTGGAAAAGCCCGACCGCCCACTCGAGGACGACTACCTGGTCTACACCTTCAACCGTTTCCAGGCCTGCCGTTTCGGCTTCGACGGGGACTTCGTCGATCCGCGCACGCTGGAGCATCGCACGATCCGCGACGACATCCTGCTGACCCTCGACCTGCTGGAACCGCACGCCATCGAACTGGGAGGCGACGCGGCCTGCCGCGAATTACGGCTCGATGCGCTGGGGCGCGGCAACGATGCCGGCTGGATACGGGCGCTGCAGCGTGAAGAAAACCTGCTGCCCGAGGTGGTCCGGCAGCAGTGTGTGCGCTGGAGTCAGTGAAGCAGGGCGCTTATGGACAAGAGACCCCTGAAGATCGGACTCTCCGCACGGCTGATGCACACCCCGCCCACGGAGTTGGGGTTCCGCAACAAGACGCTCCAGTACATCGAGCAATCCATCGCCCACTGGGTGATGGCCCACGGCGCCCTGGCCTTCATGGTGCCCACCCTTGAGACGGGAGGCGAGGTGGAACGCTCCAGCCTGTCGGTCAAGAACGTGGTGCGCGAGCTCGACGCCTTGCTGCTGCAGGGCGGGGCCGACGTCTGTCCGCTGAGCTACGGCGAAGAGCCGCTGCGACCGGAGTGGTCCGGGGACCGCATTCGCGACCTGTACGAGATCGAACTGTTCTGGGAGTTCGTGTTCCAGCGCAAGCCGGTGCTCGGCATCTGTCGCGGCTCGCAGCTGATCAACGTCGCCATGGGGGGAACGCTGTACCAGGACATCCTGACCCAGCGGCCGGAAGCCCACCCGCACGTCGACGCCGACCTCTACGACAAGTACTTCCACCGTATCGAGATTTTGCCGGAATCGCACCTGGCGCAGCTTTATCCCGACCAGGCCGTCGCCCACGTCAACAGCATCCATCACCAGGCGGTGAAGGATCTGGGCAACGACCTGGCGATCGAGGCGGTGTCGGAGCAGGACGGTATCGTCGAGGCCATCCGCTGGAAGGGCGACGGCTTCGTCGCCGGCTTCCAGTGGCACCCCGAGTTTCACGGCAGCAACCGGAATCTGCTCGACAGTGCGCCGGCACTGCTGGACTTCCTGTTCGCGGCCGAGCAGCAGCGGGATAGCCGGTAATGCCCTTGTGGTAAGTATTTGTTAATGTATTTTCAATTTAAATAATAGGAATTTTTACGAATACCGCCGCATGGCCTAGGAAGCTATAGTTCGTCCGTCGAGTATCGAACCTGGTGTCAAGGCGAAGTGCCCTTGGCAGGCGGGAGAAGCGTCATGCTGAATGTCGAGGTCAGCCCACATTCATGATGACCTTTTCGATGTCAGGTCTTCCTTCGGTTTGGTTTGTTTCGATATTGGTAATTGGTCCCTTGCCCGGGTCCGCCACAGGCGGATCCGGTTTTTTTTTCGTCCTTTCCTCGGGACAGCGGCGTGCCTGACGCATCCCGTCATGGCCTCCTGCCGCCGTATCTCCTACAATACGGGCCAGATCAACCGGGCGGCCAAGCAGCCGCTTTTTTCTTTCAGGATGTGCCATGGAACCCGTACGACTTTCGAAACGCCTCGCCGAACTCGGCATCTGTTCGCGCCGCGAGGCCGACAGCTATATCGAGCAGGGCTGGGTGAAAGTGGACGGCCAGGTGGCGGTGCTCGGTCTCAAGGTGCTGCCTCATCAGCAGATCGAACTCGACCCACGCGCCAAGAAGGCGCAATCGGCGCGCGTCACCATCCTGCTCAACAAGCCGGTGGGCTATGTCTCCGGCCAGGCCGAAAAAGGCTACAAGCCGGCCGCCATGCTGGCGGTGCCGGCCAACCACTGGGAGGGCGACAAGAGCGGCATCCGTTTCAGCCCCAACCACCTCAAGGGCCTGGCGCCGGCCGGACGGCTCGACATCGACTCGGTCGGCCTCTTGGTGCTGACCCAGGACGGCGTGGTGGCCAAGCAACTGATCGGGGAGAACTCCACGGTGGAGAAAGAGTATCTGGTGCGCGTCACCGGACAGTTGATCCCCGACGGGCTGAAACTGCTCAACCACGGCCTGTCGCTCGACGGCCAGCCGCTGCGCCCGGCCAAGGTGACCTGGCAGAACGAAGACCAGCTGCGCTTCGTGCTGCGCGAGGGCAAGAAGCGCCAGATCCGCCGCATGTGCGAACTGGTCGGCCTGCAGGTGGTGGGGCTCAAGCGGGTGCGCATCGGCAACGTCATGCTGGGCGATCTGCCGCCCGGGCAGTGGCGCTACCTGCGCGAAGACGAACGGTTCTGAGCGGCGCATGCCGACACGGTAAGTCCCATGCTCAAGCAACTGGTCGATCTGCTTCTCAACCGGCGTAGCGGTTCCTCCAAGAACCGCCGGCAGTTGCTGGCCGAGTTGGAGCGGGTGATCGAGACGGTCGAGCCGCGCTTGCGCCTGGCGCCCGGCTACCCGCGCGCGTTGCTGCGCGGCATGACGCGGACGCTGGATTTCGCCGGGCAGCTGACGCAGGACCTGCCCGAGCCGTTGGAGCTCTCCTGGCGCAGCTTCACCACCGACCGCCGGCTCGGGATGTTCTTTGCCTCGCCGGCCAGCCTGCTCGACCTGCTGCAGACCAGCGAGGAGCTACGCGATTTCTTCTCTCATCCCGCCAACGGCGACTGCGCATTCTGCCTGCTCATCATGCATCGCAGCGACAACCAGCGCCTCGGCATGGTCAACCATAACGGCGAGGTGAGGGCCGAAGTGCCGCAGGTGGTGGTCAGTTTCGACAATCATAGGCTGACCCTGCCTTGCGCCTCGCTGGAGCAATTCGTCCCGCAACTGGCCGAGCGAGGGGTGGAGCGGTTGACGACGGTGATCTCGCGCCGCCTGCGCGACAAGGAAGCGCGGCGGGTGGAGTTGGAGAGCGAGCTGCTGCGCGTCGAGCTGCGCCTGAAGACCCTGCGTGCGCCCGGCCAGGTGGTGGTGGACGCCATGGCGGACCAAGGGCCGGCCTTGCCCGATTCGCCGCAGGCGCTGAAACGCCATTTCGACGAGGTGCGCGCCGAATTGGCGGCGCTCAAGTCCCAGTTGACGCTGGATGGCATGCTGCGCGAAGTGCGTCAGATTCTGGAGCATCCGACCGACTACTTCAGCAGCAGCCGCGTCACGCTCAATCTCGACCGCATGGGTGTGGTGCAACCGGACGACGGCTCGGGGAATGGCAATCCGATCTGTTTCGAAGAAGTGGTGCTGTGCGAGATTCCGCCGGTGCGCCGCGTGGTGGTGCCGGCCAGGGTCACCCGGCAGGCGATCCGCGAACTGGAAGCGAATTTCGGCGAGGGCTGAACGCGGGCGCTTCAGCCTTGCTGGTCACGTTTTGCCGGAGAGGCGGAGAGCGTTTCCGACTCGGCCAGGATCACCGGCCACAGCCGTTCGGCCTCGGCCGCGTCGTAATCGTGGTGTTTGCGCTTGACCACGCCGAACGCCGACAGCACCACGTGGCGGTCCGCTTCTACCCCTGCGTTGGCGAGACAGGCCTTGACGCAGGCGAGCGGACAGCCGTCCAGTGCCAATATCGGCCGCCCCGAGCGGGCGAGCCGCACCAGCGCCGGCACGCCCCCGCCGACGCCGGAAATGCAGGACATTTCGGCCGCGCCGTTGCGGGTCAGCCGCAGGGCAAAATCGTTGGCCATCTGGGCCGCGCTGGAACAGCCCGAGCAGGCGTAGACCAAGGGTAGAGGAGTCTTCGCTTTCATCGGCCCACCATACGCCTGCCATGCGTGGGTGACCATCCACCGCTCGTTTTAGGGGCGCTAGTCCATCTTGCCTATGGCGAGTATTCCGTCATGCCCGTGATGGCCGGGGTTGCGGCTCAGCGCCCGTCGAACACGATCAGCGGCACCGTCATCTCCGCCGCGCTGACGCCGGCGTGCACGCCGGGCAGGTAGTAGGGCTTTTCGCCGGGGGCGAGGTCGCGCAGCGTCCAGTCGTCCTTCATGATCAGCGCCACCTCACCGATGCGCCGGGGGAGCCCGGCGTGCTGCGGGCCGGGGCCGAAGGTGCCGGCTTCGAGCAACTGCCGGCTCTCCAGGCACCAGGCGGCGTGGCCGAGCAGGCGGCGGGCGTTGGCGAGGAAGCGCTCCTCGCGGCCGGGGCGCACGTGGCAGAACGCGACGCGCCGCTCGCCGGACAAGGGAGCGCGCAGATCTTCCAGCAACTCGGGGTAGTCTTCCAGATCGAGCTGTCGCTCCAGCGGGGCGTCGATGAAACCGTGATCGGCAGTGACCAGCACCGTGACGTCCTGGCCGCGCAGTGATTCGGTGAACAGCCGGAACGCCTGATCGATCTGGGCGAACAGCTGCCGCACTGGCTCGGCTCCGGTGCCATGCGCGTGCATCGCCGCGTCGAGCTGCGGCAGGTAGCCATAGATGAAACTCGGGCCGCTGTCGGCCTGCACGATCTGCTGCAACTGCTCGAACATGTCTTCGATGCTGCGATAGGGCAGGCGTTGCGCCTGCCCCGAGTGCTGGCGGCTGTAGGGTGAGTCGGCGATGTAGACCGGATGCAGCACCGTCGCCGGGCGGGCAAAGCGGTCGAACAGCGCGGGCGTCTCGAACAGGGTGTCGGCCACGGTGGCGGCATCGCTGGTGTCGTCCTCCGGCCAGCGTACCGACAGCGGCAGGGCGGCGACGATGCGCTCCGGGTTTTCCTGATAGACGTGCCAGCCCGTCAGCCCATGCCGTGCCGGCGGCTCACCGGTCATCAGCGTGGTGATGGCGGCGGCGGTAGTCGATGGAAACACCGAGGTCAGCGTGCTCTGCTGGTGCTGGCGCAAGGCACTGTCCGGCCCCAGCGTCTGAAGCTGCTGCTGGCCGAGCCCGTCGATCACCAGCAGAATCACGTGTCGGCGCGTGGCCAGCCCGGCGAGGGCCGGGTGGCGCAGCGGCGCATGGCCGGTGGGGGCACCGAGAGCGGCGGCCAGGGTGGCGGTCAGGTTGAGCAGGCTGCAGCCGTGGTAGTCGGGCCAGTGCGAACCGGGGCAGTGTTGGAGCATGGGTGGATATCTCGCGGTAAGAAACGGTTTCCGATCAGGGGCGCGTAGTAAGATCGTGAATGGTTTCTGAGGGTTGCCCGAGGTAGGGGCATGAGGGCATTATCCGCCAGAAACCCATCCGTAGCCTGCAATCTGGAGTCCCCACCGTGACAGACCGTCTGCACAATGCCTGTCTTTCCTGTGGCGCCTGCTGCGCCGCCTTCCGCGTCACCTTCCACCGCTCCGAGCTCGATTGCGAGCCGGGCGGGCGCGTCCCGGAACGGCTGGCCGACGAGGAAACCGCCTCGCTGGTGCGGCTGCGCGGCACCGATTACGCCCGGCCGCGCTGCATCGCGCTGGTCGGCAAGATCGGCCAGGAAGTGCGCTGCGGCATCTACGAACACCGTCCGTCGCCCTGTCGTGAATTTGCGTCACGGGCGGGCATCGGGGTGTACGAGGAGGCCTGTAACCGGGCTCGCGCGCAGCACGGCTTGCCGCCGCTGCCGCTGGAATGACACCGGTGCGCGGCGATTGATTTTACGTTGACGTTAACGTAATGTAACTAGATCAATGTCCCCTTCAGCGAGGTGCAGCATGCAGAACCAGTCTATCGTGATCGTCGGAATGGCCCGGACCCCGATGGGGGGGCTGCAGGGCAGCTTGTCGGCCTTGAGCGCCAGCGAACTGGGCGCGGTGGCGATGGCGGCGGCGGTCGAGCGCGCCGGCGTCGATCCCGCCAGCGTCGACGAAGTGATCATGGGCTGCGTGCTGCCGGCCGGGCAGGGCCAGGCGCCGGCGCGCCAGGCCAGCCTCAAGGCCGGGCTGCCGCTGGCCACCGGCTGCACCACCATCAACAAGATGTGCGGCTCCGGCATGAAGGCGGTGATGCTGGCGCACGACCTGCTGCTGGCCGGCTCGGCCAAGGTCATGGTGGCCGGCGGCATGGAAAGCATGTCCAACGCCCCCTATCTGATTCCGAAGGCACGCGGCGGCCTGCGCCTGGGGCACGGCGAACTCAAGGACCACATGTTCCTCGACGGCCTGGAAGACGCCTACGACAAGGGCAAGCTGATGGGCGTGTTTGCCGAGCGCTGTGCCGAGCATTACGGCTTCAGCCGCGCCGCTCAGGACGAGTTCGCGCTGACTTCGCTGGCGCGGGCCGTGGCGGCCATCGAAGGCGGCGCTTTCGCCGGCGAGATCGCTGCCGTCAAGCTGCCCGGCAAGGGTGGCGAAACCGTGGTCGACACCGACGAGCAGCCGCTCAAGGCCCGCCCGGACAAGATTCCCTCCCTGAAACCCGCCTTCAAGCCGGACGGCACGGTGACCGCCGCCAATGCGAGCTCGATCTCCGACGGTGCCGCCGCGCTGGTGCTGATGAGCGAGGACGAGGCCCGTGCACGCGGGCTCACGCCGCTGGCGCGCATCGTCGGCCACAGCACCTTCGCCCAGGAGCCCTCCTGGTTCACCACCGCGCCGGTCGGCGCCATCCGTCAGCTGTTCGCCAAGACCGGCTGGCAGGCCGACGAGGTCGACCTGTACGAGATCAACGAGGCGTTTGCCGTGGTGACGATGGCGGCGATGCAGGAGCTGGGCCTGCCGCACGACAAGGTCAACGTCAACGGCGGCGCTTGCGCGCTGGGGCACCCGATCGGCGCCTCCGGCGCGCGCATCCTGGTGACGCTGATCGCCGCGCTGCAGCGCCGTGGCGGCAAGAAGGGCGTGGCCAGCTTGTGCATCGGCGGCGGGGAGGCGACGGCGCTGGCGGTGGAGCTGCTGTAAGCCTTCCCCATTAAGTCGGCTGCGCCTTTGCATCTTGAGCGCTGGCGGTGCTCTGAGCGTGCGAGTCTCTTATAGAGACTCGCTCAGCCATGATCCTCATGGACTACGTGTCCACTCCGGTTCCTGTGCTCCGGCAGTGCTCAACCTGCTTTGGCTCGCTCGCTTACTGGGGCTGGCCCCGTGGCTGTTACGCTTCGGCCTCGGTCTCTTCGTCGTTGTTCAGCCAGAACTGGAACAGCGTGAAGCCGATCGCCAGCAGGGTGGGGCCGATGAACAGGCCGATGATGCCCCAGGCCAGCAGGCCGCCGATGACGCCGAGGAAGATCAGCGACAGCGGCAGCTTGGCGCCCTGGCTGATCAGCAGGGGCTTGAGCACGTTGTCGATGGTGTTGACCAGCAGAAAGCCCCACAGCAACAGGAACACGCCCATGCCGGTGGCCCCGGTGTAGAACACCCAGCCGGCGGCCGGCAGCCAGACCAGCAAGGTCGGCAGCTGGGCGACGGCGATGATGAAGCACAAGAAACCCAGCGCCAGGGCACCGGGCACGCCGGCGATCAACAGGCCGATCACGCACAGGATGGTCTGGACCAGCGCGGTGCCGACCACCCCGGTAGTGACGCCGCGGATGGTGCGCGCCACCACCTGCGGCAGTTCGCTGGCCGAGGCGCCGCCCAGCTTGTTGATGACGCGTTCGGCGGTGCGCCACAGGGTCTCGCCGTTGGCCAGCAGCAGGCCGGCCACGATGATGGCCATGACGATCTCCAGCAGGCTGATACCCAGCACGGCGCCGCGCCCCAGCAGCCAGAGCACGGCCTGGTTGATCCAGGGCTTCAGCTTGGCCAGCAGGCCGGGCAGGTCGTTCTGCGCCGTGATCCAGTACTGGCTGAGCGATTCGCCCACCAGCGGCAGGCCGCTCAGCCAGGCGGGCGGGGGCGGGAGCGTCACGCCGGCGAGCTCGTGGGCGACGCTGTTCAGATGCGGGATGGTGTCGGTCAGGGTCATCACCATCAGCCCCAACGGCACGGCCAGCGCCAGCCCCAGCAGCAGCACGACCAGCAGGGCCGCCAGCTTGCCGCGGCCGTGTAGCCGGCTCGTCAGGCGCAGGTACAGCGGCCAGGCGGAAATGGCGATGATGGCGGCCCAGGTCAGCGCCCCGAGAAAGGGCAGGATGATCTGCAGGCAGGCCAGTACCAGCAGGGCCACGATGGCGACTCGCAGCACGGCCATGACGCCGATCCCGGCAAAACCCTTGTCCAGCATGAAGGAACCCCGTCGGGTAAGAAAACAGACGTCATTCTAACGGGGTGGGGCCGGCTTGTCCGGCCGGCGCGGAGTCTGGCGGCTCAGAACCTGTTCACAATCTGTCGCGAGTGGTTCATAGGATGGGTGACGCGCAGCAGAACCCATTCGTTCCGATGGGTTACGGCACTGGCTGAGCGAGGCAAGCGTAGTGTCGCGAAGGAATAGTGCCTCCACCCACCCTACGTTGCTGGGCAGTGCATGAGGAGCGTGAGCAGGGTCTCAGCGCGCCAGCTTTTGCAGTCTCACCAGGAACGGCTCGGCCTCCATGAAGCCGATGACGCGGTCTACCTCGCGGGCTTGTCCGTCGAACAGGATGATGCCGGGCGGGCCGAACAGGCCAAAGCGCTTGAGCAGCGCCTGGTGCTCGGCGCTGTTGGCGGTGACGTCGGCGCGCAGCAGCGTGAAGCGGCCCATCTGATCGGCGACGCGGGCGTTGCCGAAGGTGTATTCCTCCATCTCCTTGCAGGAGATGCACCAGTCGGCATAGAAGTCGAGCAGGACCGGTTTGCCGCCGGCGGCGGCCAGCCGCTGCTCGAGCTCGGCCACGTTGTTGACCGGTTGGAAGGCGGGCGCCGTGCTGCGCGCCTGGGCGCTGGTGCCGGCCAGCCATTTCAGCGGATAGCGTGGGTTGGTTTCGCCGCCCAGCACGCCCAGCAGCTGGGCCGCGCCGATCAGGAACAGCGCCAGCCCGATCGCCTTGCCGATCTTGGCGACCGGGTGGGCGTTGCCGGTGAGGTTTTCGAAGGTCTTGAGGAACACCGCCGAGCCGATGCACAGCGCGGCCCACAGCAGCATCACCAGCGTGCCGGACAGGAACGGCGTGGCGAGCCAGATCGCCAGGGCCAGCATCACGACGCCGAAGATGCCCTTGACGCCGCGCATCCAGGCCCCGGCGCGCGGCAGGATGTGACCGCCGTAGGTGCCGATCAGAATCAGCGGCAGGCCCAGGCCCAGCGCCATGGCGTACAGCGCCACGCCGCCTAGCAGCGCGTCGCCGGTGCTGCCGATATAGCCCAGCGCCAGCGCCAGCGGCGGTGCCACGCAGGGGCCGATGATCAGCGCGGACAGCGTGCCCATGCCGAAGACCGTGGCCACCTTGCCGCCGCTCAGGCGGTTGGAGGTCTCGCTCAGGCGGGTCTGCCAGCTGCTCGGGAGCTGGATCGAAAAGATGTCGAACATCGACAGCGCGAAGATCACCAGCAGCGCGCTGGCCGACAGCACCACGGCCGGCTGCTGCAGCCATACCGTGAGCAGCGAGCCGGTCAGGCCGGCCACCACGCCGACGGCGGTATAGGTCAGCGCCAAGCCCTGCACGTAGGTCAGCGACAGCTGGAAGCCGCGGCGGCGGGTCAGGGTGTGGCCCTGGCCGGCGATCAGCGACGAGACGATGGGCAAGAGCGGGTACATGCAGGCGGTGAACGCCATGCCAAGCCCGGCCAGGAAGAAGGTGCCCAGCGTCGCCAGCCAGCCCTGGCCGGCCAGCCGGGCGCTGTCGTCCTGACCGGCGGTGGTGGCCGCCGCGGGCTTCAGCCAGTCTGACAGGGCCGAGGTGGCTCCGCCCACGCTCAGCGTCTGGGTGAACGGCGGGTAGCAGACGCCGACGTCGGCGCAGCCCTGGGCCGTCACCTGGAGCTTGAGTCCGTCCGCCGTGGCTGTCTTGAGCGGCACGGCGATGTGGATTTGCTTGTGGTACACGCTCTGCTTGCCGAAGAATGGGTCGTTCTTCTCGTCGGCGGGCGGGAAGGCCGGATCGCCGATCTGCCCGGCCGGGTCGGAGACGATCTTGGTGCGGTCGCGGTAGAGATAGTAGCCGTCGGCGATGTCGAAGGTGACCCGCAATTGGTTGCCGTCTTGTTCGACGCGGGCGGGGAAGGCTTTCTCCGGCGGCAGCAATTCTTCCGGGGAGACGGCCAGGGCGAGTGACGAGGCGCACAGGAACGCCAGCAGCAGGGCCAGGCGGCGCCAGAGGGAGGGGGGGCGGGTCTCGGTCATTATCAACGGCGTTGTTCCAGGGGCTGGCGGAAAGACCACGGCGGATGGCCTGGGTTCCGCGGCAGACCTATTCTGCACTAGCGTCATCGGGGGAAACAGATCCCGTATGATAGCGCAGCCATCACTGGAATTATCTGACACGAATCAGGGGCTAAGCAAAAACATCAAGGAAATCGTGGAGAAAGACATCGTCACATTTGGCGCACGCCACAGCTTTCCGGCCAGCGAGTACTGTAAGTTACTCGATAGCTTAGAACCTGTTCACGATCTTGCTGCGCGTCCCTGATCGGGGCTCATGCGCACTGCGTGCGAATCTATTGATTCGCTCAGCGATCGGAAATCCTCATGTACTGTGTGTGTACATTCCGGTTTCTGCGCTGCTCTTCACCCCGCTGAGGGCCGCTCGCGACAGATCGTGAACAGGTTCTTAGACGGCATTCGGGCTTAAGGAAACGCACGAACGAAAAAGCGGCATCCCACGGATGCCGCTTTTTCGGAGAGCACAGAGACTCAGCCCTTCCGCTTGTCGCGTTCGATCAGCGCGTAGGCCGAGTGGTTGTGGATCGACTCGAAGTTTTCCGATTCCACCACGTAGGCGTGGATGCGCTCGTCGCGGTCCATGGCGGCGGCGACGTCGCGCACCATGTCCTCGACGAACTTCGGGTTCTCGTAGGCGCGTTCGGTGACGAACTTCTCGTCCGGGCGCTTGAGCAGGCCGTAGAGTTCGCACGAGGCCTGGTCTTCGGCGATGTCGATCAGTTCCTCGATCCAGACGTGCTCGTGGGTGCTGGCGGTCAGCGTGACGTGCGAGCGCTGGTTGTGCGCGCCGTACTGGGAAATCTTCTTGGAACAGGGGCACAGGCTGGTGACCGGCACCACGACCTTCATGGTGAAGTGGTACTGGCCGTCGCGCAGTTCGCCAACGTAGGTCACTTCGTAGTCCAGCAGGCTTTGCACGCCGGAGACCGGGGCGACCTTGTTGACGAAATAGGGGAAGCTCATCTCGACGTAGCCGGATACGGCCTCGAGGCGTTGCACCATCTCGCGCACGATGGTCTCGAACGAGGACACCGAGATCTCGCGTTCATGGTGGTTGAGGATCTCCACGAAGCGCGACATGTGCGTGCCCTTGAAGTGGGCCGGCAGGTGCACGTACATGTTGAACAGGCCGACGGTATGCTGCACGCCGTTGTCGCGCTCGGCTACCTTGATGGGGTGGCGGATGGATTTGATGCCCACCTTGTTGATGGGAATGTTGCGGCTATCGTGCGAGCTTTGCACGTCAGGGATGGCGGTTTGGTTCATTGGCGTTATTGTGTAACACACTGGGTGGGTACTCGGGCAGTATAACGCCGGAGTAATAGTTGAGTAAAGAAGTCGGATATCATTCGCATCAACTTCCGCCGGCGGCACTGATCAGCAATCCTCCGATCATACCCGCGATCGAGGCGATGAAGGTCGGCAGGCAGCGCCAGGCGAGGGTGCGCCCGCCCAGGCTGGCGATCAGGCCGTACTTGAACATGTTGTTGGCGAGCACCGCCAGCACCACGCTGTTGACCACCTGGCTGATGCCGAGGCGATTCTCGCCAAACAGGTTGAGCACGGTCAGCGTGATCGGGTCCACGTCGTTGATGCCCGAGATCAGTGCCACCGCATACACCCCCTTGCTGCCGAAGAGGTCGTTCAGCCAGGCCGAGCAGAACATCACCACGGCAAACATCGCGGCAAAACCGAGCGCCAGTTTCAGTTCGGTGGGGTTGGACAGGGTCAATTCCGGGCGGGACTCCCGGGTCTGGTCGTGGCGGAAGCGGATGACGGTGGTGATCAGGCCCAGTGCCAGTGCTGGCAGCATCACCAGGGCTACGGGCCCTAGTGCGGCAGGCATGATAATGGCCGCCAGCACGGTCAGCCGCATGAACAGCACGATGTTGGCGAGCAGGATGACCGAGGTGGCAAAACCGAGCGAGCCGGGATTGCTACGTGCTTCGCGGGCGTAGACCAGGCTGGTGGCGGTGGAGGACACCAGTCCACCCAACAGGCCCAGCAGGGGGCCACTGGCGCGTTCGCCAAGTAGTCGTACTGCAAGATAACCGGACAGGCTGACTCCGACGATCAGCACCACCATCAGCCAGATTTTGTGCGGATTGAGCGCCAGATAGGGTCCCATGGCACGGTCGGGCAATATCGGCAGGATGATAAAGGTCAGCGTGGCGAACTGCAGCAGCGACAAGAGATCGCGTCGTTCCAGCTTGTGCGCCATGCCGGTCAGTTCGGGTTTGAGGTAGAGCAGGGCCGTGGCGAGGATGGCCGTGGCGATGGCCAGCTCGCTTTGCCGGTACCACACCAGCACACCCAGCCCGTAGGCCAGCATCAGGCTCACCAGCGTGGTGGTGCGGGGCTCCTGCACTTCGGCTTCCTGGTGGCCCTCCGGCAAGAAGCCCAAGGCGATGATGCCGACCAAACCGACCGCGATCAGTACTGGACTGACGGTCGTCTGCGCCAGCATGGCGATCAGGGTGCCCAGCATGGCGGCCAGTGGAAAGGTGCGGATGCCGGCCAGCGGATGCTGCTTGCGTTCGCGCTCGACGCCCAGCAGCAGGCCGATGGCGAGGCTGGTCACGAACAGCGACAACGGCTCGAAGGGGGTGCCCTCCAGGTTCAGCCATTCTTCCAGGCCGAGGCCGCTCATGCCGGCTCCTTGTTTGTTTATTGTGCCGCCAGGCGAGCCGCGATGCGGTTCTCGATGCCTTTCGCGTCCAGCCCGCAGTCGGCCAGCAGCAGGTTCGGGTCTCCATGTTCAACATAGTCGTCGGGCAGGCCGAGCAGCAAGGTTGGGGTGGTGATGCCCATGTCCTGCATGGCCTCGAGACAGGCCGCGCCGGCGCCGCCCATGACGACGTTTTCCTCGACCGTGACGATCAGCTCGTGGCTGTCGGCCAGGGTTTTGATCAGCTCGGTGTCCAGCGGCTTGACGAAACGCATGTCGGCCACGGTGGCGTCGAACGCCTCGGCGGCCTGCAAGGCCGGCGTCACCATGCTGCCGAAGGCGAGGATGGCCACCTTGCCGTGCCCTTGGCGGCGGATGTGGCCGCGCCCGATCGGCAGCGTACTCATCTCGTGCTGCACGTGGGCGCCCGGGCCGGTGCCGCGCGGGTAGCGCACGGCGGTCGGGGTGTCCAGCGTGAACGCGGTGTACAGCATCTGGCGGCATTCGTTCTCGTCCGACGGCGCCATCACCGTCATGTTGGGAATGCAGCGCAGGTAGGAGATGTCGAAGGCGCCGGCGTGGGTCGGGCCGTCGGCGCCGACCAGGCCGGCGCGGTCGATGGCGAACACCACCGGCAGGTTCTGCAGCGCCACGTCGTGGATCAGCTGGTCATAGCCGCGCTGCAGGAAGGTGGAGTAGATCGCCACCACCGGCTTCATGCCGTCACAGGCGAGGCCGGCGGCGAAGGTGACGGCGTGCTGTTCGGCGATGGCGACGTCGAAGTAGCGCTCCGGGTGTTCCTGTTCGAAGCGCACCAGGCCGGAGCCTTCGCGCATGGCCGGGGTGATGCCGACCAGCCGCGTGTCGCGCTTGGCCATGTCGCAGATCCAGTCGCCGAAGATCTGGGTGTAGCTGGGTTTGCTGCCCGATTTGCCGCCCGCGAGGCCGTTGGCCGGATCGAACTTGGACACGCCGTGGTAGGCCACCGGGTCGTTTTCGGCGAGCTTGTAGCCCTGGCCCTTCTTGGTGACGATGTGCAGGAACTGCGGGCCTTTCAGGCTCTTGATGTTCTTTAGGGTGTCGACCAGCACGTCGAGGTCGTGGCCGTCGATCGGGCCGATGTAGTTGAAGCCGAACTCCTCGAACAGCGTGCCCGGCGTGAACATGCCCTTGACGTGCTCTTCGACCTTGCTGGCGATCTCGCGCAGCGGCGGGGCGATGCCCAGCACCTTGTTCGAGCCCTGTTTCATCGCGGCGTAGAAGCGCCCGGACATCAGCTTGGCCAGGTAGTTGTTGAGCGCGCCGACGTTGGGCGAGATCGACATGTCGTTGTCGTTGAGGATCACCAACAGGTCGAGATCCATCGCCCCGGCGTTGTTGAGCGCCTCGAAGGCCTGGCCGGCGGTCATCGCGCCGTCGCCGATGATGGCCACGCTCTTGCGCTCGATACCCTGCGCCTTGGCCGCCGCCGCCATGCCGAGCGCGGCGCTGATCGAGGTGGACGAGTGGCCGACGCCGAAGGTGTCGTATTCCGACTCCTCACGCTTGGGGAAGCCGGCCAGGCCGCCCTTCTGGCGCATGGTGTGCATCCGGTGGCGGCGTCCGGTGAGAATCTTGTGCGGGTAGGTCTGGTGGCCCACGTCCCATACCAGGCGGTCGTGCGGGGTGTCGAAGACGTAGTGCAGGGCGATGGTCAGTTCGATGCTGCCGAGGTTGGAAGCGAAGTGACCGCCGGTCTTGCTCACCGACTCCACCAGGAACTGGCGCAGTTCGCCGGCCAGTTGCGGCAGTTCATGGCGCGCCAGGCGCTTGAGGTCGGCCGGATAGTTGATCGTGTCGAGCAGCGGATACATTGTGTGTTTGCGTGTGTGCAGATTTAGAAGGAGCGGGCGACGATGTAGTCGGCCAGGTCCTTGAGTCGTTGGGCGCCGGGGCCGAAACTGTCCAGCGCGGCGAAGGCTTCGTCGCGCAGCTCGCGGGCGAAGGCGCGCGCTTCGGACAGGCCCATCAGGCTGACGTAGGTCGGCTTGTCGTTGGCGGCGTCCTTGCCGGCGGTCTTGCCGAGCGTGGCAGTGTCGGCGTCGACGTCGAGCACGTCGTCGACCACCTGGAAGGCAAGCCCGATGCGCTTGGCGAAGTGGTCGAGCCGCTCGGTTTCGTCGGCCGAGAGCGGCTTGCCGGCCAGCGCGCCCAGCAGCACCGCGGCGCGGATCAGTGCGCCGGTCTTGAGGCAGTGCATGTATTCCAGCTCGGGCAGCGACAGCGTCTGGCCGACGCTGGCCAGATCGATGGCCTGGCCGCCGGCCATGCCGCCGTGGCCCGAGGCGCGCGCCAGCGTGCGCACCATCTCCAGCTGGGCGGTGGGCGCCACGCCGTCCATCGGGGTGGCGATGACGTCGAAAGCCAGCGTCTGCAGCGCGTCGCCGACCAGGAGGGCGGTGGCCTCGTCGAAGGCCACGTGACAGGTCGGCTTGCCACGGCGCAGCACGTCATCGTCCATGCACGGCATGTCGTCGTGCACCAGCGAGTAGGCGTGGATCATCTCCACCGCCGCGCCGATGCGCGCGAGGTGCTCGGGCTGGGCGCCAACCAGTTCGCCGGCGGCGTGCACCAGGAGCGGTCGCACGCGCTTGCCGCCGTCCAGCGTGCTGTAGCGCATCGCCTCGTGCAGGCGCTGCGGCGCCGTGTCGGGGTTGGGCAGGAAGCGCGCGAGCGCGTCTTCCATGGTTTGCTGGATGCCGGTCATCCAGCCGATGAAGTCGTCATTGGCCATTCGGCAGATCCAGCGTTTTGAGTTCGTTGTTTTCGAGGATTTTCAGCTGCTGCTCGGCGTCGGCCAGCTTGGCCTGGCAGAACTTGATCAGTTCGACGCCCTGCTTGTACGAGGTGAGGGCGGTCTCCAGCGGCATGTCGCCGCTTTCCATTGCCTGGATGATGTCCTCCAGCTGGGCCAGCGAGGCTTCGAAGCTGGCCGGGGCCTTGGCGGATTTGGCCATGGCGGTCCTTCCTGGTTCTTTGGGATCAGACCGTCATTTTACGGGGTTTGTCCCCCGCCTGTCAGCGCGGGGGCGGCGAATTGTTGGCCCGGCCGGCCGTGAGGGGTGCCGGGTTCAGGGATTGGTGGCGTTGAAGGCGATCGAGATGCGCTCGCCGACGCCCTCGAATGGCGCGACGCGGTGTTCGAGCCAGGCCGGGAACAACAGCAGCTGGCCGGTGGCGGGTGAAAACGGCACGCCGGTGCCGCTGCCGACCCACGGCAGCTCGATGCCGGGCGTCTCGTACATCGCCACGGCCGGGCCGCGCGGGTCGCGGAACACGATCTCGCCACCCTGCATCGGCTGCGGGACGCGCACGTAGTAGACGGCCGAGAGAAAACTGCCCGGATGGCAGTGCAGCACGTTGTAGTCGCCCGCCCGGTTGACGTTGATCCAGCCTTCCAGCCGGAAGCGGTCCTGCTTCTTGCGCTCCGGCGGGCGGAAGTGGTTGAGAAAGGCCTGCACGTGCTGTTCCATGTAACCGCGGAACGCCTCGACCACCGGCTCGTCCAGCCGGAACAGGTCGTCAGCGTAGTGCCAGCCCCCGGCGTTGGTGCGGTGGCCGGCGTTGCGTTCGTCCTGCATCAGGCGGTGGGCGAGCTCTTCCAGCGGGCCGTTCAGGTTGCGCGGCCCGTCTTCGCAGAGGTAGACCCAGCTCGAGAACAGCGGCATCACGCCGACTTTGACTTGCCTGTGGGGCGCATCGGCGGGGCGTTCTTCCGTGCCGGCGGGCGGGGAAGCGGTGGCGGTGCTCATGTGGGGCTCCTGGATGAATGCGGGGCGGCTTACCACCATGACCAGAATTCGACCCTTAGCGTGCTGATCAGGTCGTGCCCCAGCACCGCGATCAGCGGCCGGTCGTCGGCTTCGATCTTGGCGACTCCCGTCATGTCGGACTTGAGCAGGCCGCCGGCGTTGTCGATCACTGTCCGGACGCGCACGACCTTGGAGCCCGAGGGGCGGTCGGATGCGGCGGTGGCGGGCGAGATGCCGGTCACTGTGCCCTCGAAGGTTTCGCCGGCGAAGGCGCGGGCCTTGAGCCGCACCGGCTGGCCGACCCGCACGTCGGCGATGTCGAGCTCGGGCACCGAGATCTCGGCGGTCACCTTGTGCAGGTCGTGGACCTTGGCGATCAGCCCGCCTTTGAAGACATGCTGGCCGACCATCTCTTCCAGCCGGGGCGTGGTGATCACGCCGGCGTGGGGGGCGCGGATCTCCGCGCGCTGGATCTGGTCGCGCAGATTGGCGCGCCGCGCCTCGAGGCTGGCGACCTCGGCTTCGGCGGCCTCTATCTCTTCCGGGCGGCTGCCGGCCTGCAGGCGCTGCAGTTCACGCTCCGCCTCCTGGCGGCCGGCCGCGGCCAGCGCCATGTCCTTACGGCGCTCCTCCAGGTTCTGGGAGCGTACGTATTGCAGCGTGGCCTGGGCTTCTTCCAATGTCTTGCGCCGGATCACGGCGTCCGATTCGGCTTCCTTGAGTTCCAGCGGCGAGATGGCACCACTGCCCTCCAGTGGCTTCATCTGCACGAATTTCTCTTCGGCGAACTTGAGCTGCTCCGCGGCTTTGCTGGCGCCGGCCTGGGCGGCGGCCAGGCGTGCCGCATGTAGTTGCACCTCTTCGGCATAGAGCCGTTTCGTCTCTAGTTCGCGCGTACTGGCGGTGGCCAGCCGCTGGCGCAGCAGTGCGATGTCTTCGCTGCGGGCGCCGAGGCGCAGCATTTTCAGTTTGGCCTGCCGTTCCAGGATCGCCGCGTCGAGCTGGTCGAGCGCGGCCTGGCGGTCGCGGTTGGACAGCCGGGCGATCAGCGCGCCTTTCCCGACCCGGTCGCCTTCCTTGACGTAGATCGCTTCGATGACACCGTCCACGTCGGGGCGGATGTCGGCGTTCTGGGTCGGCAGCACGGCGAAGTTGCCGGATACCATCATCGGCACCGGCAGCACGGCGATCAGGGCCAGGAGGGCGAGCACCGCGATGCGGGTCCGCCGCTTCGTCGAGTCGGAGCCGGCGAGCCCCGAGCGCAGGCGCTCGGGCAGCACGTGCAGCGACTGCTTGAGAGGATGCCTGAATATCATGATGAGCAGTCCCATAAAGATCAGAAAACCCAGTCCCCGGTAACGCTCGACGAGGTACTGGCCGAACCAGGCGGCGACGTAGCCCAGCAGCAGGACGGAATAGATGCCGGCGAGTACGCCGTAGGCGATGAAGATGCGCCGCTCGCGTGCCGTCGGCGTGTCGGTGGGGGCGGATGCCCCCCACAGCCGGCGCCACAGTCCGCCCAGGTAGCGGAAGGCGCGGAAGCGCAGATTGTGGATTTCGACCAGGTCGGCGAGAAAGTAATAGGCGTCGAGCTTGATCAGTGGGTTCAGGTTGAGCAGGGTGCGGGCTACGGTGGTGAGCATCACCACCAGCGCGGTGAAATGGACCCAGCTGTCGGGGTCCGTCACGCGCCAGACGACGGTGGCGATCGCCCACAGCAGCATGTCCAGGTACGGTCCCGCCGCCGCCACCCAGAGCCGTTTCGATTTCTCGGCGAACAGCCAGGCATCGTTGACGTTGCAGTACACCGCCGGCTGGAAATAGATCAGCATGAAACCCATCTCGCGCACCTGTCCGCCGAAATGCTTGCAGGCCAGGCCGTGGGCGTACTCGTGGCCGGCCATCGTCGCCAGCAGGACGAACCAGGCGTAGGCAAGGGCGTGGAAGTGGTCGAGCCGGGCGAATTCCTCGCGGACATCCGCTGCGTTGCCGACGAGGATGGCCGACGCCAGCAGCCCCACTAGCACGCTGCAGACGACGAAGCCGCGCGTGAAGCAGAAGCGGAACTTGGGCAGCAGCCATTCCAGCTGTCGGTCCGGGTCGATGGCCTTGAGTCGCAGGTAGAGCGGGTCGCCGCGGACCCGCCTGCGTGCGGGGGCGGGTCCATTATCACCGGGTTGTTCCCCCTCCAGCAGCCCGATGCTGCGGGCCTGGCTCAGGAATTTCTCCAGCACCTCGGCCGGCAGTTCGCTGCCGAACCGGGCCTCGGCACGGTGGCGGATTTCCTCGGGGGAGGTGGCGCCGTCGAGCTGACGGGCGATGAAGTATTCCGACTCGCCGAAGCGGAAGAAGCGTCCGCCCTCCGGTGTGCCGATGACGTAGACGGTACCCTCGCGCGTGTTTTGCTCGCTGATGCGCAGATCGTGACGCAGCCGCGGATACTCGCAGAAAGATTCGCGTAGTGGGGTCGCCGTATTCATGGCCAATAACCTGGCGCAAAAAAAACGCGCTATCACCGGCCCCCTTGATGGTGGATGCAGCTGTTTCTTGATGTCGACAGACGGCCTCACGATGTCTGCCTCGTATCTTCCTGCGCCTCAGGTGCACCTGGTGGTGGCGAAAGAGGATACGGCAGCCTCGTGAGGCCGTACCGTTCCTTTGTGGAGTTGCAACAGCTACTTAGCCGACGGATGCGTCGTCAATCACGGATTGTGAGCGGCACCGCCTTGGTTACCCGGCTGGCCTTCGTAACCCTGCAGGCCGTTGCCTTGGTTGCCCGGCTGGCCTTCATAGCCCAGTTGGCCGACTGCTGTCGGGGCAATCCGCTCTTCAAGCTCTTCGATTTGCAGGTCGAGCTTGTCTACCATTTGATCCGATTTGCTCATAGCGAAAAACTCCTTTCCTCTCTGAACCGGTTACGGCCGTACTGCCCACCGTGATGGCAGGGAAGGTGCCGACTGCAACCTCCTTGCGCCGATTGGGTTGGCGATCGCTCGCCACCGGCACAACCTTGCACCCCTTGCGGTATTCGCTGCGGCATACCGCAAAACCGGGGCGGCTTTAAAACAAAACCGATACATTCCCCCTCCTTTTGGTGCCAACCGCCATAGCGGTTCTTGCCTCAATTCAGGGGTCTCTGTATCGGACCTTCTTTTCTTGCTTAAAGCGTAGGCGGCTATCTTGCCGGGCGCAGGAGGGGGTTGTCCTGTTTTGCAGGGGGCAGGTGTACCGAATATGAAGGGGGGAAGGCGGGACAAACGTCCCGGAGGTGGTGGGATATTACGACCCGGCTGTGTTGTCTGGCGATTGCCCCAGTCCGCATTGACTGGCGTAAGCGAACAGGTCGAGGCGGTTCGCCACGTCCAGCTTGCTGTAGATCCGCGACAGGCGGTTGCGCAGCGTGTGCTCGCTGAGGTAGAGCAGGTCCGCCAGCTCGCGGGTGCGGGCGCCGGGGTGGTTGACGACGGCGGCGATAATGTCGAGCTCCCTGGGGGTGAGCGTCGCCAGCCGCTGTGCCTCGGGGTCGGGCGGGCTGTTGCCCGACAGCTCCCCGAACAGGCTGCCGGTGGTGATCCGGTCGAGCCAGAGTTCGCCTTCATGCACCCTTTCGATGGCCTTGACGATGGCTTCCACCGGCTCTTCCTTGCGCAGGATGCCGTGCGCGCCGTTGAGGACGGCGCGGTCGAGCTGCTGCTTGTCGCTGGTCCCGCTGAGGATCAGCACCCGCCCGTGCGCGTCGCGCAGCAAATCGGGGATGAGGTCGATGTTGTTCTCGCCGCCCAGTTCGAGCTCGAGCAGGGTCACGTCGGGCCGGTACTTCTCGGTCAGACTCAACAACTCGGCGTTGCTGATGGCCTTGGCGATGACCTTCATGCGCGGTATCTCGGCGTTGATCAGTTTCTCGAGGCCCCACAGGATGATCTGGCGATCATTGGCCAGCAGCACGCGGATGGTATGGACGAGGGTCCGCCGCCGATGAAATTTGCCGTTGTTGAGGGTGCCGGTATCGCCCGGCGGGGTTTTCCCCGGGGAGCCGGGTTGCTCGCCGGCCAGCCGGAACGACAGCCGCGTCAGCTCGGGCGCCGTGCGGGCAGGTCGAGCCGGGACGGAGGCGGGAGGGTGGGGGGAGCGCCGGTGGCGGGCAGGGGAAGCCGCCCTGGAGGCTCCGGTAGCGTGAAAACCTCCCACAGGCCGATCGATCCGATCGCCCCGGTGGGAGGCGGGTAAACGCATGGGGAAATTTCGCACGGCAGGCCTCGCGCCACGACCATTCTTGTTACTTGTTGCTGCGATGATTGAGTATAGCTGTCAGGGGGCGGGCGCAACAAAAATCACCCTCGGAAGGCCGAAAATCGGGGGTGGAGGGCCAGTAGTGGGGCAGCAAGGCCGCTACGTTCAAGCGAAGCGCACGCAATAGACCGGCGGCAGGTGGTCCGAGAGGCACTGCCAGCTCTCGCCGCCGCTTTCGGACAGCCACAGGCCGCCGGTGGTCGAGCCCATCGCCAGGCGCTCGCCCGAGGCGTCCACGGCCAGGCCGTGGCGGTACACCAGATCGTAGGCCGGGGGCGGTGGCAGGCCGTCGTCCAGCGCCTCGAAGCTGCCGCCGCCGTCGCGGGTGCGAGTGACGACGAAGCGGCCGTCCACCGGTACGCGGCACTGGTCCTTGACGGCCGGGACGAACCACGCGGTGTCGGGCTCCAGCGGATGCACGGCGACGGCAAAGCCGAAACTGGAGGGCTGGGCGTACAGCCGTTGCCACGAGGCCCCACCGTCGGTGGAGCGGAAGATGCCGTTATGGTGCTGGATCCACAGCATGTCGGGACGATGCTCGCATTGCACCATGCGGTGCGGGTCCTGGATGTTGGGGTCTTCGCAGCGCTCGGGCGGCATGTAGTCGGCTTGCAGGCCGGCGCTGGTGCAGGTCCAGCTGGCGCCGTCGTCATGGCTCTGCCACACCCCACCGCAGGACACGGCGATGGTGACGTGGCGGCTGTCGCGCGGATCGACGCAGATGGAGTGGATGCCCGGGTAGTCGTAGCCACCGCCGAACCATTCGCTGCGTTCCGGACGGTCCCACAGCGCCCGGTTCAGCTCCCAGCTGTCGCCGCCGTCATCGGAGCGGAACAGGCCGCCGGGGATGGTGCCGGCCCACAGCGTACCGGGCTGGTCGCGGCCGCCGGCCTCCAGCGCCCAGATTTGCTGCACTGACCACGGTGCGGCGGGTGGCTGCCCCGGCAAGGGCTCGGGCAGCGGGTCCGGCTGTGGCGGATAGCGCGGTACGATGCATTCCTCCCAATCCGCAGCAGCGGCACGCCGGCGCCACAGCTTGACGCCGAAATGGCCGAGGTTGAGCGCGGCGTACAGCGTGTCGTCGCGCGGATCGGCCAATGCCATGCTGACCGGTTCGCCGAGGAAGTGGGTCTGGGTCGTCTGCCATTGCCCGCTACTGCTGCGTTGCAGGATGAACAGCCCTTTGCGCGTGGCAACGAGAAGTCGGTCGCTCATGGGGAGGGTCCTGTGTCAACCGCCGGACAGCGCCTGCACCACGTAGAGGCGGCTGTCCTGGCCGATCGGGTCGCTCAAGTGCTGACGATCGCGGATGGCGCGGCCGTCGACGAAGATCGCCATGTGGCGGCGCAATTGTCCCTGATCGTCCAGGATGTAGCCGCGCAGCTCAGGCTGGATGCCGAACACCGCCTCCAGCGCCGCGCCCACCGTCGCCCCGGAGACGTCGCGTTCCGGGCTGGCGATGTGTCGCTGGATGGCGGGGGCGAAGACGATATGGGGCATGAGGGAGGCGTCGGGAAAAACGGATACCTCTCAGTGTAGGCCATTCCAGCGTGCTTGCCGTGTGACTTGCCCTCCGGGTTTTTTGTGGCCGGGCCGCTGGCGGTTCAGCCAGCCTGCATCCGCCTCAGCACCGTGCCGAACGCGCCCTGCGTCAGGCTCACCCCCAGCAGGATCAGACCGCCGCCCAGCCAGTGGTAGGCGTGGATGGCTTCCCCCAGCGTGGCGCTGGCGATCAGTGCGGTGAACAGCGGCAGCAGGTTCATGAAGATGGCGGTGCGCTGGCTGCCCAGGCGCGCGATGCCGCGCATCCAGAAGTAGGCGGCCAGCACCGAGGAGGCGATGCCAGCGAACAGCACCAGGCCCACGCCCTGCGGCGGGATGGCCAGGCTGTCGGCGCTGAGCGCCAGCGGGGTGAGCATCGCCACCGCCAGCAGCACCTGCATGTAGAGGTTCAGCCATGGCCCGAACGGCGGCGCCCAGCGCTTGAGCAGCAGACCGTACAGCGCGTAGGCGGTGGAGCCGATCAGGATCAGCCCGTCGCCGAGGTTGACGCCGGAGGCGAGCAGGCTGGCCGGGTTGCCCTGGCCCAGCAGGTAGAGCACGCCGCCGAGCGACAAGGCCACGCCCAGCATGGCCGACGGGCCGACACGCTGGCCGAACACCAGGCCGGAGAGCAACAGGCCCAGGAGCGGGATCAGCGCGCAGATCACCCCCATGTTGGTGGCGCTGGTGCTGTGCGCGGCGTAGTAGGCCAGGCACTGGTACAGCACCATGCCCAGCAAGGACAGCACGGCAAAGCGCGGCAGGTGCGGGATCAGGGCGCGACGCTGGCGCCACAAGGGAAGGAGGCAGAACGGGGTGAGCACCAGCGCGGCCACCAGCCAGCGGTAGAAGGAAATCGCGGCGGGATCGAACACCGTGGCAGCGGCCTTGGATACCACGGTATTGGCGGCCCAGATCAACACCGCCAGCAGCGGGAACAGCACGGGCATGGTTGGCTCCCAGGGATGGAATGCCGCCAGTTTAGTGGTGTCGTATTCTCTGCTTATAATTCGAATCGGACAAAGCGATGCGACAAAGCCGACAATATGGACCTGCCCTATAGAGACGCCGACCTGCAGTTGCCGCCACCCGCGCCGCTTCACTTCCGCTATGACCAGTTCGAACCCCATACCGGCTTCGAGCTGCACCGGCACCCCTGGGGCCAGCTCAACCGCATCAGCCTGGGCCTGATCGAACTGGAGGTGGAAGGACGGAAGCTGACCGCGCCGGCCGATTACCTGGTATGGGTGCCGGCCGACCTGCCGCATGCGGCCTACGTGCGTCTGTCGATGGAATACGCCTCGGTCTACGTCAGCGAGGAACTGGCGGCACGCCTGCCGGCCGGGCCATGTCTGATCGCGCAGACCCCGGTGGTGCGTGCCTTGCTGGAGGATTTCTGCCAGCGCCGCGTGTCGGCCATGACGGACGACTGGGACGTGCGCCAGGCCGAGCTGCTGGTGGAGCACTTGGTGCGTGCCGGCAAGGAAGACAGCTACCTGCCGGAGAGTGCCGATCGGCATCTGGCACCTATCCTGCACGCCATCCGCTTCGACCCGGCCGACGCCACTACGCTGGCACAGTGGGCCGTGCGCGTGCACAGCACCGAGCGTACGCTGGCGCGGCGCTTCCAGCGTGAGCTGGGCATGAGCTTCGTGCAGTGGCGCAACCGCGTGCGCCTGCTGCAGGCACTGGCGTGGCTCAAGGACGGCTGGCCGGTGCACGAGATCGCGGCGCGGCTGAGCTACGGCACGCCCTCGGCCTTCATCGCGATGTTCCGCAAGCAGGCGGGCTGCTCGCCGGAGCGCTACCGGCGGCAGTTGCTGGGCGCCTGATGCACTTTATGCGGTGATGGCCAAGCCTGTTAATCGTTCAGCTTGTGGTTTTGCATGGGGGCATCATTCATCGAGATGTCCCGGCGTACCCTTCGCAGGTGTTGCTCGACGTAAAAGGCCGCCGCCTCTTCATCACCGTGGACGATGGCTTCATAAATAAACTGGTGTTCCGCGACGTAGAGACTGATGCGTTCTGCGTCGTAAATGCCGTCATCCCGCAGGCGCTGCCATAGCGGTTGCTCCATCGTTTTCGCAATTTCGTCCGCGATACGCACCATCAAAGAGTCTCCGGTCATGACCGCCAACTGCCGGTGGAACAGGCGGTCGCATTCACTCCAGAGTGCTTGCTGCGATTGGATGTCGATGTTCTTGACGTTCTTCATCAACGCCAGATAGTGCTCGGCTTTTTCATCTCGCCGACCTCTTCGTGCCGCCATGCGGGCGATGGCGGGTTCCAGCATGAGCCGTACTTCCAGGGTCGATACGGGGCTGTCGTCCGAGTGGCCAAGGTCGCCGGCTGGCCTGGTTTGCTGCAGCAACTGCAGCGCATCGGCGCACACATACGTCCCGGAACCCCGGCGAGTCATGACCAACTGTTGGTTTTGCAAGGCACCGATGGCTTCGCGCACCGCCGGTCGGCTGACGCGGAAACGCGCCGCGAGGTCACGCTCCGATGGCAGGCGCGACTCGGGCGGGAATTCCCCTCCAGCAATGCTGTTGCGAATTTGTTCTGCAACCTGCTCGTAGATGGGGAGAGGTTGAAAGTGGTTCTGCTCTTGCATGGCGGCATCCATGATTGGTTCCTTTGTGGCCAATTTGTTGCGCATTGGTGACAAATTTGACCGGTGAGCCGGTATCTGATCGGTGCTGCTTGCCCGCTGCTTCGATTATTGGTAATTTTTAAGACATGTTTTAGCTGCAAGTGTTCCGATTGTCGACCAGTTGGTGGTGGTTCTACTCCAAACTCATGAGTGTTCACCTTTATCTGGTTTTAATTTTACCAATTTCAAGAGGTGACACCCTATGTGCAGTGCCACAAGTCTGCCGGTTCTTTCTGCCCGTCAAACCAAAGACCTGCTGCCGATTTCCCTCCTTTGCCAAGCCCTCGCCGCAGCGGCAGAGGAGTACATGGCTGGGCGGATACGCAGCCCGGAGCGCCAGGTGTTGCCGTTGCAGGGGGAGGGGGTGCTGCTGTCCATGCCTGCCACCGCCCACGATATCGGCATGCACAAGCTGGTCAATGTCTGCCCCCACAACACCAACCATGGCTTGCCCACGATCCATGGCGTGGTCAGTGTTTACGACGCCGCCAACGGCAGACCCTTGCTGATTCTGGATGGTCCGACGGTCACCGCCCAGCGTACGGCGGCGGTATCGATGTTGGCGATCCAGTCCTTGCATTCGCGCTCCCCCCAGCATGTCGCCCTGATTGGTTCCGGCAAGCAAGCGTCTGGCCATCTCGACGCCTTGGCCGAACTGTTCCCGGGCATTCGGGTGGATGTGCATGGCCTGGATTTGGCATCCGCTACCGAGTTTTGCCGACAGCACGCTGAACTTGGCCTGGTGCTCCAGCCCAAGGCTGGCCGTATTGCCGACGAGGTGGAGGTCGTGATCATGCTGACTACCAGCAAGGTGCCTGTCTACAACGAAGCGGCGCGGGCCGATCGCTTGCTGATCGGGGTGGGCGCTTTCCGCCCGGACATGGCCGAATTGGGGCCGCTATCGATTGCCGGCAGCCAGCTGTTCTCGGACGACCCGGTGGGGGCGCGCCATGAAGCGGGCGATCTGATCCAGGCCGGTATCGACTGGTCGACGGTGTCGTCGCTGGCCGATGCCGTGGCCGGACGATTCGATGCCGATCGCCCACGCCTCTTCAAGAGCGTTGGGACCGCCGCTTGGGATTTGGCGGCGGCGCGTTGTGCCTTGGCCAATTATTCCTCGAGCGGAGCTACCGATGAGTGTCGTGGCTGAGGGCGCTGCTGATGTCATCGTGGTGGGGGCCGGCGTGGTCGGCATTGCCACTGCGTTGCAACTGCGCTTGGCCGGCATGGATGTCCTGCTGCTTGATCGTGACCCGCCCGCAGCCGGTACCTCGTCGGGCAATGCCGGCGCACTGGCGATCAGCGAGGTGATCCCGCTGGCCGAACCGGGAGTGCTGCGACAGGTGCCGCGCTGGCTGCTTGATCCCCTGGGGCCTCTGGCGGTTCGCTGGCGTTATCTTCCGGGATTGCTGCCGTGGCTGAGCCGTTTTGTGCTGGCCAGTAGGCCTGCACGGGTGGAGACGCTGAGCCGCCAACTGGGCAAGCTGCTGGCGCGGGTCATTCAGGATTACGCCCCGCTGATCGCGCGCAGCGGTCTTGGCGACAGTTGGCGCCGTCATGGCGCATTGGCACTCTATCCCGACGCCGGGACGCTGCAGGCCAATCTGGCATGCTGGCAGCGGCGCGGCGAGCTTGGCGTACGCTGGCGGCGCTGCGATACGGCGGAGCTGGGCCGTATCGAGCCGGCCCTGCGAGCGCCGTGGCAGCAACAGGGCGTGCTGATTCCCGATTGGTCGCATGTGGACGATCCCTACCTCTTCAGTCTCGGGCTGTTTCAGCAGTTCTTGCGTGAAGGCGGGCGATTTGTCCAGCAGCCGGTGGATGCTGTTCGCCAACAGTCTGGTCAGGTGACGGGGGTCGTTCTGGCGAATGGCGAGCGCCTTCGGGCCGGGCAGGTGGTGATCGCCAGTGGCGTGTGGAGCGATCGCTTTGCCAAGCAAACCGGACAACCCCTGCCACTGGAAAGCGAGCGTGGCTATCACCTGAACCTGCCAAAGGCCGGTCTTGTCTTGCAGCACTTTTTGCTCAATGCCACGGAGAGCTTCGTCATTCTTCCTATGGCCAACGGCGGTTTACGTATCGCCGGGACGGTGGAACTGGCCCATCGCGATGCCCCTCCCGATTACCGGCGCGCGCATCTGTTGCTGGATAAGGCCCGTTCCATGCTGGGCGATTTGGGCACTGACGGAATGACTGCATGGATGGGGAATCGCCCCTCGGTTCCGGATACCGTGCCGGTCATTGGCCCCTCATCGAAAGTAAAAAACCTGTTCTTTGCCTGCGGCCATGGCCACCTCGGGTTGACCCTGGCCGCAACCACCGGTGCGCTGTTGCGCGACCACCTGACAGGAGTGGCCGACATTCCAACCGAGCTCTGGCCCGGACGTTTCCGCTAGCGATTCTGGCGGGATGTAAATGCAGTCGAAGTAAAGCTGTCGCTGTGCCCCTTGTTGATTCATCTACTTCATCAGGATGCAAAAATGAAACACACCCTCCTCGTTACACTGCTTGCTCTGGGCGGTATCAACGCTGCTTCTGCCGCCGAAGTGGTAAAGATCGGCTTCATCGGTCCGCTGACCGGGCCCGACGCCCATTGGGGCAAGGACAACCAGAACTGTGCCCAGCTCGCCATCGACACCCTCAACCGCAGCGCGCTGAAAATCAACGGCAAACAGGTGCAGTTCGAACTGGTGTCGCAAGACGATCAGGAAGATCCGAAGCAGTCGACCCTGGCCGCCCAAAAATTGCTGGATGAAGAGGTAAAGGCGGTAGTTGGCCCGTTTACCTCGGGCACCACCATTCCCGCCGCACGCATTATCAATCAGGCCGGGCTGCCGCAATTCTCGGTGGCGGTCAACGCCACTTATACCAGTCTGGGTTATGGCAACGCTTTCCGCCTGAGTGCGGTGGATACCCGTATGGGGCCGGCCATGGCGCAGTACGCGCTGAGTGAACTGAAGGCCAAGCGTATTGCCATGATCGATGATCGTACTGCGTATAGCCAAGGGTTGGCCGACAAATTCGAGGCCGAAGCCAAGCGCCTCGGCGCGCAAGTGATCCGCCGTGAATATACCACTCCGGGACAGAACAACTTTAGCCCCATCCTGACGTCAATCCGTGCCGCCAAACCCGATCTGCTGTTCGTCGCCATGTCGGATAGCCAGGCGGCGCCCTTGGCACTGCAGATGAAGCAGTTGAGTTTGTCGACCAAGGTGCTCAGCGGCGACATGATCCAGACCGACACCTTCATCAAGCTCTCCGGCAGCAACAGCGAGGGTTTCATGGCGGCGGTGGCGGGCAACGTGTTGGAGAAGCGTAGCCAGGGACGGGAATTCATCAAACAGTACCAAGCAAAATACGGCAAGTTGCCCTTGTCCTACGGTCCGCAACATTACGACGCCGTGATGTTGATTGCCAAAGCCATGCAGCAAGCAAACAGCACGGAGCCGGGCAAGGTGACTGCCGCCCTGAAGAAGATTTCGTATGAGGGTGTAAACGCCAATTACCGTTTTGATGCCCGCGGCGACCTGATACAGGCTCCGATCACGGTTTATCAAGTAAAACAGGCCAAGTGGGTCCCCGTAAAAGTTACTTACTGATTTTCCCTGTAGAGTAGTCACTCTTTGCCCGGCCTTGACCGGGCATTTTTTATAAGCCCAGCGCGATGTTCTCTTTGCCAGACAGTGGCCGGCAGCCGCGTTGTGCTTCACACAATTCATCGCAACGAAGAGGTGGGCAGAGATGAAAACAGAAGAATGGGAAGGCTTTGTCGTCGAAACGGTCGAGATGCATACCGGTGGTGAACCGGTGCGGATCGTCTGCAATTTGATCGATCACATCGAGGGCAACGACATTCTCGCCAAGCGACGCTTCATGAGTGAGAACCTTGATGATGTGCGGCGCTTGCTGATGTTCGAACCGCGCGGCCATTACGACATGTACGGTGCCGTATTGGTGCAGCCTTCGCTGCCTGGGGCCGACCTGGCGGTGTTGTTCACGCATAACGAAGGCTACAGCACGATGTGTGGCCATGCGGTGATCGCATTGGCCCGCTTTGCCGTGGATACCGGTCGGGTGCCGGCTGTCGAGCCCTTGACCCGAGTGGGCATCGAGTGCCCTTGCGGTCTGGTCGAGGCCTACGTCGAAGTCAGCGAGGGCAAGACCGGGGCCGTTCATTTCGACAGCGTACCGGCTTTCGCTTTTGCTCTCGATCTGCCGGTGAAGGTGCCGGGTGTGGGTGAGGTGACGGTGGATATCGGTTACGGCGGTGCCTTTTATGCCATCGTCGATGCAGCAAAACTCGGGGTTTCGCTGGATGGCCGGCTCCGCGATCTGGTCGACGCTGCCTCGGTGCTGTCCCAAGCGGTGCGCGACACGATTTCCGTCCGCCACCCTGCGGCAGAAGACCTCGGCTTTCTCTACGGCAGCATCCTCACCGATGGCCGCGATACCTCGAGTGCCGGTATCAGCCGCAACGTCTGCGTCTTTGCGGACGCCGAAGTGGATCGCAGCCCGACCGGTTCCGGTGTGACGGCTCGCATGGCCCTGCGTCACGCCAAGGGGCTTGTGCAGATGGGTGAGAGCTGTGAATTCGAGAGCCTGACTGGCGCGCGATTCACCGCCTCGGTCAAGGAACCGGTCGCGTTGCCGGGGCACGAGGCGGTGACCGTGCGAGTCGCCGGCCGCGCCTACTACAGCGGCAAGGCCAGCTGGTCGCTGGAAGCCGGCGATGTGATTGGCCGGGGCTTCCTGTTGCGTTGATCTGACAAAGGCAGGTTGCCGGCGGCAGCTCGCCGGCGTCCGGCACCTCTCACGGCCGCTTCCCCTCTGCGCTACTATTAAAGGCACGCTTCCAGCCAAGCGAGCCCACTCGTGAACCCGGTTCCCTTCTTTCATCCGGCGGTGGCACAGTGGTTTGTCGATACCTTCTCCACGCCCACCGCCGCCCAAGCGCAGGCCTGGCCGGTCATCCAGTCCGGCCGGCACGTGCTGATCGCCGCGCCGACCGGCTCCGGCAAGACGCTGGCAGCCTTTCTCGCCGCGATCGACACCCTGGTGCGCGAAGGGCAGGGCGGCGAGCTGCCGGACGAAACCCAGGTGGTCTACGTCTCGCCGCTCAAGGCGCTGTCCAACGACATCCACAAGAACCTCGAAGAACCGCTGGCCGGCATCCGCGAGGCCTTGAAGGCGCGCGGCCTGCCCGAGGTGGAGATCCGCACCCTGGTGCGCACCGGCGACACGCCCCAGGCCGAACGCGAGAAGATGCGCCGCCGCCCACCGCACATCGTCGTCACCACGCCGGAGTCGCTCTACGTGCTGCTGGGTTCCGAATCCGGCCGCCGGATGCTCGCCACCACGCGCACGGTGATCGTCGACGAGATCCATGCGCTGGCGCCGAACAAGCGCGGCTCGCACCTGAGCCTGTCGCTGGAGCGGCTGGCGGCGCTCACCGGCAACAAGCTGGTGCGGGTCGGCCTGTCGGCCACGCAAAAGCCGATCGAGGAGGTGGCGCGCTTTCTGGTCGGTGCCGCGCCGGACGGCAGCCCGGCCGCCGAATGCACCGTCATCGACACCGGCCACGTGCGGCAGCGCGATCTGGCGCTCGAAGTGCCGGCCTCGCCGCTCGAGGCGGTGATGTCGGGGGAGGTATGGGAGCAGACCTATGGCCGGCTCGCCGAGCTGATCGACCAGCATCGCACCACGCTGGTGTTCGTCAACACGCGCCGGCTGGCCGAGCGGGTGACGCGGCACTTGTCGGAACGGCTCGGCGAAACGCAGGTTGGTGCGCATCACGGCAGCCTGGCGAAAGAAGCGCGGCTCGACGCCGAGCAGCGCCTCAGACGCGGTGAACTGCGCGCCCTGGTCGCCACCGCCTCGCTCGAACTCGGCATCGACATCGGTGACGTCGACCTGGTGTGCCAGCTCGGCTCACCGCACACCATCTCGGCCTTCCTGCAGCGGGTCGGGCGCTCCGGCCATGCGGTGAGCGGAACGCCGAAGGGCCGGCTGTTCCCGCTGTCGCGCGACGATCTGGTGGAGTGCGCGGCGCTGCTCGACAGCGTCCGCCGTGGCGAACTGGACCGGTTGACCATCCCGCCCCAGCCGCTCGACGTGCTGGCGCAGCAGATCGTCGCCGAAGTCGCGGCATGTGACTGGGGCGAGGACGCGCTGTACCGGCGCCTCTGCCGCGCCTGGCCGTACCGGGCACTGGCGCGCGAGGAGTTCGCCGCCGTGCTCGCCATGCTGGCCGAAGGCTACAGCACGCGGCGTGGCCGCCACGGTGCGCTGATCCATCACGATGCCATCAACCACGTGCTGCGTGGCCGGCGAAATGCGCGGCTGACCGCGCTCACCAGCGGCGGCACCATCCCGGATACCGCCGACTACCAGGTGCTGCTGGAGCCGGAGAACCATGTCGTCGGCACCGTGAACGAGGATTTCGCGGTCGAGAGTACCGCCGGCGATATCTTCCAGCTCGGCAACAACGCCTACCGCATCCTGCGCATCGAGCGCGGCACGGTGCGGGTGGAGGACGCCCACGGCCTGCCGCCTTCGATCCCGTTCTGGTTTGGCGAGGCGCCGGGTCGCAGCGACGAGCTGTCGCAAGCCGTGTCGCGGCTGCGCGCCGCCATCGCCGAACGGCTGACGGCCGAGCCGGACGGGCAGGGCGGGGACGGGCAGGATGTCGTGCGCTGGCTGGCCGACGACCTCGGCGTGGCCGAGCCGGCCGCCCGCCAACTGGCCGAGTATCTGACAGGGGCGCACAAGGCGCTGGGCTGCCTGCCGACGCAGGACACGCTGGTCATCGAACGCTTCTTCGACGCCGTCGGCGGCATGCAGCTGGTGATCCACTCGCCTTATGGCAGCCGTATCAACCGCGCCTGGGGGCTGGCGCTGCGCAAGCGCTTCTGCCGCAAGTTCAATTTCGAGCTGCAGGCCGCCGCCACCGAGGACAACATCGTGCTTTCGCTGACCACGGCGCACAGCTTCGAGCTGGCCGAGGTGCCGCGCTATCTCCACCCGGCCAGCGCGCGCCTAGTGCTGATCCAGGCGCTGCTCGACGCCCCGATGTTCATCACGCGCTGGCGCTGGGTCGCCTGCATCGCCCTGGCCTTGCCGCGTTTCCGTGGCGGCAAGAAGGTGCCGCCGCAGTTCATGCGCATGGACGCCGAAGACCTGGTGGCGGCGATCTTCCCCGACCAGCTCGCCTGCGCCGAAAACCTGGTGGGCGAGCGCGAGATTCCGGATCACCCCCTGGTACGCCAGACCCTGGCCGACTGTCTTCATGAAGCGATGGACGTGGAGGGCTTCGAGCGCCTGCTCGCCGGCATCGAATCCGGCGCCATCCGCGTGGAAGTGCGCGACCTCACCGAACCCTCGCCGTTGGCG
Organism: Pseudogulbenkiania sp. MAI-1; assembly: GCF_000527175.1. Lineage (NCBI taxonomy): Bacteria > Pseudomonadati > Pseudomonadota > Betaproteobacteria > Neisseriales > Chromobacteriaceae > Pseudogulbenkiania > Pseudogulbenkiania sp. MAI-1. The sequence continues at coordinate 2,737,314 of NZ_AZUR01000001.1, read as the reverse complement.
CTAGAAGTGCTCACCGCCAAGCCCTACGCCTTCCTCGACGACGCGCCGCTGGAAGAGCGCCGTACCCAGGCGGTGATGAGCCGGCGCTGGCTCGACCCGGAAACCGCCGCCGATCTCGGCCGGCTCGATCCGGCGGCGATTGCCCGCGTGCGCGAGGAAGCCTGGCCGGATGCCGCCAACGCCGACGAACTGCACGATGCGCTGGTGTGGCTGGGCTTTGTCACCGAAGGGGAGGTCGCGGCGCAGCCGGGTTGGAGCGACTGGCTCGCCGCCCTCGCCAGGCAGAAGCGCGTGGCGCGCGTGCGGAACGGAACCGCGACGCTATGGATCGCTGCCGAACGGCTGAGCCCGTTCCGGGCGTTGTGGCCCGGCCTCGAGCCGAAGCCGGCGATCGCTGCGCCGGAAGGCGAGGCGCGGTGGGAGTGGACGCCCGAGACCGCACTGGTCGAGATCGTGCGTGGCCGGCTCGAAGGGCTGGGGCCTGTCACTTTATCGGCCTGCGCTGCGGCGCTCGGCATGGCTCCGGGCGAGATCGCAATCGCGCTCGCCGCGCTGGAGGGGGAAGGCTTTGCACTGCGCGGCCGTTTCAGCGACGACGCGGCGGAGGATGAATGGTGCGAGCGGCGGCTGCTGGCGCGCATCCACCGCTACACCGTCAAGCAGTTGCGCGCCGAGATCGAGCCGGTCGCCGCGCGCGATTTCCTGCGCTTCCTGTTCGGCTGGCAACACGTCGCGCCGGACACGCGCATGGAGGGGCCGGACGCGGTGGCGGCAGTGGCCGCGCAACTGGAAGGCTACGAAGCGCCGGCCGGGGCCTGGGAAACCGAGCTGCTGCCTGCGCGCATCCCCGCCTACGAGCCGGCCTGGCTCGACGACCTGTGCCTGGCCGGGCGTCTTTCCTGGGCGCGCCTGACGCCACGCAACGTCAGTCCGGACAAGCCTGGCAAGGGGGCAGGGCCGATCCGCACCACACCGATCACGCTGTTCGCACGCCGCAACGCGGTGCTGTGGACGCAACTCGCCGCCGTGCCGGAGCCGCAGCCACTCGGCGTGCGCGCCCAGGCGGTGGCCGACTGCATCCGCCAGCACGGCGCCTCGTTCTTCGACGAACTGGTCGACGGCGCCCACTTGCTGGGCGTACAGGTGGAAGAAGCATTGGCCGAACTGGTAGCGGTCGGGCTGGTCAACGCCGACAGCTTCGGCGGCCTGCGCGCCTTGCTGGTGCCGTCCGAGCGGCGCCGCCCCAGCGGCAGCAGCACGCGCCGGCGCCACCACCGCACCGTGATGTTCGGCATGGAAGACGCCGGGCGCTGGGCACTGGCCCGACGCACCGGTTCGACCGTCTCCGACGCCGAAGCGCTCGAGCACGTCGCGCGCACGCTGCTGCGCCGCTACGGCGTGGTGTTCTGGCGGCTGCTCGAGCGCGAGGCCGACTGGCTGCCGCCGTGGCGCGACCTATTGCGCGTGTACCGGAGGCTCGAAGCACGCGGCGAAATCCGCGGCGGGCGTTTCGTCGCCGGCTTTTCCGGCGAACAGTACGCCTTGCCCGAGGCGGTGGGCGCGTTGCGCGAGGTGAGGCGCCAGCCGTATTCGGGCGAATGGCTGTCGCTGTCCGGCGCCGATCCGCTCAACCTGGTCGGCATCCTCACCCCCGGCCCCAAGCTGCCCGCGCTCACCGGCAACCGCGTGCTCTACCGCGACGGCCTGCCGATCGCGCTGTTCGCTGCCGGCGAGGTGCAGTACCTCGAAGCGCTGGATGCGAAAGAACAATGGGACGCGCGCCACGCGCTGCTGCGGCGCCACGTGCCGCCGCTGCTGGCCGATTTTTCCTGAAGCCAAGACGGAATCGCCTTGAAACCGGTCCCTTCCCGTGCCATTTACAATTCATAGCGCAGAGGCATGAGCACCATGAGATCTCGCGACCTGATGTCCTGGATGTGGGGGGACGCCCTGTCCTTGCTGGAGCAGGCAGAACGGCTGCACTGCCAGTTTTTCCGTGCCGGTCCGACTCGCATGCCGTGCCTCGAACCGCCCATCGACGTGGTGGAAAGCGAGGAAGCCATGATCGTCTACGTCGCCCTGCCGGGGGTGCCCGCGGCGGCCATCGTCGTGGCCTTCGAGCCTGGCGGGGTCACCGTGACGGGGGAGCGCCGCGTCCCCGCCTCCAGCTCCGCCCACATCCACCGCATCGAGATTCCCTACGGCCGGTTCGAACGGCACATTCCCTTGCCCCTGCATGTTCTCGAACCCGCCCCACCGGAACTGAGGGACGGTTGCCTGGTATTGACCTTCAGAAAAGCGAGAGAGGTTCCACGATGAAGCACTGGCCAAAGCAGCAGCAAACGCGGTCCGACGAGGCTGCCGGGCCGGTCGCGGGCGCCAACCCTCCATCCACGGCCCCGCTCGCCGACACCGCCAAACCGCTGCCGGCGGACGCGCTGATCCTGATCCCGCTGCGCAGCGCGGTGCTGTTTCCCGGCGTGCTGTCGCCGGTGACGGTCGGACGTGCCTCCTCGATTGCCGCGGCTCAGGAAGCGGTGAAGAACGAACTTCAGGTGGGTTTCCTGCTGCAGCGCGACCCCCAGAAAACCGACGTCGGGCCGTCCGATCTCTACTGGGTGGGCACGGCCGGCCTGATCGCGCGCTACATCACCGGCAAGGAGGGGGCCGATCACCTCGTGGTGCAGGGGCTGTCGCGCTTCCAGGTGCTGGAATTCCTCGAGGGCTGGCCCTTCCTCGTGGCCCGGGTAGTGCTGATCGAGCAGCCGGAAGTGATGACGCCGGAGATCGAGGCGCGCTTTCTGCAACTGAAGGAACTGTCGATCGAGGCGATCGGGCTGCTGCCGCATATGCCGGACGAGCTGCGCGAGGTGGTGCGCGGGATCGGCTCGCCGGCGGCGCTGGCCGACATGGTGGCCAACCTCATCGATGTGAAAGCCGAGGAGAAGCAGGACATCCTCGAAACCTTCGACCTTATGCGCCGCCTGGACAAGGTGCTGGCCTTGCTGTCGGCGCGTGTCGAAGTGCTCAAGCTCTCGCGCGAGATCGGCGAGAAGACGCGGGCGCAGTTCGACGAGCGCCAGCGCGAGCACATGCTGCGCGAACAGATGCGGCAGATCCAGAAGGAACTGGGCGAGGACGAGGAAACGGCCGCCGAGATCGAAGAACTGAAGGCGGCCGTCGCCAAGGCCGGGATGCCGGACGAGGTGCGCAAGCATGCCGAGAAGGAACTCAAGCGCCTGCAGCGCACGGGCGAGGGGGGAACCGAATATTCCATGCTGCGCACCTACCTCGAGTGGCTCACGGAGCTGCCATGGAAACAGGAGCTGCAACAGCCGATCGACATCGCCGAAGCGCGGCGCGTGCTGGACGAGGATCACTTCGGACTCGACAAGATCAAGCGGCGCATCCTGGAGTATCTGGCCGTGCGCAAGCTCAAGCCCGAGGGCAAGAGCCCGATCCTGTGCTTCTCCGGCCCGCCCGGCGTGGGCAAGACCTCGCTCGGTCAATCCATCGCCCGGGCCACCGGCCGCGCTTTCCAGCGCGTCGCCCTGGGCGGGGTGCACGACGAGGCGGAAATCCGCGGGCATCGGCGCACCTATATCGGCGCCTTGCCCGGCAACATCATCCAGGCGATACGCCGTGCCGGAACGACCCATACGGTGCTGATGCTCGACGAAATCGACAAGCTGGGAGCGGGCGGCTTTCACGGCGACCCCGGCAGCGCGCTCTTGGAAGTGCTCGATCCCGAGCAGAACCACAAGTTTCGCGACAACTACCTGGGAGTGGACTTCGACCTGTCGCGCGTCATGTTCATCTGCACCGCGAACGTGCTCGATACCATTCCGGGGCCATTGCGCGACCGCATGGAAGTCATCCAGCTTCCCGGTTACACCGAGGAAGAAAAGATCCAGATCGCCCGGCGCTACCTGGTGCAGCGCCAGCTCGAAGCCAACGGCCTGGCTGCCGAACAGGCCGGGCTGACCGATGCGGCGCTCGCCGCCATCGTGCGCGACTACACGCGCGAGGCCGGGGTGCGCAACCTCGAGCGCGAGATCGGTTCGGTGCTGCGCCGCGTGGCGATGCGCATCGCCGAAGGGCAGGCCGGGCAGGTGACGGTGGACGCGCCGGACCTGCCCGACATCCTCGGCCCGCAGCGCTTCGAGAGCGAGCTCGCCCTGCGCACCAGCGTGCCCGGCGTGGCCACCGGGCTCGCCTGGACGCCGGTGGGCGGCGACATCCTGTTCATCGAGGCCAGCAAGGTGCCGGGCAGCGGCCGCCTGATCCTCACCGGCCAACTGGGCGATGTCATGAAGGAATCGGCCCAGGCCGCCCTGACCCTGGCCAAGATCTGGACCGGCGACGCCCTGGCCGACAGCGACGTGCACGTGCACGTTCCCGCCGGCGCCACGCCCAAGGACGGTCCCAGTGCCGGCGTGGCCATCTTCCTGGCGCTTGTGTCGCTCCTGACCGACAAGCCGGTGCGCTCCGACGTCGCCATGACGGGTGAAGTGAGCCTGCGCGGGCTGGTGCTGCCGATCGGCGGTGTGAAGGAGAAGACGCTGGCGGCCTTGCGCGCCGGCATCCACACGGTGATGCTGCCGCGCCGCAACCAGAAAGACCTCGAAGACGTGCCGGCCGAGGCCCGCGAGAAGCTGCAGTTCGTCTGGCTGGACCGGGTCGAAGAGGCGGTACGCTTCGCCATCGGGGAAGTGGTGCCTGCCGGCCAAGAGAAGAAGGACTGAGGCTGCTCGCCCCCGGCATTCCTCTATGGGGCATGGGGTCAAAGACGTGTCGCCGGAACGGGCCATGGCGATGATGAATAGCACGATGTTTTTGCCTGGGTGGGGCTGGCGAAACAAAGCGAAGATGCCGCGATCAAACAGCATGAGGCTGGCAATGCCAATGTGCCGGCGTCTTGGACTGGGATGGGCAATGAGGCGCGTCAGCCCGTTCTCGCCTGACTGTAAGGAAAGGGAACTGCGATGAAACAGCTCTTGTTAAGTTCGATTTTTGCCGCCTTGGCGGTCCCGGCGTTCGCGGCGGATGTCGGTGTCGGTGTCTCGATCCGCATCGGCGATCCTCATTTCTACGGCCAGATCGACATCGGCGATTTCCCGCGGCCGGTACTCATCTACGACGAACCGATCATCATCCGGCGCCCGGCTGTGGTTTATGAACCGATCTACCTGCGCGTTCCCCCCGGACATGCCAAGCGCTGGAAACGCTACTGCGCTGGCTATCATGCCTGCAGCCGGCCGGTGTATTTCGTCCGGGACGACTGGTACACCGACGTCTACGCCCCGCGCTACCGGAAGCGCCACCCCGGTGACTGGGGCGGCCATCCGGGCAAGGGGCACGGCAAAGGGCATTGGAAAGAGTAGTGCCGGCGGTTGGTCGGTCCGGATCGCTTTATCGGTGCAGGTCGGCATCCGTCATCAAGATGAACGACAGGGTGGAGCGGATGGCTGGTGCCATGAAAACCCAGCAAGAAAAAAATCGAATCCCTCACCGAGCGCGTGATCCGGCTGGAAGCCTTGTTAAGCCTTGTTGGAAATTGCCCTGGCGCAGCAAGGAATGCTCACCGTCCGGCAGGGGTAGCTGGAAGATAAAACCTGAGCCGGGGTGCGGGTTGTAGTCCTGAATCACATCGATACGGCCATCAGGAGCGTGCGCGGCATTATCAACGACCTGCGCCAAGAAAGCCTACTCGTTCGGGCTGGTAGGCATGGAGGAGCGTGTCAGCATGCTGGGCGGCGAGTTCAACATCGACAGTGCGCCGGGCCAAGGCACGACATTGACGATATCGATGCCGCTTGATTGAGCCGCTACCCACTGCACCCGCTCTGCGCCTGGCGCGGTGGGTGTTTCACCGAGCCGAATGAACAGATCATCGCTGTGCTGGTGCTGGATTAATGTCAGCGTGCTGTGCGGCATCAATAGCGAAGTTGGCGCAGAAAGCGGCCTTATCCAGGCCGCTTTTCCGTCCGTATCTCTTCATTTCATGGACACAGTTATTTCGGAGGCGTTGGTGAGCCCTCTACCGGAAGATAGACATGCTTGGGATGCGGATGGCGCAGAAAGTCATGATGCGAAATGTGCCACGCATAGGCCCCGGCGTAAGGAAACACCACCAGATCGCCGGTACGCACGCGCTCGACCGGCGCGTCGTAGGCCAGCAGATCCTTCGGCGTGCACAACTGGCCGACCACGCTGACCCGCGTCCCGTGTACTTGGGGGCGCGGGTATGGGTGGGGCCAGTGGTCGATCGGCAGCACGCGGAAGGGGTGGCTATGCCCCTGCGCATAAGGGGTGCGGAACTGGTGGGTGCCGCCGCGCGCCACCACGAAGGTGCGGTCGAAGGCATGTTTCACGTCGATCACCTGCATCGCGTAGTAGCCGCAGAACGCGGTGACGTAGCGTCCGCATTCGAAGCGCACGGTGAGCCCGTCGCGCTGCATCGACAGCGCGGCAAGCCCTTCGGCGAAGGCCGGCCAGTCGAACTGGCGTTCCGGCTCCCGGTAGTTGACGCCGATACCGCCGCCGACGTTGACCTGATCGAGCGTGGAAAGTCCGTACTCGGCACGCCAGCGCCGCACCTGCGTGAGATAGGCGCCGAGCAGCCGCAGATGGGCGGCGGCGTCGAGCTGATGCGACATCAAGTGGAAATGGAACCCGCGCAGTTCGATCTCGGGATGCTCCCGCAGCCACGCCAGGCAGTCCGGCAACTGGTCGCCGGCGATGCCGAACGGGGTCGGCTTGCCACCCATCATCAGCGTGGTGGCTTGCAGTCCCTCGATGGCCAGATTGACGCGCAGCAGCACCGATGCGGTGACGCCGCGCTCGCGGGCGAGCCAGGCCAGCCGCTCCAGTTCGTGCCGGCTTTCGACGTGCAGCGCCTCGACGCCGAGGTCGAGCGCCTGGCCCAGCTCGGCGTCGGTCTTGCCCGGTCCGCTGAAGATGATCGGAGTGTCGGCGAAGTGCGAGCGCACCCAGGCCAGCTCTCCGCCGGAAGAAACCTCGAAGCCGTGCGTGAGTGGCGCCAGCGTCTCAAGGATAGGCAGATCGGAGTTCGCCTTGATCGCGTAGAACAACTCGAAGCCTGGCGGCAGCGCCGCCGTGAGCGAGCCGGCGTGACGGCGCAGCGCTTCGAGGTCGTACAGGTAGGCGGACAGGGGCGCGTCATCCCTGCCCACTTCCTGGCGCAGCCGCTCGAATACCGGCGCCCAGCGCAGTGCGTTCGCGTTCAGCACCATGCGTCCCCCCCTCCGGCCAGCGCGATCGGGTTGGTCACCGGCACGTAGGTCGAGGCGCGGTCGGCGCGCTGGAAAAAGCGGTTGCTGAAATTGGTCTTGGCCGGGAATGGCACGCCGGTCAACAGCGCGTTGATGCGCCGGCTGGACGCGGCATTCCCGTAGTGAGCCTGATAGTAATGCAGGTGATGACGCACGATGGACCACAGCCGCTGGGTCAGACCCGGCGTGCCCGCGCCCAGCTGGGTCACCACTTCACACAGGTTGTTGACGAACACGCAGTAGGCGATGCGGTTCCAGCCCAGTTCCTCTTCGTACCAAAGCGAGGCCCTGGCGCGCTCGCTGATGTCCGGCATGGTCTCGGCAGGATGGCGCGATGGCGTCAGCTTGACGCCCTCGAAGTCACGCAGGAACAACTGCTTCGGCCATCCCTTTTCCAGCCCCAGCACCACATTCTGCAGATGCGGTTCGAACACCACGCCGTGCGCGAAGAACAGATGGAAAACGGGGTAGATCAGCTGCTCGACGTAGGCGGAGAACCAGCGCTCGGTCACCGCCTCGATGCGGCCACCCTCGCGCGCGGCCAGGCCGGCGAGCAGTTTGCGGGTGCGCGCTTCGCCGTAATAGTGGTTGCCGAACAATGAGCCGGCCAACAGCGGCACGCTGTCGGGCGTGCGCAGCACATCCACGCTCTGGCGCAGGATCAGGCCGAAACCCTCGATCACCTGGCGGTTTTGTTCGGCATCGGCATCTTTCAGGTCGACCGACATGAAGGCCGGCTCCTCCATCAGCTGCAGCCCCGGGAACAGGCGGGCCAGTTCCGGCTGCAGCGGGCGCAGCACCCTGTTCACCTGCATCGCGCTCTCCAGCTCGTACCAGGCATTCTTGCGCACGCAATTGGTGATGCGGATATTCAGCGACAGCTTGTAGAAGTACGGATTACCCGGCTGGTACAGCGTGCGGATCGACGAGGTGGGATAGAAATCGCCCCCCTGCACGCCGAGGTCCTGCAGCCGGCCGCTGGCGAGCGCCTGGCGCACCAGGGGGTGCTGGCGCAGAAAACCCGCCTGCCACGGATGCACCGGCACCGCCACGCAGCCCTCCGGTGCCGCCGGGGCGTTCGGCGCGATCAGCTCATCGCAGCTTGCCGCCATCAACGATTGCTGCGCCAGATCCTCGCGCCGCACCGCGAACCAGGCCAGTGGGAAACGCGTGCGCAGCTCCGGCGAATAGCGCCGGAGATCGTCGTCGGAAAACCCCTGGCGGCTCTTCGGCGTAGGGTGGAAGGGGTGGCCGAAGGTCAGCGATTGCTCGGAGTCGATATACGCCTCGACCGGATCGGCCGGGATGGCATCCGGCACCGGCAGCGCCAGCACCTCGGTGCCGACTTCCACGCTGTTGCGGATCTGTTCCATCAGCTCGGCGTTCGGCGCAACCTCGTGCTGCAGCGCCATTTCGCGCAGCAGCAAGGCAGCCAGCGCTTCCCAGTCGAGCAGGGCCCACGGCTTGTTCTCCGCCTTGTGGAACACCGGCGAGCGGTAGCGGTAGTTGCCGGTGACCGAGGCCGCTTCGACGATGGTCAGCAGGCGGTCGTGGGTGTGTGGCAGTTGCACTTGCAGCACCTGCCCCTGGTCGCGCTGCAGAATCATCCGGATCGCCGCCGGCCAGTCGTTCTGGCCGAAGGGTGGCCCGATGCGCAACTGACCGTTGGGGCCGGCGATCTCGCGGCAGTAGCAGTTGAGCAGCGTCTCCTGGCAGCGCCGCTGTGCGGCCAGTTCCGCCGGGTTGGCACGTTCGGCGGTATTCACGTTCGATTGCATAGTATGTCCTCTCGAAGCCGATCGAGTCGGCCAAGAAATAGCTAGGGTGCGGCGCAAAGACGCACCCGCAAGGTGTTCAAGCCGTTTGCGCGCCCGGCGCCCGCCGGGCGATCAGCAACAGGTAGCCGAGAGCCGGAGCCAGCGCGGCGGCGCCCAGCAGGAAGGGGGCCCGCGTGCCGGCTGCGCCGACTGCCGCCCCGGCCATGACGCCCGCCGCGACCCCGCCCCACTTCGAACTGCTCTCGAACCAGCCGAAAGTGCGTCCGGCGTTGCCGGCGTTCACCACGCCCGCCACCAGGGCATGCAGGCCGATGAAGCCGACGGTCATCGCCATCCCCATCAGCAGCCGCCAGCCGACCAGTGCCGGCAGATCCAGCGGCACGGCCTGAGCGGCGAGGCTGAGCATCAGCGTGCCGTAGCCGGCGGCCAGCAGGCCCAGCGACGGCGTCGCCCCCACCCGGCGCGACAGCAACGGCGCCGCGAGCAGATAGACGAGGTGGGGCAGGCCGAACAGCAGGCCGGCGGCCGCCGCGGACAGCGTGGGCAGGCGCAGCTGCACATCGGAAATGAAGTACGGGAAGGTCGCCACGGTGGCGAAGATGAACGCAAACTGCAGCGCGTAGATCTGGCGCGGCGTGGCCGGAGCGGTCGGCACCGGGGTCGGCGTGCGCCGGGCCGCGCTTGCCGCCATGCCGCCAGCCGGCAGCAGCGCGATGAGCACGGCAGAAACGAGTGGCAGCAGTGCCAGCCAACGGTACAGCACGATGGGCGACTCCACCCCCATCCACAGCCCGAGGGCGGCCGGCGCCGCCACCAGCGCGGCGCGCGCCGACCATTGCATGGCGGTGAGGCTGCGCGTCAGCGTCGCCCCGCTGGCCACCGTCGCCAGGTACGCGTTCGACGCCGCGAAGGTGCCGCCGAGCACGCCCTGCAACACCAGCGCCGCGAAGAAGCCGCTGGTGCTGGTGGCGAAGCCGGCCAGGAGAAAGCTCAGCGCCAGCCCGAGCTGAGCGCGCAGCAGCAGCGGCTTCTTGCCGAAGCGGTCGGCCAGCCGGCCCCACCACGGCGCCGACAGCGCCGCCAGCAGCGTCGGCACCACGTAGAACGTGCCGGCAAGCCACGGGACGTCGTTGTTCAGCGAGCGCTGCAGGATCTGCGCGAAGAACGGCGGCATCCCGAGCGCCGCGAACGACGCGACGAAGTGGCATAACATCACCACCGCTACCACGCGACGTGTATTCGCGCTCATCGCACCGCCTTCAGGAAGTTGGGCGCGCGCTTGCCGTAGAACTTGTTGACGTCGGCGGCACCGGTCTGCGACTTGTCCTCGAGCGAGGCGGCGCGCAGCAGGTACTTCAGATACAAGGTATCGTCCTCGAGCAGCGCCTGCCGCGCGAACGCCACGTTTTCGCCCTCGGCCGCCAACTGCTCCAGCACGGCTTCAACGTGGCGGCGCACTCGCGCATAGCCCACGGCGGGATCGGTGCCACGACGCTCGGCGATGCCCTCGATCAGCACCGCGATGTTCAGCTGCAGGGTGATGGTGGTGAACATCTGCGCCAGCGGCAGTTCCTCGCTCACCGCGATGCGCGCATCCACCAGCCCGGCCAGCCTGTCTGCCAGTTGCGGCCAGCGGCGGGCGAGCAGCCCGGTGTCGATGCGCGCGGCATCGTTGTCCTTCAACAGCAGCCGCAAGCCCTCGCCGCCGTAGACCAGCACCGAGTTCTGCTGGTTCGATTCCAGCGCGATGCCGTAGCGCAGCCATAGTGTCAGGTGCAGCCGCAGCGTGAGCGCCAGGTACGCGTCGAGCCAGGCGTCCAGGTCGCCGCCGAAATAGCGCTCCGCCAGCTCCTCGACCACCATCCTGCCGTGCGGCGCCTCGGCCAGCAGACCGGCGATCGGCACCGCCGTGGCGCTTTCCAGCACCTGCGCCGGATAACGACGCAGGATGAAGCCCAGGAAAGGACGGTGTGCAACGTGCGCGCCGTTCTCTTCGTTGGTGAGCAGCACCTGGCCCGTCAGCGCGGCTTCGCGGGCGATGATGTCGCCGAGCAGCGTCTGAATGCGGTGGCCATCGGTGATGGTGCTGGGCTTGATGGTACGGATGTTCTTCGCGCCCAGCGTGCGGATGGTCAGGGGCAGCTTGACGTGCCATTCGGGCGTGTCGCGCAGCACCAGCGAGCGGACCGACAGCGTCGGCGTGACCGTGAGGCGGCTGCGTGGCGCGCGGATCACCTGTCCGGCCAGCCCGGCCTCGGCGAGGAAGCCGTCGAGATGGTGCTGCCAGACGAAGGGGTGCACCGGCACCAGCGCATGCTCGGCGGCGAGGCCGGCGGGCAGGCCGACATCTTCGAAGCTCGGCCAGCCGGGTGGCAGCGCATCCCCGCTCGGATGGTAGAGCGCGCGCGGCACCGCCAGCCAATTCAGCTCGAAGCTGGGCTGGAATTCCGGGGCGTAGCGGGCCAGGTCGCTGGGCTCGAAACCGAGCTTGGCGCGGGCCGTCGGGTAGTAAGGATGGTCGAGGAAGGCGGCCAGCCGGTCGTGGTGCAGCAGCCGTTGCTCCCAGCGCGGCAAGTTGTGGCCGGGCGCCACGTCCGGCTCGCCGAACCAGCGCGCGCGTTCGGCCTTCGCTGCACGGCGGTGCTCCAGCGCGGCGCGGCACTCGGTGACATAGTCGGTGAACAGGCGGGCGGCCTCGGCCGGCAGCCCGTCGGCGAAGGCAGCCAACACCGCGTCCACGTCATACAGCGGGATGTAGCCTGCGGCGTCCTCGCGCAGCAGCGGCAAGCGGGCGAGCTGCCAGCTCTGCATGTAGCGGGTCGGCGCCACCGGAATCCACAGCGTGGCCGATCCGAGGTGGGCGACGCGCAGCCAGCGCTGGCCGGCTTCGTCATTCCCGGTGAGCGCGGCCGGCAGGGCGTCGCCGCCCACCAGTTCGCCGCGGCTGGCGCAATCGCGCACGTCTTCGCGCAGCAGCGTGTCGATCACGCGGGTGCAGATGTAATCGGTATCGTGATCGATGTCGTGCCGGGAGAGCACGGATGCGGACAGGGGCGCGGTCATTGTGCGATCTCCCACGAGAGCTTCTGGCTGGCGCGCTCGACGGCGGCTTGCAGGCTGGGGGTGTCGGGGCCGCTGCCGCGCAGCACGCCGACGTAATCCTTGTTGGAATTCGTCAGCTGGATCGCCTCCCCGACGTGGCGCAGGGGCTGATAGGCCAGCCGGATCCCGTCGGCTTCGTGCTCGAACGCCGGCGGGGCCTGGTGCAAACGGCCTTCCTCCTGCGCGGTGAAATAGCGGATCCAGGCTGCACGCGGCGGCACGGCCAGTGTCGGCAGCGGCTCGCCCAGATGGAGGCGCAGCACCTGCTCGAACAGCGGGAACTGCAGCGCGTCGGACAGCAGGAACTCGCGATAGTCGCCGATGTTGCGGTAGTTGATCTCGATCAGGCGCGGGCCGCTCGCGGTCAGCACGTATTCGGTGTGGCAGGCGCCGAAGCCGACGCCGAAGCGGCGGATCGTCTCCAGCACCTCGGCTTCGACCGTCGCCGGCAGTTCGGTCCCCCACACCGCCTCGAGTTCGACGAAATGCGGCGGAGGCGACAGCGTGACACGAAAGCCCCCGAGGGCATGCAGCGCCTTGCCGTCTCCCAGCGTTTCCAGTGTGTAAAGCGGGCCGTCCAGGTACTCCTCCAAGAGCAGCGGCTGGCCGGGCTGCTGCGCCCAGATCGCAGCGCACTGCTCGGTCAGCTCGGCGCGGCTGCGCGCGAGGCTCACCTGCTGGCTGGCGACACCCTCGCGCGGCTTCACGACGCACGGCAAGGGCAGGTCGGTCAACGCCGCCAGCGATGCTGGATCGCACACCACGGCGTGCCACAGCGTATCGATGCCCAGTTCGGCCAGGCGGGCACGCATCTCGGCCTTGTTCTTGGCCGCGTAGGCGGTGCGCCAGTCCTTGCCCGGCAGCCCGAAGTAAGCGGCGGCGATGGCGGTGGAGGCCTGCAGATGATCGCTGTTGGAGAACACGGCCGCCGGGCGGGTGCTGCGTTTCGTGACCGCTTCGATCACCGACAGCGGGTTGAATACGTCGCATGCGACGATTTCGTCCGGGTAGGCGGCAAGCCCTGTCTGCGCGAAGTGAGCGCGGTGCGCATCGGCGCAATCGGTCAGCAGCACGACGGAAAGGCCAAGCGCCTTGGCGGCCGGGAGGAAGCCATCGTTGACCGGGGCGGTTGGCACGTGGGCCAGCAGGATCAGCTCTCGCATGATGCTCCTTGTCTTTCAAGTTCCGGCACATGGCCGGGCGGGTGGGTTATTAGGAATTCTACTAAATAATAATGAGAATGATAATCGTTAGCTTTTGCTAAGACAAGCATCCAGCGCGGAAGGCTGAGGGGATTGGCATCGGGGGGGAATTCGGCACCAGGACAGGCGCCGGGACAAGGAAGTAAAAAGCCGCCCACGAGGGGCGGCCGGTCTTGCGTTAGAAGCGCAGGCGCGCGGTCAGCTCGGCGCTGCGCGGTGCGCCGGGCACGTTGAGGTTGTTGCTGGCATCGTGACCCGACACGAAGTACTTCTCGTTGCTGAGGTTCTTCAGGTTCAGCGCCAGGTCATAGGACTTGGCCTTGTACAGCAGAGCCGCGTCGTAGGTGACGTAGCTGTCCAGCCTCACCGTGTTGTTGGTGCCGACGAAGCGCTTGCCCACGTAGTTGGCGCCGCCGCCGAGGCTGAAGCCGCCGCCGAGATCATGCATCAGCCAGACGTTGGCGCTGTGCTTGGGCACCAGCGCGGCCCGCTTCCCTTCCAGCGGGATGCCGTCGGTCTTGGTGGGCGATTTGGTGATGATGGCATCGAGGTAGGCGTAGCCGGTCGAGAGCTGCCAGCCCTTGGCGATTTCGCCCGCCAGCGTCAGTTCGAGGCCGCGCGTGCGCTGCTCGCCCACTGGCACCACCTTGCCGCCCTGAGTCGGGTCGGCGGTCTTGATGCCGTCGCGGGTCAGTTCGAACAGCGCAGCGGTGAAGCTGGCTCGTCCGTCCAGCAGATCCAGCTTGGTGCCCACTTCGACGTTCTGCGTTTCTTCCGGCTCGATGTCGGAACGGCTGGTGGACAGTACCAGCGTTTCGTACGACGGCTGGAACGAGTGGCTGTACGACACATAGTAGGACTGCCAGTCGGTCGGCTGGAACACCACGCCGGCACGTGGGCTCCACTCGCGGTCGACGCGGCGCAGATCGACCTCGCCCGCGCGGCGCTGGTCCAGGTTCTGGTCGAACTCGTCGTAGCGCACACCAACCAGGGCCTTCCACTGCGGCGTGAAGGTCAGCAGGTCCTGGATATAGGCGCTGGCCACCTTCACCGTCAACAGGTTGCTGGCGGTCACCGTGGTATTGAAATCAGGGCGCACCAGCACCGGGTCGTACAGCGATACGGTGGCGGCGTTGCTGCGGCTCTTGTTGACGAGGTCTTTCTGCTGCTCGCCGAATTCCAGGCCGTACAGCAACTGGTGCTTGATGCGGCCGGTGCTGGCGTTCTGGGTCAGCTCGAACTGGTTGAACCAGCCGTCGTCCTGGCGGCGCACATCGCCGCGGTTGAGCCGGACCTGGGCGCTGGCACCACTGCCGACAACCGATGCGGGGTTGGTATTGTGACGATCCAGCTCGTAGCGGTAGGTGCCGAACAGGTTGCGCAGCGACCAGTTCTCGTTGATCTTGTGGTCCAGCGTGACGCGGCCGGAGGTGACGGTCGACTGGCTGTAGTCGTCCTCGCGCGCGTTGGACGAGCCGTAGTAGGTCTTGATCGACACGTCAGCCGGGCGGCCGTTGATGGCCGGGATGCCCATGTCGGTGATGCGGCGGTCTTTCAGGTATTCGGCCTGCAGCAGCAGCTTGGTGTCGGGGCCGAGTTTCACGGCCAGCGACGGCGCCAGCGCCTCGCGCTCCACGAAACCCTGGTTGCGGAAGCTGTCGGAATCTTCCAGCGCGCCGGTCACGCGCAGGCTCACGTCCTCGCTCAACGGCTGGTTGATGTCGATCGCGCCGCGCTTCTGATCGTACGAACCGACAGTCAACTCGATCTCGCGCGAGGGCGTGGAGGTCGGTTTCTTGGTGACGCGGTTGATGATGCCGCCCGACGAGCCGCGCCCGTATAGCACGGCGGCCGGCCCCTTCACCACCTCGACACGCTCGGTATTGGACAGGTCACGATAGTACAGCGCATCGTCGCGGATGCCGTCGACGAACATGTCGCCCAGGGCGTTGAAGCCGCGGATGTAGAACTGGTCGCGTTGGCCGTCGCCGTTGTTGAACGACACGCCGGGGACGTTCTTGAGCACGTCCTGCACCGAGCGCGCGCCCTGGTCCTCGATCAGACTCTCGGTCACGACGTTCACGGTCTGCGGAATGTCGCGCAGCGGCGCCTTGATCTTGGTCGCCGTCGTCGAGACGACGGCTTGGTAGGTCTCGGGAGCCGCTTCGGAAGAGGCCTCCACGTGGACGGTCGGCAACTCGGTGTCGGCAAAGGCCGGCAGGGCGAGCGGGAGATAGGCTGCCGCGACGGCAGCGGCAATGCGCTTCATGGTCATAAGTTCCCCTTGCAAGCAAAAATCTTTGTAAATTTTTGTGAAGCAAAAGGGAATGATAATTTTTATCATTATCATTGTCAAAGCGTTATGACGATGAGGGTGGCTTTACCGCTTGGGGTGTGGGGGCCCGCCGCGGCGGTTTCACGAGGGATATGCCGTAACGAGAAGCGACTGATGAAAACCGGCGAGTGCGGTTATGGCGACGACGATGGGCGGTGCTGGCTGACGGCGATGTTGGTGACGAAGGGGGCATGCTCCACGCCAAGCAAACCGTGGTGGAACAGGCAGTGAGACCCGTTCCACCCAGGCGGCATCCCTCTTGATGATCAATCCCGGTCTGGGGCACCCAGCGGGAAGAGCGAGCGATAAGGCCGCGCCTCGTCCACCGCCCTGGCGAAGGAGGGGCGCGCCAGCAAGCGTCGCCGATAGCCATGGACGTTCGACCAGGCCTCGTCGATCGGATGGGCCCAGTCGGCGTAGAACAAGGCGGGTGCGGCGGCACAATCGGCGAGGCTGAAGGTATCTCCCGCCGCCCATTCGCGATCCGCCATGGTCTGGTCGAGCCAGCGGTAGGCCGTATCGAGCAACTTCCGCGCTTCGTTGACGCCGTGCGGGTCGCGATTTTCTGCCGAGCGAATCCGGTCGGAAACGATTTTCTGCATCGGCGTCATGATGTAGTTGTCGAAGAAGCGGTCCATCAGGCGCACGTCGAGTGCCGCGCGCGGGTCCTCGGGAAGCAACCGCACCGGCCCGGGATGATAGAGGCCGAGATATTCGATGATGATGCTCGCTTCCATCACCGTGCGGCCCTCGTCGACGAGCACGGGCATGCGCTTGAGCGGCCACAGGGCGGCGTGTTCGGCTACCGCCTGTTCATTGCCCGGCGCCAGCAATTGGAGCTCGAAGGGGATTCCGTTCTCGTAGAGCGCGGTCAGCACCTTCTGGCAGTAAGACGAAAAGGGGTGGGCGTAGAGTTTCATGGATATCGTGACTCCCTGGTTTGTCGAGCTTGCCGTTCCAGGCGCCTTGGCAAGGGGCGCGATTCGAGATGCGGCGCTTGCTGTTCGTCGCGAATCGGCCGGGAGAGTTCATTCTTCCGGCTTATCCATGTATCAAGTAAAGGCTAATGCCCTATGCGAATGGGAATCCGTCGGCGCCCGAACTGGCGGTCGAACTGCTCGAACCGTCCTGCAATCGGCGCGAGACACTCGGGGCATGCTCCGCCCCGGTTCAGCCGGTAGCGCTCGATCTCATGCCAATCGCGCACGATGAGCGGGGCGTGGCATGAAGGACAGTAAGTGGTGGCGCCTTCGGCATCATGGACGTTGCCGGTATAGACGTATTGCAGCCCTTCCGACAAGGCGATCGCGCGTGCCCGGCTCAGCGTGGCGGGCGGCGTCGGCGGCACATCGGTCATCTTGTAATCGGGATGGAAGGCCGTGAAATGCAGCGGCACGTCGCGCCCCAGCTCCTGCGCGATCCATCGTGCCTCGGCGCTGATTTCCTCATCGCTGTCGTTCTTGCCGGGAATCAGCAGCGTCGTGATCTCGAGCCAGACCGCGGTCTCGTGCTTCAGATAGCTGAGCGTCTCCAGCACCGGCTGCAAGCGCGCACCGGTGAGGGCGAAATAGAATTGGTCGGTGAAGCCCTTCAGGTCGACGTTCGCGGCGTCCATCTTGGCGTAGAAGTCGCGCCGTGCCTCCGCTCCCATATAGCCGGCGGTCACCGCCACCGTCTTGATGCCGCGCTCGTGGCAGGCATCTGCCACGTCCATGGCGTATTCGGCGAAGATCACCGGGTCGTTGTAGGTGAAGGCCACGCTTTTGCAGCCGTAGTCCGCGGCCGCCCTGGCGATGGCTTCGGGCCCCGCCGCGGCGGCGAGCGTCTCCATCTCGTGGGATTTGCTGATGTCCCAGTTCTGGCAGAATTTGCAGGCCAGGTTGCAGCCGGCGGTGCCGAAAGACAGGACGCTGGAACCGGGGTAGAAGTGATTGAGGGGCTTTTTCTCGATCGGATCGATGCAGAACCCCGACGAGCGGCCGTAGGCGGTCAGGATCATCTGGTCACCCACCCGCTGGCGCACGAAGCAGGCGCCGCGCTGCTCCGCGTGCAGGCGGCAGTGGCGCGGGCACAGGTCGCACTGGATGCGGCCATCATCCAGGAAATGCCAATAACGGCCGGGGTAAAGAGCTTCCTTCATGGCAGCAACAGTGTTGACGACTGCTCCAAAAAGCCGGGGCCGTGGGCGACCCGCTAGCGGGTATCCGAAGCAACAGACCCACGTCCGATCATTATCCACCAAACGGCTCCTGGCATGCAGAAAAACAGACTGGCTCGCCGCCCGGCTGCCAACGAAAGCCCGTCATCTGCTATCGTCGTATCCATGCAACCCATCATCACCATCTCGAATCTCTCCAAGACCTACGATTCCGGCTTCCAGGCCTTGAAGCATGTCAACCTGGACATTCGTCGCGGAGAAATCTTCGCCTTGCTAGGCCCGAACGGGGCAGGGAAAACCACGCTGATCAGCACGATCTGCGGCATCGTCAAGCCGACCGAGGGGAGCATCCTGGTCGACGGCCACGACATCGTGAGGGATTACCGCGCGGCCCGATCGATGATCGGCCTCGTTCCACAGGAACTGACCACCGATGCCTTCGAATCCGTGTGGGCCACGGTGTCGTTCAGCCGCGGCTTGTTCGGCAAGCCGAAAAACCCTGCCCATATCGAACAGGTGCTCAAGGCCCTGTCGCTATGGGACAAGAAAGACAACCGGATCATGACCCTGTCGGGCGGCATGAAGCGCCGCCTGCTCATCGCCAAGGCCCTGTCGCACGAACCCACCATCCTGTTTCTCGACGAACCGACGGCGGGCGTCGACGTCGAGCTGAGGCGGGACATGTGGCAACTGGTGCGCTCACTGCAAGAGCGGGGCGTGACCATCATCCTGACCACGCACTACATCGACGAAGCCGAGGAGATGGCCGACCGGATCGGCGTGATCAGCAAGGGCGAGATCATCCTGGTGGACGACAAGGCCGAACTGATGCGCAAGCTCGGCAAGAAACAATTGACCCTGCAACTGGAAGCCCCGCTCGAGCGCATTCCCCCCGAACTCGGCGCCTACGAGCTGGATCTGGCCAACGGCAGCAGCGAGCTGGTCTATACCTACGACGCCCAGGGCGAGCGCTCCGGCATCCTCGCGCTGCTGCAGGATTTGAACACGGCAGGCATCCGCTTCAAGGATCTGCAGACCACGCAAAGCTCGCTCGAAGACATCTTCGTCAGCCTGGTGAGGGAAAGAAAATGAACCTGTACGCAGTCCGCGCCATTTACCGCTTCGAGATGGCCCGCACCTGGCGCACGCTGATGCAGAGCATCATCTCCCCCGTCATTTCGACCTCGCTCTATTTCGTCGTGTTCGGCGCGGCCATCGGCTCGCGCATCCCGGACAGCCATGGCGTCAGCTACGGCGCTTTCCTCGTGCCGGGGCTGATCATGCTGTCGCTGCTGACGCAAAGCATCTCCAACGCCTCGTTCGGCATCTACTTCCCCCGCTTTACCGGGACGATCTACGAGCTGCTGTCGGCGCCGGTGTCCTATCTGGAGATCGTGGTGAGCTACGTCGGGGCGGCGGCCACCAAGTCCATCATCCTCGGCCTGATCATCCTGGCGACGGCGGGGCTGTTCGTGCCGCTCCAGGTCGCCCACCCGCTGTGGATGGCCCTGTTCCTGGTGCTGACCTCGGTGACGTTCAGTCTGTTCGGCTTCATCATCGGGGTCTGGGCCGACGGCTTCGAAAAGCTGCAAGTCATCCCGCTTTTGATCATCACGCCGCTGACGTTCCTGGGCGGCAGTTTCTATTCCATCGATATCCTGCCGCCGTTCTGGCAAACGGTCGCCTTGTTCAACCCGGTGGTGTATCTGATCAGCGGCTTTCGCTGGAGCTTCTACGGCGTCGCCGACGTCAGCGTGGGCCTCAGCCTGGCCATGACGACCGGGTTCCTCGTACTGTTCATGGCGATCGTGGCGTGGATCTTCAAAACCGGCTACCGCCTCAAGGCCTAGCTCTTGCGGCCCCCTGCATGCCAGGGGGCAGGCCTGGCGGGCCGTACTATCATGACAAATGTGGAGAGGCGGCCAGTACGTCCCGCCAGGACGAGCCAATATCGCAGCCAATACCGCAAAGCGGGCAGTTCCTATACTGAACACTCTGCCAGATCGATGGAGGTCATCGCATGAAAACAATCATTGTTACCCTCACGGCCATCGCAATCGGTGTCAGCGGCCTATCCGGCTGCGCCAACATGACTGAAACCCAACGCGATACCGGCACCGGCGCGGCGATCGGCGCGGTGGCCGGGGCGGTGATCGGCGGAGCGACCGCCGGCGGCCACCAAGGCAGAAGCGCCGCGACCGGCGCGGCCATCGGCGCCGCCCTGGGAGCGGGCGGGGGCTATCTGTGGTCGAAGCACATGCAGGAACAGAAAGCGGCGATGGAGCAGGCCACCAAGGGGACCGGTGTGGGCGTGAGCAAGACCGCCGACAACCAGCTCAAGCTCGACATCCCGAGCGATTTTTCCTTCGACACCGGCCGCTATGACATCAAGCCCAACATGCGGCCCATCCTGGATCGTTTCGCCACGACCCTGAATCAGAACCCGGTGACCACGGTCAGAATCATCGGCCACACCGACAATACCGGGACGGACGCCATCAACGGCCCGCTCTCGGTCAACCGAGCCAGCTCCACGCGCAGCTATCTCGTCTCGCACGGCGTGGCGACGAGCCGCATCAGCATCGACGGCCGCGGCTCGGCCGAACCCGTCGCCGACAACGGCACGGCAGCCGGCCGCGCGAAGAACCGCCGCGTGGAAATCTACGTCGGCGAAGCCGCCAAGTGATAATTCTACGGCCCATCCCGCCTTGTTGGCGCAGGATGGGCCGTTGCCTGGTCAAGCCATGCCGGCTCGCGGAAGAGGGAAGACGTCTCCCTCTTGCCGATTAAAACGAGAAATCACATAATAGCGGCACATCCGTTGTCATGACCGGCCATCTTCCCGGATGGCCAGACTGCACAGTTTCATGACAATTCAAGGGGCCGATAGCTCAGCTGGGAGAGCGCCGCGTTCGCAATGCGGAGGTCGGGAGTTCGATCCTCCTTCGGTCCACCATCCTGCTTTCAATCAAATGGCCGTTGCTTCTTCATGCCATAAAGCAGGCTCCTGACTACAGAAAACCCAAACATGGAATGCAGCGCCACCGGCCACTACGAACCCTCGATCGCGGCAGGTGAAGCCTGCCGTATGTCTGTGCCTGCGTTCCTGTCACCTTATCCGCCTCTCACTGTCGATGCCAGCCTCCAGGAACGGCTGGACCGGAAAGGCGAGCAATGACGAATCCGGAAACCTAATAGATGCCTCTGACCCTCCCCCAACTGGAGCGCCACCTGTTCAAAGCCGCCGACATCCTGCGCGGCAAGATGGATGCCTCCGAGTTCAAGGAATACATCTTCGGGATGCTGTTCCTCAAGCGCTGCTCGGACGTGTTCGAGCAACGCCGCGAGGAGATCGTCCAACTCGAGATGGAGGCCGGTCACAGCCACGTCCAGGCCCAAGTCAACGCGGAAAACCCGCGCTGGTACAAGAAGGATGGCTTGTTCTGGGTGCCGCGGCACTCGCGCTACAACTACCTGGTCAATGAGGCGCACCAGAACGTCGGCGATTACCTGAACAAGGCGCTCACCGGCATCGAGACGGAGAACACCAGCCTGCACGACGTGCTGGAACATATCGATTTCACCCGCAAGGTGGGGCAGAGCAAGATCCCCGACATCAAGCTGCGCCAGCTCATCAGCCACTTCAACCAGCACCGCCTGTGCAACGAGGATTTCGAATTTCCCGACCTGCTCGGCGCCGCTTACGAATACCTGATCGGCGAATTCGCCGACTCCGCTGGCAAGAAGGGTGGCGAGTTTTACACCCCGCGTTCGGTGGTGCGGATGATGGTGCGGCTGGTGAAGCCCGAACTCCGGCACGACATCTACGACCCCTGCTGCGGCTCGGGCGGCATGCTGATCGCCGCCAAGGAATACATCGACGAGCACGGCGAGGACGGCCGCAAGGCCAACTTGTTCGGCCAGGAGTTCAACGGCACGGTCTGGTCCATCGCCAAGATGAACATGCTGCTGCACGGCATCAGCAACCACGACACGATCAAGAACGAGGACACCCTGGCCGAGCCGCAGCATAGGGAAGGCGGCGAACTGATGCACTTCGACCGCGTGCTTACCAATCCGCCGTTTTCGATCAACTGGGGCAATACCGAGAAGAACGCCGACGGCACACCCGCCTGGGCGCCGAAGTTCCCGGAACGCTTCAAGTACGGGCAGGTGCCGCTGGGGGCGAAGAAGGCCGACCTGATGTTCCTGCAGCACATGCTCTACGTCACCCGCGACGGTGGCATGGTGGCCACCGTCATGCCGCACGGCGTGCTGTTCCGCGGCGGCGAGGAGAGAACCATCCGCGCTGGCATCATCGACGAAGATTTGCTCGAGGCCGTGATCGGTGTCGCGCCCAACCTGTTCTACGGCACCGGCATCCCGGCCTGCATCCTGGTATTGCGCCAGCGGGTGCAGAACGGCGCCAACCGTGTCAGCGGCAAGCCGGCCGAGCGCCAGGGCAGGGTGCTGTTCATCAACGCCGACCGCGAATTCTTCGAAGGCCGGGCGCAGAACCACCTGCTGCCCGAGCATATCGAGAAGATCGTCACCACCTTCGACGAGTTCAAGGCCGTGCCCGGCTTCTCGGCCATCGTCGACAACGCCACGCTGAAACAGAACGACTACAACCTCAACATCCGCCGCTATGCCGACAACGCCCCGCCGCCCGAGCCGCACGACGTGCGCGCCCATCTGGTGGGCGGCGTGCCCAAGGCCGAGGTGAAGGCCAAGGCCGCACTGTTCGCGGCCCACGGCCTGAACCCGCTCGACCTCTTCGACGAGCGCGATGCCAAGTACCTCGACTTCAAGCCCGACCTCGCCAAACGCCAGGACCTCAAGCCCGCCATCGAAGGCAATGCCGGCCTGCAAGCCAAGGAGGCCGCTATCCGCGCGGCCTTCGAACAATGGTGGCAACAGCACAGCCCGCGCATCACCCTGCTTTCCGGGCAGATGGACAACGCGGCCAGCCTCGTCGCCTTGCGCAACGATCTGCTGGAGAGCTTCAGCGAATCGCTCGAAGCCATCGGCATGCTCGATCCCTTCCAGGTGCGCGGCATCATCGCCGGCTTCTGGAACCAGACCAAGTACGACTTCCTCACCCTGATGGCGCGTGGCGCCAAGGGCGTGATCGACGCTTGGCGCACCAGCATCGTCACCGCCCTTGAAGATCAAAAAAGCCAAGGCAAGGCCAGTAAGGAAAGCCCGCTGGAGCACAAGCTGGTCAAATTCCTGATGGGCGATTTCGTCGAGGCCATCAACGAGCTGGAAGCGAAAAAGGCGGAACTGGACAGCCAGATCAAGGCGGCCAGCCCCAAGGGCACGGAAGATGAGGAGGACGCCGCCGCCGAGGACGCCGATGACGACAACGCGGTCAGCGAAGAGCAGCTCAAGGCCTGGAAGAAGGAACTGGCGACGGTGCGGAAGCAACTCAAGGCCAAGATGGACAGCTTTACCCACCACCTCAACCGCGAGGTGGATGGCCTCACTCCCGAGGCCGCCGCCGAACTGCTGTTGACCATCCTGCACAACGACATGAAGGCCATCGTGGAGCGTTACATCGCCGCCCAGCGCAAGGACATCGTCGCCGCTTTTGCAAACTGGTGGGACAAGTACCGTGTGACGCTGACCGAGATCGAGGACAAGCGCGATGCGGCGGCGAAGGCGTTGCAGGGGTTTTTGAGGGGGCTGCAGTATGTATGAAGCGAGCGTAATCCTTCATCCCATTAGCGAAGTCGCGGACACTAATCCGGAAACACTCCCGGCGACGACGCCGGGGAAGTTTCGTTTCCGGTACATCGACCTCAGCTCTGTAGAGAATGGCTTCATTAATTGGGGGGCTGTAGATGAAACGACGTACGGCACAGCCCCTAGCCGCGCTCGTCGTGTCGTCCAGCCGTTAGACGTATTGTTTGGCACCGTGCGTCCTAATCTCAAATCGCATGGGCTCATCAATGTTAGGGACTATGGGCCGCTAGTTGCATCCACTGGTTTCTCCGTCATCCGGGCAAAGGATGGCATCAGTCATCCCGTGTATCTTTTTCATTCGCTAATGAGCGGCGCGGTCGGCGCTCAAGCAGAGAGAGATGCGGTTGGTTCAAGTTATCCGGCGGTAAATGACGCTGATGTCAGGCGGTTCCAAATCTTCCTACCTCCCTATGGTGAACAAGAAACAATCGCCAAGATTCTTGACACCCTCGACACCGCTATCCACGAAACCGAGGCGATCATCGCCAAGCTCAAGGCCGTCAAGCAGGGCCTGCTGCACGATCTGCTGACGCGCGGCATCGACGCCAATGGCGAGCTGCGCCCGCCCCAGCCCGAGGCGCCGCATCTCTACAAGCAGTCGCCGCTGGGGTGGATTCCGAAAGAATGGGAGGTTGCTCAGGCAGAAAGTGTGTGTGATGCCGTAATTGACTGCAAAAACCGCACGCCGCCAATCACGGAGAGCGGTCATCCTGTCGTGCGTACCTCGAACGTCCGAGACGGAAGATTTGTATACGAAGGACTTGCGTTCACAGACAAGGCCTCCTACAGAATTTGGACGCAGCGTGGACGGCCTCGCCCTGGAGATGTGCTGATCACACGAGAAGCGCCTGTCGGAGAGGTTTGTTTAGTTCCTGCCAACATGCAGGATGCGTGTTTGGGGCAGCGCATGATGATGTATCAGCCTAACCCTGCACAGCTTCGGAATACCTTCATGCTGGTCGCACTTATTTCTCAGCCTGTCCAACGTATCTTGATTGACAAGGCAGGTGGATCAACCGTCGGTCATGTGCGCGTTGGAGACATTCGCTCCCTCGAGATACCCATTCCGCCATTACCAGAGCAAGAGCTCATTGCGGAGCGATATCAAACCGCTGCTAATCGGCTAAATGCTGAAGAGCGTAGCTTGGCAAAGCTGAATGGGAGCAAAGCGGGACTGATGGACGACCTCCTCACCGGCCGCGTCCGCGTCACGCCGCTCTTGGAGGAGGCTGCATCATGACCGCGCGTTCTGTCTCGCTCACCCCACCACCCGCCGGCTACGCCGATTGGCTCGCCGAGCTGAAAACCCGCATCCACAGCGCCCAGCAGCGGGCGGCCCTGGCCGTCAATCGCGAGATGGTCTTGCTGTACTGGCAGATCGGCTGCGACATTCTGGAGCGGCAGGCGCGCGAGGGCTGGGGCGCCAAGGTAATCGAGCGCCTCGCGCACGACCTGCGCAGTGCCTTCCCGGAGATGAAGGGCTTTTCCCGCGCCAACCTGATGCACATGCGCGCCTTTGCCGAGGTGTGGCCGGAGGGTGAAATTGTCCAACAGGCTGTTGGACAACTGCCGTGGGGGAACAGCCCACCGAGTTGCAGACCGGCCTGCCCAGCATCGAGCAGATCGAACGGGAGCTGGGCGCATTGCCGGACGCCCCGCCAGCGGAGGAAAACTGATGGGCTGGGAACTCGAAGACGTCGAAAAGCCCTTCGTCGCCAAGTTGCAGGCGCTGGGTCGTGTGCTGTCCGTCAGTACCAGTGGCTTTGCCGACTGGAAATGCTGTGGTGGCCCAACGCTGTGGCTGCGGCATGCAGGTGTCTATGAGCTGGAAAGGGAACTGCTGGGACACGCCGATGGAAAGCTTCTTCAACAGTTTAAAGAACGAACGCGTCTTCCACGAAAACTATGGCACGCGGGCGGAAGCCAAACAAGACCTCTTTAAAATACATTGAGGTGTTTTACAATCGAAAACGCCGCCATTCTTCCCTTGGCTACCGAACCCCGGAACAGCAGTACGCTGCTTGGTTCGACCTCCTCACCGGCCGCGTCACGCCGCTGCTGGCACCAGAAGAACATCACGAAACCGAAGGGAGCGCCTGATCATGCGCCTGTTGCATTACCTCGAAATCGAAAACTTCAAACGCTTCGGTGAGCGGCAGCGCATCGAACTGGACCATCCCGCTGTTTTGATCGGACCCAACAACTGCGGTAAGACCAGCGCCATTCAGGCGCTGGCTCTGTGGTCGCAGGCCGTGCAAACATGGTATGAGGCACGCCGGGAATCGTCCGCCAAAGAGCGTACGGCGACGTCACTCAACCGCTTGAACATTGTCGCTGTGCCGGTGCAGCGCACGCGATTCTTCTGGCACAACACCCAGGTGCGCAAGGGCAACAAGGACATTCCGCTGGTTATCACCGTGGGTGTGGAGTTCCAGGGCAAGGTTCGGCCGCTGCCCATGCGCTTTCGCAACCAGGGGGATGAACTCGTTTATTGCTCTCCGGATGCCTCGGTGATTGCCGACATGGAGTTGATCGCCCATGCTGCAAGCCTGAAGGTGGAATTGCTCTACCCCATGTCGGGGCTGGATACCGAAGAGCCCATCCTGCAACCCGGTCGCGTCGACGTGTTGCTCGGCCAAGGCCGCACGGCGGATGTGTTGCGCAACCTGTGCCTGTCTGTCGTGAAATCCTCAACTGAAGACTGGAAGCGGATCGTCACCCTCATGCGGCGCTTGTTCAATGTGGCGCTGGATAGGCCTGAGGAAACCGTTCGAGGCAGTATTTCACTGAGCTACCGCCAACCGGGGGTGAAAGAAGCCCTCGACGTGTCGTCGGCCGGGCGCGGTTTTCTGCAGATGCTATTGGTTTTCGCCTACCTGTATTCTCATAAGCGCAGCGTGCTGCTGGTGGACGAGCCGGACGCGCACCTGGAAATCCTGCGCCAAAAGCAGGTGTACGTGCTCCTGCGGGACATCGCCAGCGAGAATGGCTCTCAAGTGGTGATGGTCACTCATTCGGAAGTCATTCTCGACGAGGCGCTGGACAACAACCTAACCTTGCTGCTGGAAGGCCGTGCTGACGATCTGGCCAAGAAACAGGATATTCGCAACAGCCTCAAGCATTTCGGCGCTGAACACTATGTGAAGGCACGCGAACGCGGCTATGTGCTGTACGTGGAGGGCGGCACCGATGTCGACATGCTGCGCGCGCTTGCCGAACGCCTGGGGCACCCGACGGCATCCATCTGGGACGAGCGCATCAACACGTTCTATGTGCAGAACAATTATCCGCAGCAGGATGCCGAGGCCGAACTGGAACGGGTCGAGGGTGGTTTTGGCGTGACGCCGCGCGAGCATTTCAACGGACTGCGCAACCTGCTTCCCGACCTGAAGGGCTTGGCGATCCTCGACAATGATGGGCAGAACCGGGAGGACCGCAAAGAGGGCGCGTTGACGATTCGTTACTGGCGACGCTACGAGGCGGAGAACTATTTCATTACTCCCGATCTCTTGCGCACTTATGCCTTGAGCCAGTACCCGAGCAACGATCTATTCAGCGATGCGGCTGAAACGGCCATCGACGAGGCGTTGGCTGAAGTGCTTACCGAGCGTGTCTTCGATGGCATTGCGGGAGACTACGATGCTTGGCGTGGATTTCCCCCGGAGGCAGCCAGGCTGGTGTGGGAGGCAAAAACCGAAAGGCGGAAACTCAGCAGCGTGGCGGAAGAGTTCTTCCGGCGACTGGCAAACAAGCTAAGTGGCCCGATGTTGTTGACCAAGGGCGAACTGCACCGCTTGGTGCAGTTTGCTCCGGCAGAAGGGCTGTCTCCGGAAATCACACAGAAGCTTGATTTGTTAGCCGAGCTTTTTGCGATGGCCCGAATGAGAGAAGAGACGTCTGCTCAGGGCAACGAGAGCGTAGACAGGCTTGTGCTCGTCGAGGGGCAAGATTAGTGGGCTGGGAACTCGAAGACGTCGAAAAGCCCTTCGTCGCCCAATTGCAGACGCTGGGCTGGGACCATGTCGAAGGCAGCCTCGACGATCCGGCCGTCACCGGCCGCACGAGCTTCGCCGAGGTGATTCAGGAGCGCGTGCTGCGCGAGCAACTGCGTGCGCTGAACCCCGGCCCGGACGGTGCGCCCTGGCTGGACGATGCCCGTCTGTCCGAGGCCGTGGCCGCCATCACGCGGCTGGGTACGCCCAAGCTGATGGAGGCGAACCAGAAGGCCACCGAATTGTTGATCAAGGGCCTGACGGTGGAGGGCCTGCCGGGCTGGGACGGAGGTCGCGGCCAGACCATTCGCTATATCGACTGGGACACTCCGTCCAATAACCGCTTCACCGTCGTCAACCAGTACCGCGTCGATTGCCCGCCGGGCTTCAACTCGGCCAAGGCCTTCATCGTGCCCGACCTGGTGCTGCTGGTGAACGGCGTGCCGCTGGTGGTGGTGGAGTGCAAGAGCCCGTCCATCCCCGAGCCGCTGGCCGAGGCGGTGGACCAGTTGCGCCGCTACAGCAATCAGCGCAAGGCCGCCTTCGAGGTCGATGACAACGAGGGCAACGAGGCGCTGTTCGCCACCACCCAGCTGCTGGTAGCCAGCAGTTTCGACGAGGCTCGCGTGGGCTGCATCGGCTCGGCTTTCGAACACTACGCGCAGTGGAAGACGGTGGTCGGTCCCGACGGTGCCGGCAGCGAGATCGAGGTGGCGCAGGCGCTCGGCAAGGCCAGCCTGTCGGAACAGGAGCGCCTGATTGCCGGCCTGCTGCGGCCTTCGCATCTGCTCGACGTGGTGAAAAACTTCTTGCTCTTCATGCAGGCGGGCGGGCAGACCGTCAAGACGGTATGCCGCTACCAGCAGTACCGTGCCGTCAACCGCGCTATCGCCCGGCTCAAGACCGGCCAGACCCGCTTGCAGCACGGCGAGGTGGACCAGCGCGGCGGCATCATCTGGCACACCCAGGGCTCGGGCAAATCGCTAACGATGGTGTTCCTGGTGCGCAAGATGCGCGCCGATGTCCAACTGCGCCGCTTCAAGGTCATCGTCGTCACCGACCGCAAGGACCTGCAAAGCCAGCTTTCCGTCACCGCCACGCTCACCGGCGAGATGGTGGAAGTGGCCGAGAGCACACAGGGCATCAAGGCTCTAGCCCGCCGCAAGGGGCCGGGGCTGGTCTTCGCCACCATCCAGAAGTACCGTAATGCCGATACCGAAGGCGAGGCCCCGCTGACGGCGGACGATCTACCGAAGACGGCAGAACCCCTGGCCGCCTACAAGGTGGACGAGCCCTTCGAGGTGCTGAACGAGGACGAGACCATCCTCGTGCTGGTGGACGAGGCGCACCGCACCCAGGCGGGGGACCTGCACGCCAACCTGCTGGCGGGCCTGCCCAATTGTGCGAGGATCGGCTTCACCGGCACGCCGATCATCATGGGCGAGAAGAAGCGCACCCACGAGATTTTCGGCGAGTTCATCGACCGCTACACCATCAAGGAAGCCGAGGCCGACGGTGCCACGGTGCCGGTGCTCTACGAGGGGCGCACCGCCAACGGCGCCGTCAAGGACGGCGCCAGCCTCGACGAGCTGTTCGAGGACCTGTTCCGCCAGTACTCGCCCGAGGAACTGGAGGCCATCAAGAAGAAGTACGCCACCAAGGGCCATATCTTCGACGCGCCGGCGCTGATCGCCGACAAGGCGCGCGACATCCTCCGCCACTACGTCACCAACATCCTCCCCAACGGCTACAAGGCGCAGGTGGTGGCCTATAGCCGGTTGTCGGCGATACGCTATTTCGATGCGCTCAAGAAGGCCCGCGACGAATTGCTGGCCGAGGCGCAGGCACTGTCGCCGGAAGACAAGGCACTGGACGACGAGGCGCTGTGCCAGCGCCATCCGAAAGTGCAGGCGGTGGTTCAGGCCTGGCGTTACCGCGACACCCTGGCTTGCATCGAATTCGCGCCGATCATCTCCAGCAGCAACAACGATGACCCGGCGTGGAAACCGTGGACCGACGGCGCAGCGCAGGAGCAACTGATCAAGCGCTTCAAGAAGCCGTTGTTCGATGCCCGACCCGACAAGGCCGATCCGCTCGCCTTCCTGGTGGTGAAGTCCATGCTGCTGACCGGCTTCGATGCTCCCATCGAAGGCGTGATGTACCTGGACCGCCCCATCCGCGAGGCAGAATTGCTGCAGGCCATCGCCCGCGTCAACCGTACCGGCTTCGGCAAGCGTTGCGGCATCGTGGTGGACTATTACGGTGTGGCCCGGCATCTGAAGGAAGCGCTGGCCGCCTACGCCGACGAGGACGTGGAAGGCGCGTTGGCCAGCCTCAAGGACGAGGTGCCGGTGCTGCGCGACCGGCATCTGCGCGTGGCGGACCTGTTCCGCAAGCAGGGCATCGAATCGCTGGACGACACCGAAGCCTGCATCGAGGCGTTGGGCAGCGAGAAGCTGCGCGCCGAATTCGCCGTCAAGCTCAAAGCTTTCCTGGCGTCGCTGGATACCGTGCTGCCTCGCCCGGAGGGGCTGCCCTACGCCGCCGACGCCAAGCGGCTCGCCTATATCCATGCCCGCGCCCGCAACCGCTACAAGGACACGCCGGTCCTCGGCAAGGACGTGGGTGCCAAGGTGCGCAAGCTGATCGACGACCATGTGATCTCGCTGGGCATCGACCCTAAGATTCCGCCGATCCAGCTGACCGATGCCCAGTTCGATGCCCACGTTGCCCGAGCGGCTAACGACCGCGCCAAGGCGTCGGAAATGGAGCACGCCATCCGCTCGCACATTCGTCAGCACGTCGATCAAGACCCGGTGCTGTACCGCAAGCTCTCCGAGCGGCTGAACGACATCCTCAAGACCTTGGGCGAGCAGTGGAACGAGGTCATCGCCCAACTGCAGAAGATCATCGACGAACTGCGTACGGGCAAAGTGGAGGCCGCTGACGCCCCCGCCGATCTGCCGGTGCATTGCGCGCCGTTCCTGCGTACGGTGCTGGATGTGGTGTGTGACGGTGCGACGCCGTCGGATGCCGAGCTGCTCCGTCTGAAGGACGTGACGGTGGAACTGGTGGACCTGCTGGTGCAGGAACTGCAGAACAACCGCAACATCTGGACGCCGAGCAAGCGTGCGGCGCAGGATGACCTGAACACGCAGCTGTTCGAGCACCTGAGGCGCCTGCGCCCGCCCTTGGTGGACGTCGACAAGGCCGGCGTGCTGGCCGACAAGCTGATGGAACTGGCCCGCGCCAACCACGACAAGCTGGTGCAAGTGTGACGAGATGCCGATACCGCTGAAGCGCGACCCAGACCGTGCTGACGTCCCCTCCGAACGGGAGGACGGTCATTTGCAGGTGGATGACCTTCAATTCATCGTCCGCCGCAGCGCCCACCGCAGAACCATGCAGATCACGGTGGAACGCGACGGCGAACTGATCCTCAGCGCCCCGCCGGGGGTGGATATCGCCCGGCTGCAAGCGTTCGTGCGGGAGAAGCGCTTCTGGATCTACACCAAGCTGGCGGAGAAGGACCGGCTGCAGCGGCGGGTAGCCCGCAAGGAATTCGTGGGTGGCGAGGGCTTCCTTTACCTCGGGCGCAGCCATCGGCTCAAGCTGGTCGATGAGCAGGATGTGCCGCTGAAGCTGGCAGCGGGCCGCTTCTGTCTGCGCCGGGACGCCTTGCCTGCCGCGCGCGAGCACTTCATCCGCTGGTACAGCGAGCGGGCACGGGTGTGGCTGTCGGCCCGGGTCGCCGAGTATCAGTCACGCATGGAAGTGGCGCCCGCCGGCGTGAAGGTCCAGGACCTGGGCTACCGCTGGGGCTCGTGCGGCAAGGGGGATTGGCTCTATTTCCACTGGAAAACCATCCTGCTGCCGGCGCGCATCGCCGAGTACGTGGTGGTGCACGAGATCGCCCACTTGCACGAGCCGCATCACACCCCGGCCTTTTGGCTGCGGGTGGAGCGGGCGATGCCCGACTACGCGCAGCGCAAGGATTGGCTGGCCGAACACGGCATCGATGTCGAGGGAATCTGAAAAAGGGTGGTCACCAAGCCGGGGTTTTCGCTGCGCAGATATTTCCCATTCGCCGCGCCGCCCACAGGTTTGCCGGCAGCAAGCGGGTTTTCCCGTTGGGATAGGGGGGAGGAGGGCTTCATGCTGGAACTTTCAGGCCAAAATAATTCTGCATAAGGCCCCAAAGGGCGCCTTTATTACAGCCGATAGGCGCTCACCACCTCATGCATATTGCGCGATATCTCCTCCAGTCTTTCGGCCATGGCGGCCGCCTGGCTGGCGGCACTGCTGTTTTCCTCAGCCATGTGAGCGACCTTTTCAACCTGAATGGCAATGCTGTTGGTCGCCTCTCCCTGCTCGCGAATGGCATCGGAGATTTCGCTGACCAACTGCACGCTCTGGCTGGACGAGTCATAGATGGTGGTCATCGACTGCTGCGCGGAACTGGCCCCGGCGACGCCTTGCTCGACCCGTTGCACCGCGTTTTGCATGCGTTCCACGGCGTTTCCTGATGCGAGCTGGATGGAGTGGATGATGTCGCTGATTTCCTGGGTGGACGAGGCCGTTCTTTCGGCCAGTTTGCGCACTTCGTCCGCCACCACGGCAAAACCCCGGCCCGTATCGCCAGCCCTGGCGGCTTCAATGGCGGCGTTGAGTGCCAGCAAATTGGTCTGCTCGGCCACGTCGCGAATAACGCTGACCACGGTCGCTATCTCTTTGCTGCGGCCCTCGAGTTCCTGAATGTCATGGGCCGCGGCCTCTACGGCCGATGCTATGGCATGGATGTCACCGACGGTCTGGCCGATCACTTGCTGGCCATTCTGCGCGTTGCTACCGGCCGTGCTGGACAATTGGCTCGCCTCGCCGGCGCGCTCGGCCACATGATTGATGCTGACCGTCATCTGTTCTACGGATGCGGCCATGTGCGACGACGATTCACTCTGGACACTGGAGCTTTGCGCCACCTGTTGCGAGGCCCCCAACAGCTCGGCAGAGGTCTGCGAGACTTCTCCCGCCCCCTCTTGCAAGGTGCGCAGGCTGGACTGCAAACGGTCGATGAGGTGATTGAAGGCGTTGAGGGTTTGGCTGATTTCATCACGCCCGCTGATATCGGCGCGCAGGGTAAAGTCGAGGGAGGAACCGATCGCCGCAATGGTCTGCTGGGCATTGTGCAGGCTGCGGCTGATCTGACGGTAGGTGATCAGGCCAAGAGTACACACCACCAGCAGGGTAGCCAAGGCGATGCCAAACGCCAGGGTGAGGGCCATCGACTTGGTGGACTGGGCCGCCTTGTCGGCATGCTGTCCCAATTCATTGTTATATTGGCGATGGGCCTCCAGGGCGGCAAACGCGTTCTCGGCGATGGCCGCATTGGCGATCTGCTGGTCGCGTGCCTCCTCGAAACGGTTGGCACGGGACAGGGCAACAAGCTTCTCTACCAGTGCATCGTATTCGCTCAAGGCGGCCCGATCGGCGGCCAGCAGGGCACGGTCTTTATCGTCGGAGACGTTGTTCTGCTCGTACCGGTTCAACACCTCCACCAGTTTGGCATGGCTGGCTTTCAATTGGCCTTCTATTTCCGTCTTTTTGGCCTGATCGGGCTGGGTAATATGCCGCCAGACCAGCAAGCGCATGTATGACAGGGTGCCTTGGGCGTCCCCCAGGTTCAGCAGGCTGGGCATGCCGTTCACGGTGTTGACGCTGGCGGCGGTATAGACCTTTTCGAGCTGGTAGGCACCCAAGCCGGCGACCAGCAGCAGCCCCAGCACGGCAGAGGCAATCAGGAGCGCCAATCTATTTGCGATTGTCATGGTTCATGGTCCCTTATTAAAAGCTCATGTTGTTCGTATTTATTAAAGCGTCCCGAATAGGCAAAGCCACGTTATACCGTTGACATCGCCGGTGAATTGGCGTCATCTCGGGTATGGCCGGTTTGTCCGGTTGGCCTGGCCCGCCTGCTGGCGGAGATCAGGGAGTGGGGGCGCACGATGTTGTGCGGCAGGCCGATCAGCTCGGCCTCGTCGAAGCCACTGACCTCGGCGAAGGCCGGGCGGGAGCGGGTGATGCTGCCCGGCCACTTGCATGGGACTTCAGCCATTGAGAGCATGTCACCATGCTATGAGAATCTTGTTCCATGTCATGGAAATACTATTTTTGTTGTTTTATGCGATAAGCAGTTTGGCAGCAGCACGGCACCGACCGCCATCGGGCGGCGCTGATTTTCAGGTAGGGAATGGATGATGGCCTTGTAGGGCTATCCCTACGACCTCCGCTGCCCCAGCCACTCAGCTCGAGTGATGGCGAATACTGGCGCAGCGGACCCACTCCACATGTGGGGTGAAGCCCATTTTTCTCCATCAGGGCGTCTGTGGCGCCCGGCTCAAGGCCGCAAGGAGGGGAGGGTGCTCAGTGCAAGGATTAATGACTAAATCATTATTGATTCAGGGGGGAGCTTTCGTCCTGTTCAAGGCGGGCCGTGAAGGGGTGCAACTGGAAGCCTGGAAATACCCGCTCGGAAAGCAAATGTTGAAACTGTTCGGCTGGCAGCGGTTTGCTGAAGTAATAGCCCTGTACTTCGTCGCACCCACTTTTGATCAGTATGTCTAGTTCGGCGGCCTTCTCGACCCCCTCGGTAATGACGGTTAACCCCAGTGCATGGGCAATGACGATGATTTCCCTGATCAGCACCGCCGCGTCCGGGTCGTGCTCCAGGTCGCTCACAAAGCCGCGGTCGATTTTCAACTTGTCCAGCGGCAGGCGCCGCAGATAGGCGAGAGAGGAATAGCCGGCACCGAAGTCATCCATGGACACGGCAATACCCAGTTCGCCCAATGCGGTGAGCGCGGCAACCGTATCGTCCATATTGCGGATGACAACGCTTTCGGTGATCTCCAGCTCCAGTCCATCGGGATCACAGCCGGTTTCTCTTAAAACCCGGGCCACCATGGCCGACAAGTCACCATGCCAGAACTGCCGCGGGGAAACATTCACGGCCACGGCCGGTGGCGTCAGGCCCGCGTCTTGCCACGCCTTACGCTGCCGGCACGCGGTACGCATTACCCATTCGCCGATTGGGATGATCAGCCCGGTTTCTTCTGCCAGCGGGATGAAATGGGCGGGAGAGACCATGCCCAGCTCATTATTTTGCCAACGCAGCAGGGCTTCCATGCCGCTGATCTGCCCGGTATGCAAATCCACCTTGGGCTGATAGTGAAGCTGAAACTCATCTCGCTGCAGCGCCAGACGCAATGCCTGCTCCAGTTTCAGACGCTCGCTGGCTTCGGCATTCCTCTGGGAGGTATAGGTTTGCGAGCCATTTCCCCCCAGTTGCTTAACCTGGCGCATGGCTGATTGGGCATGGGTCAACAGCCACTCGGCCGCTTCGCCATCCCTCGGAAACAGCGCGATGCCGATGCTGCTGGTGACATGAATTTCTTGACCATTAACGGTAAAAGGGTGATCAAACGCTTCGCCCAGGTGAGCCGCCGCCGCGGCACTATTGGCCTCAGGCAGATCGGTCAAGAGCATGGCGAACTCGTCGGCCCCGAGGCGTGCTACCGTGTTCTGCTGTGTCACTGAGGCTTGCAGGCGCTCGGCGATGGCGCGCAGCAAAGCATCGCCAAAAGGTGCGCCCAGGCTGTCGTTAATGAATTTGAAGCGGTCTATGTCGATGACGGCCAAGGCCAGGCAATGCCCGGCATTGGCAGCCAGCGGGATGGCCTGGGTAGTCCGCTCCATCAGCAGATAGCGGTTCGGCAGGCCGGTCAGGCCGTCTCTCGTGGCCAGGTATTCGATGTGCCGCTGGTGTTCTTGCAGGCCCAGCGCCATGTCTTCGAACGCCTTTGCCAGTTCACCCAGTTCGCCTCCGTCGGGTGGAATCCGGGGGCGTGCCTCCAGGTCTCCGGCGCCAAGACGCCGTGCTGTTGCAGTGAGATCGCTCAGGCGCCGCAGCAGCAGGCGATCGCTCATCACCCACCCCAGTATCAGCACCATGCACGCGGCGAAAATCAACGTGCCGATGTTGCGTTTGAAGCCATAATCAATGCGGTTGAAGACTACCTCGCTGGGGATGCCAATCCGAAGATAAACCCCTCCGCCAGGCACGTTGTACAAGGGGGCCACGTGGGTAATGCGGAGCACACCGTCCCGCCAGAGGGCTTCCATGGTTCCTTGCCCGGCACTCGCTAGCAGCTTTTGGAAAAGGGCAATTTCGGCTATTTTTTTGCCCACAAGTCCATTGTGGTCCGGGCTGCGCGCGATAATGGTCCCTTGGCTGTCGACCAGGCTCAGCACTGTCCCTTGCGGAAAGCTTGCACCGTTGAGCATGTCATGCAGCCAGTCAAGGTCGATGCCCGCCGCGACGACCCCTTCTACTTCGCCGCCCCTCCCCATGAGGGGGTGCGCCAAGAAAACCGTGCTCTTGCCGGTAATGCGGCTGATCTGGAAATCACCTACCGCGAAATCGCGTTTGGCCAAGGCGCGGCGAAAATAAGTGCGGTCGGCTACGTTGATGGTGGATGTGACGGGGTTGATGCTGCATAGGATGTGGCCGTCCCGTCCAGCCACGAACAGATCCGAGTAATGGAAGGGAGTCGGTTGCCGCAAGTTGGCCAATATCTCCCCGCATCCCCCCCACCGAACGGCATCCCGCAGTAAAGGCTCGCGGGCCAGATTCTCCAGGAACAGATGGGAGTTATCCATCAGAACGCGTTGCTTGGCGGCAAAATCCCGGACGACTTTCAAGAACTGCTGCTCTGAAGCGTGACGCGCCTCATTTCGCTGCTCCCAAGCGGTATAGCTGATGATGACAAAAGCCGGCGCCATCGAGATGAGAACCAGAATCAGCAGGCGAATGTGTAGCCTGGCAAGAAGATTCTTAATCCTGGTTGGCAGTGGGTCGCGAGGCGCACGGAACATGGAGAGAGCCTTATGGTATGGCGGCACGCCAGGCGCCATCGAGGCGTTCTGTCACACAGCCCTCATTGGCGAGATGCTGGATGCTGAACCCGGATCGCTGCCCAATAGTAAGAGATTTAAAATGAGCCTGCGCGATTCTTGGTTTTGTGCTTGCCGATCTCTTCAATCGGAAATCTCGCCGAATCAAAGCCAAAAATACCCCTAATGTAACGACAAATCGCCGCAATATTGACTTTTGGTGAATTTCAAATTGCGAAAATCGACTGTTTTTTTCCAAAATGCCATGATTTTCACTGGTTTCTGCCTGCCTAAACGGCGTTTGGCTCCGCCCGCTGGACGCGGATCACCATGGCAGAAAAATCATGATCATAGCGTTTTGCGCAAAAAATCATATAAGCAAAGAGGAGGATATTCAGTTTGACATCCTCACGATGCCAGCCACCATAAGGCGACGCTGATTCTCGGGTAGGAAATGAATGTGATTGGGTAGGGATATCCCTACGATTGACCACCGTGCCCAACTGGTCAGCCTATGAGTTGGTGGGTGATGGCGTAGCGGACCAGCTCGGCATTGGAGGTAAAGCCCATTTTTTCCATCAGACGGGCCTTGTGGGTGCTCACGGTTTTGTTGGAAATGGTTAGGTGGGCGGCGATGTCGTTGACGCTGACGCCTTGGGAAAGCAGGCGCAGAACCTGGAATTCGCGGGGGGTGAGATGGTGATGTGTCGGCCGTTCGATGACACCGGAGGACTCGAAGGCCATCTGCTCTGCGAGCAGGGGATCGATGAAGCGCCCACCTGCGGCGACTCGGCGGATGGCGGCGATGAGGGTTTCCGGATCCCGATCCTTGGTAAGGTAACCGGAGGCCCCGGCCTGCAGTGCCCGCCGGGCAATCTGCGGTTCGTTGTGCATGGACAGCACCAGGATGGGCAGCGCGGGATGGTGGGCGCGGATGCGGGCGATGAGGTCCTCTCCGCTGGTACCGGGCATGGATATGTCCAACAGCAGCAGGTCCATGTCGCCTTGACGCAGGCGGTCGATGACCTCCCTGCCGTTGGTGGCCTCTCCGACAACTTTGATGTCAGCTACCAGACCGAAGAGTTGCTTGAGCCCCTCGCGCATGATGGTGTGGTCGTCGGCAAGTAGCAGGTGGATCATTGTTCCTCCATGGGGTCATGAATAGGTATGCATATCCGTATGACCGTTCCTTGGCCCGGCGCACTGGCTATGTTGACCTCGCCACCCAGCATGAGCCCCCGCTCGCGCATGCCAACCAGCCCGAAAGAGGCCTTGCCTGTGAGTGTGGGGTCGAAGCCTTTGCCGTTATCGCGAATCTCTACCCGATATTCATTGCTGCGGGACTCTAGCACAATATCAACCCGGCTTGCTTCGGCGTGGCGGACGACGTTGGTGAGGGACTCCTGGATGACGCGAAATACCGCTGTGGCGCGGTCGTCGTCAAGGTAGATCTTTTCTTCTGGCACGTTCAGTTGGTAGTCGATATTGGTATGACGAAAGAATTCGGTCACCAGCCAGTCCAGCGCGGCGGAAAGCCCCATGTCCAGCGCGGCGGGGCGCAGGGAGGAGGCCACGTCCCGGACCACCTGGATGGTCTTGTCCGCCAGGCTCATCATGTCGTTCACTCGTTCGGCCAGGAGCGGGTTATCCTGGCCGAACTGGAAGCGCAACATGGAAATGCCCATGCGCAGGGCGGTGAGATGCTGACCCAGTTCGTCATGGATCTCCCGGGCGATGCGCTTGCGCTCTTCTTCTCGTCCCCTCTCGAGGCGGGACGCCAGTCCGCGCAGCAGACCGTGGGACTCCCGCAGGCGTCGCTCGGCATTCTTGAGGGCGGTGATATTGTGGCCGATCGACAGCACTCCCACCACCTGCCCATCCGGGCCGTACTCGGGGGCCATGTTGACGGCATGGCTGATGAGACTGCCATCCGGGCGTCGCCATTCGCTGAGCATTTCGAGGGACATCCCGGTTTCCATGACCTGACGCAGCTTCGCCTTGTATTCCTCCACCGGCGTGGTGCTCAGCCAGTGTGTCTCGAGTGGTGTGCCCAAGGCCTGCCCCGTAGGGAATCCAATTTCCCTTTCAAAGGCAGGATTGGCGTAGGTGCGGCGGCAATCCAGGTCGTAGCGGACGATGAAGTTTGGCGAGTTTTCCGCCAGGTTACGGAACTGCTGCTCGCTGGCGTGCAACTGTTCCTCCATCTGTTTGCGTGTGGTGATGTCGCGGGCGAACCCCACCGTGCCCAGCAGCTCGCCGTCGACTTCCACCGGTGCCTTATAGGTTTCGAAGTATTTGCGCACGCCCTGGTCTGCGATCAATTCCTCGACGATTTTTCTCTGCTTCAGGCGCAGCACCTCGCGATCATCGGCGCGATAAGACTCTGCCAGGTCACGGGGCCAGAAATCCAGGTCGGTTTTGCCGAAGAATATATCGCTGGACGGCTGGCCGGCGGCCTCGGCAAACGGCTGGTTGACAGCGAGGAAACGGCTTTCCGTGTCCTTGAGCCACACCATGAACGGGAAATTGTCCAGCAAGGCGCGCTGGTAGCCATCCTTCGCGCGCAACACGCTCTCCAGCCTTTTGCGCTCGGTGATGTCGCGGGCGATGCCGACGATGCGATGGATGCGGCCACTGGCCGTGTCTCTAACTGGAATCAGCGTCGAGTGGTAGGAGCGGCGCCCGCTCGGCAGGTCCAGGTCGACTTCTTCTTCGGTGGCCGTGGCGGCCTCCACGCAGCGACGATATTTGGCGATGACGGCGGCGGCCGTTTCTGCCGGAACGGTTTCATCGACGTAGTTGCCGATCAGTTCGTCTTGAGACATCCCCACCGATCTTTCGAATGCGGGGTTGATCGCAAGGTTGCGGAAACGGCCATCCGGGCAGACTTCCAGCAGGTACAGTGCGTCCGAGACATTCTCGAATATCTCCCGGTAGCGCTGCTCACTCTCGCGCATGGCGGATTCAGCCTGCTGGCGTTCGGTGATGTCCTGTACGGTACCGATGGAGCGGAACGGCTGGCCTGAGGCGTCGTACAGGGTCTCGCCGTAGGCGATCACATGCTTGATGCGTTCGTCCGGAAAAAGCAGGCGGTGTGCAACAGTGTAGGGCGTTCGGTTTTTTACTGAATCGGTGTAAACCTGTTCCACCAAGGCGCGGTCGTCCGGGTGCACTATGTTGAGGAAGTCTTCGCAGGAAGCGTCGAAGCGGGCAGGGGGTATCTCGAAAATACGGGAGACCTCGTCCGACCACCGCAGACGCTTATCCGCCAAATCCAGTTCCCAGTTACCGAGCCGGGCCAGGCGTTCGGTTTCCGTGAGCCTTTGCCGCTTGCGTAGCAGTCTCTCCTCCATGTCGCGCCGTTCGGTGACATCGAGGACTTGGCAGATAAAGCAGGCTGGGGCGCCCTCTGCATCATGGGCCAGGGCCAGGCTGGTCCGCCCCCAAACTTCACGGCCGTTTCTGCCGAGGTATCTATGTTCAAGCCTGAAGTTGGTCGCGGCCCCCTGCTGTGCCCGGCCAAGCGACTCGACGAAGGACGTGTGGTCATCGCGGTGGATGAGATCGGCATAGGCTCTCCCGGTCAGCTCGGCTTCCCTATCGCCGATCAGGTCGCAGAACGCCCCGTTGGCCTTCAGCAAGCTGCCATCCAGCGCGACAATGGCCGTGGCAGTGACCGCCAGGTCGAATGCGGCTTGAAGAAAGTGGAAATCTTGTGGTGCGACCTTGTCTTTGGGGGGCATCGTATAGAGGACGGTTCGGCATGGAGCCGTTGATTATAATGGCATTCTCCGTGCCGTAACTCACGCCCCCTTTTACATGCAAAATCCGGGTTAAGGGGGAGGGGCGTGCTGGCGGATAGCCTCACCCGGCGGGCGTCACCTTGCAGTAGATGCCTGTAGAGGAATGCGTTTACCGGTGTGCAAGAGGGCGCTCATGCGGTCGGCCGACAGGGGCCGGCTGAAGAAATAGCCTTGGATCTCGTCGCATTGGCTGGCAGTGAGAAAGCCCAGCTGCTCTTCTGTTTCCACTCCTTCGGCCACGGTCCTGAGCCTGAGCGCGCGCGCCATGTTGATGATGGCCTGGGTGAGCGAGGCATCGTCCTTGTCATCGGTGACATCCCGGATGAAAGACTGGTCGATCTTCACGACGTCGAAGGGAAAGCGTTTCAGGTAGCTGAGGCTGGAATAACCTGTACCGAAGTCATCCAGGGCCAGCCGGACCCCCAGGGCCTTGATTTCATTCAGCGCCTGGCTCACCGTCTCGCTGCGTTCCATGATGGTGCTTTCCGTCAGTTCCAGTTCCAGATGGTGTGGCGCAAGCCCGGTTTCCGTGAGAACGGTGCGGATGGTCCGGGGCAGGTCCGACTGGCGGAACTGCCGCGCGGAAACGTTGACCGAGATGGAGAGTTCGGGGTAACCCAGCGCATGCCATTCCCTCGCTTGCCGGCAGGCCGTCCGCAGTACCCACTCGCCGAGGCCCACGATCAATCCGGTCTCCTCCGCCAGCGGAATGAAGCCATTGGGCGGTACCAGGCCGAAGCTGGGGCGGTGCCAGCGGACCAGGGCCTCGAGACCGACCACGGCGCCGCTGCCGAGCGCCACTCGCGGCTGGTAATGGAGTTCGAATTGGCCTGCTTGCAGGGCATGGCACAGCGAGCTTTCCAGGTCCACGCGCTCTCGCGCTTGGTGGGACATTTCACGCACGAAGAACTGGACACCGTTGGCGGTGCCCGACTTGGCCCGGTACATGGCCGCATCCGCGTGCTTGAGCAGCGACTCACAGTCCTCGCCATCCTCGGGGTACACGCTGATGCCGATGCTGGCGCTGACGTACAGCTCGTGCCCTTCCACCTCAAACGGCTGGGCGAGCGCGGCACGTATCGCTCGTGCCACGTTGCCGGCGTCTTCCATGTGGGCCAGATGGGAAATGGCGATGACGAACTCATCGCCGCCGAGCCGTGCAATCAGGTCGGTCTTGCGCACCGCCGCTTCAAGACGGGCGGCGACCATCTTCAGCAGCTCATCCCCGGCCTTGTGTCCCAGGCTGTCATTGATGTATTTGAAACGGTCCAGGTCGAGAAACAGGATGGCCAGCCGTTGTCCTGTACAACTGGCCCGTTCGATTGCCTGGAGCAAGTGCTGGTCCAACTGCTTGCGGTTGGGCAGGCCGGTCAGGGTGTCGTGCGTCGCCAAATGGTAGAGCTCCCGCTCGTAGGCCTCGCGGTCCAGTAGTGCAGCCTGCAGATGATGTGTCCGCTCCGCGACCCGTTGCTCAAGGTCGTTCAGCCTGAGCTCGCGTTCGCGTTGCAAAGCCCACTTCTCCGCCAGCGCGTAGGCGAACTGCAGCACCTCGATCGGCTCGAACGGCTTGCGCAGGAAGAACAGGCGATCGGTGCGTCCCAGCCGGGTAGTGATGGCATCCCAGGAATGATCGCTATAGGCGGTGCAGATCACCACCTGCAGTTGGGGGTCCGCCTGCCATAGTGCTTCGATGGTCTTGAGGCCATCCCAGCCGCCGGGCATGCGCATGTCGACGAACGCCACGGCGTAGGGCCTGCCTTCCTGCCGAGCCTGTCGGACCCGTTCGCGCCCCGCGGCGCCACTCTGCGCCAGATCGACCGAGAAGCGCGGCAAGGCTGGCGGCGCCGCTTCGCTGGCGCCGAACACTGCGGTCTCCAGCGCTTCGAGCGCCGCATCGTTCTCGTCGTCCTCCCCGGCCAGAATCTTGTTGAACAGGGCCAGCACGGACAGGTTGTCGTCGATGACGAGAATCCTTGGCCGCACCGCGCACGCCAGGCCGCTGTTTCCGGGCATGTCGGTGTGCGGCGTCAGCGGAGATGTGCCGATTGGCGCCGGCCCCACGGTGGCTGGCTGATGTTCGACCGGGGGCGCCGGCTGCAGCGTCGGCTCATCGCGTGTATCAAGATGGACCATGTCAGGGGCTCTCACTCGAATGCTTGCGCCACGCCGTGGGTAGCGCAAGAAGGCAGGGGGGAGATGGCTTCGTCGTGTGGTGCCAGGGGCAATTCCAGCGTAAAGCGAGCGCCGCAGCCAGGGCCATCGCTGTGAGCGGCGAGGTCTCCTCCCAGCTCATGGGCCCAGTTGGCGCTCGAATGCAGGCCGTAGCCGTGGCCATCGGCCTTGGTGGTGAAGCGCTGGTCGAACAGGGTGGACAAGTGGTGCGCCTCGATGCCCATGCCGTTATCGCTTACCTCCAGCCGGACGTGGGTTTCGGTCTGCACGGTACGCAGTTCGATCCAGCCGCTGCCATCGTGGCGGTCGTGCAGGGCATGGCAGGCATTGGAAAGCAGGTTCAGCAGAATCTGCAGCACCTTGTGGCGATCGACCAGCATTGCCGCGCTGCTTTGGTAGTCGCGCCGGATCTCGATGCGGCGCAGGTCGCAGGTGTTTTGGCCGAGCTTGAGCGCCATCTCCATCAGGCTGTCCGCGGCAAGCCGCTCGCGCGGCGCCTGGGCTATCCCGGTCATGCTCTGCTGGGAGGCGATGACGGCCGTGGCATGCTCGGTACAGGTTCTGAGGGTCTCTACCTCGCTGAGCAGGGCCTCATGCTCCGCCTGCAGGTGCTCGGTGAGCCGGGCGAGATAGGCCTGCATGGCTTCTCGTGGGGCCGTGGCGGTCACGGCTTCTTCTGGCGGGGCCGGGAGCAGCCCGGCAAGCCGCTGCAGCTTGGCCAGCTTGGAGCGGCGCAGTTTCTCCTCGATGGTCGCCGAGGCAACGTTGATCCCGACGAGTGCATTGCCGAGATTGTGCAGGATACCCGTGGCCAGCATGTTGAGACCCGCCTCGCGGGTCTTGTCGCGCAATTGCTGCTGCAGCCGGCTCATGCGCAGTGCGGCCTGTACGCGGGCCAGGAGTTCCTGCGGTGCGAAGGGTTTGCAGATGTAATCGTCGGCACCGCCTTGCAGGCCCGACGCGCAGGCCTCGGCACCGCCGCGGGCCGTGAGCAGGATGACCGGCAGGTGGGCGAGCTCGGGGGTTGCCTTGATCCGGCTGACCAGCTCGAGGCCGTCCATGGCCGGCATCATGACATCGGAAACCACCACGTCGATAGCCTGTTCCTGCAGCAAGTGCCACGCCTCCAGGCCGTTTTCGGCGACGAGGACCTGGTAGTCGTCGCCCAGCAGCCGGGCGAGGTAGTCGCGCATGTCCGGATTGTCGTCCGCCACCAACACGTGGGGTCGTTGTGCCGTGGTGCTTGTGCCGGGGCAGGGGGCGCCCATCGTTCCTCTGGTTTCGGCGAGCCCCTCGCCGAAGCGGGCGCGGCGCAGTGCGGCCCGTGCCTTGCCGTCTGCCGGCTGTGTGGTTTCATGGTCGCCGGTGGCCACCGTCGCCATTGGTTGCACCGTCCGCGGTAGTTGCACGTAGAACCGGGAGCCCTTCCCCGGCGTGCTCTCCACGCCGACATGCCCCCCCATCAGTTCCGCCAGCTCCTTTACCAGGGCGAGACCGATGCCGGTGCCGCCGTACTGGCGCGTGCTTGAGCTATCCACTTGCTGGAAGCGGGTGAACAGCAGGGGAAGTTTGTCCTCCTCGATGCCGATGCCCGAGTCGGTCACCTCCAACTGGAACCACTGCT
Source organism: Pseudogulbenkiania sp. MAI-1 (assembly GCF_000527175.1). NCBI lineage: Bacteria > Pseudomonadati > Pseudomonadota > Betaproteobacteria > Neisseriales > Chromobacteriaceae > Pseudogulbenkiania > Pseudogulbenkiania sp. MAI-1. The sequence continues at coordinate 2,693,156 of NZ_AZUR01000001.1, read as the reverse complement.
CGTCTCGCGCCGTGGCTTCAAGGCGAATCCAGCCTCCGGCAGGGGTGAACTTGAGTGCATTGGCCAGGAGGTTCAGCACAATTTTTTCGAAGTGGTTCTGGTCTACGCATACCGTGTCGAGCGCGGGGTCGATGTGCCAGTCGAGGGTACAGCCCTTGCGTTGGGCGACGGCGGCGGTATCTTCGGCGATCGGGGCCAGCACCGCTGTGGGGTTGATGGTTTCCCAGCGCACGTCGAATTTGCCGGCCTCGGCCTTGGAAAAGTCCAGCAGATCGTTGACGCGGTTGAGCAGCATCAGCGCGTTGCGCTGCACCCGCGCCAGTTGCTCGTGCCATTGGTCTGGCGGGGTTTTGGCACTCCTCAGCTCGTCCAGCGGTGCCAGGATCAGGGTGAGCGGCGTGCGCAGCTCATGGCTGACGCTGGCCAGGAACGCGCTTTTTGCCCGGTTGGCCGCCTCGGCGGTCTCCTTGGCCTGTTCCAACTCCTGCGCGAGCTGGGTGCGTTCGGCGATTTCTCTTTGCAGGCGGCGATTGACGTGAGCAACCTCCCGGCTGCGCTGGCGGTTGAGCGACGACGACCAGACGAAGGCAGCGAACAGCGCGCTGATCAGCAGCCCGCCGAGCAGGATCAGGCGCGGCTTCTGTTGATCGATGGCACTCTCGAAGGCCGGCAACGAGCCGAAGTGCAGCGTCCAGTGGCGGCCGGCGAATTCGATCACCGACGTCGCATAGAACACCGACGCGTCGCGCTCGTGCAGATGTTCGGGTGAGCTGTCGAACAGCAGGCTCTGCGACGAGTCGTCGCGGCCGTCGTGGATATCCAGGTCGATGTCGGGCAGCGCGTTGCGACCGAGAATGCCTTGCATCAGGTCGTTCATGCGGAACGGTGCGTAGACGTAGCCGAGCAGGGCGGCGCGGCGTTCCTCGACCGTTCCCAGCGGGGTGTCGTTCCGGTAGACCGGCAGATACATCAGGAAGCCGTTTTGCACGGCCTGTTTCGTTTCCTGCACCAGCTGGACCTTGCCGGAGATCGACGGTTGTCCCGTGTCGCGCGCGCGTACCATCGCCTCATGGCGTACCGGCTCCGAGAACATGTCGTAGCCGAAGGCGCGCTGGTTACGCCAGTCGAAGGGCTCGAGATAGACGATCGAAGTGTATTCCGAGCGCTCGCCCGCAGGCCGTAGGGCATAGTGCGGAAAGCCTTCCGCGCGTACCGCCTGAACATGGGTAGCCAGTTCGGGAGGCAGGATACGCCGTGAGAAGCCGATGCCACGGATGCCGGGGTAGTTGTGACCGATGGCGAGGGTGCCGACATAGGTGCGCCATTCATCACGCTTGACTTCGTCATTCGCCGCAAACAGGCCGACGCCCCCGCGCAGTACCTGTTCGTAGGCCAGCAGGCGCTGTTGAACGGCGAACTCGATCTCGTTCACCTTGAAATTGAAGCGGGCACGGGCGGTGTGGATGGCTTCTTCCGTGGCGCTCGCCCACAGCCACAGCGTCATGCCGAACAGGGCGGAGAAGGCGAGCAGGGCGGCCAGCAACGGGCGATGCTGGCCGGACAGCAACTTGCCCCACATGGTCGCGCCTCTTTCAGCCCGGAACGGACACTGCGCGCAGGAAAACGTGTCTTCAGGAGCGGGAGCGGGAGCCGCAGTCGGACGCATGGCGGGTCCTCCTGGATTCACGGGCGATAGGCGGCGCCCGCGGACTTCGAACGCCGGCACGAGGGGAAGGACATGGGGTAGGGGGCACGAACCGCGCAGGCGTCGTGAAAGGACGAGGCGGCTTCATTTCCGGCAATCCCGCTATCATAGGGTGTCCACCCCTTAGACCGGTGACTTTGCGCCCCCGCCTTTCGACGGGTTTGCCTTTAATACGGATGTTTTCGGAACGGTCGTATGACCTTGGGCTTGTCACAAAGGGCCGGGCACCGGCATGGCGGCACCAGGCGGAATCGACCGGAACCGGCAGCATCTCGAAGGGATGCGACCCGCAGAAGCCTCGCCGTGGCGTGGCTCCCCAGGACCGTCTCCCCTGCTATGCCGATATCTTGGTAAAGCTATAGATACTCATGCCATACCAGTCAAGAGGAATTATGGAGGGCGTTTGGGGGCGTCTTCATGGCTCCCGCCGGGAGATGCTGCGCCAGGAAGCTCCCCAGTTCCGCGCGCCAGGTCTCCCGCATGAACAGAAAACCGTCGTTATGGCCACCGGTCATCTCCACGAACGCTTTCGGTCCTTTGACGGCGGCAAACAGCGTCTCGCCGTGGCGAAACGGCACGATGTCGTCCTGGCGGCTGTGGGCGATCAACACCGGGCTCGAGACGCGGCCGAGAGCTTCCCGCGTGTCGTAGCGGTAGCGCGCTAGCCACCGCGCCGGCAGCCAGGGGTAGAGCTCCGCCGCCAGCTCGGGCACCGAAATGAAGCTCGATGCGAGCACCAGCGCCCCCGGGCGCTCGGCGACGGCGAGCCGGGCGACGACCGCTCCGCCCAGCGATTCGCCCACCAGTACGATGCGTTCGGGCGGGATTCCCCGCTCCTCCACGAGATGGCGCCAGGCGGCGCGGGCATCGGCGTAGGTGCCTTCCTCGCTTGGCTTGCCTTCGCTGCGGCCGTAGCCGCGGTATTCGAGGAGCAGCAGGGAGTAGCCGAGGCGGTGGAACATGGGAGCGTAGTCCAGCCTGTGGGAGATGTTGCCGGCGTTGCCATGGGCGAGGAGCGCCGCACCGCGCGCCGCCGGCACGGGGATATACCAGCTCTCGATCCGGACCCCGTCTTCCGTCGTCAGCCACACCTCTTCATAGTCGAGCCCGACGTCCTTGGGGGTCCGCAGAATCTGCCGTCCCATTTCGGGGAAATAGAGGAGGTAGCCCTGCAGCACAAACACGCTGCCCAGCAGCGCGGCACACGCCGCGCCACCCACCGTCAACGCTTTTAGGAAGGCTTCCATGCTGATCAGAATCGCTTTCCCTCATAGCTTGTAGCCGATCTGGCGCAGCAGATTCTTCCGCCACTGGATGTCGTCGTCGCCTTCGATGTCATGGGCACAGAAGCCGTCCACCACGCCGAGCACGCTGCGCCCCTGTTCCGTCTCGGCGAGAATCACCTCGGTGGGATTGGCGGTCGCGCAGAAAATGCGGCAAACCTCGGGCACCATCTTGACGGTGTTCAGCACGTTCAGCGGATAGTATCCCTCGCCGAGGAAGATGATGAAGCAATGGCCGGCGGCAACGGCTTGCGCATTCTGCTGGGCCAGTTCGATCATGGCGGGGTCGGTGCCGGACCAGCGCACCAGGCATTTGCCGGAGGCTTCGCAGAAGGCCACGCCAAACTTGATGCCAGGGACGGCCGCTATCAGCGCTTCGTGGATGTCCTCGACTGACTTGATGAAGTGCGTCTGACCAAAAATGAAGTTGATCGCTTCCGGCTTATCGATTTTTTGAGTGATGAGCTGCATCTCGAACGTCTCCTTATCCGGTGTCGCCTGATGGCGCGGAAATCATGCAGTGGATGAGTGGCCGCCTCGGGTCACGGCTCGGGCCAAGTGGGAGAGGGGCGGGGGCTGGTCCACCCGGTTGGCGGGCATGTCGACGACTTCTTGGCCGATCACTTTTAATCTTATGCGGATCATCCCTAAAGTGAATGGCCGGTTTGGGCCGTCAGGCATGGCCTCGATAACGGCCAAGCCCCTTCTTCCGGGTGTCCTATGAGGGAGGCTGGAACGATTCCATCCGCACGTGCCGGCTACGGGCTGTAGTACACTCCGCAGGGTTATTCGGGGCCCGGCCGCCATGGGCTTGCACCGTGCGGTCAATTTAGGGTGCCGTTCTCGCTATCATCGGCACGCCCGTTGCCGGTTTGATGCCGGCAACGCGGCTGGTCTGGTTTGTCACACAGGATTTTGTTTTCATGGCTCTTCCCAGCATTCTGATCACCGGCTGCTCCAGCGGCATCGGCTATACCGTGGCCAAGGGGCTCCAGGCGCGCGGCTGGCGCGTGTTTGCCAGCTGCCGCCAGCCACAGGATGTGCAACGGCTGGCCGATGAGGGGCTGGAATGCCTGCGGCTGGACGTGGACGATTCGGCCTCGATCCGCGCCGCCGTCGACGAGGTGTTGCTGCGCACGGGCGGCACGCTCGACGCGCTGTTCAACAACGCCGGCTTCGGCCAGCCCGGCGCGGCCGAGGACATCACCCGCGCGGCGCTGCGCGAGCAGTTCGAGACCAATCTGTTCGGTGCCTGGGAGCTGACCAATGCGGTGCTGCCGTCGATGCGCCACCAGGGGCATGGCCGCATCCTGTTCAACAGTTCGGTGCTGGGCTTCGCCGCGATGAAGTACCGCGGCGCCTACAACGCCAGCAAGTACGCGATGGAAGGGCTGTGCGACACCTTGCGGCTGGAACTGGAGGGCACGGGGATCTTCGTTTCGCTGGTCGAGCCAGGGCCGATCGAGAGCCGATTCCGGCCCAACGCGCTAACGCATTTCCTGAAGAACGTCGACATCGAGCACAGCGCGCACCGCGCTTCGTATGAAAAGCAGCTGGTGCGGCTGAAGAAGGAAGGGCATGCCGCGCCGTTCACGCTGCCGCCCGAAGCGGTGCTGGACGCGGTGCTCGAGGCCTTGCAGAGCAGGCAACCGGCGGCACGCTACCGGGTGACCTTCCCGACCAAGCTGTTCTGGCATTTGAAGCGGCTGCTGCCGACGAGGGCGCTGGATTGGGTGCTGCAGCGCGCGGCCTGACTGTACCTCAGCTGGCGCAGACGCGATTGCGCCCGCCCTGTTTGGCCTTGTACAGGCGCTCGTCGGCCAGCTTCAGCAGTTCGCGCACGTCCGGTGCCGTGGCGGCGGCCATGCCGATGCTGATGGTGTAGCGGACCGCCCCCTTGGGACTGTCCACCACCTGTCTTTCCACGTCCTGGCGCAGCTCCTCCAGCCGCTGTGCCAGCGGGTGAGCGGCATCGCGCTTCATCAGCACCACGAATTCCTCGCCGCCGAAGCGCGCCACGATGGCGCGCGGGAAATGCTCGCGCAAGCGGTCGGCTAGGTGCTGGATCACGATGTCGCCGACGTCGTGGCCGAAGCCGTCGTTGATCTGCTTGAAATGGTCGATGTCGAGGATGGCGATGCCGTAGGCGCCGCGCACCTGCTGCACCTGCTCGAACAGGTGGCGGCGGTTGGACAGGCCGGTGAGCGGGTCGGCGTGGGCCAGGTGTTCCAGCGTCATCAGGTTTTCGACGAACTCGACGTTGCGCGTGATGCGGCAGGTGAACTCCTCGAAGGTGAACGGTTTTTGCAGGTAGTCGTCGGCGCCGGCCTTGAGGAAGCGCGGCGTCATGGTCTTGTCCTGCTGCACCGAGATGCCGACGATGGCGAGCCGGGTGTGGGTGTAAAGCCGGCGAATGGCGCTGGTCATCTGTGCGCCGTCCATGCCGGGCATGCCGTAATCGGCCAGCACCAGCCTCACGTCGCTCTCCTGGCGCAGGATCTGCAGCGCTTCTTCGGCATCGCTCGCCTCCAGCACCTGGTACAGCTGCCGCTGCAGGTAGTCGCGCAGCAGCGAGCGGGTGGTGTGCGAGTCGTCCACCACCAGCACCTTGATCTGCGGGTTGCGGTCGACGCGCTTGAGCATACGCATCAGGTAATCGAGCGCCGACGGGCTGTCCTTGGGGATGTAGTCCACCACCGGCATGCTCAGGATGTCTTCCCGCGTGGCCTGGTCGCTATACGCCGTCAGGACGATGGTGGGGATGCCGCGTCTCAGCAGCAAGGGCAGCGCTTCGCCGTTGGGGGCGTCCGGCAGGCAGTAGTCCGCCACAGCCGCGCTGAAGTGCGCGCCGTCCACCAGTTTCTCTTGCAGTTCGGCGAGACTCTGCACCGGCTCGGCCTCGAAGCCCAGCTCTTCGACCATGCGGCACACCGGACGGATCAGCATGGTGCTGTCCTCGATAACCAGTACGCGTTTAGGGTTTTTCATAAGTGGATTCATTGGCGATTGTCATTTATAAAAAGCAATCGCTTCAAAATGTTGTTGTTTTGGCTTTTAAGCTCAAAAGAGTACGCCAATCGGCTCATGCTGTCCAAATAACATAGTAGTACTCCGAAGGTGGGCCGATTCGGTTTATAATCGACACTATTTTTCTGCTTTCCTCACGGACACGAATTCAGACCATGGAACTCGCCAAGAGCTTTGAACCGGGCGACATCGAACGCCGCTGGTACGCCATCTGGGAAAACGCCGGCTATTTTCAGCCGCACATGGATTCCGACAAGCCATCGTTCTGCATCCAGCTGCCGCCGCCCAACGTCACCGGCACCCTGCACATGGGCCATGCCTTCAACCAGACCATCATGGACGGCCTGACCCGCTACTACCGCATGAAGGGCGACAACACCGCCTGGATTCCAGGCACCGACCACGCCGGCATCGCCACGCAGATCGTGGTGGAGCGCCAACTGGCCGAGCAGGGCGTGAGCCGCCACGATCTGGGCCGCGAGGCGTTCATCGACAAGGTGTGGGAGTGGAAGGAAAAATCCGGCGGCACCATCACCCAGCAGATGCGCCGCGTCGGCTGCTCGGTGGACTGGAGCCGCGAGTACTTCACCATGGACGAGACCCGTGCCAACGTGGTCACCGAAGTGTTCGTGCGCCTCTACGAGCAGGGCCTGATCTACCGCGGCAAGCGCCTGGTGAACTGGGATCCGAAGCTCGGCACCGCCGTGTCCGACCTCGAAGTGCTGTCGGAGGAAGAAGACGGCTCGATGTGGCACATCCGCTACCCGGTGGTGGGCAGCGATGAAACCGTGGTGGTCGCCACCACCCGCCCGGAGACGCTGCTGGGCGACGTGGCCGTGGCCATCAATCCGACCGACGAGCGCTACCAGCACCTCTTGGGCAAGATGCTCGAGCTGCCGCTGACCGGCCGCCAGATTCCGGTAATCGCCGACGACTACGTCGACGCCGCCTTCGGTACCGGTTTCGTCAAGATCACCCCGGCGCACGACTTCAACGACTACCAGGTCGGCAAGCGCCACAACACCCAGCTCGTCAACGTGATGAGCCTGCAAGCCACCATCCTCGACAAGGCCCAGGTGTTCGGCTTCGACGGCTCGGCGCAGGGCACCATTGAGCTGCCGGCCGCCTACGCCGGCCTGCACACCTCCGAGGCACGCAAGAAGATCGTTGCCGACCTCGAGGCGCAGGGCCTGCTGGTGGAAGTGAAGCCGCATAAGCTGATGGTGCCGCGCGGCGACCGTACCGGCTCGGTGATCGAGCCGATGCTGACCGATCAGTGGTTCGTCGCCATGACCAAGGTGGGCGAGGGCGACGCCACCGGCAAGACCATCACCGAGAAGGCCATCGACGCCGTCGAATCCGGCCAGGTGCGCTTCATCCCGGAAAACTGGGTCAACACTTACAACCAGTGGATGAACAACATCCAGGACTGGTGCATCAGCCGCCAACTCTGGTGGGGCCATCAGATTCCGGCCTGGTACGACGAAGACGGCCAGGTCTACGTCGGCCGCAGCCTGGAAGAAGCCCAGGCCAAGGCGCCGGGCAAGACCCTGCGTCGCGACGACGACGTGCTCGACACCTGGTTCTCGTCCGCGCTGGTGCCGTTCTCCACGCTAGGCTGGCCGGAAGACACGCCGGAGCTGCGCGCCTTCGTGCCGTCGCAAGTGCTGGTGACCGGCTACGAGATCATCTTCTTCTGGGTGGCGCGCATGATCATGATGACCACCCACTTCACCGGCAAGGTGCCGTTCCGCGACGTGTACATCCACGGCATGGTGCGCGACCACGAAGGCAAGAAGATGTCCAAGTCCGAGGGCAACGTGATTGACCCGGTGGACCTGATCGACGGCATCCCGCTGCAGCCTCTGATCGAGAAGCGCACCACCGGCCTGCGCCGCCCGGAAAAGGCCCCGTCCATCGCCAAGGCCACCGAGAAGCTGTTCCCGGAAGGCATCCCGGCCTACGGCAGCGACGCGTTGCGCTTCACCATGGCGAGCTACGCCACGCTCGGCCGCTCGGTCAACTTCGACTTCAAGCGCGCCGAAGGCTACCGCAACTTCTGCAACAAGCTGTGGAACGCCACCCGCTTCGTGATGATGAACGTCGAGGGCAAGGACTGCGGCCAGGATGAGAGCCTGCCGCTGGAATACAGCTTCGTCGACCAGTGGATCATCGGCCGCCTGCAGCAGGCCGAAGCCGATGTGACCAACGCGTTGGAAACCTACCGCTTCGACCTCGCAGCCCAGACCATCTACGAGTTCATCTGGAACGAGTACTGCGACTGGTACGTCGAGCTCGCCAAGGTGCAACTGCAGAACGGCAACGAAGCGCAACAGCGCGCCACCCGCCGCACCATCGTGCGCGTGCTGGAAGTGGCGCTGCGCCTGACCCACCCGATCATGCCCTTCATCACCGAAGAGCTGTGGCAGACCGTGGCGCCGCTCGCCAACGCTCGGACGACCGACTCGATCATGCTGGCGGCCTGGCCGGTGGCGGTGCCCGAGAAGATCAGCGCCGAAGCCAACGCGCGCATGGAAGCGTTCAAGGACATGGTCAACGCCGTGCGCAACCTGCGCGGCGAGATGAACATCGGCCCGGCCGTGAAGGCGCCGCTGTTCATCGAAACCGCCGACCAGACGCTGGCCGACTTTGTGCCCTACCTCAAGCTCTTGTGCCGCCTCACCGATGGCATGCTGCTGGCCAAGCTGCCGGAAGACGACTCCCCGGTGGCGATCAGCGGCGACGCCCGCCTGATGCTCAAGGTGGAAGTGGACAAGGCCGCCGAAACCGCCCGCCTGACCAAGGAAATCGGCAAGGTCGAGGCCGAACTGGCCAAGCTCACGGCCAAGCTGGAAAAGCCGGGCTACGTCGACAAGGCCCCGGCGCATCTGGTGGAGCGCGACAAGGCACAACTGGCCGAGTTCAGCGACAGGCTGGAGAAGCTGAAGGGGCAGTTGGCGAAGTTGGGTTAATTTTAATTTTACCCCTCTTTTAGAGGGGTATTTTTTGATTGCCGATAATGACAATGGAGAGTCATTTTGGGTGAAAATACTGCATTTAATAATTTGATAGCTGAGTTGATGCCTAGGCATGTTGGGATATATGCACAGTATGAACCAGGAGAGTTTGATGCCGTACGTTTCCTCATGGCATATCAAAAGGCTGTTGCTGCATTTGAACGAGCCAACCAAATCTTTCTAAGAAGAGTGGCGCCTGGTAAAACTGGTTTAAGGTATAAGCTTTATGGCTTTGATACGGGCTCTCTTTTTTCGGATGTGTTTCCCTCTCATGAGGGTGAGGACGTTGATGTGGCTCAGAAGTCATCGTTTTCGCTTTTTGATGTTTTTGATGGGGTGGAGTTGCCTGATATGCAGCGTTTGATATCGGCTTCTGATGATATCAATAAGGAAATGAGCCAGTTTGCATTGATTGATGGTGAAATTGTTAACCCTGAAATCCTTTTATCTGATGCACTTAAGGTTGCGAAGCTTTTGAAAGGTTTTCCTGATGGGCATAAAGTTTTAATAGCAGCGAATGATGAGTGTGTTTCAGTTTCCGGGATTGCTAGGGTAAATGAATATTATGTGGATGATATTTTGTATCGAGAGGAGAGCTTTGAAGTTAGACAGGCTCAAACATTAGAGGTGAAGAAGCCGGAATATATTGATAGGTCTGCTTGGTCCTTTGTGTATGAAGGTAGGGTCATCGTGGCCAAAATTATGAATGAGGAATGGCTTCAAGGTTTTCAGCGTGGGCATATCAGTGTGCCGCCTGGTACGAAGTTGGTGGTTGATCTAATTGTTTCAAAGATGCGTAGCATTAAAGGTAAAGGTATTAAGGAGAAATTTGCAGTTAAAGAGATTGGGGGTGTTGTATGATTAAAGCTAATCTAAGTAAGGCTGCATTAATTGACTTTATTTTCATAATATTGCCTTTTTGTGTTTTTCTTATGGTAAATGCGGTATCCGGCGATGGTGCAATAGAAAAGACGTTTTATTCATCAGAGGTTGGGTTTGCGGCAACTATTCTCTATGGGCAGCTTGTGGCAAAGTTTGTGAGTGAGGTTGCTAGTATTGAAGGTCAGGTTGAACCAGATCGTGCAGCTTTGGTCGTCACAGTTTTGGTGGCACTGTTGCTAATATCATCGATTGTTTTGGCTGTTGTTCTTATAAAGAGCCCAATTCAAGTTTGGGTTTACTGGGTGCAGTTATTTTTGTTTGTGATTTCTATCTATCTGCATTTTGATTTTTATGAAAAAATTGAGAGGTTTAAACGGGGCAGAGCTTTGCAAGGAGCTCCGATGGGAAAGACCATGCCTACCACTGCAGGGTCTTAAGGACGCACTTCATATCACAGAACAAGGTACTGTGGGTGCTGGCCGCGTACCCCGTAGCAACGCATGGCGTGTAGCACGTAGGATGGGTGAAGGCGCTGGCGCCGTAACCCATCAATAAAAGGCGCTCTTGTCGTGATGGGTTGCGCTGCGCTCCACCCATCCTACGAAAGCATCTTACGGGGGTATCCGATGAGCAATTACCGCCGCCATTATGTACCGGGCGGTTGTTATTTCTTCACGGTGGCTTTGGTGGACCGCCGCTCGGATGCCTTGGTGCGGCACGTCGATCATTTGCGCGAGGCTTTTCGTACGGTCAAACGTGATTTTCCCTTCGAGATGCCGGCGGTGGTGGTGTTGCCGGATCATCTGCACTGTATCTGGACTTTGCCGGAGGGGGATACGGCGTATCCGGAGCGTTGGAGGCGTATCAAAGCCGGTTTTTCCCGGTGTGTCGGTGATTTGCTGGTGCCTTCCGCGAGCCGTATCGGCAAAGGGGAGAGGGGTGTGTGGCAGCGGCGGTATTGGGAGCATACCTTGCGCGATGAGAACGACTTTGCCCGCCATGTCGATTATATCCATCGCAACCCGTTGAAACACGGTTTGGTGTCGCGTGTGGCGGACTGGCCATTCTCGTCGTTTCGCCGTTATGTGAAAGCCGGTATTTATCCGCCGGATTGGTGCGGTGTTGATGAGGATGTGGGTGGCGAATAGCATTTATGGGTTACGCTTCGCTCCACCCATCCTACGGCCTGCGTTTCACCTCAACAGCCGTCTGATATAGCTATCCATAATCGCCTGATAGCTCCCATCCTGCTTCATTTCCCGTAGCACTTTATCGAACACCTCGCATATCGAGTTTTTGCGGCGTGCCTTCGAGAACGCGAGGTAACTCGGCACGGTGTCGATAACCTGCGGCAGTTGCCTGACCTGGCCCAGCAGGTTCTGCCGTTGCAGGTAGAACTTGCCGACGTACTCGGATGCCACCAGCACGTCGAAGCGGGCGGCGCCGAATTTCTTGACCGCCTCTTCGAAATTGTTCGACATCTCGATTTTCTGGTATTTGCCGGCCTTGACCTGCTGGTCGAAGATCGGTCCGTAGCTGATCTGGTTGACCAGCCCCAGCCGCAAGTCGGCCAGTGCGGCGTTACCGTTCTTCGCGACGGCGAGGCTGTCTTTTTTGACGAACATCACGATGTGCTGGTCGATCAGGGATTCGTGGCAGTAGTCCAGATAGCGTTCGCGCTCGGCGGTTCTGAACACCGTGAACAGGCCGTCCACCTCGCCGTCTTGCGCCGCGCGCAGCACCCGTGGCCAGGGAATGACCTCGATGGTCACGTCGCGCTCGCTACGACGAAAGGCTTCCTTCACGATCGCCGGCATCATGCCCTTGACCTCGTTGCCCTCCTGATATTGGAAGGGCGGGTAGTTGATGGTATAGAGCGTGAGCACTTCGGCGACGACACCGGCTCCCCAGGTGACGAGAGCGATCGCTGCCAGGACGTTGATGAGAGGTTTCATACCCCTCGTTATAAGCTGCGCGCCGGCTGGGTGCAGCCAGGGGATTGGGTGGTGCGGCTTTGCGTGTCAGGCGCAGGCAGTGTCGGTGTGTTGCGTCGGAGGGGAAGGGTGATCGGCGGCGACGCGAGGCCGCTTGCCGACCAAGTACGTGAGGCACAAAGAAAAACCGGGCATCTCGCCCGGTTTCGTGCTTCCGCCTGTCGGCCGGCTTACTGCGCCGTCATCGAATAGCCTTCGATCTTGGCTTCTTCCACCAGCTTGCTCAGGTATTCGTGCATCGCCTGGCGGCCGGCCATTTCGTTCAGGTACTGGCCCAGACGCTCCTTGATGTCTTCGAAGGCGATCTGGCCGCCGCTCTGGCGAGCGTTGACCTGGATGATGTGGTAGCCGAACTGGGTTTCGACCAGGTTCGGGGTGATCTGGCCGGCTTCGGTGCTGAACACGGCCTGTTCGAATTCCGGCACCATCTGGCCGCGGCCGAACTGGCCGAGGTCGCCGCCCTGTTTGCCGGACGGGCAGGTGGAGTGTTCGCGGGCGAGGTCGGCGAAGCGGGCCGGGTTGGCCTGCACTTCGGCCAGCACGCCTTCGGCCTTGGATTTGGCGAGCATGTTGGAGAGTTCGTCACCCTGACCCAGCGGGAACAGGATGTGGCTGGCCTGGGCGCTTTCGCCTTGACGGAATTGTTCCGGGTGTTCGTTGTAGAACGCCAGGCAGGTGGCTTCGTCGACCGGGGTGAACGCCAGTTCCTTGTCGAGCAGGGCGCCGATGGCCTGGCCTTCGTTGCTGGTGTCAAGGCCGCTGGCCTTGGCTTTTTGCAGCAGCAGTTCGTGCAGAATCAGTTGTTGCACGGCGGCGTCGCGCGGGCTGGGGGCATCTGCCTGGTTTGCCAGCTCGGCTTGCACCATTGCTTCGGTAATTTCAACGCCGTTTACGGTAATGGCCATGAGGGAGTCCTGATCGAGTCGGTGAATACGCCCGCGTGAGTGCGTGCGCGGAATAATCCCGGTATTAATGGGGGCATCGACGGCGGTTTCAAGTGCCGGGTGTGGTGATGGTCTACAGCCAGCCCACGCGCTTGAAGCGCCTCCACAGCAGGAAATCCAGCACCACCATCACCAGCAGCGCCAGCGGGTAGCCTTCGCTGGCTTTCAGCTCGGGCATGTACTGGAAGTTCATGCCGTAGATGCCGGCGATCATGGTCGGGATGGCGAACAGCGCGGCGTAGCCGGCCAGCTTCTTGCTGACGGCCGATTCGTCCAGCGAGATCATCGCCAGGTTGACCTGTATCGCCGTGGCCAGCATGTCGCGCAGCGAGTCCAGCGTACGGGAGATGCGCGACAGGTGATCGTCCACGTCGCGGTAGTAGTCCTGTACCGGCCGGCACATGTCCGGTACACGTCCGCCGTGCAGCCGCGCCACCGCCTCATTCAGCGGCACCACGGCGTGGGTGATGATGACCAGCTTGCGCTTGAGCCGGTACAGGTCCTGGATGGTCTGCCGGCCGGCGCCCCCTTGGGTGAACAGCCGTTCCTCGATTTCCTCCAGCTCGTCTTCGAGCTTGTGCACCACTGAGAAGTAGCGGTCGACCACCGAGTCGATCAGGGCGTAGAACACGAAGCCGGCGCCGTAGCGCAGCAGATGCGGCTCGCGCTCGCAGCGCGCACGCACGTTGCGGAAGCCCTGCTGCGAATGGCTGCGCAGCGACAGCACGTAGTTGTGGCCGACAAACAGGTCCATCTCGCCCACCTGCAGCTCGCCGGCGTCGTCGGTTTCGAGCAGTTGCAGCGCGCAGAACAGCATGTCGTCGTATTGCTCCAGCTTGGGACGCTGGTGGCCGTGGCGGGCGTCTTCCACGGCCAGTTCGTGCAGCTGGAATTCGTCAGTCATGTGCTGCAGCTCGTCGGCATCCGGGTCGAGCATCGCCACCCAGACGAAACAGTCGGGCCGGCCCAGGTAGTCGTGGATCTGATCGATGGGCAGGTCGGCCAGCTTCTGGCCGTTCTGGTAGGCGACGCAGTTGATGAGCATGGCCTCTCCTTGGCGCGGGACTTGTATTCATCCAAGCCGTTAAACAGCCGACCCGCAAGTCGGGACGCGGGGCGGGGTGGGTGGCTGAGGCGATCGAAGCGCCGTGTCGGCCCGACGCTGGGGAGGCGAGGCGGGTAGCGTCTTGGGCGCCAGGGGACAGGGTGTTGCGTGCACGCTGCGTCGCTTGGGTCGAGATTGCCTTTTGTTTCAAGCATTAATAAAATACCGTCCAGACGGATAAATTAAGGGGTAACCCATGGGGCGGACTTCCACCATCGAACCGGACCGCATCCTTAACGCCACCGAGCGGGTCATCATGCGCGACAGCGTCGCCCGCCTGACCATCGACGCGGTGGCGGCGGAGGCCGGGGTCAGCAAGGGCGGGGTGCTCTACACCTTCCGCACCAAGGAGGCGCTGATCCAGGCGCTGATGGAGCGGATGGTGCGGCGCTACGACGAGGAGATCGAGCGTTGCTGGCCGGCAGAGGGCATCAAACCGGAGCTGGCCCATCTCAAGGCCTACATCGATGCGGTGCTGGGGCTGACCGGGCAGGACCACCGCACTGCTGCGGCGATGCTGGCTGCCGCCATGAACAATCCGACCCTGCTGGCGCCGATGCAGGATTTCTACGCCCGCCACTTGCCGCGGATTCGTGCTGCACTGCCCGACGATCGGGCGCTGACGGCCTTCCTGGCGATCGAGGGGATGGTGTTTCTGGAGCTGTTTGGGCTGGTCGGCTTCAGCCAGGCCGAACGCGAACACGTGGTACGGAGCCTGCACGCGCTGATCGACGGCGCGGCGGCTTCCTGAACCGTGCGCCGCCCGCGGCGATCATCAACGAGCATAAGGAGAAGAACATGCCCTGGATCTTTCTGACGATGGCGGGATTGTTCGAGGTGGGCTGGCCGTTGGGGATGAAGATGGCGCAAAACAGCGGCCATACCGTCAAAGGCATCGCCTTCGCCATCACCTGCATGGCGCTGAGCGGCTTTCTGCTGTATCAGGCGCAGCGTACCATCCCGATGGGCACGGCGTACGCGGTATGGACCGGCATTGGCGCGGCCGGCACCTTTCTGGTCGGGGTGATGTTCTTCGGCGATGCCTCGTCGCTGCTGCGCTACCTCGGCGTGCTGCTGATCATGTCCGGCGTGATCTTGCTGAAGTTCGGTGGCTGAGCGACGTGTCCTTTTCACGCCTCGGACGGCTCGTCGCGGTACAGCGCCAGCTCGCGCCGTCCTTCGCCATCCACCATCGCGCGGTACATGGCCGCGCAGTTGAACGGCGTGGCGATATGCCCTTGTACATCGACGGCGATGACGCCGCCGCTGCCTCCCAGTTCCAGCAAGGTGCCGTTGACCACGCTGTCGGTGGCCTCGACCAGCGTCTGCCCGGCATAGGCGAGGCGAGCGGCGATGTCGTGGGCGACGACGGCGCGGATGAAGTATTCGCCGTGCCCGGTGGCTGATACCGCACAGTGCTGATCGGCCCAGGTGCCGGCGCCGATCAGCGGGCTGTCGCCGATGCGGCCGGGCCACTTGCCGGCGCGCCCGCCGGTGGAGGTGGCGGCGGCGAGCCGCCCCTGGCTGTCCAGCGCCACCGCACCGACGGTGCCGTGCTTCATGCTCTCCTGGCCGGCGGCCAGGCGGGCCTTTTCCTGCTGCAGCGCCTGCCAGCGTTGTTCGGTGAAAAAGTAATCCGGTGCGACGCACTCCAGCCCCTGAGCACGGGCGAAGGTGTCGGCGGCGGCAAAGCCGAGCATGACGCACGGCGAGGCTTCCATCACCCGGCGGGCGAGCTTGACCGGGTTCTTGGCGACACTGACGCCGGTGACGCTGCCGGCGGCCTGGGTCTGGCCGTCCATGATGGCGGCCTCCAGTTCGACGGTGCCGTCCAGGGTGAAGTCCGCGCCGCGCCCGGCGTTGAACAGCGGGTCGTCCTCCAGCAGCGCGACCGCCGCGGTGACGGCGTCGAGCGCGCTGCCACCAGCCTGCAGCAGGCGGTAGCCGGCATCGAGCGCCGCTGCCAGTCCGGTGCGTAGCGCGGCATCCCGTTCGGGGTCGATATCGGCACGGCTGATCGGGCCGGCGCCACCGTGCACGGCGAGGGCGATGGTCATCGGTGCAACTCCCCTGGTTTTGACCGCCAGCCGGATGTGGCTTGGCTATGCTTTATATAGCGTAGCCCGCCGAGAGGAGGTCGGGTCTTGCTACGCTGGGGGGCGTATCATGCAAAACGAGAAAACAAGACAAGTGTACGAGCTGATGCTGTTGTCACTGGCCTGGTTCGCGCTGGCGCTGCAACTCTATCTGGGCGTGATGGCCGAGCTCGAACTGGGCGTGGCGTGGCAGTGGACGGTGTTCAACTACTTCAGCTATTTCACCATTCTTACCAATCTGTTCCTGGCGGCCGGGCTGACTGTGCCGCGATTGCGACCGCAATCGCGCTTCGGACATTTCCTGTTGCGGCCGACGGTGCGCTCGGCCTCGCTGGTGTATATCGCCATCGTCGGCGTGGTGTACGCGCTCCTGCTGCGCCACTTGTGGAATCCGACCGGCTGGCGCTGGCTGGGGGACGTGCTGCTGCACGACGTGATTCCGATCGGCTACTTCATCCATTGGGTGCTGTTCGTGCCTCCGGCCCGGCTGCGCTGGCGTGATGCGCTGGTCTGGCTGGTTTTCCCCGGAGGCTATCTGGCCTACACGCTGCTGCGGGGCGAGTTCGTCGGATTGTATCCCTACCCCTTCCTCAACGTGCTGCGCCTGGGCTACGAGGGGGTGCTGGTCAACTCGGCTTTCCTCGCGCTGGCTTTCCTGGCGATGGGCTGGCTGGTGGTGGTGCTCGATCGTCACGTCAAGAGCATGGTGGCGGCACGGGTGTCCAGTCGTGGCGGGCCGAAACGGGCTGTCGGCCCTTGATGCGTGATTTTTGCCGGTAACTGACTGACCCCCTCTTCGTGAGGGGGTATTTCATGCCTGTGGCTCTTGCTGACCTTCCCGTATGCTCTTCGACCTGGCTTGGCGTCTCCGGGCTCATTTGCCGGGAGCCCGGCGTCGGTGTTACAACGTCAGGCTTTGGGCGGTGGCGGCCGCCGCTTTCTGGAGAGGTCATGCCTCATTCTCAGCCTCTGTCCGGCAAGGGGGTCATGCTGTCGGTACTGGCATCGGTACTGTTCGCGCTGCTGTCCGGCTATACCACGTTGCTGAAGCCGCTGGACGGCTTGGCGATCTACGCCTGGCGGGTGTTGTGGACCTTGCCCGGGGTGCTGCTGCTGGTAGCCGTGCGCGGTCAGTGGTCGTCGTTGCGGGGGCAATTGGCCCGGCTGCGAAGCGAGCCCGCGCTGTGGCTGGCGCTGCCCGCGATGGCGGCGCTCTTGGCGACGCAGTTGTGGCTGTTCATGTGGGCTCCGCTGCATGGGCAGGCGATGGCGGTGTCGATGGGCTATTTTCTGCTGCCGCTGACCATGGTGCTGACCGGCTGCCTGCTGTACGGCGAACGGCTGTACCGTTTGCAATGGCTGGCCGTGGCCTGCGCCATGCTGGGGGTGGCGCACGAGCTGTGGCTGACGCGCGCTTTCGCCTGGCCGACGCTGCTGGTGGCGATAGGCTATCCGCCGTATTTCGTGCTGCGACGCTGGTCGAAGCTGGAGCCGGTCAGCGGCTTCGTACTGGAGCTGGCCGCGATGAGCCCGGTGGCGCTGGTGCTGCTGTGGCAACTGGGCGAGGCGGGCTGGGGCGTCCTGGCCGAGCCCCGGTTCTGGCTGCTGCTACCGGGGCTGGGCCTCATCAGCACCGTGGCGCTGGTGTGTTATCTGGTTGCCGGCCGGCTGTTGCCGCTCGGGCTGTTGGGCATTCTCGGCTACGTCGAGCCGGTGCTGTTGTTCGTGCTGGCGGTGACGCTGCTGGGCGAGCCGCTGTCGGCCGATAGCTTGCTGACCTATGGGCCGATCTGGCTCGCGGTGTTGCTGACGGGCGTGCATACCTTGCTGCATCAGCGCGGTTCGCTGCGTGCCGCTTAGTCGTCCGCTCTAGCGGGTCGGTTCATCCCGCCGCCTCATCTCTTCCCGTATCTTCAATCCCAGAATGATCGACGACAGCAACAGCGTGATGGCGTTGGAGACGATCAGCGGACCGGCACCCAGCAGGATGCCATAGGTCAGCCACAACGCCACGCCGCTGACGAACATCAGGTACATCGACAGCGAGATGCCGCTCAGGTCGGGTGCGCGCAGCGCGTGCAGCACCTGTGGCAGGAAGCTGGCAGTGGTGAGAAAAGCGGCCAGGTAGCCGAAATATTCCAGATTCATGATGTGCTGCCGGGATCAAAAATGTGACAGCTTATCAGACCCGGCCCTTTCCACGATCAGATCCCCAGCCGTTTCACTACATCGCTGCCGGCGGGTGTGGCAAAGGCAGGACAACTCGGCGGCAGGGGCCTCAGATGCGGGAGGCCGCTTGTTCGGCGTTTACCAAGTCCATGATTGGCCAGCTTTTTGTTAAAGGTCAACCGACACAACCCTGCGAATGGGGTTACTTCAATTCGGCTTGCCACAAGAGTGTTTTGTCCTACGTCTCATGCTGATTGTCGGGAGAGAGAGGGTTGCACACTTTTGCTTATGATCAACGCAAACGGAATTTTTACTATAAAAATAAACTCCATTGTCCTATTCATTTGTTATATTAATACTGGGGATGCCGATGTCAGGTGCGAGGCGAATTGATGGAATGTCGCTGGTATGACGTATGGGTGTAGTGCCTGGGGTTAGAAAGATCAATAGGATGAATGGAGCACTTGATGGCGGAGTTGACCACCTTCCTCGAAGGCGAGCTGCGTCTGAAGGTGAACCGCGACAAGAGCGCAGTGTCCCGGCCGTGGGAACGGAAGTTCCTCGGTTACAGCTTCACCTGGCACAAGCAAACCCATATCCGGATTGCCCCGAGCAGTCTCGAGCGGCTGAAGGCTCGGGTGCGCGAGCTGGTGCGGATCGGTCCGCAACCTTGTGGCGACGATCGACGCACTGGCTCCTGTGCTACGCGGCTGGATGTCGTACTACCGGCTGTCCGAAGGACGGGGTGTGCTGGAGGAAGTGGATGGGTGGATACGTCGGAAAATGCGCCACATCCTGTGGCGTCAGTGGAAGCGGCCGTTCACGCGTGCGTGCTGCAGAAGAAGGGGCTGAGCGAAGAACGGGCATGGCGCTCTGCGACCAACCAACGCGGGCCATGGTGGAACGCGGGGGCGCGGCACATGAACGAAGCCTGCCCGAATAAATGGTTCAGTCTACTGGATCTGGTCTTGCTGCTGGACAGTCGGCAGAGCTTCCAGTGTGTTTGATGAGCCGCCGTATACGGAACCGTACGTACGGTGGCGTGAGAGGCCGGCGGGCCGCCTCCTACTCGATTTCGTATAAATCAAACGAACAATTTATTTTTTAGTAAAAATTATTTTGTATTTCCATTTGTACTTGTTATATTCAATTTGCATTGCATGACGTTGGTGTTCAATTCGACGACAAGGAGCAGGCATGGACGGTTATATCGGTGAGATCAAGCTGTTTGCAGGGCTGTTTGCACCCCAGGGCTGGATGTTCTGCGAGGGCCAGCAACTGACCATTCAGAGCAACGAGGCGCTGTATTCGATTATCGGCACCACCTATGGTGGGAATGCGACCACCAATTTCAACCTGCCTGACTTGCGCGGCCGTGGGGCGCTGGGCGCCGGCACCCTCGGCTCGAACGTCTACCAGGTCGGCCAGGTCGGGGGTAATCCCAATGCCGGCTCGCTGCAGCTGCAGGCCGGCAACCTGCCCCAGTTCCCGGTGGTGATGCAGGCCTCCACGCTGCCGGCGGACAGCCCCGAGCCGGTGACCGGCGGGATGCTGGCCACCACCAATGACAGCGCTACGGGTGGCGCGCCCAACATCTACAAGAAGCCGTCCCAGGGTCAACCGATGGTGACACTGACCGCCGGGGTGGCCGGCGGCAGCAATGTCCCCGTCAACGCGAAGGACCCCTTCCTGGCGATGCACTACATCATCTGCGTGCAGGGGCTCTACCCGACGCGCAGCTGACGGCACGGCACACGCCGCCGGCACGAAAGGCTCAGGACAAACCCTGTGCCTTTTTTCATGGACGGCTCCGAATATTCCAAAATCAATGTCTCGCTGCTGGCATTATGATAAAAAACTAGCTGCTGTGGCCGCCAGCGCGGCCGGGGCTATCCGCTGCTTCTGTCTGGGAGATTCAACATGGCACATTCCAAACGCGACACTCGATGCAACCGCCAGCCGTGTTCCGCCGGCATGCTGGCGCTGGAACCGCGTGTCATGTTCGATGCGGCAGTGGCAGCCTCCGTGGTCGACCTGCATCAGCAAGCGACGGATGCTGCCTCCCAGCCGCACGAGGCGGCCCGCGAGCCGGTGCTCCCGCTGCTCGACCAGGCCAAGCCGCCAGCCGCGGCGCCTATCCAGCGCAACGAGGTGGTGTTCGTCGACGCCGGCGTGAAGGACTACCAGCAGCTGCTGCAGGCGCTGCCCGCCGGTGCCGAGGTGGTGGTGCTGGATCCGGCCACGGACGGCTTCGCGCAGATGGCGGCCTACCTGCAGGGGCGGCAGGGACTGGACGCCATCCACCTGATTTCCGAGGGGCAGCGCGGCGGCGTCGAGGCCGGCGCCACCTGGCTGACCGCCAACACGCTGGACCAGCACGCGGCGCAGCTGCAGCAGATCGGCGCGGCGCTGAGCGTCGACGGCGACATCCTGCTCTACGGCTGCAACGTGGCGGCCGGCAGCGAGGGCCAGCCCTTCCTCAGCCAGCTGGCGGCGCTGACCCGGGCCGATATCGCGGCGTCCACCGACTGGACCGGCGACGCCGCGCAGGGCGGCAACTGGACGCTGGAGAGCAGTACTGGCAGCATCGAGGCGTCGACCGTGCTGACCGCCGACAGCGCCCGCGACTACCAGCACGAGCTGGCGACGCTGAATGCCGGCGATCTGGCGGTGATAGGTGTCAATTTACTAACCGATACGATACGTTTCGTGACCTTCGTTGACCTGCCCGCCGGCACCGTGCTCAAGATCACCGACCAGGGTTGGAACAATGACAATGTATTCAATACGACCACGGCGGAAGGGATACTGACCTGGACGTTGAGCAGTAGCATTTCCAAGGGTACAGTCTTCTCGCTGTTTCTGGGGGGGAGCGACCAGGCCGATACGCTGACCAATGTTACGACCGGCAATAACCTTTCTTCGCAGCTGTCCCGCTCTGGTTGGACTACTGTGACCGACCCTCTCATTCTCACCGGCGAAAATCTCTTCATATACCAGGACAACGATACCAACCCGTACTTCATCTTCGGCTGGAACTCGTCAACCGGCAGCGTGGACGGTAGCGGCTGGAATACATCCGTCTCCTCTGCTACCCCCCAGTATTTGCCCGGCTCCCGCCTGCCGGGCGGAACCGGCAGCCAGAACGGGCTGAGCAACGGTACCAATGCCATCGGCCTCAATCCGCAGAAAGACAACTTCCAGTACACCGGCCCGACCAGCGCGGCGACTGCGGCCGACTGGCTTGCGAGGATGGCCAGTTCAAGCAACTGGAGCGGGGACGATGCCGGCGCGACCACCTCCAGCATCGGGACCTCGATCAGCATCCTCGCGTCGGACACCACGCCGCCCACCGTCTCGGCGGTGTCGTCGAGCACCGCCAACGGCAGCTACAAGACCGGCGACGTGATAGCTGTCACCGTCACCTTCAACGAGACGGTCACCGTCACCGGCACCCCGCAGCTGACACTGGAAACCGGCAGTACCGACCGTGTGGTGAACTATTCCAGTGGCTCGGGCAGCAATACGCTGACTTTCAACTACACCGTGCAGGCCGGCGATACCAGCGCCGACCTCGATTATCTCAGCACCTCCGCACTGGCGCTCAACGGCGGAACTATCAAGGACGCCGCCGGCAACAACGCCACTTTGATGTTGGCCAGCCCGGGTGCGGCCAACTCGCTCGGCGCCAGCAAAGCCATCATCATCGACACCACGGCACCGACCGTTTCCTCGGCTTCCTCCAGCGCAGCCAACGGCAGCTACCAGGCCGGTGATGTCATTCCCATCACCGTCACCTTCAGCGAAGCGGTCACCGTCACCGGCACGCCGCAGCTGACACTGGAAACCGGCAGTACCGACCGTGTGGTGAACTATTCCAGCGGCTCCGGCAGCAATACCCTGACTTTCACCTACACCGTGCAGGCCGGCGATACCAGCGCAGACCTCGATTACCTCAGCACGAGTGCGCTCTCGCTCAACGGCGGCACCATCCGCGACGCCGCAGGCAACGACGCTACTTTGACACTGGCTAGTCCTGGTGCGGCGGGCTCGCTCGGTGCCAACAAGAACATCGTGGTGACCAGCAACACCGCTCCGACGCTCTCCAATCTCAATGGCGACAGCGTCGCCTGGGCCGGGGTCGGCAGCACGGTACTGCTCGATTCGGGCGGCAATGCCACGCTTTCCGACACCGAGTTGGGCGCGCTGGGCGGCGGCAACGGCGACTGGGCGGGCGCGAGCCTGACGGTCCAGCGTTCCGGCACCGCCATCACGTCCGATGTTTTCGGCTTCGACACTTCGGGTGCCAGCTTCACGGTCAGCGGCAGCAACCTGCAATCGGGTGGGCTGACCTTCGCCACCTACACCAATAGCGGCGGTGTGCTGAGCATCAGCTTCACCAGCAGCGGTACCGCAGCCACCACGGCGCTGGTACAGGATGTGATGCGCCATGTCAGCTACCGCAACGACACCCCGGCCGGCGACGCGACCGTGCGCTTTACGCTCAGCGACGGCACCAGCAGCACCACCGCCGACGTCACGGTGAGCAGCGATACCATTTACGTCACCAATATCACCGATACGGCGACCATCGACCGCACCAACGGCGTCAGCTTCAGCGAGGCGGTGGCGATCGCCGCCGCCGACAGTACCGGCAGCCAGACGCTGATCCTGGCGGGCAACCTCGCCAGCCAGACGGTGGCGCTGGCCGGCAACCTGATCCTCAACGAGAGCCTGACCCTCAATGCTGACGCTGCCAGCGGTGTGAACATCTACGGCGGCACCACCGCGAGCATCTGGCTGAACTCGGGCACCACGCTGACCTTCAGCAATGCCAGCGGCACGGCGACCATCTCCAGCACCCTGGCGGGCACGGGCTCCTTGGCCAAGACCGGCGCCGGCACGCTGGCGCTGACCAGCAACGGCAACGAGGAGAGCATGTCCGGCGGCATTAGCGTCAACGGCGGCACCCTGCGCATCGACAACGACGACTACCTGTCCTCCGGCACGCTGACGCTGGATGGCGGCACGTTGTCAACACTGGTCAGCGGAGGCTCCGCCGGTTCCCCGGTGACCACCACCATAGACAACGCGGTGGCGCTGGGCGCATCCGGCGGCACCATCGATGTCATCGGCGGTAGCGGCCGCAACATCCTCAAACTCTCTGGCGTCGTCTCCGGCAGCGGCAGCCTGACCAAGACCGGCCAGGCCATCCTGCAACTGAGCGGCAACAACACCTACACCGGCGCCACCACGGTGCAGGCCGGCACGCTGCTCGCCAGCCACAACAACGCACTTGGCAGCTCTGCCGGCGGCACCACTGTCAACGACGGCGCGACGCTGCGCCTTGGCGGCAGCCTGACCATCGCCGATGCGCTCACCCTGTCTGGCACCGGCAAGACGGTGGATAGCATCGACTACGGCGCGTTGCACCTGATCAGTGGCAGCAGTACCGTGAGCGGTGCTGTCACTCTGGGAGCGAATGCCAACGTCAGCGCCGCATCCGGTAGCACGCTGACCCTCAGCGGAGTGGTCAGCGGCAGTTCGGCGCTGAACAAGACCGACGCCGGCACGCTGACGCTGTCCGGTAGCAATACCTACACCGGCACCACGACTGTTTCGGCGGGCACGCTTGCCGTATCCGGGGGCTCGGCCATTGTCGACAGCGGCGCCCTGACGGTGTCGTCGGGCGCTACCTTCCAGCTTTCGGCAAGCGAAACCATCGGCTCGCTGACCGGGGCCGGCAATGTGGCATTGGGCGCCAACACCCTGACTGCCGGTGGCAACAATACCTCCACCACGTTTTCCGGCATTCTCTCCGGCAGCGGCGGGGTCACCAAGACCGGCAGCGGCACCCTGACCCTGTCTGGAACCAATACCTACACCGGTGCCAGTTCGGTTTCGGCCGGCACGCTGGCGGTCACCGGCGCGTTGTCCGGTACCTCGGCCGTGACCGTTGCCTCGGGCGCCACGCTGGTCGGGACAGGCAGTATCTTCGCGACCAGCTCGAGCAACACCTTGACGGTCAACAGCGGCGGCACGCTGTCGCCCGGCAGTGGTGGGGCAGGCACGCTCACCGTGAACGGCAATCTGACTGTCGCCTCGGGCGGCACGCTGGCGGTCGACATTGCGGGTACGACCGCCGGTTCGGGCTACGACGTGGTGGACGTCAAGGGAACCGTCGCCGTTGCCGGCGCGACCCTGTCGGTGACCCACAGCTATACCCCCGGCAACGGCGATGCCTATACGATCATTACTAACGATGGCAGCGACGCCGTCACCGGTACGTTCTCCGGTCTGGCGGAAGGTGGCACGCAAACCGCCGGCGGCAACGGCACCGTCCTGGCGGCCAGCTACATCGGCGGCACCGGCAACGATGTCACGCTGACCGCGCCGATCAACGCTGCGCCGGTCGTGAGCAATCTGGGCGGTGACAGCGTCGGTTACACCGAGGGTGGCAGCGTCGTGCTGCTGGATTCGGGTAGTAACGCGCTGCTGACCGATGCCGACTCGGCCGATTTCAATGGCGGCAATGTCACCGTCGCTATCGTCGCCAACCGTGTGGCCGGCGAGGACGTGCTGGCCGTGCGCAATGAGGGCACGGGGAGCGGCCAGATCGGCGTATCCGGCAGCAACATCACTTACAACTTCGGAGCGGGCGCCGTCACCATCGGCAGCTTCAGCGGCGGTACGGGCACCAGCGACCTGGTCGTCACCTTCAACGGTAATGCCACCGCCACGGCGGCTCAGGCCCTGCTGCGCAACCTGACCTACGCCAACAGCAATAGCGGCGATATCAATACCGCTACCCGCACGGTGCGCATTACCGTCAACGACGGCGACGGCGGCACCAGCTCGAATGCGGACGTCACGGTGAGCGTCACCGGCGTCAACGATGCCCCGACGCTCAGCGCCACCGGCGGCACGCCGACCTATACCGAAGGCGGCAGTGCGGTCGATCTGTTCAGCAGCGTCGGCATCGGCACGGTGGAGGCAGGGCAGAGCATCGACCAGCTCACGTTCACCATCGCCAATCTGGCTGATGGCAGCAGCGAGATTCTCAGCGTCGACGGCAGCGATGTCGTCCTCACCAACGGCAATTCGGTCACCACCGCAACCAATGGCATGATGGTCTCGGTGAGCGTGACCGGCAGCACGGCTACCGTCACCGTCAGCAAAGCGGGCGGTATCAGCGTGTCGGCGGCACAGACGCTGGTGGACGGTCTTGGCTACCGCAACACCAGCGACGCGCCGGGTACCACCAGCCGCGTCGTGACACTGACCGGCATTCGCGATACCGGCGGCACCAGCAATAGCGGCGTGGACGCCTCCAGCTTGTCGGTGGCGGCCACGGTTGGCGTTGCCGCCGTGAACGATGCGCCCACCTTGTCGGGCGGCTCCTACGTGCTTGCCGGCACCGACGAGAACACCACTTCCAGCGGCACGCTGGTCTCCACCATCCTGGCTGGCCTGACTTTCGGCGACGTCGATGCCGGCGCCTTGTCGGGTATCGCCATCACCGCCACGGCCGGTAACGGCACGTGGCAGTACTCCACCGACGGCACCACCTGGAACAGCGTGGGTAGCGTCGCCGGCAACGCGGCGTTGCTGCTGTCGAGCAGCAGCCGCGTCCGCTATGTGCCGGATGCCGCCAACGGCGAGACCGCCACCTTCACCTTCCGTGGCTGGGATCAGACCAGCGGCAGCGCGTCGACCAACAGCACCCGCCAGACCGCCGACACCACCACCAACGGCGGGACCAGCGCGTATTCGACCGGGACGGCGCAGGCCAGCCTCACCGTCAGCGCGGTCAACGATGCGTCCACTGTCACCACCTCGGGTGGGAGTGCCGCATTTACCGAGGCCAACAATGCCACCAGCACGCCGGTTGCCATCGACAGCGGGCTGACCTTGTCTGATGTCGACAGCAGCACGCTGGCCAGCGCCACGGTATCGATCACCGGCAATTTCCAGAGTGGGGAAGACGTGCTGGCGTTCAGCAACGACGGCAGCACGATGGGCAATATTTCGGCGAGCTACAACAGTGGCACGGGCGTGCTGACGCTGACCTCCAGCGGCGCTACCGCCACCGTGGCCCAGTGGCAAGCCGCCTTGCGCGCCGTCACTTACACCAACAGCTCCGATACCCCCAACACGGCGACCCGTGTCGTCAGCTTCGTCGTCAACGATGGGGGCGCCGACAGCAGTGCTGCCACCCGCAATGTCACCGTAGCCAGCACCAACGATGCGCCCATCCTGAGCGCCAGTGCTGGGACGACGGCCTTCACCGAAGGCAACAATGCCACTTCGGTTCCCGTCGTCATTGATAACGCGCTGATCCTGTCCGATCTCGACAGCGGTACGCTGGCCAGCGCGGCTGTGTCGATCACCGGCAACTTCCAGGCAGGTCAGGACGTGCTGGCCTTCAGCAATACCTCCAGCAGCAGCTACGGCAATATCAGCGCCAGCTACAACAGCGGCACCGGTGTGCTGACGCTGACCTCCAGCGGCGCCACCGCCACGCAAGCCCAGTGGCAGGCCGCGCTGCGCGCGGTGACGTACACCAACACGGCCGAGACGCCGAATACTTCCACCCGCACGGTCAGCTTCACGATCAACGACGGCAGCACCGGCAGTGCCTCCGTGACCAAGTCGGTCAGCGTCGCCAGCATCAACGATGCGCCGATTGTCACCGTGCCGGCCAGCATCGCGGTGACCGAGGACACAGCCAGCGCACTCACCGGGATCAGTTTCAGCGATAGCGATGCCGGCAGCGCCAGCGTCACGGCCACCCTGAGCGTGGCTAGCGGCAGTCTGTCCGCCACCAGCGGAGGAGGCGTGACTGTGGGCGGCACCAGCTCGGCGCTCACGCTGACCGGTTCGGTGGCCAATATCAACGCCTTCATCGCGGCCAGCAACGTCTCCTTCACCACGGCCAGCAACGCCACTGGCGACGTCACGCTCACGGCGGCCCTCAACGATGGCGGCAACACCGGCAGCGGCGGGGCGCAGAGCGATAGCGAGACCACCACGCTGCAGGTCACCGCCGTCAACGATGCGCCGACCATCTCCGCGCCGGCCAGTATCGGTGTGACTGAGGACGTCGGCACCGCACTGACCGGCATCAGCTTCGCCGACGTCGATGCGGGCAGCGGCACGGCTACCGCGACATTGTCTGTCGCCTCGGGGGCGCTCTCCGCCATCAGCGGCAGCGGCGTGACCGTGAGCGGCAGCGGGACGGGGACGCTGACATTGGCGGGTACCATCGCCGACATCAACGCCTTCATCGCCGCCAGTAACGTGAGCTTTACCACAGCGAGCAATGCGACGGGCAACGTCGTCCTGACCGTGGCGATCGACGACGGCGGCAGCACCGGAGCCGATCCTGGCAATAGCGGCACCGGCAGCAGCGAGGCGGCGGCCACAACGGTGACGCTGGCGGTGACCGCGGTCAACGATGCCCCGGTCAACACGGCGCCGGCGACGGCGAGCGTCGATCAGGATGCGAACCTGGTATTCAGCAGCGGCAACGGCAACGCCATTTCGATCAGCGACGTGGATGCCGGCAGCGGCACGGTGCGGGTAACGCTGACGGCGACTCATGGCCTGCTCATGCTGGGAGGCACCTCGGGGCTGAGCTTCTCGGTGGGGTCCGGCACATCGGACTCGACCATGACCTTCGAGGGAAGCATCGCCAGCATCAACCTCGCCCTGCAAGGCATGATCTTCTCGCCGACCGGCGGCTACAACGGCCCGGCCAGCCTGCAGATCACCACCAGCGACCTCGGCCTCTCCGGCAGTGGCGGGACGCAGACCGATACCGACACGATCGCCATTACCGTCAACCGCATCAACCCGGTGGTTTCGACCGTCCATGTCAGCAATGCCGACGGTGGCTACAAGGCCGGCGACACCCTCTATGCCACGATCACCTTCGATCAGATCGTCAACGTCGATACCTCGGCCGGCACGCCGACCTTGCTGCTGGAAACCGGCAGCACCGATCGTGCGGCCAGTTATGTCTCCGGCTCGGGCAGTGCCACATTGACCTTCGCTTACACGGTGCAGGCGGGGAATGTCAGCACCGATCTCGACTATGCCTCGACCGCCGCGCTGGCGCTCAACGGCAGCACCATCCGCAGCGCCACTCATCTCGACGCACTGCTGACCCTGCCGACGGTCGGCGGCGCCGCGTCCATCGCTGGCCAGCACGCTATCTTGATCGACGGCATCGCCCCCACCGTCACCAGCGTCGAGGTGCCGGCCGACGGCCACTACGTGGCCGGCCAGCACCTCGACTTCACCGTCAACTTCAGCGAGGCGGTAGTGGTCGCCACCGGCGGCGGCACGCCGCGCCTGGCGGTGACGCTCGACACCGGCGGCACCGTCTACGCCGACTACCTGTCGGGCAGCGGCAGCAACGCGCTGACCTTCCGCCTGACGGTGGCCAGCGGGCAGCTCGACAACAACGGCATCGCCGTGGCATCCAGCCTCGACCTCAACGGCGGTACGATCCGTGACGCGGTCGGCAACAACGCCGCCACGGCGCTCAACAGCGTCGGTTCCACCACCG
This sequence comes from Pseudogulbenkiania sp. MAI-1, assembly GCF_000527175.1. Taxonomy (NCBI): domain Bacteria; kingdom Pseudomonadati; phylum Pseudomonadota; class Betaproteobacteria; order Neisseriales; family Chromobacteriaceae; genus Pseudogulbenkiania; species Pseudogulbenkiania sp. MAI-1. The sequence goes on along the minus strand of NZ_AZUR01000001.1, from coordinate 2,664,361 downwards.
GCGTGCTGGTCGACGTGGTGATCCCGAGCGTCGCCAGCGTGAGCGTGCCGGCCAATGGCCAGTACAACGCCGGCGACGTGCTGAGCCTCACCGTTACCACCTCCGAAGCGGTGACCGTCAGTGGCAGCGGCACGCCGCGCCTGGCGCTCACCGTCGGTGGCCGCACCGTCTACGCCAACTACGTGTCGGGCTCCGGCAGCACCGCCTTGCTGTTCCAGTACACCGTCCAGGCCGGCGACACCGGCGCCGACGGCATCGCCGTGGGTGGCACGCTCGACCTCAACGGCGGCACCGTGCGCGACGCCGCCGGCAACGACTTGGTGCTGGCCCTCAACAACGTCGGCGCCGGCAGCGGGGTGCTCGTCGACACCACGGCGCCCAGCGCCAGCGGCATCGTGCGCGTCGACGCCAGCCCGACCAACGCCGGCGCGGTCAGCTACACCGTCACCTTCTCGGAAGACGTCAGCGGGGTCGATGCGGCTGACTTCGGGCTGATCCTCACCGGCACCGCCAGTGGCTCGATCGCCTCGGTCAGCCAGGTCGATGCCCACACCTACACCGTACTGGTCACCGGCCTGAGCGGCACCGGCAGCGTGCGGCTCGACCTCGCGAGCAGCGGCACCGGCATCCAGGACGGTGCCGGCAATGCCCTCAATGGCGGGCTCGCCGGCGCGGTCTACAGCCTCGACCGCGACGCCTCCACCGTCACCAGCGTCGGGGTGCCCGCCGATGGCCGCTACGTGGCCGGCCAGCACCTCGATTTCACCGTCAACTTCAGCGAGGCGGTAGTGGTCGCCACCGGCGGGGGCACGCCGCGCCTGGCGGTGACGCTCGACACCGGCGGCACCGTCTACGCCGACTACCTGTCGGGCAGCGGCAGCAACGCGCTGACCTTCCACCTGACGGTGGCCAGCGGGCAGCTCGACAACAACGGCATCGCCGTGGCATCCAGCCTCGACCTCAACGGCGGCATGATCCGCGACGCGGTCGGCAACGACGCCGTCACGGCGCTCAACAGCGTCGGCTCGACCTCCGGCGTGCTGGTCGACGTGGTGATCCCGAGCGTCGCCAGCGTGAGCGTGCCGGCCAATGGCCAGTACAACGCCGGCGACGTGCTGAGCCTCACCGTTACCACCTCCGAAGCGGTGACCGTCAGTGGCGGGGGCACGCCGCGCCTGGCGGTGACGCTCGACACCGGCGGCACCGTCTACGCCGACTACCTGTCGGGCAGCGGCAGCAACGCGCTGACCTTCCACCTGACGGTGGCCAGCGGGCAGCTCGACAACAACGGCATCGCCGTGGCATCCAGCCTCGACCTCAACGGCGGCATGATCCGCGACGCGGTCGGCAACGACGCCGTCACGGCGCTCAACAGCGTCGGCTCGACCTCCGGCGTGCTGGTAGATGCCGTCGTGCCTGCGGCCACGGCTATCGCCAGGGTGGATGTGAGCCCGACCAGCAACAGCAGCGCCAGCTACACCGTGACCTTCTCGGAAGACGTCAGCGGCGTCGATGCCGGCGACTTCACCTTGCTCGCCAGCGGCAGCGCCGCCGGCCGCATCAGCAGCGTGACCCAGGTCGATGGCCATACCTACGTCGTGGCGATCAGCGATATCGGTGGCAGCGGCACGTTGCGGCTCGACCTGAACGGCAGCGGCACGGGTATCGTCGATGTGGCGGGCAATGCGGTTGCCAGCAGTCTGGAGGGAGAAAGCTATTCGGTAGTGCCTCCGCTGGTGTCGCCCGACCCGGTGATCGTCATCGGTATCGATCCTGGCGGGCTTACCGTTCCGGAGATCGGTTCCGACCCCATCGACCTTGGTCCGATTACGCCCAATATCGTGCTGGCCGCTCTGAACGGCAGCGGTACTACGCCGGTGTCGGCATCTGCACCGACGGCAGTAACGCTGACCGTGCCCGCCGTAGCGGGGGAACCGATTCTTGTGACAGACCGGATCGAGATGGTGCTGCCGAGTACGGGCTCCTCCTCCACGCCGGCCGTGTCCTCGCCGCTGTTGCAGGTCGAGGCCAACCAGGCGCAGCCGATCGAGGTGCGTCTGCCGCAAGTGAATCAGGCTCTGCTGTCGGGACAGAGCTTTGGCTTTGCCCTTCCATCCGGAATCTTCAGCGTGAGCCCGGCGGCAGGCTCCACCCGCGTCGAGGTGCGGCAGAGCAATGGCAGGTCCTTGCCGTCGTGGATGCGGTATGACGCCGCGAGCGGGACGTTCAGCGGGCAGGCGCCAGCCGGACAACGCCAGCCGCTCGAGCTGACGATCACCATCCGCGATGCCAAGGGCAATGTCGGCGTTTCCCGCTTGCGGGTCGATTTCGGCGACGTTCAAGGGGCCCTGGAACGGCCGGCGAAGCAAGTGGCGCAGATGGATCAGGTTGCCGGCAAGCTGGCGCTGGCCGAACAGTTCGTCCGTTACGGGCAGCCCGATTTCGAAAGGGGGGTCGATGCCTTGTTGGGGGTATCCGGCAGGGAGCCGGTCGTGGGTTGAAAAACGAGATCGCGATAATAGAGGAAACAAACATCGATGAAACAAGAACGATCAGAACGTAACGTGGCACGGCCGACGCTGTTGAGCCTGGCACTGGCCACGGTGTTTCTTGGCGGCTGCGCCGTGATGCCGCAGCCGATCGACAAGGGGGAGCGGGCGGCGACACTCGTCGCCGATCGCGAAGCGATGTTCGGCCGGCAGGAGGCCGTCGGCAGTGAAATCACCTTGCAGGAGGCGATGGCGCGGGCGCTCAAGTACAACCTGGATTACCGCGTCAAACTGATGGAAGAGGCGCTGGCGCAACGCCAGCTCGATCTTTCCAGCCTCGACATGCTGCCCAAGCTGACGCTGGCTGCCGGCTACAGCCACCGCAGCAATGATGCCGCCTCCTCGTCGCAGGACATCGCAACAGGCTCGCAATCGCTGGTGCCATCCATTTCCAGCGAGCGCAACCGCGCTACCGCCGACCTGACGCTGTCCTGGAACGTGCTGGACTTCGGCGTGAGCTACTACAACGCCCAGCAGCAGGCGGACCGCTTCCTGATCCTGAAGGAGCGCAAGCGCAAGGTGATCCACCAGTTGCTGCAGCAAACAAGGCAGGCTTACTGGCAGGCCGTCGGCGCGCAGCGCCTGGAACCCAAGATCGAGACCTTGCTCAAGGATGCCCAGGCGGCGCTGGGCGATGCCCGCAAGGTCGAACAGGAAAGACTGCGCGCCCCGCTCGAGGCCATGAGTTACCAGCGGCAGCTGCTCGACGTGATCCGGCAGATGACGCAGATCCGCACCGCCCTGTCGCAGGCCAAGCCGCGCCTGGCCTCGATCATGAACCTGTCGCCGGGGCAACGCTTCACCGTGGCCGATCCGGAGGCCCTGCAACAGCCCAGGCTGGGACTCGAGGTCGAGAAAATGGAGGAAATCGCCCTCCTGAACCGGCCGGAACTGATGGAGGCCCGCTACAACCAGCGCATCGGCGTGCTGGAAACGCGCAAGGCCGTGGCCAAGCTGTTTCCGGGGCTGGAGTTCAGCGTCGGCGAGCATTACGACAGCAACAAGTTTCTGGTGAATTCGGCCTGGAGCGACGCCGGCCTGCGCATCAGCTGGAACCTGCTCAACCTGTTTAGCGCCGGCAAGATTCGACAGGCGGCGGAGGCGCAGTTGAAGGTGGCCGAGGAACAACGGCTGGCCCTCAATATGGCCGTGTTGACCCAGGTGCATGTGGCCTGGCTGGAGTACCAGGGGCGCAGCAGGCAATTCGAGCTGGAGCGTGAACTGAACTCGGTCGAGCAGCGCATGCTGGAACAGACGCGCAATGCCGCGCAGAACAGCACACAGAGCCAGCTGCAGGCGATCCTGGCCGGGGCGAATACTGTTCTGTCCGAGCTGCGCGTGTACCAGAGCTACGGCGACATGCAGAACGCCTACGGGCAGATCGCGGCCTCGCTGGGGCTCGACCCCTTGCCGAACGAAACGCCGGGGTACGACCTGGTGTCCTTGTCGGCAGCGCTGAAGGGGGCGGAAAACCAGGTCGAAAGCACGATGGCGGGAGCGGCGCAATGAACAGAACGCTTACCGTGATAGCGGCAGCGCTGCTGGCCGCTGCCTCCTTGCCGGCACTGGCCGCCCCGCTGGCGGCCAACGACGGGCGCATCCGGGCGCAGTTGATGTCACGCAATGCCGTGACGATATCGAGCGAACTGTCCGCCAAGATCGCCCGCCTGCCGGTGGCGGAAGGGGCCAGCTTTGCCAAGGGGCAGGCGCTGGTGGAGTTCGATTGCAGCAGCTTCCGCGCCCAGCTCAACAAGGCACAGGCCTCGCTCGGCGCCGCGCGCCAGCTGGTCAAGGTCAATACCCGCCTGGCCGAACTCAACTCGATCGGCGCGCTGGAAATCAGCCAGGCCGAGGGCAAGGCCAAGGAAAGCGCCGCCGAAGTCAGCTACATGCAGACCGTGGTGGCGAAATGCGTGATTGCCGCGCCTTTCCCCGGGCGTGTCGCCAAACGCCATGCCGCGCCGTTCCAGTACCTCAATCCGGGCAATCCGGTGGTGGACATCGTGGACGTCGGCCCGATGGAGTTGCGCATGCTGGTGCCGTCCAAATGGCTGGGCTGGCTGAAGTCGGGGCACCGTTTCAACGTACAGGTCGACGAACTCGGCCGCTCCTTCCCCGCCAGCATCGTGCGGCTCGGGGCACGCATCGATCCTGTCAGTCAGTCCATCCCCGCCATCGGCGTGATCGATGCCCAGGACACCGCGCTGTTGCCGGGCATGAGCGGCTGGGCCAGCTTCACCCCGCCCAAATGAGCCAGGGCCGTTCCGTGCATAGCGATCCGGCCCGATCCCTTGCCACCTTGCTGCAACTCATGCGGCGTGCCCGCGAGGCCGACAGCGAGGACGTGCTCGGCTTCATCATGGTCAACGAGAGCCTGCGCCTCTTGCCTTACCGCCAGGCCGCGCTGTGGCGCGAGGGCCCGTTCGGCCGGGTGATGGCGGTCTCCGGCCTGCCCGAGACCGACCCGTCCGCACCCTACGTGCAATGGCTGGCCGGCGCGTTCAAGGCGCTGGCTGAGGGCGGGGCGGGGGAGGCGGTCCGCTTCGTCACCGCGGCCGATCTGCCCGGCACCGTGGCCGAAGACTGGCCCAGCTGGTTGCCCGAACATGCCCTGTGGTTGCGGCTTGCCCCGCCGGGCGGGCACGGCGCCGGCGCCTTGCTGCTGGCGCGCGACCAGCCGTGGAGCGAGTACGAAGGCACCCTCGCGGCGGAGCTGGCCCACGCCTACGCCCACGCGCTGGCGCGGTTCGCGCCGCAGCGCCCGTTGCGCGACCGGCTGGGCGGCTGGCTGCGGGCGAGCAAGATGCGGCGGAGGGCGCTGATCGCGCTGCTCGTGCTGGCCTGCTTGCCGGTGCGCCTTACCGTGCTGGCGCGCGGCGAGGTGACGCCGCAGACCCCGCTGCTGGTGCGGGCGCCGCTGTCCGGCGTGATCGACCGCATCGAAGTCCAGCCCAACCAGCGGGTGGCGGCCGGAGCGGCCTTGTTCAGCCTCGACTCGACCACGCTCGCCGGCCAACTGGCGATGGCCAGCAAGGCGCAGGAGGCAGCGCAGGAAGCCTTCCGGCAGAGTGCGCAGCTGGCGGTGACCGACGACAAGGGCAAGCTGGAGATGGCGGCGGACCAGGCGGCGTTGGAAGAAAAGCGCATCGAGGCCGATTTCACTTCCCGTCAGCTGGCCCGCATCCACGTCAAGGCGGCGCGCCCGGGAGTGGTGGTGTTCTCCGATCGCAGCGACTGGCTGGGGCGTGCCGTGGCGACCGGCGAGCGGGTGATGATGCTGGCCGACCCGGGCAAGGTCGAGCTGACGGCTTTCCTGCCGGCCTCCGAAGCGATCCGGGTCGAACCGGGGATGACGGTGAGGCTGTACCCCAACGCCTCACCGGTCGATTCCTACGATGCCGTGGTGACCCGCGTCGCCTACCGTGCCGAGCCGACCGAAGAGGGCATTCTGGCCTATCGCCTGCATGCCCGTTTCGATGCCGGCGAAGAGTTGCCCCGCATCGGCCAGATGGGAACGGCCAGGGTGTACGGCGACTGGGTTCCGCTGATCTATTACGCTTTGCGCCGGCCGCTGACCTGGTGCCGCCAATGGCTGGGTTGGTAATGTCGCCGACCTGTGCTGTCTCGGGCTTTCCTCATGCCTTCTGGTGTCTTGTCGAATGACTGATCCCGTATCCCTCCCGCCCTTGCGTCAGGAGTTGAGCCTGCATCCCGGCCCCACCGGCGAAGGCGGCGCTCCGGGCTGGGTTCTGCACGACCCGGCCGCCAACCGTTTCTACCAGCTAAGCTGGCCGGCCTTCGAAATTCTCTCACGCTGGACGCTGGGTTCGGCCGAGGCGGTCGTCGAGGCGGTCAACCAGGCCACCACGTTGCAGCTCGGAATGGACGAGGTCGCTGCGGTGGCGGATTTTCTTGGGCGCCACCACTTGCTGCAGCCGGGGGCCGCGGAGCATACCGAGCGTTTCGCCCGCATCGCGCAAGCCGGGCGCCTCGGCCACGCCAAGTGGCTGCTCAAGCATTACCTGTTCTTCCGCATCCCCCTGCTGCGGCCGATGCCCTTGCTCAAACGGCTGGCACCGGCCTTCGCCGCGGTATTCGAGCCTCGCTTCTGGTGGCTGGTGGCGGCGGTGGCGCTCGTCGGCCTGCTGTTGCTGTCGCGCCGCTGGGACGAGTTCACCCATACTTTCTCGGCCTACAGCGGCGTGGCCGGGCTGGCCGGCATCGGCCTGTCGCTGAGCGTGGCCAAGGTGCTGCACGAACTTGGCCACGCCCTGACGGCCTATCGCTTCGGCTGCCGGGTTCCGGCCATGGGCGTGGCTTTCCTGGTGATGCTGCCGGTGCTCTATACCGATACCAACGAGGCGTGGAAGCTGCCGTCGCGCCGGCAACGGCTGTTGATCGGCGCCGCCGGCATGCTGGCGGAACTGACCCTGGCGGTGCTGGCGACGCTGTTGTGGAACTTCCTGCCCGACGGTCCCCTGCGCGCCGGCGTGTTCATGCTGGCCACGACCACCTGGGTGGCGACGCTGGCGATCAACGCCAGCCCCTTCATGCGCTTCGATGGCTATTTCCTGCTGTCGGACTGGCTGGGCATGCCCAACCTGCATGGCCGAGCCTTCGCCTTTGGCCGCTGGTGGCTGCGCCGGGTCTTGTTCGGCTGGGACGACCCCGTGCCGGAAGCGCTGCTGCCGGCGCGGCAACGCTTCCTCATCGCCTTCGCCTTCGCCACCTGGTTGTACCGGCTGGTGCTGTTTCTCGGCATCGCGCTGCTGGTCTACCACTACTTCTTCAAGGCCTTGGGCATCGTGTTGTTCCTGGTGGAACTGGGCTGGTTCATCGCCATGCCGCTCTGGTCGGAAGTGGCGCTGTGGTGGCAGCGGCGGCAGGAGCTGGAATGGCTGTTCGAAACCCGCCGCACGGCACTGTTGTCGGCTGCCCTGCTGCTGGCGGTCGCCGTGCCGTGGCAGAGCGAAGTGAGGGCGCCGGCGGTGTTCGGCGCGCGGCAGGCCACCAGCCTGTACGCCCCAGCCGCGGCGGACGTGGTCGGCGTGAAGGTGCGCGAAGGGCAGTGGGTGCGCGCCGGGCAACTGCTGTTCACGCTGCGCTCGCCCGAACTGGAGGCCGATTTGCATAGGGCGGTCGCCCGCGCCGATGCCTTGCGCTGGCAGATCGACCAGCAGCCGTTCGACGATACCCTGCTGGCCGAAGGGCAGGCGCTGACCAAGCAGTGGCAGGTGGCGGTGGCCCAGGTCGATAGCTTGCGCCAGCAGTTGCGAAGGCTGGAATTCCGGGCACCGTTCGCCGGGCGCGTGGTCGACGTCAGCGACGCCTTGCTGCCAGGCACGGTGATCGCGGCGGGCGAGAAACTGCTGTCGCTGGCCGATCCGCATACGGCCAAGGGCGAGGCCTTTGTCGGGGAGGCCATGCTCGAACGGTTGCAAGCGGGAGGGGTGGCTGTGTTCGTCGCCGACCGGGCCGAACTGCCCTCGCTGCGCTGTCGGGTCGCCGACATCGACCGGCTGAGCCTGCCGGCGCTGGACCAGCCCTATCTGGCGTCGACGTACGGAGGTCCGATCCCGACGCAACGCATGCAGGATGCCTTGCAGCCGCTCGAGGTGATGTTCCGCGTCCGGCTCGATCAATGCGGGGAAGGGGGGGGGATGTTGCAGGAAATATCCGGCATGGCGATGCTCGAAGGCCGGCGGCAAAGCCTGCTGGGGCGTTGGCTGACCGAGGCGCTGGCGGTCATGCAACGCGAAGCCGGCTTGTGATGTGCAGCAGCCGGGAGGCGGGTTTGGGCCTGAGGTGAGAGGGCCGTAGTCGCGGCGCTATGAACGAATGGCCGGCTTGTGCTACGTTTCACCCATCCGGCATGTCGCATAGGGCTCCCGCCCAGACGTTGCATGCCGCAAGCCCCTTGACGACGATGCCACCCGTACCGGAATCCGCGATGCCAGAAGCCACTCTCCCGACCGAAAAACGGGTACGCCAATTCCGCCAGATCCTGGTCTGGCCGCTGCAACTGATGCCGATCCACGCCGGCAGCCAGATTCAGAAGCACTGGGAACTGCTGCAAAGAAGCGGCGCGGACAACCCGTGGCGCGAGGTCGACGATGTGTTTCCCGATGATCCCGCGCGCTTTCACGCCCAGCAGTACCACGAGTTCATCACCTTCCTGCCGCATGTGCAGCGTTTCCTGTACGGTGAGAGCCGTACCGCGCGCCAGGAACGTGTCGACGGCGCCTCGCCGATGCGCGTATTCCGCCGCGACGACATCGCCGCGGTACGGCTCACCCCGCATCCGGACAGTGCACCGCTGACGCTGCAGGTGGCGCGGGTCGACCTGCATTTCTTCTTTGACATCGACGTGGTGCAGCTGGTGGTCGAGGTCGCCGCCGACGATCTGACGCTGTTCCAGGCGCAGGACACGCTGTACCGTTTCGGCCGCGCCTACCCGGCGGGCTGGGATGACACCGGGCAGGGCGTGCATTGCCTGCACCGGGTGGAGTGGCTGGCGGCAGACGGCGGCACGCTGGCGGTGTCCGATTTCGAGAAGCGCGACAAGTACCTGTCCTTCGTCGGCCGTCACCGTGCACCCTGCATCGCCGCGCACTGGGACTTCCTGCTGCGGCCGCTGGTGCCGGACCATGCCGACGAGCCCGGCCTGATCCGCTACCGCCAGCTCGAATACTACCGCATGCCGGTGATCGCCTGGCTGGCGGTGGACAATCCGCGCTCCCTCTCGCGCAGCGACTTCATCCGGCTGGGGCTGCTGACCGCCGCCAGTGAGCAGCAAAGCCTGCCCTACGCCGACCGGCACGTCGCCGACTTCGAACTGCGTTACTGCTACGACCGCTACTGGGGCGATGCCATCGACGGTCCGCCGACGCGTTTCCTGTGCTGCGGCCACGCCCTGGTGATCGTCGGCGACGCATCCTCGCCGCAGTTCACCGGCGCCGAAACCGGCATGCTGGCCCAGTTCCGCCACCAGTATTTCCTGCTGTTCCTGATCGCGCATTTCCAGAAGGCGAGCCTCCTGATGTTCTCCGACCGGCTGGTGGAGGCGCTCAACCGGCTCGACATCCACCACCCCGAATCGGTCAAGGAGTTCAAGCGGGTGATCCGCCAGCTGTTCGAGATCTTCCTGCGCTTTACCCACCGTTACTGGTTCCACGAGCTGTCGGACCTGGCGCAGTCGCGCGCGCTGTACCGCATGTGCGTCGATCACCTGGGCACCGAGTCCCTGTTCGACGAGGTGCGCGACGAGATTCGCGAGATGAGCGAGTACCTCGACAGCGACAGCCTGCGCCGCCAGGCTAACACCGTGGTGAGGCTGACCATGGTGACTACCTTCGGCCTGATCGGCTCGGTGACCACCGGCTTTCTCGGTATGAACCTGATCGCGGCGGCGGACAGCCCGCCGGCAGTCAAGCTGCTGTACTTCTTCCTGACGCTGATTCCGACCACCTGGCTGACGCTCTACACCGTGGTCAAGTCGAAGCGCCTGTCGGACTTCCTCGAGGCGCTGTCGGACGAGCGCCTGCCGCAGCGGGCCAAGTTCGGCGCCCTGGTCGCTGTCTGGCGCAGCAGGAAGCCGGCAGGCTGAGGGGCCGCTCATCCGGCGCCGAGGTACAGGCGGGCAGCCTGACTCGGCGCCGGCCCGCCCCATGCCGCGAGGATGAGGAGGGGCCGCCGATGTAGGCGGGCGTCGCGATTTGCCCGCCCGGCGGCCTGCCATCGTGGCCGCACCGTGGTAAACTCTGACGGATTTCCGTTTTTCTCACCCGCAGCGTCGGTCGGTTTCCTGCACAGATAGTCCGGCGGCGCTGCCGCAATCGGCAATACTCATGGAGCCCCTGATGACCACTTCGATCTTCGCCGCCGTGGAAATGGCGCCGCGCGACCCCATTCTCGGCCTGAACGAAGCCTTCAACGCCGACACCCGTGCCACCAAGGTGAACCTGGGCGTGGGTGTGTACTACGACGACAACGGCAAGATTCCGCTCCTGGCCGCCGTCAAGGCCGCCGAGAAGGCCCGCCTGGAAGCCATGCCGCCGCGCGGCTACCAGCCGATCGAAGGTCCGGCCGTCTACGGCCAGGCAGTGCAGAACCTGCTGTTCGGCGCCGGCAGCGAGCTGACCGAGTCCGGTCGCGTAGTGACCGCGCAGGCCCTGGGCGGCACCGGCGCGCTGCGTATCGGTGCCGACTTCCTGCACCGCCTGAACGCGAACGCCACCGTCTATATCAGCGACCCGAGCTGGGAAAACCACCGCGCGCTGTTCGAAGCCGCCGGCTTCAAGGTCGAGAACTACCCGTATTACGACCCGAGCACCCGTGGCGTCGACTTCGCCGCGATGAAGGCCTTCCTGCTGGGCCTGGAAGCCGGCTCGATCATCGTGCTGCACGCCTGCTGCCACAACCCGACCGGTGCCGACCTGTCCGACGTGCAGTGGGCGGAAGTTGTCGAAGCCTGCCGCGAGCGCGGCCTGGTGCCGTTCCTCGACATGGCCTACCAGGGCTTTGCCGAAGGCATCGACCAGGACGCCGTTGCGGTTAAGCTGTTCTCGGCTTCCGGTCTGCAGTTCTTCGTGTCGAGCTCGTTCTCCAAGAGCTTCTCGCTGTACGGCGAGCGCGTCGGCGCGCTGTCCATCGTGACCGCCTCCAAGGAAGAAGCCGGCCGCGTGATGTCGCAGCTCAAGCGCGTGATCCGCACCAACTACTCCAACCCGCAGATCCACGGTGGCGCCATCGTGGCCGCCGTGCTGTCGAGCCCGGAACTGCGCCAGCAGTGGGAAGACGAACTGGCCGGCATGCGCGACCGCATCCGCGCCATGCGCTCGGGTCTGGTCGAGCAGCTCAAGGCCAAGGGCGTGGAGCAGGACTTCTCCTTCGTGATCAAGCAGCGCGGCATGTTCTCCTACACCGGCCTTACCGCCGCCCAGGTGGAACAGCTGAAGAACGACTTCGGCATCTATGCCGTGTCGACCGGCCGCATCTGCCTGGCCGCTCTTAACAGCAAGAACATCGGCTACGTGGCCGAGTCCATCGCGGCTGTGGTCAAGGGCTGATTCCAGTCTGTTTGATATGAGAAACCCGGCCGGAGCGATCCTGCCGGGTTTTTGTTTGGTTCTTCACGGATTACCGGGGAAAGCGGCTTTGATCTTCAGGAAGAAGTACTCGCTGCCCCGGTAACCGTAAGCCATCCTTTTCATTACCTTGATTCGGTTGTTGATACCCTCCAGTTGCCCCGTATGCATCGGCCAGCGTACTCGGCTCAGGATGCCGCGTCAGTAGCCGGACAGCCGCTTGGCGAAGCTTATCAAGGGAACAACCCCGCTCTCTGCAGCCTGGGCCATCCACTCTTTCCAGGCCTTTCTCCACGCCCACGCCGTCGGGGCTGACCAGATCGCTTTCAGGCTGGACTTCATCACGTAAACGGTCATCAACGCCTGGTTGGCAGCGAGCAGCTCCTGTAGGCTGACACGCTGCTCCTCGCTCTTCAGATTCTCCGGGTTGCGCAGTAACAGCCAGCGCGACTGCTTCACCACCTTCCTCGCTTTCTTATCGCCCTTGAGGCGGTTAGCTTCGTCTACCCGAACCCTGTCGATGACCTCCCGGCCGAATTTGGCGATGACATGGAATAGGTCGTAGACCACGCGGGCCTGGGGGCAATGCTGCTTCACCTCCAGATCGAACGCCGTGTTCATGTCCATGGCGACGGCTTCGATCTGGGCGCAGCGCTCGGTTCCTAAGCCCACAAAGAACGGACGAATCGCTTCTCGACTGCGCCCTTCACCCCCACCCACAACACCCGCCGAGTCTCCGCATCCATGACCACCGTGGCGTAGCGATGCCCTTTGTAGAGCGCAAACTCGTCCATCAACAGACGACGTGGTTCAGCTTCGGGCAAGGTGGCGAGCTGTTGTTCCAGACGACGCCGGTCCAACTGCCGCGCCGTGTCCCAGTGTAGGCCGAACAGTTCGGCAACGTGACGGATCGGTAGCTTGCTGCACCAGTGTGTCACCGCTTCGGCCAGGCGGCGGGTCAGCCGGGCATAGCGATCGAGCCAGCTCACCTGTTCCATTCCCGGGCCGCACAGGGGGCAGCGCACACGCCGTAGTCTGGCTCTTAGCCAGACTTGATGACCGATGGGGTGTCCTGGCAAGAGCGGACAGCTCCGATTCAAGCGGCCTTGGCTGAATTCCAGTACTTCCGGGTAAATTCAGCCGGCGCCAAGTAGCCAAGCCGCGAGTGACGGCGTTGGCGGTTATAGAAGATTTCGATGTACTCCCTGATCGATGCCTCCGCCTCCGCCCGCGTTGCGTAACGGCGATGGTGGACGAGCTCGTTCTTCAACGTTCCCCAGAAGCTCTCTATCGGCGCATTGTCGAAACAGTTCCCCTTGCGTGACATCGAGCTATGCATCCTGAACTGCGTCAGCAAATCCCCGTAGGCCTTGGCGCAGTATTGGCTGCCACGATCCGTATGGTGGATCAAGCCGGCCGGCGGCCGCTGGTGCTGGACCGCCCGGAACAGCGCCTTGCTGACCAGTTCGGTCGTCATCCGCGCGCCCATCGCATAGCCAACGATCTCGCAGCTAAACACATCCTTCAGTGCCGCTAGGTACAGCCAGCCCTCGTCCGTCGGGATGTACGTTATATCACCCGTCCAGACCTGATTCGGGCGGGTCGGCTCGAACACCTGACCCAAGACATTCTCCGCGACCGGCAACGAGTGGGCCGAATTGGTGGTCGCCTTGAACTTGCGCTTCTGCCGGCACCGGATGCCTATCTGGCGTCGTAAACGGTCGATGCGATCACGCCCGGCCTCAAAGCCCATCGCCGCCAGTTCTGGCTGCAAACGGCGTACGCCATAGGTTTCCCGTGTTTTGGCATGTGCCGCCCGGATCGCCACTTTCAGCCGCTCGTCCTCTTGTTCTCGCTCAGATGGAGAACGTCCACGCCAGCCATAGTACCCAGCACGGGACACCGCTAGAACCCGGCAGGCCACCACCACCGGGAATAGGTTTCGGTGCTCTTCTATCCACGCGTACCGGGCAGTGATGCCTGAGCAAAGTACGCTGCAGCTTTTTTTATGACGTCTCGCTCCAGGCGTGCCTCTGCCAACTCCTTGCGCAGCTTGGCGTTCTCTGCTTCCAGCTCCGTGACACTGCGCGCCCCCGGCGCCGGTTGGTCACCGCCAGACCTCGCCGCTACAACCCAGTTAGCCAATGTACCCTTGGGGATACCCAGCCGCCTGGCCGCCCCTTCAAGGCTGAGCCCTTGCTCAAGTACCAGCTTTACCGCCTCAGAACGGAACTCTACTGGATATGTCTTTCTGGTCTTCATTTCACACTCCCGATTGTCAATGGTAACAATCGGAACTGTCCGCGGGAATCAGGCTACCCCACGAGGATCGGTAAGTCGCGCAGCGTGCGCCAATGGTGCTCGTGCACAGCGTTGCCGACACTTTGGCACCCGCTGCAACGGGGTGGGGTATCGGGTATTGGCTCCAGCTCAAGGTGCAGTGCGTCGGACTGACGCTATCGAAACGCGGGTAACGGTAAAGCCTTCCCAAAATGGGAGGTGGAACATATCATCGGGCATAAGAACGGCGGTGTCGGGGTAAACGGTTTGGTCACACAAACAGCTTACCTTGCACCGCCGTTCTCACGTCTGGCATTTACTTCAAGTCCCCACGATTTCGTGAAGAACCTTTTTTTCTGCGCGCTTGATGTGCAGGCCCAGTCCGGCCAGCAACAACGCCACGAACGCCAGCGTCGCATAACTGGCCTGCAGCGAACCGGTGTTGTCACGGATCAACCCTGTCAACAGGTTGCCTATGGTTCCGCCTAGGCCGAACGTCACCATGCAGAATCCCCCGATCTGCATGGTCGCCGTCGACGAGTAGTGCCGGTTGACCCAGCCGGCAACAATTCCCCACATCGGGAAATACATCAGGCCATAGCCGAAACTCGCGATCAGCGCTGCGTTCGCCGGGTCGTAGGCGAAGGCCAGCAGCCCCAGTGCGAAACAGACGAAAATCAGTAGCAAAGCACTGGCGTGGCCCTTCCGGTCGGCCAGCTTGCCTATCACGAAACCGGCAACCATGCCGGAGAAGCCGACGATCGACCAGCAGTACCCCCCGAGGGAGGCCGGCAGGCCGAGTTCCTCCAGGTAACTGTTGAGCCAGTTCGAAAACGGCATGGTGCTGAACCCTACCAGAAAGCAGATCAGACAGGCGAGCAGTGCCGTACGATCGGTCAGGATCGTGCTCAACAGCCTCGAAACCGGAATCGCTGCGACGCCGCTGTCCGTGCTGTCCGATACCGGCGCTTTCAGCCCTCGTAGCATCAGCCCGGTCAAACCGACTACCAGCGCCCCCGTCAAACCAGCAACTATCCAGCAGCTTTCCCAGCCCCAGGCGGGCACGACCCAGAGCAGCAGCTGACCGCTGAGGGCATAGCCCCAGGCAGTGCCACTCGAGGCACAGGACAGATAGGTTGAACGCTTATGCGGCTGGGCGCAGCGGCTGACGATCTCGACAATTGAACCCCAGCTCATGGCGGCGCTCATGGCAAGACAAACCAACGCAACAATCATTACCAACGGGTTCCGAAGCTGCGACATCGTGAACAGCAGCAGTGTCGATACCGTACCGGTCGCCAGTGCCAGCGTTGCGGTTTTCAGCCGGTGCCCGACAAGGCCCAGCAGCATCGCCCCCCCAAGGTAGGCCATCTGCGTCAGTGCACCGGCCAGCGACAAGTGCCAGTGGCTGATCGCGATTGATTCACGCATCAGCGGCACCAGCGCAGCAAACAGGAACAGGCCAAAGCCATGACTGATCACCTGATTCATTCCAAACACCATCGCCATACGCATTCCAAATTCTCCGTACAGGCCCCGGATGGGGGTTATGCATCCCAGTGACAACCCGGTAACCTTAGGTCCTTGCAATCGTTCGGTAAATCGATAAATATTGATAATTACATTCAATACTATTGAATTCTGAACGTGGCAGATATCCCGATCCCCCTATTGCGTACCTTTGTCGTCGTTGCCGATACGCTCAACCTGACCACAGCGGCGAGCCAACTGCACCGGGCGCCCTCGACCATTAGCATGCAACTGAACCGGCTTGAGGCGCTGGTGACGGCGCCATTGCTCGAACGCGGCCAGTACGGCGTCAGGCTGACGGCAGCCGGCGAGCAGCTCCGCACCCATGCTCATCAACTGCTGAGCATGCATGACCGCATTCTCGGTTCATTCCAGAACGCCGATATCACAGGCAAGGTACGCCTCGGCACTCACGACCTCTATGCGACCCGAGCGCTGACCCCGCTGCTGGAGGCCTATATGCTCTCGTACCCAGAAGCTTGGCTAGAGGTCACCTGCGACCACCGCCCCTACTATCTTGCCTCCCTAGTCGACGAAGGCCAGTTGGATCTGGCGCTGGTCGAGATGCCAGCGCTGTCGGACGGCGGCCTGCGTCTCTGCCGCGACCAGCTGGTCTGGGTGCGGGCAGAGACACATCCGGTCCACCAGCGCGACCCCTTGCCGCTGGCGCTCTTTCCGGAAGGCTGTTACTACCGGGAGATGGCTACCCGGGCGCTGCAGTTGAGCGACAGGCCCTATCGTGTCGCTTTCACCAGCCACAGCCGCGGTGGGGTCCTTGCGGCCGTGAAGGCCGGCATTGGGGTCGGCATTACGCCGCGAACGACAGTCGAGGAAGGACTGGCGATCATCGGCGGGGAGCTGCCCCCTCTGCCCCAGACCGATACCACCCTATTCATGGCCGACAATGTCAATGAAGCAACCGCGCTGCTGGCACAGACGATCGAGAAGAGCCCGCTGTTCCAGCGAAACAGTCGAAACGGCCCGGCCTGATCAGGTTGACGACCTGGTCTGAAATGCTGTGCACAAGCGCCCGGTAAAAACCATGAATCGCGGCCAGTTCAACGCCATGACCAGTTTCGCGCCAAGGACGAGTGACCGTGTGTAGCGAGTCTTCTCGAAGCGCGCATTCTCTCATTCCTTACGCCACGTGGACCGGTATCTCTCGACATTCCTTTGCGGTTATGGGGCTACTTGTTTCCGCGACTGTGGCCGAAAGCTGAGACGCAGTCTGGTTGAGCTTGGGCGCGAATTCCGGATGCCAACGTAGCGCCTTTGCTGCCTTTCCTACTGCCTCAAACCAAGCAGCTGCTGCTCCGGGGGCGGTAGCCAAGGGAAGATTGGCCGGCGTTCTCGAATGTAAAACACCTCGATGTACTCAAAGAGGTCTTGTTTGGCTTCCGCCCGCGTGGTGTAGTCCTCATGGGAGACGCGTTCGTTCTTTAAACTATTCGGTGGATGAACCGTCAGAGAATACGACGCGGAAAATCTCCTTCACGCCCGGCGGGAAGATGGCTTCCACGGTGGTCGGTTCGCCGGTCTGCGTGATGACCTGATCGCCAACCTTGATGTCGCCCATCGGCTGCCAGCCGGTCGGGGTCAGGATTTTCGCGTCGAGGGGCTGAGCCTTGCCGGTGCCGACCTCGTGCACAGCGTTGCTGACACTTTGGCAACCGCTACAACGGGGTGGGTTATCGGGTGTTGGTTCCAGCTCAAGGTGCAGGGCGTCGGACTGATGCTGGAAACGGGTAACGGTAAAGCCTTCCAAAAATGGGGGGTGGAACATATCATCGGAAATGAGAACGGCGGTGTCGGGGTAAACGGTTTGGTCGCACAAACAGCTTACCTTGCATCGCCGTTCTCACGTCTGGTATTTACTTCAAGTTCCCACGATTCCGTGAAGAGCCTTTTGTTTGTCTGTCATGTGCAGGGGCTCAAAGATTGGCCGCAGATAACCGCGCACGCCGCCGTCAAAAGCGCGATAATCGCGCTCCTGTCGAATCACCCCCGAGTCCCCGCCATGACCGATACCATCCGCCTCTCCAAACGCATGACCGAACTGGGATTGTGCTCGCGCCGTGAGGCCGACGAATTCATCGAAATGGGACTGGTCAAGGTCGACGGCGTGGTGGTCAATGTGCTGGGCAGCCGGGTGCGCCCGGAGCAGACCATCGAGCTGACGCGTCAGGCGACGGCGCTGCAGGCTGAGCGCGTTACCATCCTGCTCAACAAACCGGTGGGCTACGGCTCCGGCCCATCGGAAGCCGGCGAGCGCCCGGCCTGGCAGCTGATCAAGCCGGAAACGCGCTCGCCCGGCGACCGTTCCGGCTACACCTTCCTGAAGAAACACCTCAATTACCTGGCGCCGGCCGGCAAGCTGGACGTCGATTCGTCCGGTCTGTTGGTGCTGACCCAGGACGGGCGCATCGCGCGCAAGCTGATGGCCAAGGCCGCCGACTTCGAACAGGAGTTCCTGGTGTGGGTGGAGGGCGAGGTGCCCGATGCCGTGCTCGAACAGCTGCGGCACGGCCTGAGCCTGGATGGCGAAGCACTCAAGCCGGCCAAGGTCAGCCGCCAGAGCGACACCCAGTTGCGCTTCGTGCTGCGCGACCCGGTGCGGCGCCAGATCCGCCGCATGGCCGAGCTGGTCGGCCTGCGCGTCACCGCCGTCAAGCGCATCCGCATCGGCCGCATCGCGCTGGGCGATCTGGCGCAGGGGCAGTGGCGCTATCTGACCGAGCACGAGCGGTTCTGATCCACCCGACCGGGTGGGGCAGGGCGGCTCGGGAGCGGTGGGGACGTCTACACTGGGGGTGTTCCCGTGTTGCCGGAGTCCCCACATGCGACCCACCAAATCCCGCTCCTGGTTTACCCGTTTCGCCAAATGGACCTCCCACATCACCGGTAAACCCTCCGCCTTCATGGTGGCGGGCGCCGTCATCGCCGTCTGGGTCGTCACCGGTCCGCTGTTCCGCTTCAGCGACACCTGGCAGCTGGTCATCAACACCGGCACCACCATCGTCACCTTCCTGATGGTGTTCCTGATCCAGAACACCCAGAACCGCGATTCGGAAGCCATCCAGGTCAAGCTGGACGAACTGATCCGGGCTATCGACGGCGCGCACAACGCCTTGCTCGATCTCGAGGAACTGGAGGATGAGGAACTCGACCTGATCCGCGCCCGTTACGAGAGACTGGCGGAGCTGGCGCGGGCCGAGATGCGGCGCGGCAAGTTCGATACCGGCACGCCGCCGGTGGAGCCGGACGTCCTCCCCTGATACCTGGCGTGGCATCCGGCCTACCCATGCTGGGCGATCATTGCCGTCTCTCCGCTGTGGCCGGGCGCTTGGGCTCGCGTCTCCGCAGCATGCTCACCAATCGATATGCCGCGCCTGCCGCCAGCAGGTGCTTGAGGCTGTGTCCGGAGAGGAGGCTGCCCAGCGTGAACAATTCGGTGTCGAGGCCTTCGGCGACCTTGGAGGCGAAGTAGAGCGCCGCCATCCAGTAGATGTCGCGTTCCCGCGTATAAGGCGAAGGGAACAGCGCCGCGATCAGCAGCACCAGGGCGGCCGTGCCGAACTGCACCGCGACATAGGGCAGCACGTTCTCATTGCCGGCCTGCGCGCTCCAGTGCCAGTAGCCCACGCTGGCCATGCCGAGCGCGGTCAGCGGCAGCAGCAGGCGCTGGCCCGCGGCCAGGTCGATGCGTTCGGAAATCAGCGCCGCCAGCAGCGCCATGAAGCCCATGCTCATCGGCAGCCGGTCCCAGACCAGGCGGGCGTTGTCCGGTGCCAGGTGGTAGTAGACCGAGCCGACGCTGGTCAGCGCGACCGCCAGGAAGAACAGCATGTAGGGCCATTTCTCGGCGGGCCGGGCAAAGGCCGTGGCCGCCTTTGGTCCCAACACAACGACGAGTCCGGCCAAGCCGACCAGCAGAAACGGCAGATTGGTCGCCACGTCGAGGGCGCGCGGCAGGCCGAGCAGCGGGCGCTGGTCGGCGAAGTGATGGTAGGCGAGCGGCTGGGCGACGGGCGGCAGCAGCAAGGAAGCCAGCGCGAAGGCGGCGCCGACGGCGACCAGGATGCCGAGTCGGGCACGGCGCGAGAGACAGGGCATGGCGGCTTTCCTGTTGTCGGGCAAGGGGCATCCTGGCCGCTATGATCGAACGGCCGTTCAGCGGCCTGCCGCCGGGCTGACCCGCACCAGCTTGCCATCGTCCTCGTCGGTAAGCAGGTAGAGGAGGCCGTCCGGTCCGACACGCACGTCGCGTATCCGCCCCAGCATGCCGCGCAGCATCCGTTCTTCCTCCACCACCTTGTCGCCGTTCAGTTTCAGCCGTACCAGCATCTGCCCTCTCAGGGCACCGATCAGCAGGTCGCCCTGCCAGTGGGCGAACGGCTTCCCCTGGTAGAACGCCATGCCGGACGGGGCGATCGACGGCACCCAGACCTTCAGCGGCTGCTCCATGCCGGCCTTGTGCGTGCCCTCGCCGATCGGCAGGCCCAGCCCGTAGGTCTTGCCGTAGGTGATTACCGGCCAGCCGTAGTTGGCGCCGGCGCGGATCACGTTGACCTCGTCGCCACCCTGCGGGCCGTGCTCGTGGGTCCAGACGGCGCCGGTGCGCGGGTTGAGCGCCATGCCCTGCTGGTTGCGGTTGCCGAGGGTGAATTTCTCCGGCTTCCAGCCGGGGCGGCTGGCCCAGGGGTTGTCGGGCGGCACGCTGCCGTCGTCGTTGAGACGGATCACCGAGCCGGCGTGATCGTCGTGCCGCTGGGCGCGATCGTCTTCGCCACGGTCCCCCAGCGACAGGTAGAGCTTGCCGGCGCGGTCGAACAGCAGCCGGCCGCCGTAGTGGCGGTCGGAATCGGAGCGCGGCTGCTGGCGGAAGATCACCGTCAGCTCGCGGAGCGCATGGCCGTCGAGCCGGGCGCGGGCGATCTCGGTGCTGCTGGTCTCGGGCGTGCCGCCAGCGTAGCTCAGGTAGATCAGCCGGTTTTCGGCGAAGCGCGGGTGCGGCAGCACGTCGAACAGCCCGCCCTGACCGATTGCCACCACCGGCGGCACACCGCTGACGGGCTGAGGGTCGAGCCGGCCCCGGGCGTCGAGCAGGCGCAGGCGGCCGACACGCTCGGTCAGCAGCATCCGGCCGTCCGGCAGGAAGGCCAGCGACCACGGGTGATCGAGCCCTCTGGCCAGTTCGGTTAGCTGCAGGGCATAGAGCCGGCTGGGGTAGGGGTTGGCCATAGCGATGCCGCTCAGGCACAGCAGCAGGGCGGCGAGGGCGGAGCGGAAAGACATGGCGGGCTCTCCTGAGAGTTGGACCGGCCGGCACCGGCCCTTGTCATTGATTATGATGGAGAAAGACGGCCTTGCCAGGCCTCGCTTCGTTCAACGTCGGAGAGCTGGCCATGCCCCCATCGCTGCCTGAGTGGAGGAGCGGGGTGGTGCATTTCCGTTCAATCGCAAGGCCCTGGTCGGGCCGCCGGGGCAGGAGAAAAATCATGAAGATGCTGATGATGGCGCATATCCCCCACGAACCGTTCAACCAGCTGGTGCGCGAAGGGAGGGCCGCCGAGGTTATGGCGCAGATCGTGGACGAGATCAAGCCCGAGGCGATTTATTTCACCGAGCAGAACGGCTTGCGGACCGCGGTGGCGGTCATCAACGTCAACGAGTCGAGTGAGATTCCGCGCTATGCCGAGCCATTCTTCCTGCAGTTCGAGGCCGATTGCGAGTTCCGCATCGCGATGACGCCGGCCGATCTCAACCGTGCCGGACTGGAACTCCTGGGCAAGCGCTGGGGCTGAAGGAAAATGTCAGGCAGCAAAAAGGCGGTGCCTTAGGACACCGCCTTCGTTATTGTGGGGGTCTGGATTCAATCGTCGTCATAGTCCCAGCCGCGACGCTCCCAACCACGGTGTTTCCAGTGGTGGCGCTTCCAGTACGGACCAGGGCGGTATTCCACATAGCGTTCGCGCTCGATGATGACCGGGCGCGGGCGGACGTAGATCGGCTCCTCGACCACCACGCGGCGCGGCGGCGCGTAGACCACCGGTGCCGGTTCGTAATAGTAGGGGCGCTGGCTGATCGCGACCCCGGTCGCGGCGCCCAGCGCGCCACCGACGATGGCTCCGTCACGGCCGCCGATGGACGAGCCGATGACGGCGCCGGCGGCACCCCCGAGCGCACCGCCCAGGATGGCATCGGAGTGGCCGGCTTGCGCAGCGGTGGCCACCAGTCCCAGCGACAGTACGGCAATCCATTTTTTCAGCAGCATGATCGTTCTCCCGTCTTGTTGATGAGCCTAGTGTAGGTACTCCGCCGTGGCCGTGGGGTGGGAAACTGTTAGCAAATGTGTAGCGTCGGCGCGGTGATTCCAGCAGGCCGGCCGGTGGAGCAGAGGCAGGGGGAAGGGAGGAGAGCCGGGGCCATGACAAACCCTTGTCGGGAAAGGATTTTGCCGATTCGGCTTCGAATTCAGAAACGGCAGAGAGCGTACAGAAACGGCGCCGAAAGTGTTAACAGTGCTTCATAAAATAGCCGGCCGGCACTGTATCGACCCGGCCACACGGCGGCTGGCGGGCCGGGAGAAGCGGAGAGGCTAGGCGGTGGCGCTCCGCGCCTGGGCGATTTGGCACTGTGCAGCGCGCGAGACCGGCTTTGGAGCCACCCCGTGCAGCGTACCATCGTGCAGGCTGAGCAGGATCTCGTCGGCCGGCGGTTCGACGAACCGATCGACGCCGCCGGCAAGCTGGGCGCGACCGGCGTGGCGCTGAAGGACGAGAGCGATGGAGCTGCATTGGGCATGGAGAAGGGGGATCGGCTGAGCTCTTGACGGCATCGCGGCGGCGCGGAAAAATCTCGCAGCCCGTCTGTGGGCGGGTTGTATGGCGGCATGGTGCCGCCCCGTGCGTTTTGTTTTTCCATCTCCGCCATGAGTGAAAAGAGCAATCCGTGTCTGCACTGCGGCGCCTGCTGCGCCGCCTTCCGCGTCTCGTTCTACTGGGCCGAAGCCGATGATGGCGGCGGCACCGTCCCCAACCATCTCACCGAAAAGATCAACGATTTCCGCCGCTGCATGCGCGGTACCTGGTCCGATTCCCCGCGCTGCGTGGCGTTGCGGGGCGAGGTCGGCGCCGAGGTCAGCTGCGCCATCTATGAGCAGCGCTCGTCGACTTGTCGCGAGTTCGAGGCCTGGACCGAAGCCTGTCATACGGCCAGGCGCAAGCATGGCCTGCCCGAGCTGCCCTTGGCCGATGCGGCTTGATCGACGCCGAGGCGAAAAATAACGCCGGCCCCGCTTGTGCAGGACCGGCGTTCTGGCGTCGGAATGGGAGGCTTAGTGGCCGGAGCAGCCGCAGCCGCCGCCTCCGCCGCCGCAACCGCCACCCTGGGCCGGTACGTCGCCGGCAGCTTGCTGTTGGCCGTCGGCGGCCTGTTCGCCCAGCTGCACCTTGAAATCGATTACGATCTGGCCCGGTTCGCGGGAGACGTAGCTGAAGGTGAGCTGGTGGCCGTAGCGCTGACGCAGTTGATCCAGCAGCGGCAGCGGGTCATGGTCGTTGATGAAACGCATGGTGTCGCCGTCGTACAGCGATTCGATGGCGCCGAAAATGGCGGCATGACGGAAGCGCTTGGCAACACCGCGTGCGTCGAAGGGGAAGACGTTGTTGTCGAGAACGGGCAGTTCGCTCATGGTCGGGTTCCTGTCGTGTGGGTGAACAGGTGGCAGCATGCCCGTGTCGAGGCACAGCATCCTTGAGCGAGGATAAGAAAATCGCGAGCTGGAACGGCGGGCAAGAAAAATGGCGACCGGAGTCGCCATTTTTCATTACTGCGTGCCGCTTGGTGCTTAGTCGGCTGCGCGGTTACGGTTGCCATAGCCACCGCCGCTGCCGCCCTGGCGCGGACCGCGGTTGCCGTAGCCGCCGTTGCCGCCCGGCTTGCGGTTGTTGCCGCCGTAGCCGCCCCGACGCTCACCCGGCTTGCCGCCGGCACGGCGCGGGCCGCCCTTCGGCGGGCGACGGGTCGGCTCCATGCCTTCGATCACGCCTTCGGTGATCTGGCGCTTCAGGTACTGCTCGATGCGGCGCACCTTGTGGAATTCCTTGGACTCGGCCAAGGTGATCGCCACGCCGTCGCGGCCGGCACGGCCGGTACGGCCGATGCGGTGCACGTAGTCCTCGGCCTGCTTCGGCAGGTCGTAGTTCACCACGTGGGTGATGGTCGGCACGTCGATGCCGCGCGCCGCCACGTCGGTGGCGACCAGGATGCGCACGCGGCCGCGGCGCAGGTCGTTCAGGGTGCGGTTACGCCAGTTCTGCGGCATGTCGCCATGCAGGCAGGCGGCGGCGTAGCCCTGGTCCGACAGCTTGTCGGCCAGCTCTTCGGAACCGATCTTGGTGGCGGTGAAGATCACCGCCTGGTCGAAGCCGGCTTCCTTCAGGATGTGGTCGAGCAGGCGTTCCTTGTGACGGTTGTCGTCGGCGTACAGCAGGTGCTCTTCGATGTTGCCGCCGGTCTCTTCGCGGGCGATCTCGATGCGCTGCGGATTGCGGGTCAGCTTCTGCGCCAGTTTGCCGACGGTGCCGTCCAGCGTGGCCGAGAACAGCACGGTCTGACGGCTTTCCGGGGTGGCCTTGACGATGGTCTCGATGTCTTCGATGAAGCCCATGTCCAGCATGCGGTCGGCTTCGTCGAGAATCAGCATCTCCAGGCGCGAGAAATCGACGCGGCCGGAGCGCATGTGGTCCATCAGGCGGCCCGGGGTGGCGACCATCAGGTCGACCGGACGGCTCATGGCACGGATCTGGTAGCCGAACGAGGAGCCGCCGACCAGGCACACGGTGCGCAGCCAACGCAGCTGGCTGCCGTATTCGGTGGCGTTCTTTTCCACCTGCTGGGCCAGTTCGCGGGTCGGGGTCAGCACCAGGATGCGCGGGCCTTGGCCGGTGCCAGTGGAGCGCTGGATCAATTTCTGCAGCGAAGGCAGCAGGAAGGCCGCGGTCTTGCCGCTACCAGTCTGTGCCGAAACCAGCAGGTCGTGCCCTTCCAGCGCGGCCGGAATCGAGGCGGCCTGTACCGGGGTCGGGGTGGTGTAACCAGCGGTGTCGAGTGCAGAGGTAATAGCGGGGGCGAGGCCCAGATCAGCAAAATGCATGATGTCCTTTCAGTGCCGGCATGTCCGGCGTCACTTGGCCTGGTATAGGCGGAATTCGGTGACCATCTTCAGAATCGGGTCACCCGACTCATCGGCACTAACCAAGCAAGCGGCGAACAGCGGTCCGGAAAAGGAGCATTCCGTGGACGAAGCCTGAAATAGCGGTCAGGGACGATGAAACTCTGTTTGAGCGGGGCAAAGGCGTGAACTGCTAAAACTGCTGAGGGAGAACGACGAAGAAGCCCGGCTGAAACTTCAAGAGACCGGATAGTACGGGAAAAAAAGCTGCCTGACAAGTTTTTTCGCCAAACAGCCTTGCTAAGTGATTGATTTGCGTGTGTCTTGTCGGGAGCAGTCGGAAAATTTCACTCCACAGCCCCTCGCCGAGGCAGCCATGGCGCAAGTCAGGAGCGCTCGTCGCCCTGCCGCCAGCGGTACTCCGCCGCGCACCACCCCCGGTAGGGCAGGCGCTTGCTCAGGGCTCCCGGTACAGTTGCACCACGGTGCTCAAATCGGCCTGGGCGTGGCCCTGGCCGGCGTGCAGGCGCATCAACTGGTCGGCCAGCGCGGCCAGCGGCGAACTGGCGCCGGCCTCGCGCGCTAGCTTCACCGCGTTGTCGAGGTCCTTGAGCAAGGTGGCTACCTTCCACTGCACCGGCTCGAAGTTCCGGTCGGCCATGCGCGGCGCCAGGATTTGCAGCGGCAGCGAGTCGGCGAAGCCGCCCGCCAGCGCCGGGGCCAACAGCGAAGCGTCGACGCCGGATTTCTCGGCCAGCGATACCGCCTCGGCGATCAGGAGCGCGTTGGTAGCGACGATCAGCTGGTTGCACACCTTGGTGACCTGTCCGGCGCCGACCTCGCCCATGCGCGTCAGCCGTTGCGCCAGCGCGCTGGCCAGGGGGCGCAGGCGGACGATATCGTCCTCAAGCCCGCCGGCCATGATCACCAGCTGGCCGCTTTCCGCGCCGCGCACACCGCCCGACACCGGCGCGTCGACCCAGCGCATGCCGCATTGCGTCTCCAGTCGCGCCGCCATCTCGCGCGTGGCGCTGGACTCGATGCTGGAAAAATCCACCAGCAGCTGTCCCGGCCGACCGTGCGCGGCGATGCCATCCGCGCCGAACACCACCGCTTCCACGGCCTGCGTGTCCGACACGCAGCTCATCAGCAACGTGCTGTTTTGCGTCAGTTCGGCCAGGCTGGCAGCGATGTGGGCGCCGTGCACGGCCATCGCCTGACATTTTTCCGGGCTGCGGTTCCAGACGGTGACATGATGCCCTGCGGCGAGCAGGCGCCTGACCATGGGCTGCCCCATCAGACCCAGCCCGACAAATCCGATCCGTTCCATGTGGTGTTCCTGTTGCGGGAAGGCGTTCATGGTAGCGGGCCGGGCGGCCGGCTGTCATCGGGTCGTTCGCCAGGCCGCCGGTCTGGAACCGGTCACTGTAAACAGATAAAACCCAATCGGGCTTTATCTGCGATGAATGTGACATTATCCTGAGAGCACGCCATCCACAGCGGGATGGCGGTAGCGCAACACCATGCTGGGCGAGCAGGATGAATCATGTCACGGGGCGAGAGGCGGAATGCGCAAATTGAAAATGGTGTGGGGCCGGGCGCTGTTGGGGGCTCCCGCGTGGGGCGTCTATCTTGCGGCCGTGGCACTGTGCGTGCTGACCGGTTTGCTGCTGGTGCTGCTGGAGACACGGCTGGCCGGCAGCCTGCGCGGCTGGTTGGCCCCGCTGTCGATGTCGCTGCTGGCAGGAGGTTTTCTGGGCTGGGCCATCAACAGCTCCAAGGATAGCCGCAACTCCAATAACTGGGAAATCGCCCAGGGTCTGCGCAAGCGCGAATTCTTCGTCCATTACCAGCCCATCGTGACGGCAAATTCCGGCCATTGCATCGGCGTCGAGGTGCTGGCGCGCTGGCGCCATCCGGTGCAGGGCTTCATCCCCTCGCAGCTGTTCATTCCGGCGGCCGAAGAGGCCGGCCTGATCGTGGCCTTGACCCGCTACCTGTTGCGCTGCGTCGGCCATGAGCTGGGGCAGATCATGCTGCCGCCCGGCTTCGTGGTCGGCGTGAACATCTCCGCCAGCCATCTGACCACCCGCGACATCATCGAGGACTGCCGGCTGCTGCTGTCGGTGCTGAAGGACAAGCAGATTCGGCTGGTATTGGAAGTGTCGGAACGGGTCGCGCTGGAAGAGCACGAGGAGAGCCTCAAGGTGGTGCAGGAGCTCAAGGCCATGGGCATCCAGCTGGCACTGGACGACTTCGGCGCCGGCCACGCCGATCGCCAATACCTGCAGAAATGGGGCTTCGACTACCTCAAGGTGGAAAAGGGCTATGTCTCGGCCATCGGCAAGGACAGTTTCCGCAGTAACATCCTCGACGGCATCCTGGTCAACGCCAACCAGCTCGGACTCAAGGTCGTGGTCAAGGGGGTGGAAACCCAGGGCCAGCAGAGTTATCTCCACGCCAAGGGTTTCCAGTACCTGCAGGGCTTCTTCTTCGGCAAGCCGATGACGTTGAACCACTTCCGCCGCTGGCTCTACGCCGAAGTCGCGCACGAGGCCGAGTCGCCCCGTCCGGCGGCATCGCGGGCGGAGGGCGCCTGACGCGGCCAGTACGCCGGGCTAGACCCGTTCGGCGACGAACTGCCGTACCAACTGGCGGATCACGGCGGTGTCGAACGGTTTGTCGCACACCGCCGACACCCCGGCATCCTGCACCGCCGCCAGCCGGCGCTGGTCGGTTTCGCTCGATACCATGAGGATCGGCACGGTGAACTGCATGCTCTGGGTGCGGATGTACTCGACCAGCGCTTTGCCGTCCATGTGCGGCATGTTGTAGTCGGTCACCACCAGGTCGAAGTGGGTGGCGTTGATCAGCGGCACCGCTTCGCTGCCGTCCTCGGCCTCGGCGATCTGCCGGAAACCGATCTGCTCCAGCACGGTGCGGATCAGGCGGCGCGAGGTCGCGCTGTCGTCGACGATCAGTGCCTTCATCGAAGCGAAATCCTCGTCGCCGTCGATCAGCGTCGGGTCGCCGTTGAGGTACTCCAGCACGTTGCCCAGCGCCTTGTCGAGCTGGGCAGTGGTGAACGGCTTGGGCAGTATCGCCAGCGCGCCGGCCTGGCGCACCGGGTTGAGGTAGTGCGGCTTGGTCTCGCTGGACACCAGGATGAAGGGCCGATCCAGGTGGGCAGGCTGGGCGCGCAGGGCATAGACCAGTTCGGTGCCGGTCATGTCGGGTAGGTAGAGCGCGCTGATGACCACGTCGGGCGCATGCTGTTGCAGGTGCTGCAACAAGGCTTGGCCGTCGTGGAACACCTCGATGTGGCGGATGCCCAGTTCGCTCAGGGCGTGACGGATGATCTGGGCCTGCAGCGAAGAGGGCTCAGCCAAGGCGATGGTCAGGTGCTGGGGGTGCGGCACGTTGGGCATCCTCGCGGCGTGGGAGTGGTGAGGTCCCGGCCGGCGTCGAGCCGGCCGGAAAAAAGCCCGTGCCAGGCACGGGCTGGGTCTTACTGCGCGTGGTAGCGCGTGACGAGTTCGACCTCTTCCTTCGAGCCGAGGAACACCGCGACACGCTCGTGCAGCTTGGTGGGCTGGATGTCGAGGATGCGCTGGTGGCCGTTGGTGGCGGCGCCGCCGGCCTGCTCGATGATGAAGGCCATCGGGTTGCCTTCGTACATCAGGCGCAGCTTGCCCGCCTTGGACGGGTCGCGCGCGTCCTTCGGGTACATGAAGATGCCGCCACGGGTGATGATGCGGTGCACTTCGGCTACCATCGACGCCACCCAGCGCATGTTGAAGTCCTTGCCGCGCGGCCCGGTGGTGCCGGCCAGCAACTCGCCCACGTAGCGCTGCACCGGTGCTTCCCAGTGGCGCATGTTGGACATGTTGATGGCGAATTCCTTCGTCGCCTCCGGCACGTGCATGTCCGGGTGGGTCAGCACGAAGCTGCCGTTCTCGCGGTCCAGCGTGAAACCGTGCACGCCGTTGCCGAAAGTCAGCACCAGCATGGTTTGCGGGCCGTACACGGTGTAGCCGGCGGCCACTTGGCGGCTGCCCGGCTGAAGGAAGTCGGCCTCGGTCGGCTGGGTCACGCCTTCGGGGCAGCGCAGCACCGAGAAGATGGTGCCAACCGAGATGTTGACGTCGATATTGGAGGAACCGTCGAGCGGATCGAACAGCAGCAGGTACTCGCCTTTCGGGTATTCGCCCGGGATGAGGTGGGGCAGGTCCATCTCTTCCGACGCCATCGCCGCCAGGCTGCCGCCCCATTCGTTGGCTTCCAGCAGCACGTCGTTGGCGATCACGTCCAGCTTCTTCTGCGCCTCGCCCTGTACGTTGCCGGTACCGGCCTCGCCCAGCACGCCCGACAGCGCGCCTTTGTGCACGGAATGGCTGATGGCCTTACAGGTGCGGGCGATGGTTTCGATCAGAAAGCGCAGTTCCGGCGGGATGGTACCCTGCTTGCGCTGCTGCTCGATCAGGAAACGGCTGAGGGTGGTATGACTCATGGATATCCTCTGTGTCGGTGTGGGTCGCCGCCGGGGCATGTCGGGCCGGCGGGAAGAATAGGGCGCATTATAACGCTTCGTCAGGGCTTGCTGTTAGCGTGGCCAGGATGCAACCTGGCGTCCCAGTCGCGCATCAGTCAAACAGGGTGCGTGCGCCTTCGAAGCGCGCGGCGAAGTAGCGGTTGTCGAGGCGCTCGACGCGGATGGTGCTATTGCTGCGCGGCGCATGCACGAACTTGCCGTCGCCGATGTAGATGCCCATGTGGGAGAACGGCCGGTTCATCGTGTTGAAGAATACCAGGTCGCCGACCTGCATCCGGCTGGTCTCGATCGGCCGCGCCACGCTGGCGATCTGCGCCGCGTTGTGCGGCAACTTCACGCCGACGGCGTTCTGGTAGATGTAACTGACCATGCCGCTGCAGTCGAGTCCGGCCTCCGGGTTGTTGCCGCCGAAGCGGTAGTCGAGGTCAAGAAGGCCCAGTGTGTACATCAGGATCTCGCGCCCGGCACCGTCCGCCGTGAGTCCCGTCAGGGCCGGGCTTGTGGCCGGCCGGGGCTTGGCGGAGGAGGGCTTCCGGGGCGGGGCGCTGCTGCATCCTGCCAAGGAGAGGGCCAGCGCGGCGATCGACGCGGTGACGACAGTGGCGGAAGGCCAGCGTGAACTCATCCCTGTTTGCTTTCCAGTTCTTCCCAGCGTGCCAGCTTCTCCAGCAGCAGTTCATCGATCTGTTCGATGCGTTGCTGCCAGGCGATGGCCTCGCGCGGGGTGTCGCGGTAACAGTTGGGGTCGAGCAGCTTCTGGTTGAGCTCGGCTTGTTCGGCTTCCAGCGTGGCGATCAGCTCGGGTAGGCCGGCCAGCTCGCGCGTTTCGTTGTAGGACAGCTTGGTGCGGCCGCTTTTGGGCTTATCCTGGGGCTTCTCCTGGCGCGGCGCCGGTGCCTTAGGGGCCGGTTCGGTCGGCTTCAGCGCCGCCATGCGTGCCTTGGTGTCGACCCAGTCCTGGTAGCCGCCGGGGTACTCTTCCAGCCTGCCGTCGCCCTCGAAGGCGATCACCTGGGTTACCACGTTGTCGAGGAAGGCGCGGTCGTGGCTCACCAGGAACACCGTGCCGCTGTACTTGTCGATGACGTCTTCCAGCAGTTCCAGCGTGTCGATGTCGAGGTCGTTGGTCGGTTCGTCCAGCACCAGCACGTTGGCCGGGCGGGTGAACAGGCGCGCCAGCAGCAAACGATTGCGCTCGCCGCCAGAGAGCGAGCGCACCGGGCTACGGGCGCGTTGCGGCGAGAACAGGAAGTCCTCCAGGTAGCTCATCACGTGCTTCTTCTGCCCGGCGATCTCGACGAAGTCGTTGCCCTGGCTGATCACGTCGGCCACGCTCATGTCCTCGTCCAGTTGTTCGCGGAACTGGTCGAAGTAGGCGATCTCGAGCTTGCTGCCCTGCTTGACGCTGCCTGTGTCCGGCGCCAGTTCGCCGAGGATCATCTTCAGCAGAGTGGTCTTGCCGACGCCGTTGGGGCCGATCAGGCCGATCTTGTCGCCGCGCAGGATGCGGGTGGTGAAGTCGCGTACGATGAGCTTGTCTCCAAAGCTCTTGCCGACGTGTTCCAGTTCCGCCACCAGCTTGCCCGAGCGCTCGCCGGCGTCGAGCTGGAAGTTGACCTGGCCCACGCGCTCGCGCCGTGCCGCACGCTCGCGGCGGATCTGCTCCAGCCGGCGCACGCGGCCCTCGTTGCGGGTGCGGCGCGCCTCGATGCCCTTGCGGATCCACACCTCTTCCTGGGCGTGGAACTTGTCGAACAGGCGGTTCTGCTCCTCCTCCACCGCCAGCTCCTCGGCCTTCTTGGTCTGGTAGGCGGAAAAGCTGCCCGGATAGCTGCGCAGGATGCCGCGGTCGAGCTCGATGATGCGTGTGGCGACGTTGTCGAGGAAGCGGCGGTCGTGGGTGATCAGCAGCACGCTGCCGGCGAAGTTCTTCAGTAGCGTCTCCAGCCACTCGATCGCCGCCACGTCCAGGTGGTTGGTCGGCTCGTCCAGCAGCAGCACGTCCGGCTTGGCGGCCAGGGCGCGAGCCAGCGCTACGCGTTTTTTCCAGCCGCCCGACAGTGCGCTGATGCGGGTGTCGGCGTCGAGCCCGAGGTGGGAGAGGGTGGCGCCGATCAACGCGTCGAACTGCCAGCCGTTGCGCGCCTCCAGCTCATGCTGGATACGCTCCATCTCGGCCAGCAAGGCCTCATGGTCGGCTGCCGGGTCGGTCAGCGCCTGGGTCGCCTTGTGATAGCCGGTCAGCAGCGCCTTGAGATCGCCCAGGCCCTCGGCCACGGCCTCGAACACCGTGTGCTCGGGGTTGAACTCCGGCTCCTGCGGTACGTAGGCCACGCGCACGTCGCCTTTGATGTTGATGCGGCCGTCGTCCAGCGCCACCGTGCCGGCGATGCTCTTGAGCAAGGACGACTTGCCGGCGCCGTTGCGGCCGATCAGCCCGACCACCTCGCCGGGCTCCAGAACGAAATCCACCTTGTCCAACAGCGCGTTGTGTCCGAAAGCCAGGCAGGCCTTGTCGACCGTGATGAGAGCCATGAGTCTGCAATGATCCAGAGATGCCAGTAATGCGGCGGATTGTAGCACGCCCGCCAAGTCTCCTTCGCCTCTGGCCGGCCGGGCTGTTACAATGCGCGCCTTGATGGGGCCGGTTCCTGACCGGCCCCGATGGCCCGGCCGCGCCCGGGCTGCGTTAGCGAAAGGAATTCCATGTATTTCGTCGATCGATCCGTCGCCGTCATCAAGCCCAAAGAACCGTTCCTGAACTGGCTCAACAACGTGCCTGGCAACGATATGGATCTCACGCTCGACAGCCTGCGCGCCGACTGCACCGTGATCCTGCTGCCGGAATTCACCGATCCGGAAGAGGGCGTGTCGCGCATCGACGACATGTACGAGCAACTGTTCAAGATGGAACTGGCCTCGTGGTACGAGGACGAGGCCTTGTGGCCGGCCGAGCGCTCGTTGAAGACTTTCTGGGAGTGGTTCGACGTCGAAATCCACTCCACCGTGCTCGACAGCGTCGACGAAGACATCCACAACTATCCCGCCGCCGAACTCTGAGAGCTGCACATGTCCTCGCGCCAGCGCACCGTGCCGCCGTTCGCCGTGGAGCTCAGACCTTCGCGGATCTGGCTCGCGCTGCTGAGCGGCAGTGTCTTGGTGCTGGCCGTGGCCAGTCTGTGCTACCTGCCGCTCCGGACCGCCGCCTGCCTGCTGCTGCCCTTGCCCGGCGTGCTGTGGTACGGCCTGCGCCACGACGGCTGGTGGCCGTCGCGGCAGCGCATCGGCCGGATCGAGGTCTCCCCCGAGGGGCAGCTGGCGGTCTGGTTCGGCCCGTTCTCGGTGGAGGCCAGCGTCGACGACGACAGCGTGATCACCCCCTGGCTGGTGGTGCTGAACCTGAGCCTGGAGGAGCGCCGCCGCTCCCTGGTGCTGTGGCCCGACTCCGCCGAGCGGGAATCCTTGCGCGCCTTGCGGGTCTATCTGCGCTGGTTCCATGCGCGAGAGCCCGCCTCCGCGCCGATCTGAATACACAATCATGACACACACACTCCCGACCACGCTTCCCGACTGGCTGACCCGCCTGGAAAGCCTGCACCCTTCCGCCATCGACATGGGGCTTGAGCGCGTCCGCCGCGTGCGCGATGTCATGGGGCTGCATCCCTCCTGTCCGGTGGTGCTGGTCGCCGGCACCAACGGCAAGGGCTCGGTCTGCGCCATGCTCTCCACCATGCTCCACCGTGCCGGCTTCAAGGTGGGCACCTATACCTCGCCGCACCTGTTGCGCTACAACGAGCGCGTTGCCATCGACATGCAGCCGGTCGACGACGAACTGATCGTGCAGGGCTTCGAAGCGGTGGAAGCGGCACGTGGTGACACCTCGCTGACCTATTTCGAATTCGGCACCCTCGGCGCCGTCAAGACCTTCGTCGACCAGCAGGTCGACGTGATGGTGCTGGAAGTGGGCCTGGGCGGCAGGCTGGACGCCGTCAACGTGTTCGAGCCGGACGTCTCGGTGGTGGTCAGCGTGGACCTCGACCATCAGGCCATCCTGGGCGACAACCGCGAGGACATCGGCTTCGAGAAGGCCGGCGTGTTCCGTGCCGGCAAGCCGGCGATCTGTGCCGACGCCAACCCGCCGCAGCGCCTGCTCGACCATGCCGCGGCGATCGGGGCCGATCTCAAGCTCTACGGCCGCGATTTCGGCTTCAGCAAGCTGGAGAACCAGTGGTCGTTCCGCATGGGCGACGTCTACCGCCATGCCCTGCCGTTCCCGGCGCTGCGCGGCAGCTACCAACTGGTCAACGCCTCCACCGCGCTGGCGGTGCTGGAATGCTTGAAGGAAAAACTGCCGGTCGGCATCGGCGCAGTCAAGCGCGGCCTGCTCGAAGTGGATTGGCCGGGACGCTTCCAGGTGCTGCCGGGGCGTCCCCTGACCATCCTTGACGTCGGCCACAACCCGCACGCGGTCCAGGCCATGGTCGCCAACCTGAAGAAGCTCGCCTTCGCCGAAAACCGCTATGCGGTGTTCTCGATGCTGTCCGACAAGGATCTCGATACGGTGGTGGCGCTGGCCAGGGACGAGTTCGACGGCTGGTTCGTCGGCGGCCTCGACATGCCGCGCGGGCAGAGCGGGGCGCAGCTCGCCGAGCGCCTGGCCGCCCTGGGAGTGCGCAACGTGAAAACGTACGACACGGTCGCCGAAGCCTGGGGCGCTGCCTTATCGGCGGCCGGGGAAAATGATAGAATCGTCGCATTCGGCTCGTTCCACACCGTCGCCGCGGTGCTCGAGGCGCGCCATCACACATCCTGAGGAAGGCATGCCCGGACTGTCCACCCATGAGGAACTGATTCTGCTGCGCAAGCGCGCGCGCCGCCGCCTGGTCGGCGCCATCGTGCTGGTGCTGATCTCGACCGTGGTGTTGTGGCAGGTGGTCGGCAGCGTGCCGGAGCAGCAGATGAAGCCGGAATCGGTCGAGATCGTCGGCCAGAAATCCCCGGAAACGGCTCCTGCCCCCGCCGTGCCGGCTCCGGAAGCCGTGCTGGCGCCGAGCGCCGAAGCCGTGCCGCAAGAGAATCGCACCGCGTCGGCCGCTACCGTGACACAACTGCCGGCCCAACTCGATGATGCCGGGCCGGCCGCGACCGCACAGCCCGCTGCCAAGCCGCAGCCTGCTGCCGCCCCCCCGGTCGTTGCCAAGGCCGAACCCAAGGCGGCGGTCAAAGAGGAAGCCAAGCCCCTTCCCAGGGCCGAGCCCAAGCCGGAATCCAGGCCGGAACCCAAGAAAGCCGAAGCCCCTGCGCCCAGAAAGGTCGACCCCGCCGCCATTCTCGAAGGCCGCGTCGAGGCCGAACCGACGGCGGCCAAGCCCGCCCCCAAGGCTGAGAGCAAGCCTGAGGCCGGCAAGGGTAACGTGGTGATCCAGCTCGCCGCGCTGTCCGATCCGGGCAAGGCGGAGGCCCTGAAGGCCCGCCTGTCCGGGTTGGGCGTGACTGCGCATTTCAGCAAGGTGGAGACCAGCAAGGGCAACGTTACCCGCGTCCGTGTCGGCCCCTTCGGCTCCCGTGCCGAGGCGGAGAGCATTTTGAAGAAACTCTCCAGTGCCGGCGTCACGGGCATCATTGTGAGCCGCTAAGACACGATGACGGTTTTCGACTATATCGTCATTGCCATCCTGGCAGGATCGGTCATCGTCGCGCTGATGCGCGGGCTGGTGGCCGAGGTGCTGTCGCTGGGTTCGTGGATTGCGGCGCTGTGGTGCGCCAAGGAATTTGCGCCGACGCTGGCCGGCTTCCTGCCGGCTGACTTGCCGAGCGAGGGGCTACGTCTGGTCGCCTCCTTTATTGTCCTGTTTTTCCTGGTCTGGCTGGGTACGGCGCTGTTGCGCGTGGTCCTGACCGGCCTGATCGATTCGATCGGCCTGGGCGCCGTCAATCGCTTGCTCGGCGCCGTGTTCGGGCTGGCACGCGGCGGCGTGCTGGTAACGGTGATGGTGTTGCTGGGCGGTCTGACCGATCTGCCCAAGCAGCCGATGTGGCGCAACGCCTTGCTTGCCCAGCCGTTCGAGGCTGCTGCGCTGTCCTTGCGGCCCTGGCTGCCGCCCAAGATGTCGGAACATCTGGACTTCTCGGGCCGGCACGGCGAAACGTTGCGGCAGGGGCCGGCGCAGGATGCGCCGGGCCGTGCTTTATATTCTTAAGTTCTGTAGGTAGTTGGGAAAACTCGAAATGTGTGGAATTCTAGGCGTGGTCGGGCAGGCTCCCGTCAATCAGCTGTTGTATGACGGGCTGCAACTGCTGCAACACCGGGGTCAGGATGCGGCCGGCATCGTGACGGCCAACGGGAAATCGTTTCACATGCACAAAGGCAGCGGCATGGTGAGAGACGTGTTCCGTACCCGCAACATGCGCTCGCTGCTCGGCAACGCAGGCATCGCCCACGTGCGTTACCCGACTGCCGGTTCGGCGTCCAACCTGGCGGAGGCGCAGCCGTTCTACGTCAACTCGCCGTTCGGCATCGTGCTGGCGCACAACGGCAACCTGACCAATACCGACGAGCTCAAGGCGGACATGTACCGCTACGATTTGCGTCACATCAACACCAACTCCGATTCCGAAGTGCTGCTCAACGTGTTCGCCCACGAACTGGCGCAACGCGTCGAGGGCTACGAGCTGTCGGTCGAGGCGGTGTTCGAGGCGGTCGAGGCCGTGCACCGCCGCGTGCGCGGCGCCTACGCCGTGGTGGCGATGATCGCCGGTTA
Source organism: Pseudogulbenkiania sp. MAI-1 (assembly GCF_000527175.1). NCBI lineage: Bacteria > Pseudomonadati > Pseudomonadota > Betaproteobacteria > Neisseriales > Chromobacteriaceae > Pseudogulbenkiania > Pseudogulbenkiania sp. MAI-1. Next base: position 2,628,428 of record NZ_AZUR01000001.1, on the reverse strand, counting down.
CGGCCTGGTGGCCTTCCGCGACCCCAATGGCATCCGTCCGCTGGTGATCGGCACCAACGATACCAACGGCAAGACCGAATACATGTTCGCCTCCGAGTCGGTGGCGCTGGATTGCTCCGGCTTCAAGGTGCTGCGCGACGTCGAGCCGGGCGAGTGCGTGTTCGTCAGCTTTGCGGGCGACTTCCACGCCCAGCCGAGCAAGGGCCCGACCCGCCATGCGCCATGCCTGTTCGAGTTCGTCTACTTTGCCCGCCCCGATTCGGTGATCGACGGCGCGTCGGTCTACCAGGCGCGTACCGTGATGGGCGAAACGCTGGCCGACAAGATCCGCCGCGTGCTGCCGGAGATGGACATCGACGTGGTGATGCCGATTCCCGATACCAGCCGCCCCAGCGCCCTGCAGCTGGCCAACCACCTGGGTCTGCCGTACCGCGAAGGCTTCATCAAGAACCGCTATATCGGCCGCACCTTCATCATGCCGGGCCAGGCCGTGCGCAAGAAGTCGGTGCGCCAGAAGCTCAACCCGGTCGCCTGTGAATTCAAGGACCGCAACGTGCTCTTGGTGGACGACTCCATCGTGCGTGGCACCACGTCCAAGGAAATCGTGCAGATGGCGCGCGATGCCGGCGCCAAGAAAGTCTACTTCGCCTCCGCTGCACCGGCGGTGCGTTTCCCCAACGTCTACGGCATCGACATGCCGACCCGCGCCGAACTGCTGGCCACCGGGCGGACCGAGGACGAGATTGCCCGCGAGATCGGCGCCGATGCCGTGATCTACCAGGATCTCGACGCCCTGATGGACGCGGTGCACAGCGTCAACCGCGAGCTGCGCGATTTCGAGACCTCGTGCTTCAACGGCGAATACATCACCGGCGACATCACCGAGGCCTATCTCGACGCCATCGAGAGCGCGCGCCGCGACGGCAAAGGCCAGAAGGAGGAGGTCGAAGGCGCGCAGCCGGTCGACCTCAACCTGAACGTGGCCGAGCAGAACCTGATTTGAGCCAGGTCGATAATGCGCCCTTGAGGGGGCGCATTTTTCTTTCCGCATCCGGAGCCGGTCGAGTCTCTTCCTGGCCTGGCGAGGCCATGCAGGAGTACGATGGGTCCAGAGTATATTGACGAAGCGGTGGAACGCTATGACTGAAAAGAACAATCCCCTTTCCCTGCATCCTGAGACGCTGGCTATTCGCGCCGGGCTGGACGTCAGTGAATTTCATGAGCACAGCCAGGGGCTGTACCTGACCTCCAGTTTCACTTTCGATACCGCAGAAGAGGGGGCGGCGATGTTCATCGGGCAAAAGCCCGGCTACATCTACTCCCGTTTCACCAACCCCACGGTGAATGCATTTCAGGAACGTCTGGCGGCCCTGGAGGGCGGTGAGCGCTCCATCGCCACGGCAAGCGGCATGGCCGCGATCCAGGCGTGCATGATGGCCCTGCTCAAGGCGGGTGACCACATTGTCGCTTCGCAGAGCCTGTTCGGCTCCACCATCAACCTGTTCTCCGGCACCCTGTCCAAGTTCGGCATCGAGACCACCTTCGTCGATGCCGCCGACCTGCAGGCATGGCGCGACGCGATCAAACCGAACACCAGGCTGTTCTTCCTGGAAACGCCGTCCAACCCGCTGACCGAGGTGGCGGACATCGCCGCCATCGCAGACATCGCTCACGAGAGCGATGCGCTCCTGGTGGTCGATAATTGTTTCTGCTCGCCGGCCCTGCAGCAGCCGCTCAAGCTGGGTGCCGATCTGGTGGTGCACTCCGCTACCAAATACCTGGATGGCCATGGCCGGGTGCTGGGAGGGGCCGTGGTGGGAAGCGATGCCCTGATCGAGCAGATCTACCTGCATGTCCGCACGGCCGGCCCTTCCCTAGCCGCGTTCAATGCCTGGGTGCTGCTGTCCGGCATGGAGACGCTGTTCATCCGCATGGAAAAGCAGTGCACCACCGCGCTCGAACTGGCGCGCTGGCTGGAGGCGCATCCCGCCGTCGAGCGGGTGTTCTATCCCGGGCTCGCCAGCCATCCCCAGCATGAGCTGGCGATGCGCCAGCAAAAGCTGGGTGGCGCGGTCGTGTCCTTCGTGGTAAAGGGCGGGCGCGAGGCGGCATGGCAGCTGGTCGATGCGGTGAAAGTCATTTCCCGTACCGCCAACCTGGGTGACGTCAAGAGCACCATCACTCATCCGGCCTCGACGACCCATGCGCGCATCACGCAGGAAGCCCGCGAGAAAGCCGGCATCGTCGAAGGACTGTTGCGTGTAGCGGTCGGCCTGGAGCACGTCGAGGATCTGAAAAACGACATCGCACGCGGTCTCTGATAGTATTTACATATGTTTGTTTGAAACGGCAGGCTACTATCAAGGTAGCCTGCCATTTTTTTGTTCGGGGGTGCCGGGAATCTGATCGGGCGATGATTTTCTTGACACCAATCGATTTTAAACGTAAGTTTGAAACGCTTGTTCGAGAGCTATTATGGGCAACGCAAGTCAATCCGCAAAAACAAAGAAAGCATCAGAGATCATGGAAGCGAGCAAACCCGATACGGCAACACGGATCCAGGATGTGGCCGAACGGCTGTTCGTCGAGCACGGCTTCGAGGCCACCTCGCTGCGCATGATCACGCAACAGGCCGAAGTCAACCTGGCTGCGGTGAACTACCATTTCGGTTCCAAGGACGCGCTGTTCGAATCGGTGTTCATGCGCCGGCTCGCCCCGCTGATTTCAGGCTGTCTGGCCGAGCTGGACGATCTGGAGCAGCAGGGCGGAAAGCTGACGGCCGAGGACCTCGTCAAGTCGTTCATCCGGCCCTGTCTCGCCTTGTCCAAAGATCCGTCCCGCGGCGGGGCGCTATTCGTCCGCCTGCTGTCGCGCACACTGGTGGAAAACCACCGCCAACTGCGCGAGGTCATCTCCCAGCAATACAGCGTGTTCGTCCAGCGCTACTCGGTAGCCTTCCAGAAGGCCCTGCCGGAGTTAGGCATGGAGGAATTGGCGTGGAGGATGCATTTCGCATTCAGCGTCATGTTCAACGCCTTCGCCGGTAACGATGTGCTGAAGATTTTCGTCCGCAGTCAGATCGTCTCCGCGCGTGACCCGGACATGATCGTCAAGCATCTGGTGCCGTTTGTCGTTGCCGGGTTGACCTCGCCTGCCTGAGGGCTGATCCAGTTCCGTTTCAGGCGCCGGTCGACCCGACGGCAAGCGGCAGTGAGGCTGATCGCGCCGCCGTCAGCGGCGGCGCAGTAGGCGGGATTGGCATGAAGGGTCAACACGAGGTTACACCATAATGATATCTGCCATTCTTCTTGTCGCGCTGGTTGGGGTGCTGGCGTATTTTCGTGCTCCGGTCCTGGCGTGGACCGCCGGTTTGGCCGGCTGGCTGCTGGTCGTGCAATTCGGGCTGGGTCTTCCGGTCACGGCCACGCTGTGGGGGCTGTTCGCCGCCCTGGCGCTGGTGCTGAATGTCACGCGGCTGCGCCGAGCCGTGTTCACCGGCCCGGTGTTCCGGGTATTCAAAAAAATTACGCCGGCGATGTCGCAGACCGAGCAGGAGGCGATCAACGCCGGCACGGTCTGGTGGGATCGCGATCTGTTTTCCGGCAAGCCGGACTGGCAGCGGTTGCTGTCCTACCCGGCCCCGGCGCTGACGCCGGAAGAGCAGGCGTTTCTGGATGGGCCGACCGAAGAGCTGTGTCGCATGATCGACGACTGGCAGATCACCCATGAGGTGAAGGATTTGCCACCGCCGGTATGGCAGTTCATCAAGGACAACGGCTTCCTGGGCATGATCATCAAGAAACAGTACGGCGGCCTGGAATTCTCCAACTATGCCCACGCCAAGGTGGTGACCAAGATCGCCACGCGCGGCGGTACCGCGGCCGTGACGGTCATGGTGCCCAACTCGTTGGGACCGGGAGAACTGCTGCAGCATTACGGCACGACGGAACAAAAGAATTACTACCTGCCGCGCCTGGCCAAGGGACAGGAAATCCCGTGCTTTGCCCTGACCAGCCCGCATGCCGGTTCGGACGCCGGCAGCATCCCCGACTACGGCGTGGTGTGCCGCGGCTCCTGTACGGATCCACGCACCGGCGAGCGCCACGAGAATGTGCTGGGCATCCGCGTGAGCTGGGAAAAGCGCTGGATCACCCTGGCGCCGGTGGCGACCATCCTGGGTCTGGCATTCAAACTGTATGACCCGGATCATCTGCTGGGCGACAAGGAAGAAATCGGTATTACCTGCGCCCTGGTGCCGACCTCGCACGCAGGCGTGGTGATCGGGCGTCGCCATTGGCCGGGCGGCTCGGCCTTCATGAATGGTCCGACCTGGGGCAAGGACGTGTTCATCCCGCTGGAGTGGATCATCGGCGGACCGGAATACGCCGGGCAGGGCTGGCGCATGCTGGTGGAGTGCCTGTCGGTGGGGCGCTGCATCTCGCTGCCGGCCATGTCCGTCGCTTCGGGCAAGCTCGCGACCTACGTGACCGGCGCCTATGCCCGCATCCGTGACCAGTTCGGCCTGCCCATCGGCAAGTTCGAAGGGGTGGACGAGGCCATGGCGCGCATCGGGGGGCACACCTATCAGATGGAAGCGTCGCAGGACCTGGCGCTGACCGGCCTCGACATGGGCGAGAAGCCCTCGGTGCTGTCTGCCGTGCTGAAGTACCACAACACCGAGCGCATGCGCAAAACGTTGAACGACGCGATGGATATCCACGGCGGCAAGGCCGTGGTGCTGGGGCCGCGCAACTACCTGGCCCGGGCCTACCAGTCGATCCCGATCGCCATCACGGTGGAGGGGGCCAACATCCTGACCCGCTCGATGATCATCTACGGTCAGGGCGCCATCCGCTGCCACCCTTTCGTGTTGCGTGAGATGCGTGCGGCCATGGCCGATGATGGCAAGGAATTCGATCTGGCCATCACCGGGCATATCAATTTCGTCATCAGCAACGTCGTGCGTTCCCTGTGGCTGGGGCTCTCCGGTGCCAGGCTGGTGCACGCGCCCGTCTCGGGTGAGAGGGCCCGTTACTACAGGCAGTTGACCCGCTTCTCCAGTGCCTTTGCCTTGCTGTCGGACATGGCCATGTTCAGTCTTGGCGGCACGCTGAAGTTCCGCGAGAAGCTGTCTGCCCGGCTCGGCGACATGCTGTCCAACCTGTATATCGCCTCGGCCTGCCTGAAGCGCTTCGAGCGCGACGGGGCGCCACCGGAAGACCTGCCGCTGCTGCAGTGGGCGGTGGAGAATGCGCTGTACGATGTGCAGCAGGCAATGGACGGCTTCCTGGCGAACCTGCCGAAGCGCGGGCTGTCGGCCGTGATACGCCGGGTGATCTTCCCCTGGGGGCTGACGCTCAAGCCGGCCAGCGACAAGACGGGCACGAAAGTGGCCCGCGCCATGATGGAAGAGGGTGGAACTCGCGCGCGGTTGACCCAGGGGATGTACATACCTCAGGACGAGCGCGATGCGGTCGGTGTGCTCGCTCCGGCGCTGCGGTCGATCCTGGAGACCGAAACCATCGAGAATACGCTGCGAAAGTGGGCCCGCGATGGCCGCTTCATCTCGATCACGGCACGCGAAAGATTGGCCGAGGCCCTGCAGGCCGGCTTGATCACTCAGGCCGAGTTCGATGCCGTGACGCGTGCCCGCAAGCTCAAGCGTGATGTCATAATGGTCGATGATTTCGATGCCACGCTGAGCCACCATGACGAGGCCCTGCTCGAGCGCCTGATTTTCTGATGGTCCCAGGCTGGTGCCCTGACGGCGCCAGCCTTTCCCGGCAATGGCTTTCCTGTATCGAGAGCCATTTCCCGGAGCGACCCTCTGTTGGAGAACTGACGATATGAACACTTCCCAAGCCCGTATCCCGACGCTGCGAGTCCGGGCCCTGCCTTCCAGCACCAACGCCTACGGACAGGTGCAGGCCGGGTGGTTGATGGGGCAGATCGACATGGCCGGCAGCATGGTCGCCGAGCGCTTGTCGAAAGGCCCGGTGACCACTGTCGCGGTCAATGCCTTCCAGTTTGCCGCGCCGATCCTGGTCGGCGATACCGTTAGTCTGTACGTGGATACGCTGCGTATCGGCCAGAAGTCGATGACGTTCAAGATCGGTGTGCTGTCGGAACGCCTGCAGGGGGAGGAGGTGATGGTGACCGAGGTCATCGTCACTTTCGTTGCCATCGATGGCTCCGGTAAGTCGCGCCTGTTGTCCCAAGCCGGCTGATCCCGATTGTTTCCCGAAGCCTTGTTAAGTAGTGTTGCCAATTTGTTGAATTAAACGTTCGTTTGGAACAAACGATCGTAAATTTCTGGACAAGCCAAAAGGCTCTGATAGTATCGACGAAGCGTAGGCACCAGATGGGTGCGCACCGCCACAAGGCATTCAGCCGCATAAAAGATACAAGGAGAGGGATAACATGAAACTCAAGAGTCTCAGCTTTTCCGTGATGGTTGGTCTGACTTTTGGCCTGTCGGCCCAGGCGGTCATGGCTTCGGGTTACCATTTCGGCACCCAGTCGGTGAGTTCCCAGGCCACAGCCAATGCCAGTGCGGCAGAAGCCGCTGATGCCTCCACCGTTTTCTATAACGCGGCAGGCATGACTCACCTCGAGGGGACCAACTTTTCCGGTGCCCTGAATCTGGTTTTCCCGGATGTGGAATACAGCAATGCCAAGGGCAGTTATCCCGGTAATGGGCCTATTGCTGGGCAGACGAGTGGCAAGATAACCGACGATGTCGTCGCCGTCCCCCATCTCTACCTGACCCACAAGCTGAACGACCGAGTAGCGCTCGGTCTCGGCGTCTACGTGCCGTTTGCCTCGGAAACCGAGTACCAGCGTAATTCCGTGCTGCGTTACAACGTGAACCAGACCGGCCTCAAGACCATCGACATCAACCCGACCATCGCTTTTAAGGTAAATGAGCAGCACTCTCTGGCGGCCGGTTTGATAGCCCAGTATGCCAAGGCATCGCTGCGTCAATATGCCAACTTCGGGGCTTTCTACGCCTTGATGGGGGTGCCTGGTGCCGGGAACGGTACGCACGATGGCTACGCAGAGGTCGAGGGGGACGATTGGGGCTATGGCTTCAATCTGGCTTGGCTCTGGGATGTTAGCGACACCACCCGCATCGGCCTGAACTACCGCTCTAAGGTTGAGCACACCCTATCGGGTACCGCCAAGTGGACCAAGCAGCCGCCGGCGGGGGCAGCTACCGCGCTGAACAACGCCCCCTTCAATTACAAGGATTCCGAGGGAGCCAAGGTCGACATCGTGACGCCGGAGTCCTTATCGCTGCACGGCATGCACAAGCTGGATCCGAAGTGGACCCTGTTCGGCGACGTGACCTGGACCCGCCACTCGCGTTTCGATACGGCGGTGGTCGAGTACGAAAACACCAAAAGGGTTGCGGGAGGTTTCAGCAACAAGACCATCCTGACTCCTCGTTGGGAAGATACCTACAAGGTGGCGCTGGGGGCCTCCTATCAGTGGAGCGATCCGCTGCAGCTGCGCTTCGGCGTCGCTTATGACCAGTCGCCGGTGCCGGACGATAACCACCGCCTGTCCACCATTCCGGACAACGACCGTTACTGGTTCTCGGTGGGCGGCAAGTACGACCTGAGCAAAAACAGTTCGGTGAACCTGGCCTACAGCTATATCTACATCAAAGATGCCAAGGCCAATCTGAATGGTTACTGTGGCGGAGCAGATGCTGGCTCGGTCACCTGCGTATCGAGCAAGACCTCCGCTTCGGCCGACTACAACAGCCACGCCCAGATCGTCGGCGTGCAGTACAACTACCGCTTCTAAACCTCTCCCTGTTTAGAGGCGTGGAATGAAGGGCCGGGCCTTGCCCCGGCCTTATCAAGGCAAGGCAGGTAATGAGGGGCCTGCCTGATGACCGTGTTTCAACAAACGAGGAAACCCATGTCTCACACCAAATTCATTGTGCGCAAGGTGGCCGTGCTCGGCGCCGGCGTCATGGGCGCGCAAATCGCCGCCCACCTGGTCAATGCCAAGGTGCCGACGGTCCTGTTCGACCTGCCGGCCAAGGAGGGGAACAAGAACGCCATCGCCCTCAAGGCCATCGACGGGCTGAAGAAGCTCAAGCCGTCCCCGCTGGCATCGCAGGACGTGGCGCAATACATCCAGCCCGCCAACTACGATGACCATCTGTCTCTGCTGAAAGAGTGCGATCTGGTGATCGAAGCTATCGCCGAGCGCATGGACTGGAAAGCCGATTTGTACCACAAGGTGGCTCCGTATCTCGGCGAACACACCATTTTCGCCACCAATACTTCCGGCCTGTCGATCAACGCCCTGGCCGAAAGCTGCCCGGAGGACGTGCGTGCCCGTTTCTGCGGTGTGCACTTCTTCAATCCGCCGCGCTACATGCACCTGGTCGAGATCATCCCGTGCGTGGGCTCCGATGCCGCCATGCTCGACAATCTCGAGCGCTTCCTGGTCACCACCTTGGGCAAGGGCGTGGTGCGGGCCAAGGATACCCCGAACTTCGTCGCCAACCGCATCGGCGTGTTCTCGATGCTGGCCACCATCGCCAACGCCGAGAAATTCGGCATCCGCTTCGACGTGGTCGACGACCTGACCGGCCCGCGCTTGGGGCGGCCCAAATCGGCCACCTTCCGCACCGCCGACGTGGTCGGGCTCGATACCTTCGCCCACGTGGTCAAGACCATGCAGGACACCCTGCCCAACGACCCGTGGCATCCGCTGTTCAAGTCGCCCGAGTGGCTGCAGAAGCTGATCGCCGCCGGCGCTCTGGGGGCCAAGACCAAGACCGGCATCTACAAGAAAGACGGCAAGAAGATGTTCGTGCTCGACCCGGTCAAGGGCGACTACGTGGGATCGGGCGAGAAGGGCGACGACGCCGTCAAGGACATCCTGAAGATTGCCGACCCGGCACAAAAATTCCGCAAGCTGCGCGAGAGCAGCCACCCGCAGGCGCAGTTCCTGTGGGCCTGCTTCCGCGACGTGTTCCACTACATCGGCTTCCATCTGGGGGATATCGCCAACTGCGCGCGCGACGTCGACTTTGCCATCCGCTGGGGCTTCGGCTGGAACGTCGGTCCGTTCGAGACCTGGCAGGCGGCAGGCTGGCAGCAGGTGGCGCAGTGGATCGACGAAGACATCAAGGCAGGCAAGGCACTGGCTTCGGCCGCGCTGCCGGCCTGGGTGCTGGAAACCGACCGTGCCGGCGTGCACTTCGCCAATGGTTCCTACGATGCGGCGGCAGCCCGACTGGTCGGCCGTTCCACGCTGGACGTCTACCAGCGCCAACTCGCTCCGGCCAAGGTGCTGGGTGAGGTTTCCGCACCGCTGGGCGAGACCGTGTTCGAAAACGACGGGGTGCGTGCCTTCACCACCGGCGACGAGATCCTGGTGGTGTCGTTCAAGTCCAAGGCCCACGCCATCGGCCCGGATGTGATCGAAGGTCTCAACCAGGCCATCGACATTGCCGAAGCCCGCTTTAAGGGCCTGGTGATCTGGCAGACCGAAGAGCCGTTCTCGGTCGGGGCGGACCTGCAATCGATGCTGCCGGCCTTCATGATGGGCGACTGGGACAGCATCAACACCATGGTCAGCCGCTTCCAGGCCACCTCGATGCGTCTGCGCTACAGCCAGATTCCGACCGTCGCGGCGACCCAGGGTTACGCATTCGGCGGCGGTTGCGAATTCGCCATGCACTGCGACCGTGTGGTGGCGGCGTTGGAATCCTATGTCGGTCTGGTGGAAGTGGGCGTGGGCCTGCTGCCGGGTGGTGGCGGCTGCAAGGAGTTCGCGCTGCGGGCTTCCCAGGAAGCCAAGGGCGATGTGCTGGCGGCGCTGAAAGATTACTTCATGGCCATCGCCACCGCCAAGGTCGCCACCAGTGCGGTCGAGGCGCAGGAGATCGGCTATTTCCGCAAGGGCGATATCGTGGTGTTCAACGCCTACGAACTGCTCTACGTCGCCAAGCAGCAGGCGCTGGCCATGGCCGAGTCGGGCTATCGTCCGCCGCTCAAGGTCAAGAGCTTCCCGGTGGCCGGCCGCAGCGGAGCGGCATCGATCAAGGGACAACTGGTCAACATGCTGGAAGGGCATTTCATCAGCGAGCACGACTTCACCATTGCCTCGCTGATCGCCGACGTGATGACGGGCGGCGACGTCGAGCCGGGTACCGAGGTCGACGAACAATGGATTCTCGATCTGGAGCGCAAGGCATTCATGCAGCTCCTGAAGAACTCCAAGACCCAGGATCGCATCGCCAACATGCTGACCACTGGCAAGCCGCTGCGCAACTGAGAGCTTGGGAGAATGTCTGCTGCGCCTTCCGATCTCGAAGCTGTGATGCTCGCCGTACCATTTGTACGGCTGTGCTTCTCGCTTCGACCTCGGAACGCTCGCGACGAAATTCTCCACAAGCTCTGATGGAACCAGAACATTGGCAAGACGCCTGTCGAGTGACTGTCGCCGTCTTGCCGCAAGGAGATTCACAACATGGTTAAACAAGTACAGGAAGCTTACATCGTCGCGGTAACGCGCACCCCGGTCGGCAAGGCGCCGCGCGGCATGATGCGCCACGTCCGCCCGGATGACATGCTGGCTCACGTCATCACCGGCGCGCTGGCCCAGGTGCCGACGCTGGACCCGAAGCGGATTTCCGACTGCGTGGTGGGTTGCGCCTTCCCGGAGGCCGAGCAGGGGCTGAACATGGCACGCATCGGCGTGCTGCTGGCAGGCTTGCCGGACACCGTCGGCGGCATCACCGTCAACCGCTACTGCTCGTCCGGCATCAACGCGGTGCAGATTGCCGCCGATCGCATCCGTATGGGTGAGGCCGACGTGGTCATCGCCGCCGGTGCCGAGTCGATGTCGATGGTGCCGATGATGGGCAACAAGGTGTCGCTGAACCCGGCCATCTTCGCCAAGGACGAGAACTACGCCATCGCCTATGGCATGGGGCTGACGGCGGAGAAAGTCGCCCAGCAGTGGGGCGTGTCGCGCGAGGATCAGGATGCCTTCGCGGTGGAGTCGCACCGCCGTGCCCTGGCCGCGATCGATTCGGGTGCCTTCAAGAACGAAATCACCCCGCTGAACGTGACCTACCGCACGCCCGATCTGAGCACCGGTGAGGTGAAGCTGGTCGAGAAGGTGCTGGATACCGATGAAGGTCCGCGCCGGGATACCTCGCTGGAGGGGCTGGCCAAGCTGAAGACGGTGTTCGATGCCAAGGGCTCGGTCACGGCCGGCAACAGCTCGCAGATGTCCGACGGTGCCGGCGCCGTGATTCTGGTGTCGGAAAAGGTGTTGAAGGAATTCAACCTGACGCCGCTGGGCCGTTACGTGACGTTCTCGGTCAAGGGTGTGCCGCCGGCGATCATGGGGATCGGCCCGAAAGAAGCCATTCCGGCGGCCTGCCAGCAGGCCGGCATCGCTCAGGATGAGCTGAAGTGGATCGAGCTGAACGAGGCCTTCGCGGCCCAGGCGCTGGCGGTCATCCGTGATCTGGAGCTGGATACGAGCAAAGTCAACCCCCATGGCGGTGCCATCGCGCTGGGTCATCCGCTCGGCGCCACCGGTGCTATCCGTACCGCCACGCTGGTGCATGGCATGCGCGACCAGGGCATGAAAGGTTACGGCATGGTTACCATGTGTATCGGTACCGGCATGGGCGCGGCGGGCATTCTGGAAGTATTCTGAGCCATAGCCTTGCGCATCAAGCAAAACGCCAGCGGATCCGCTGGCGTTTTGCTTGAGCGGGAGACGATCGTCATTCCAGTTTGGCCAAGGTGTCGAAGTCGATATGGGCGCATTCGAGCAGTGCCTGGCAGGGCGACTTGAGCCGTATCTTGTAGGTCTTGCCCTGGGCGATCAGGTGCAGCTCCCGTTCTGGTTCGGCGAGGAGCTTGGGGATCAGGAACCAGCGCTGGCTCTTGGTGGAATTTTGCTGGGTGATGTAGAGCGCGCTGGCTGGCGGGCTGCCCGGGTTATCGGCCTCGAGCAAGGTGATGCCGGCGGGCTGGGTGCCCAATATCTCCACCCCGACCAGGGTGCCATTCTTGTGTCGGGACAGGCGGCGGATGATGCCTAGGACGTCGGGGTGGGAGACGGAGTTGACACGGATCAGCCGGCCAAGCGCCAGTTCGTCGGCGTTTTTGCCGAGGTAGGTCAAGCCCAGGCCGGTTGTACTGTAATCGGTGATGCGCCAGTCATCGGTCTCCACCTGGGTGGCAGAGGAGTCGTCTTGCACCTTGACCAGGTAGGCGATGCGTTCGAAACCGATGTCGACTGTTGCCGCCTCGAGTTTGGCCGAGCGCTCTGCCTTGCGGTGGGATTTCCCGCCGTCGTCGGACCAGCGGATGGCCAGTTTTTCGCAGAGAGCGGACCAGTCTTTCTGGCACAGCCCTAAGCCGAAGTTGGCCAGGGCCGAGGGCAGGCGCTGATCCAGATCGAACATCAGATCGGCCAACTTCTGCGTCACCGGCTCGGTGTTCCAGTAGCGGCAGTCTTTGCCGGCCATACCCCGCAGCATCCGCCTGGGCGGCTCGGGCAGCGCCAGGTTAGCCAGGAATACCGTCCGCTTGGGTTGGGGCTGCAGATCCAGCCGCAACGGCTGGCACAGGATGTTCAGCAGCCGGTCGGTAGCCAGGATTTCCTGCTGCAGCATATTGTCGGTCTGCGCCAGGTGCATCATGCAGCCATGGATCAGCAGGGTTTCCGCCGTGACTTCCCACTGTGCATTTTCGAACAGCTTCATCGGCGTCCGGGAAAAGTCATGGGCTTCGGCGTACTGGTAGAACCGATAGGCTTGCTGCCAGACCGTGGCCTCCGGCTTCAAGTGGCGTATCGCGCTCCAGGTGATGAGCTGTTTCTGGTAATTCAGCCCGCGTAACGTCGCCAGAGCCAGTTCGTCGTTCAGCGAGGTACCGGTCGATTTTTCGGCCAGCCGCACGCAGATGTGGTAGGCGTTGGCCAGTTCGTGCCAGTAGGCGAGGATGGTTGGGAGGTGGTGTTTGCTGCCCGGCTTCTGATTCAAGTAATCGGCACGCAGGCGGCGCTGAATGCCATGGGTTTTTTCGTCGATATAGAGCAGGGTGCGGACCCGCTCCTTCAGGGACATCTTGGAGTCGGCGCTGATCTTGGCGACTGCTTTGATGATTTCAACCGTGGCCGTGAAATACTCGGTCTGCGGCAGATCTCTGACAAGAACCGTGGCGGACGGCAGGATGTCGTTGTCCGGCGAGTCTTTGCTCAGCAGGGAGCTGACGAGAGATTTGAAATCAAACATGAAGTAAAATTTTATGCAATTCAAATGCCATTATAAATAATTTTACAATGATTTGTCGTAGTCATGTAAGGCACTCCAAGTGCTGTCGGTCAGAATCGGACGTGTCGTGGGCAAAGAGTGTGAGCCGAGCTTCGGAGGGAAGCGAGCGGCGCGGCGGTCTGGGGGGCAACATGTCCGGCAGAGTTGCCGGACATGTTGGCCGAAAGGCGTCCTCACCCGATCAGGTACGGAACAGCTGTTCCAGCGCCAGACCGGGATCGGGTTCGCGCATGAAGGCCTCGCCGACCAGGAAACTGTGCACGTCGTTGTCACGCATCAGACGCACATCGTCCACGCTGCGGATGCCGCTCTCGGTCACTGTGATGCGGTCGCCGCCAATGCGGGGCAACAGTCTCAGAGTGTTGTCCAGGCTGACTTCGAAGGTGCGCAGATTGCGGTTGTTGACGCCGACCAGCGGCGTGGCAAGCTGCAGCGCCATGTCGAGTTCGGCTTCGTCATGCACTTCCACCAGCACGGCCATGCCCAGTTCCTGCGCCAGGGTTTCGAAAGCGCGCATCTCGGAGAGCGACAGCGCGGCGGCGATCAGCAGGATGCAGTCGGCGCCCATCGCGCGCGCTTCGTAAATCTGGTACTCGTCGACCATGAAGTCCTTGCGCAGCACCGGCAGCGAGCAGGCGGCGCGGGCGGACTGCAGATAGTCTGCGCTACCCTGGAAGTATTGCCGGTCGGTCAATACCGACAGGCAGGCGGCACCGTGTTCGGCATAGCTGCGGGCGATGGCGGCGGGATCGAAGTCGGCTCGGATCACGCCCTTGCTCGGGCTGGCCTTCTTGGCCTCGGCAATGACGGCGGCTTGGCCGGCGGCATGCTTGGCGCGCATCGCCGCCACGAAGTCGCGGCGGTCACCATGGCGGGCTTCGGCGTCGGCCCGGACGGCGGTGAGCGGGCGGGTTTTCAGGCAGTCGGCCACTTCGTCGTGCTTGGTGGCGATGATGGTCTTCAGGATGTCGGACATCGTGATGGCAATCTCTCGGTTAGGGCTGGGGGCCGGCGGCGAGCTGTTGGTCGAAGTAGGCCAAGAGGCGCTTGGGGAGCCAGTCGAGCTGGCCGGGAAAACGCCCGGTGGCAAAACCGACATGACCGCCTTCTTCCGGCTGTTCCAGCGTGACCCAGTGGCTGGTGTCCTGCGGCGAGGGCAGGGCGCTGGGGGGAAGGAAGGGGTCGTTCTTGGCGTTCAGCACCAGGGTTGGCGTTTCGATCCGGCTCAGGAAGGGCTTACTGCTGGCGCGGTCCCAGTAGTCAAAGGCATCACGGTACCCATGTATCGGCGCCGTGACAAGATTGTCGAATTCGCGGAAGGTCTTGGCGCTGTCCAGCTTGTAGCCGTCGAACAGGCCGGGGTGGCGTGCCAGCTGCTCGCGCGCCTTGGGTTTGAGGGTGGCCATGAACATGCGGGTGTAGATCACCTTGCCCAGGCCGCGGTCGAGTTGTGCGCTGGCGGCGGCCAGATCCAGCGGCACGGAGATGGCGGCGGCGGCGTGCGTCAGGGCGCTGCGGCCGGTCTCGCCCAGGTATTTCAACAGCATGTTGCCGCCGATCGAGACGCCCGCCGTCAGCACCACAGAATGGTTTTCGGCCAGCCTTTCCAGTATCCAGCCGATTTCGGCCGAGTCCCCGGCGTGGTAGGCCCGGCGCAGCGTGTTGCTGATGCCGCCGCAGCCGCGGAAATGCGGCACGGCGCCATGCCAGCCGCGCGCCTGGACTTCCAGCATCAGCGCCTTGGCGTAATGGCTGTCGCTCCCGCCCTCCAGACCAGGGAACAGCACCACCAGCGGCTTGCCGCACTCACCATCGATGCAATCGACCGCGATCTTACCCCCGTCCGGCGTGCTCCATACTTCACGCCGGTACGGCGGGCGCGGCAGATGGATGAACAGGGCGGGCCACACTGTCTGGGCGTGGCCCCCCTTGAGCCAAGGGGGGGCCTCGTAGCGCATCAGGACACCGGTTTTTGGGCGGATTTGGGGCGGAAGGCCTTGACCACGACCTCGTTCGTTTCGACGTAGGGGCCGCCGATCAGGTCGAGGCAGTACGGTACGGCGGCGAAGATGCCCGGCACCACGACCGCCCCCTGATCGTCCCGCAGGCCCTCCAGTGTTTCCTTGATGGCCTTGGGTTGGCCGGGGAGGTTGAGGATCAGCGACTGCTTGCGAATCACGCCCACCTGGCGCGACAGGATGGCGGTCGGCACGAACTTCAGGCTGATCTGGCGCATCTGCTCGCCAAAGCCCGGCATCACGCGGTCGGCTACCGCCAGCGTTGCTTCGGGGGTGACGTCACGCGGTGCCGGGCCAGTGCCGCCGGTGGTCAGCACCAAGTGGCAGCCTTCGTCGTCGACCAGGGCGCGCAGCGTGGCTTCGATGCCGGCCTGCTCGTCGGGAATCAGTCGGGTCACGGTCGTGAACGGACTCTTCAGCGCGCTCGCTAGCCACTCTTGCAGCGCCGGCAGCCCCTTGTCTTCATACACACCCTGGCTTGCACGGTCGGAGATGGAAACCAAGCCGATTTTCAGTGTCATTCTTCGTTTTCCTCGGGATGCCCTGCCGGTTTGCCCGGCTCGGGGATGATTTCCTTGAGCGCCTGGAACAAGAGCCGGAAGGATTTCGGCGGCTTGTTGTCTTGTTGCTCCTTGCGTGCGTTGCGGATCAGCGTGCGCAATTGTTGGGCGTCACTTTCAGGATAGTCCGCAATGAAGGTGGCGAGCATCTTGTCGTCGCTCATCAGCCGTTCGCGCCAGCGCTCCAAGAGATGCAGCCAGCCGGTATGTTCGGCCGATTCGCCGCGGATGACCGCGAGTTGCTGGCGGATCGGCTCGGGATCGATGTCGCGCATCAGTTTGCCGATGTACTGTTCCTGGCGGTTGCGGGCGCCGTGCGAGGAGATGCGCTTGTATTCGCGGATGGCTTCCAGCAGATTTTCCGGCAGGACCATCTGCTTGAGGCGGTCGTTCGATAGTTGCAGCAGCTCTTCGCCCAGCTCTTGCAGGGCGATCATTTCCTTCTTGCGGCGGGTTTTGCTGAATTCCTGATCCGCACTATCGTTCAAGTAATCGGTCATCGTTGTCGAGCTCTTCATATTTCAAGGCTGGTATGATACCGGAAAAGCCTAGACCGGCGGTTCTTCATCAGACCGCCCGATAACAGTGAAAGAGTCTATGTCTGATACCACTTTCAGTTATACCCGCAGCACCCTGGAGAGCCTCGCCGCGCAGGTGCTGGAGCTGGCGCGCAAGCAAGGCGCCACCGCCTGCGAGGTCGATATTTCCGAGGGTACGGGGCAGTCGGTGAGCGTCCGCCTGGGCGAGGTGGAAACCATCGAGTACAACCAGGACAAAGGCGTCGATGTGACGGTGTATTTCGGTCAGAAGAAAGGCCACGCCAGCACTTCCGACTTTGCCGATGCCGCCCTGTTCGATACCGTCAGCGCCGCCGTCAATATTGCCCGCTTCACCGCCGAGGACGACTGTGCCGGTTTGGCCGAGCCCTTCCAGCTCGCCACCGAGTTTCCCGATCTGTCACTCTATCACCCGTGGTCCTTGCCGGTGGCCGACGCCATCGAACTGGCGCGCGAGTGCGAGCAGGCGGCCCGCGCGGTGGATAGCCGCATCAGCAATTCCGAGGGGGCCACCGTCTCCACCCAGCAGAGCCAGTTCATCTACGCCAACAGCCATGGCTTTGTCGGCGGCTTTCCATCGTCGCGCCACAGCCTGTCGGCGGCGGTGGTGGCCAGCGAGGGCGAATCGATGCAGCGCGACTACTGGTACAGCGCGGCGCGCCATCGCGAAGACCTGGAAGACGCGATGCAGGTCGGTGCGCGGGCCGGCGAGCGCACGGTGCGCCGTCTCAACGCCCGCCGCATCACCACCGGGCAGTACCCGGTGCTGTTCGAAGCGCCGGTGGCAGCTTCGCTCATCGGGCATCTGGTCTCTGCCATCAGCGGCGGCTCGCTCTATCGCAAGTCGAGTTTTCTGCTCGACAGCCTTGGCAAGCAGGTATTTTCGCCCTGTGTCCAGATCGATGAAGATCCCTTCCTGCTACGCGGTTTCGGCAGCAGCCCCTTCGACAGCGAGGGCGTGGAAACCCGTGCCCGCCACCTGGTCGATGACGGTGTGCTGAAGGGCTATATGCTCAGCAGCTATTCGGCGCGCAAGCTTGGTATGGAAACCACCGGCAATGCCGGGGGGGCGCACAATCTCATCGTGCACTCGACCGGCGAGAGCTTCGACGAGTTGTTGGGCAAAATGGGGGCGGGGCTCCTGGTGACCGAGTTGCTCGGCCATGGCGTCAATACCCTGACCGGCGACTATTCGCGCGGCGCTGCGGGCTTCTGGGTCGAGAATGGTGTGATCGTCCATGCCGTCGAGGAGATCACCATCGCCGGCAATCTGCATGACATGTTCAAGCAGGTGGTCGGCATCGGCGACGACGTGCTGGTGCGCGGTGCCAAGCATGTCGGCTCCATCCTGATCGAGTCGATGATGGTGGCGGGCCAGGGCGCATGACCATGACCCCGGAAGAGTGGCAAACCGCTTGTGCCGGGTTGGCGAAAGCCGATCCGGTCATGGGCGGGCTGATCGAGCGCTTTGTCGGCTCCCGGCTGGTGACGCGTGGACAGCCGTTCGAAACCCTGCTGCGTGCCATCGTCGGCCAGCAGATCTCGCTGAAGGCGGCTGACGCGATCTGGGGGCGGCTGTCGGCTCTCGTCCGCTGCGACAGTCCGGAGAGTGTCCTGATCGCATCGGGCGACAGCTTGCGTCAAACAGGGCTGTCGGCACGCAAGGTCGATTACGTGCAGGATCTGGCGCGCCATTTTGTCGATGGCCGTATCGACCCGCGGGCGTTTGCACGGCTCAGCGACGAAGACATCACACGCGAACTGGTGGCGGTGCGTGGTATCGGCCGCTGGACGGCGGAGATGTTCCTGATCTTCCATCTGGTACGGCCCGATGTCTGGGCCATCGACGACATCGGGCTGCAGCGCGCAGTGTCCGAGCTGTACCTGGGCGGGCTTCGCCCGACACCGGCCGCATTGAGGGAAGTGGGCGAGCGCTGGCGTCCTTGGCGCAGCGTTGCCAGCTGGTACTTATGGCGCCATGTCGAGCCGGTTGAAGTGGTGTATTGATGTGGAATGACAGCATAACAACTTAGCGAGATCACTGTTTGAAGCATCCCCAAGAGGTGCCGTCATGTCGGGCAAATCCACGGTTGGTCTGATCTTGTCCGGCGGTGGGGCGCGGGCAGCCTATCAGGCCGGAGCCATGCTGGCCCTGTCGAAGTTGCTGCCGGACCCTTCCCGTAATCCTTTTCCAATCATCTCCGGCACCTCCGCCGGTGCCGTGAACGCGGTGGCGCTGGCCGCCGGAGCGACGGATTTTCGCCGTGCAGCAGGCTATCTGGCTCAGGTCTGGAAGCAGGTGCATATCGAGTACATCTACGATCCGAGCCTGGCCTATTTCATCAAGACTTTCCTGCATTTCGGGATATCAGTGCTGACCGGTGGCCGCGCCTGGACCAATCCGCGCAGCTTCCTCGACAACTCGGCCCTGCGCGATCTGCTGAAGAGCGTCATGCAGTTCGAGGGGGTCGAGCAGTCGATTCGGGCGGGTGCCTTGCGAGCGGTGGCGCTGACGGCCTCCTGCTACAGCTCCGGCATGTCGGAAACCTTTTTCCAGGGCGACGACAGCATCCAGCCCTGGTCGCGTTATCAGCGCGTAGGGGTGCGTGAGACGCTGGGGGTCGATCATCTGATGGCCACCTCGGCCATTCCGTTGATTTTCCCGTCCGCCCGGGTGGGGAACCGTTACTACTGCGATGGCGCGGTCAGACAGATGGCGCCGCTGTCGCCGGCCTTGCACATGGGGGCGGAAAAGCTGTTTATTGTCGGTGTCGGCGGGCGGGGCGGGGCGCAGGCAGACCGGCGCCAGGGCAAGGAATTCATGCATCCCTCGCCGGCCCAGATCTTCGGCCACTTGCTGGACAGCGTCTTTCTCGACAGCCTGTCATCCGACATGGAGCGGCTGCTTCGGATCAATCATACCGTCTCGCTGCTGCAGGCCTATCCCGAGTTGGCCGAGCAAACCCCGCTGAGAAGGGTCGATGCCTTCGTCTTGAACCCCAGCCGTTCCTTGGAAGAGATCGCCTATCGCCACAGCGACCGCTTTCCACGGGTGATGCGGTTCATCATGCAGGGTGCAGGGGCGACACGTAAGCGCGGCAGCGCGCTGGCCAGTTATTTGCTGTTCGAACCGGAGTATTGCCGTGAACTGATTGCCTTGGGGTACAGGGACGTGCTCAATCAGAAGCAGGCGATCAGCGAGTTTCTGGAACTTTGATGGTTTCCGTGGCTCGCATAATGTTTGTATTTCTTCTTCATATAAAAAGGGTGTGAAATGGGGCTGAGTAGTCGCCGAAATCTTTTTTTCCTGATTGCGCTGGCTTGCGCCGCGGCAATCGGTTTTGCCTTGTATGCCCAGCATGTCTTGGGGCTGGAACCTTGCCCATTGTGTATTTTCCAGCGCGTCGGCGTGATGGCCGTGGGTAGCATAGCCTTGCTGGCTGCCATTCATAACCCCGGGCGGACCGGTGGCCGGTTGTGGGCTGGGCTGGGAATCGTTGCAGCCCTGGCTGGCGGAGGTGTGGCGGCGCGTCATGTCTGGCTGCAGCACCTGCCGCCCGATCAGGTGCCGGCCTGCGGTCCCGGTCTGGATTACATGCTGGAAACCATGCCGATGAGCAATGTGCTGTCCAAGGTGCTCAAGGGTAGCGGTGAATGTGCTTCGATCGACTGGACCTTTCTGGGGATGTCGATGCCGTTCTGGACCGGGGTGCTCTTTGCCGCCATGCTGTTGCTGTTGCTGATGGCTTTCTTCAGCAAGAAGTAAGTCTTTGAAGCGGGACAGGGCGGCCACTTGGCCGCTCTTGAATTTGCGGGCTGCGGAGGAGGGGAAATAAAAAAAGCAGCCAATCGGCTGCTTTTTTTATCGTTGGCGGAGTGGACGGGACTCGAACCCGCGACCCCCGGCGTGACAGGCCGGTATTCTAACCAACTGAACTACCACTCCAGCAAACTGGTGGGCGGTACTGGACTCGAACCAGCGACCCCTGCCGTGTGAAGGCAGTGCTCTACCAACTGAGACTAACCGCCCAGAATTCTGGGTACTGCTTTATAACCGTTGGCGGAGTGGACGGGACTCGAACCCGCGACCCCCGGCGTGACAGGCCGGTATTCTAACCAACTGAACTACCACTCCACACTGAAACCTTTGGTGGGCGTTGACGGAGTCGAACCGCCGACATTCTGCTTGTAAGGCAGACGCTCTACCAACTGAGCTAAACGCCCCGCTTGCTGCCTTGCTTGGCTCAGCAGCGAGGAGGCGAATTAAAGCACAGTGGTTTCAGTCGCGCAAGAGGGGAGCAAAGAAATTTTCACGCCCCTGTTTAAAACGTCCTGTTTGATGCTTCATGCCTCAGGCATTTTGTCTGACAGGGGCGTGACGCGCTCTTTCCACCTCATGTATTATCTGTCGATTCGCTTTATCGGACGGTTATAGTAATGAAGCAGACCTTTCTCGATTTTGAGCAGCCGATCGCCGAGCTGGAAAACAAAATTGAAGAACTGCGCTTTGTCCAGGACGACTCTGTGCTGGACATTTCCGAAGAGATCTCGCGCTTGCAGAAAAAGAGCCAGGAGCTGACCAAGACGCTCTATGGCAAGCTGACGCCGTGGCAGATTTCTCAGGTGGCTCGCCACCCGCAGCGCCCGTACACCCTCGACTACATCAAGGCGCTGTTTGCGGACTTCGACGAATTGCATGGTGATCGTGCGTTTGCCGACGATCCGGCCATCGTCGGCGGCATCGCGCGCTTCAATGGCCAGTCCGTTGTGGTGATCGGCCATCAGAAAGGGCGCGACACCAAGGAGAAGATTTACCGCAACTTCGGCATGCCGCGGCCGGAAGGCTACCGCAAGGCCCTGCGCCTGATGAAGCTGGCCGAAAAGTTCGGTCTGCCGGTGATCACTTTTGTCGACACACCGGGTGCCTATCCTGGTATTGGCGCAGAAGAGCGCGGCCAATCGGAAGCGATCGGGCGCAACCTGTACGAGATGGCCCGCCTGAAGGTGCCGGTGATCTGCACCGTGATCGGCGAGGGCGGCTCCGGCGGGGCCTTGGCGATTGCCGTCGGCGATTACGTCAACATGCTGCAATATTCCACCTATTCGGTCATTTCGCCGGAAGGTTGCGCCTCGATCTTGTGGAAGACGGCGGAGCGTGCATCCGATGCCGCCGAGGCGCTCGGCATCACCGCCAATCGCCTGAAAACGCTGGGCCTGGTCGATCGCGTGCTCAACGAGCCGATCGGCGGTGCGCACCGCGATCATGCGCAGATGATGAGTTCGATGAAGCGTATGCTGCAGGAACAATTGCGCGACCTGGCGGCCAAACCACTGGATGAATTGCTGAAAACCCGTTTTGACCGGTTGATGAGCTATGGGCGCTTCAAGGAAGACGCCGCCTGACCTGTTTGATCGCCTGATTGCACATTGGCCGGACGAATTGTCCGGCCAATGTGCTTTTGAGGTGGGGCTGAGCGGCGGGGTCGATTCGGTCGTGCTGCTGGACCTGCTGGTTCGCCTGCGTTCGGAGCGCGGTCTGAATCTGTCGGCGGTGCACGTCCATCATGGGCTGAGTCCGCGGGCGGACGCCTGGGCGGATCATTGCCGGCGGCTTTGCCAGGGCTGGGCGGTGCCGCTGAGGGTGGTGGAGGTGACCGTCGAGCCAAGTGGCGGCGAGAGCCTCGAGGCCGTGGCGCGTCAGCAGCGATATCAAGTTTATGCGGAATCAGCGGCCGAGGTCGTGGTGCTGGCTCATCATCAGGATGACCAGGCTGAGACGGTGCTGCTGCAGCTGCTGCGAGGTGCCGGCCCGAGGGGCATGGCGGCGATGCCGGTGCTGCGGCAGCATGCTGGCCGCTGGCTGTGGCGTCCCTTGCTGGCCATTTCCCGTGCCGAGATCGAGGCTTACGCCCGCTGGCGCCACCTGTCCTGGGTGGAGGACGAGAGCAATGCAGATACCCGCTGGCGCCGCAACCTGTTGCGCCACGATATCCTGCCCCTTGTCGAGTCGGCTATTCCCCATTATCGACAGCAACTGCAACGCGCGGCCAGCCTGATGGCGGATGCCGCCGCCATTCTCGACGAGCAGGCCGAAAACGATCTTCAACAGTGCCGCGATGATGGGAGACTGCTCGTGCAGCCGATGTCCCGGCTCAACCCGCCGCGCCAGCGTCATTTGCTGCGGCATTGGCTTGAGTGGCTGGACCTGGGGGAGGTGACGCCGGAGGCGCTGGAACAGTTCCGGTTGCAGGTGCTGCAGGCGGCGGCGGACAGGCACCCCGAACTGCAGTTGGCTCAGGGCCGGGTGTTTCGCTATCGCGGGGCGTTGTGGTCTCTGAGGCGGGGTGCGGGTGAATGTCCTCGCGCCGTTCGCCTGACAGTCTCCGCGCCCGGGCAGCGGGTGGTGCCGCCGGGCTGGCCGGGGGAGCTGGGTTTCGCTCTGCGGTCTGGGGGTATCGATCCTCGGCACTTGCATGCCGGTTTCGAGTTGCGCCTCAGGGAGGGGGGGGAGCGGCTCGAGCACAAGGTCGGTCGGAAACCGGTAAAGACGCTCCTGCAGGAGGCGGGCATTCCCCCGGTCTTGCGGGAGGGCTGGCCGCTGCTCTACCTGCCGGACGGCCGTCTTGCCGCCCTCCCTGGTGTTGCCGTGGCCGAGGGGCTCAAATCCAGAGGCGGGGGAGGCTGGTGGCCGGAATGGTGGCTCCGTTGAAGGTGGCGCAGCCGCTTTGTCAAAGAGGGGCCTGCGGTGCGGGCGAGGAGGGTTCCCGAAATGACAACACCCGCCGCGGCGGGTGTTGTCATGGTGATCACGCTTGGCCGAAGGCCGGTCAGTCCCGTTCGCCGCCAAAGGCCAGCAGCAATTGCAACAGGCTGGAGAACAGGTTGTAGATGCTGATGTAGATCGACAGCGCCGCGGAGATGTAGCTGCTTTCGCCTCCATCGACCACGGTCTTGACCTGCCACAGAATCATCAGCGAGCTGAACAGGGCGAAGGCCGCCGCAATCGCCAGGTGCAGGCCGGGCATTTGCAGGAACAGGTTCGCTACTACGGCGATCATCAACACGACGGCGCCGACGGTCAGGAAGCTGGCCATGCCGGACAGGTCGCGCTTGGTGGTGGTGGCGATGCCGGCCATCACGAAGAACACCGCTGCGGTGGCGCCGCCGGCGATCATGATCAGCTGGCCGCCGTTGGCAAAGCGCAGCGCCAGCTGCAGCAGGGGACCGAGCAGCAGGCCCATCAGCAGGGTGAAGCCCAGCATCAGCACGACGCCGAGGCCGTTGTTCCGGTTCTTCTCGATGGCAAAAACCATGCCGTAGAAGACGGCCATGATGGCGATCATGCCGACGATCGGGCTGCCGGCCAGGAAGGCGAAGCTCATGTTGGTGCCGATCAGGGCGCCGATGACAGTCGGGATCATCGACAGCGCCAGCAGGGCGTAGGTATTGCGCAGAACCTTGTGGCGAGCGCCATCGAGCGTCAAGGTCTGATAGCCGGTCTGAAGGTTCGGGTGCATTGTGTCCTCTCTCCCTTAAAGAGTCAGTGATTCTGGATCGGGTGATCCGATAGACCTACCCGTCTGCCATTAAGTTTCCGCGAAGAACAGGCCGGGCGCAAGGTGTCTTGCCCGGGTAGGGGGCTTGATGTATTCTTTCGCCTTGGCTGACCGGCCGGGAAATTACGCAAGCGCGGTCACGCACCCAATTGCGAGGGTGGCGGAATTGGTAGACGCACTGGATTTAGGTTCCAGCGCCGCAAGGCGTGAGAGTTCGAGTCTCTTCCCTCGCACCAGCAACCGACGTAACGTCGCCTTTCCCTGCATCAGGTTTAAACTCGAACACAGTTTAAGGATTGGACATGCAAGCACAGTTGGAAACGTTGAGCAACCTCGAGCGTCGCATGAACATCGCGTTGCCGATGGCTGCAATCGACGCCCAGGTGACCGAGCGACTCAAGAACATGGCGCGCAAAGCCAAGATCCAAGGCTTCCGCCCGGGCAAGGCACCGCTCAAGATCGTTGAAATGAACTACGGCGCCCAAGTGCGCGAAGAAGTGCTGGGTGAGCAGGTTCAGCAAGGTTTCTACCAGGCCGTGAGCGAGCAGAAGCTGCGCGTTGCCGGTTATCCGCGTTTTGAGCCGGTTGCCGACGAAGGCGACAAGGATAGCTTCAAGTTTGCCGCTTCTTTCGAGGTGTACCCGGAAGTCAAGGTGGGTGAGCTGGCCGGCAAGGAAATCGAGAAGCCGGTTACCCCGGTGACCGACGCCGAAATCGAGAAAACCATCGATATCCTGCGCAAGCAGCGCACCCGCTACGAGCGCGTCGAGCGCGAAGCCGCCGCCGGTGACCGCGTGATCATCGACTTCAAGGGCAGCATCGATGGCGTGCTGTTCGACGGCGGTTCGGCCGAGAACTTCCCGTTCGTGCTGGGCCAGGGCCAGATGCTGGCCGACTTCGAAGCCGGCGTCACCGGCATGAAGGAAGGCGAGGTCAAGAACATCGAGGTGGTGTTCCCGGAAGACTATCACGGCAAGGACGTGGCCGGTAAAACCGCCGTGTTCGAGATCACCGTGAAGAACGTGGCTGCGGCCCTGCTGCCGGAGGTGAACGAAGAGTTCGCCAAGCTGCTGGGCATCGCCGACGGCGACATCGAAAAGATGCGTGCCGAGATCAAGAAGAACGTCGAGCGCGAAGTGAAGCGCCGTCTGCAGGCCGCCGTCAAGGAAAACGTGATGCAGGCCCTGCTGGACGTTACCGAGATCGAGCTGCCGAAGGCTCTGGTGCAGCTGGAAGTCGGCCGTCTGATCGACCAGGCCCGTCGTGACATGGAAGCCCGCGGCCTGAAGGTCAAGGACATGCCGTTCCCGCCGGAACTGTTCCAGCAGCAGGCTGAGCGCCGCGTGGCTCTGGGTCTGATCCTGGCCGAAGTCGTGGCGGCCAACCAGCTGGAAGCCAAGCCGGAGCAGATCAAGGCGATGATCGAAGAATTCGCCGAGAGCTACGAGCATCCGGAAGAAGTGGTGGCATGGTATTACGCCAGTCCGGAACGCATCGAAGGCCCGACTTCGATGGTGCTGGAAGATAATGTGGTTGAATTTGTGCTCAGCAAGGCCAATGTAGTAGAAAAAGAAACGTCGTTCGACGCCCTGATGGGTAACAACGCCTGATAACCAACTGCCGGAGTGGCCGATGATTTCAATGATGGATACCCAAGCGCTGGGACTGGTTCCCATGGTGGTGGAGCAGAGTGGTCGTGGCGAGCGCGCCTACGACATCTACTCGCGGCTCTTGAAGGAACGCATCGTGTTCCTGGTCGGGCCCGTCACGGATGAGTCGGCCAATCTGGTGGTAGCTCAGATGTTGTTCCTTGAGTCGGAAAATCCGGACAAGGACATCTTCTTCTACATCAATTCGCCGGGCGGTTCGGTGTCCGCCGGCATGTCGATTTTCGATACCATGAACTTCGTCAAGCCGGATGTGTCCACCCTGTGTATTGGCCAGGCAGCCAGCATGGGTGCCTTCCTGCTGTCCGCCGGTGCCAAGGGCAAGCGTTTTGCGCTCCCCAATTCGCGCATCATGATTCACCAGCCGCTGGGTGGCTTCCAAGGGCAAGCGTCCGACTTCGAGATCCACGCCAAGAACATCCTCTACATGAAGCGCCGCCTGAACGAATTGCTGGCACTGCATACCGGGCGATCCATCGAGGAAATCGAGCGTGATACCGATCGCGACAACTTCATGTCGTCCGAAGAAGCGCTGGCTTACGGCTTGATCGACAAGATGTTGCAGTCCCGCAAGGACGCGCTGGCGTAATCGGTACGGACATTGACAATGGCTGATAAAAACAGCAACGAAAAACTGCTTTACTGCTCTTTCTGCGGTAAGAGCCAGCATGAGGTGCAGCGACTGATCGCTGGGCCTCAGGTATTCATCTGCAACGAATGTGTCGAGCTGTGCAACGACATCATTCGCGAAGAGCTGGAGAAGGGTGTCGGTACCGAAGCGGCCGAAGGCGAGAGCCAGCCGCTGCCGACGCCGCAAGAAATCCGCGCCGATCTCGATCAGTACATCATCGGCCAGGACATCGCCAAGAAGACCTTGTCGGTGGCGGTGTACAACCACTACAAGCGTCTCTATACCCCGACCGACAAGGACGATGTCGAGCTCGCCAAGAGCAACATCCTGCTGATCGGTCCGACCGGTTCCGGTAAGACCCTGCTGGCGCAATCGCTGGCGCGCCTGTTGGATGTGCCGTTCGTGATCGCCGACGCCACCACGCTGACCGAAGCCGGTTACGTGGGTGAGGATGTCGAGCACATCATTCAGAAGCTGCTGCAGAAGTGCGATTACGATGTGGAGAAGGCCCAGCGTGGCATCGTCTACATCGACGAGATCGACAAGATCTCGCGCAAGTCGGAAAACCCGTCGATCACGCGCGACGTGTCCGGCGAGGGTGTGCAGCAGGCGCTGCTCAAGCTGATCGAGGGCACGGTGGCGTCCATTCCCCCGCAGGGCGGGCGCAAGCATCCGAACCAGGAGTTCATCCAGGTCGACACGACCAATATCCTGTTCATCTGCGGTGGCGCATTCGATGGGCTGGAGAAGATCATCCGTCGTCGTTCGGAAAAGGGCGGCATCGGCTTTGGTGCCGAAGTGACCTCCAAGGACGAGAGCAAGAGCATCTCGGTGCTGTTCAAGGACGTGGAGCCGGGCGATCTGATCAAGTTCGGCCTGATTCCCGAACTGATCGGCCGTCTGCCGGTGGTAGCGACGCTGGAAGAACTGGATGAAGAGGCGCTGGTATCCATCCTGACCCAGCCGAAGAACGCCCTGGTGAAGCAGTACCAGCGCCTGTTCTCGCTGGAAGGCGTGGAACTCGAGATTCGTCCCTCGGCCCTGCGCGTCATCGCCAAGCAGGCATTGGTGCGCAAGACCGGCGCGCGTGGCTTGCGCTCTATCCTGGAGCGAGCCCTGCTCGATACCATGTACGAGCTGCCGTCCATGGACAACGTGTCCAGGGTGGTGGTCGACGAGAAGGTGATCGAGAAGGGGGACAGGCCCTTGTTCATCTACCAGGACAAGGACGACGAGGTGCAATCGGCCTGAGTCGGTCTGGCTCTCAAGGAAAACCGCCCGGCTGGGCGGTTTTGTATTTCTGGCGCGCGAAAACTGTTTTAGTATGGGCGTTGATATTTCGCCGCTTATCCCCCATTTCACTAGCATCGATTCATGTAAGCAAGGTCAGGTGATATGCCGCAATCCGCAGAACTCAGAGAAGAGACCACGCTTCCGTTGTTGCCGTTGAGGGACGTCGTCGTCTTCCCGCACATGGTGATCCCGCTGTTCGTCGGGCGGGCCAAATCCATTTCCGCCCTCGAAAACGCCATGGACGAGGGCAAGCAGATCCTCCTGGTCGCGCAACGCTCGGCCTCCAAGGACGAACCGGAAGCCAGCGACCTGTACGGCGTCGGGACGATTGCCACCGTCTTGCAGATGCTCAAGCTGCCGGACGGCACCGTCAAGGTGCTGGTCGAGGGTAGGCAGCGCGCCATCATCCAGCAGGTGCTGGACGAGGGCGGTTGTTTCGTCGGCAAGGTGACGCCGCTGACGACAGACGGTGAGGATTCCACCGAAACCGAGGCCATGCGGCGGGCCCTGTTCGCCCAGTTCGAACAGTACGTCAAGCTCAACAAGAAAATCCCGCCGGAAATCCTGACGTCTCTTGCCGGCATCGAGCGGGCAGGGCGCATGGCCGACACCATCGTCGCCCACCTGCCGCTCAAGCTCGAGCAGAAGCAGGAAGTGCTGGAGATGTTCGAGGTCAAGGCGCGTCTCGAGCATCTGCTGTCGCAGCTGGAGGGCGAGATCGACATCCTGCAGGTGGAAAAGCGTATTCGTGGCCGCGTCAAGCGCCAGATGGAGAAGAGCCAGCGCGAGTACTACCTGAACGAGCAGGTCAAGGCCATCCAGAAGGAACTGGGCGAGATGGACGAGGCCAACGATCTGGACGAGCTGGAGCGCAAGATCAAGGCCGCCGGCATGAGCAAGGAAGCGCGCGAGAAGGCGACGTCCGAGCTCAGGAAGCTGAAGATGATGTCGCCGATGTCGGCCGAGGCCACGGTGGTACGCAACTACATCGAGACGCTGCTCGATCTGCCGTGGAAGAAGAAGACCAAGATCAACAAGGACGTGGCGAACGCCGAGAAGGTGCTGGACGAGGACCATTTCGGGCTGGAAAAGGTCAAGGAACGCATTCTCGAATACCTGTCGGTACAGCAGCGCGTCGACAAGCTGAAGGCGCCGATCCTGTGCCTGGTGGGCGCGCCGGGCGTGGGCAAGACCTCGCTGGGCCAGTCCATCGCTCGCGCCACCAACCGCAAGTTCGTGCGCATGGCCCTGGGTGGGGTGCGTGACGAATCCGAAATCCGCGGCCACCGCCGCACCTATATCGGTTCCATGCCGGGCAAGGTGCTGCAGAACATGACCAAGGTAGGGGTGCGCAACCCGCTCTTCCTGCTCGACGAAGTGGACAAGCTGGGCGCGGACTTCCGCGGCGACCCGTCGTCTGCCTTGCTCGAAGTGTTGGATCCGGAGCAGAACCATTCCTTCGTCGACCATTACGCCGAGGTCGAGTACGACCTGTCCGACGTGATGTTCGTGGCCACGGCCAACTCGCTGAACATTCCGCCGGCCTTGCTCGACCGGATGGAGATCATCCGTCTGTCCGGCTACACCGAGGACGAGAAGGTCAACATCGCGCTGAAGTACCTGGTGCCCAAGCAGATGAAGGCCAACGGTGTGAAGGACGAGGAGGCGGTCATCCAGGAGTCGGCGGTGCGCGATATCGTGCGCTACTACACCCGCGAAGCCGGGGTGCGCAGCCTGGATCGGGAGATCGCCAAGATCTGCCGCAAGATCGTGATGGCGCAGTCGTTGAAGGAGAAGGCCGGCCGCGTCACGGTGAGTGCCAAGACGCTGGAGAAATACCTGGGTGTGCGCCGTTTCGAGTACGGCATTGCCGAGGAGGAAAACCGCATTGGCCAGGTCACCGGGCTGGCCTGGACCGAGGTCGGCGGCGAGCTGCTGACGGTCGAGGCGGTGGCTTTGCCGGGCAAGGGCAACATCATCCGCACCGGTCAGCTGGGCGAGGTGATGCAGGAGTCGATCACCGCGGCCATGAGCGTGGTACGCAGCCGTGCCCGCGCCATTGGCATTCGCCCCGATTTTTATGAAAAGCAGGACATGCATATCCATGTGCCGGAAGGGGCGACGCCGAAGGATGGGCCTAGTGCCGGTATCGCCATGACGACGGCGATGGTGTCGGTGCTGACGGGGATTCCGGTACGGGCCGACGTGGCCATGACGGGCGAGATTACCTTGCGCGGCGAGGTGTTGCCGATTGGCGGACTCAAGGAGAAGCTGCTGGCGGCGCACCGCGGCGGCATCAAGCATGTGTTGATTCCCAAGGGCAATGTCAAGGATTTGGCCGAGATTCCTGCCAATATCAAGCAGAAACTGGAAATCCACCCAGTGAAATGGATCGACGAAGTGTTGGCGTTGGCGCTGGAACGTATGCCCGAACCGCTGGTCGAGAGTGAGGTGGCCGAGCCATTGGCGTCGGTGGCGGAAGGTGCCGCGACGCCTGCTGTGGTAAAACACTGAAAACGCAGCCGCTTCCATAAATGGACGAACTGCTGTGCCGCAAGGGCTTCCAGAGCTATCGTCAAAGTGGCAGAATGCTCTGGAAGCCGCTTGACACAAGGATTTCGGGCTTGTTATAAAGCAAGCGGTTTTTATCCGAATTACGTAGACCGAAGAACGACGAAAGGGGACTTACGTGAACAAGTCTGAGTTGATCGATGCTATCGCCGCTGAGGCTGATATTCCCAAGGCTGCCGCTAGCAAGGCTCTGGACGGCATGATTGCCGCCGTGACCGGCGCGCTGAAACAAGGTGATACCGTTACGCTGGTCGGTTTCGGTACCTTCTATGTTGGTGAACGTGCGGAGCGCACCGGCCGCAACCCGAAGACTGGCGATTCCATCACCATTCCGGCGGCCCGTTCCCCGAAGTTCCGCGCTGGCAAAGCCCTGAAAGACGCGCTATAATTTGAAACCTTGTCGCTAAGGCAAGGTTTCAAAGGGTGATTAGCTCAGTTGGTAGAGCGTCTGCCTTACAAGCAGAATGTCGGCGGTTCGACTCCGTCATCACCCACCAAAGTTCGGAGCGGTAGTTCAGTTGGTTAGAATACCGGCCTGTCACGCCGGGGGTCGCGGGTTCGAGTCCCGTCCGCTCCGCCAGAACAGACAAAAAAGGTGAACGACACATCCGTTCACCTTTTTTTTTACCGAGGTGGCATCCGCCTTTCGCACCATGTTCGAGTTTGTCCAGAACAACAAATTTGTCATCAAAGTCCTTCTTGGCGCTGTTGCATTGACCTTTGTCGGTTTCGGCGTGGGAAGTTACACCACGGCCGTCGATGAGCCCTATCTGGCCAAGGTGGGGGATGTGAAGATACACAAACAGGATCTGGACCGTGCGCTGGAAGGCCAGCCGGCGGATGCCGCCACCCGCCAAGCCGTGCTGGAGAACCTGATTCGTCAGCAGTTGCTGCTGTCCGATGCGCATGATTCCGGTCTGACCGTTTCCGATGCCCAACTGCGCAAGACGATTGCCGCCATTCCCGCGCTGCAGGAGAACGGGACCTTCAGCGCCGAGCGTTACAAGCAGTTCCTGGCCGGCCGTTATCAGTCGTCGACGGTATTCGAGGAACTGGTCAAGCGTGACATCCTCTTGCAGGGGCAATTGGCCAGCCTGGTGGGGAGCCAGATCGTGCCGCGTACCGTGGTCGAACGCATGGCCGGTGTGTTGGGCGAGAGTCGCGAGGTTCGGGCGCTGATGTTCAAGCCGGAGGCGTTTGCCGCCGAGGTGAAGACCGACGATGCGGCGCTGAAGGCGTTTTACGAGGCCAGTCTGAAGCGCTTCCGGACGCCCGAGGCGATCAAGCTGGATTACGTGGTGCTGTCGCAGGATGCGCTGGCTGCCGGCCAGACGGTGACCGATCAGGAAGTCGAAAGCTACTACAACGCGCACAAAGCCGATTTCGGCAGCGAGGAGCGGCGGGTGTCGCACATCCTGTTGACCGTACCGCCCAAGGCGACGGCGGAGCAGAAGGCCAAGGTGCGCGGCGCCGCCGAAGCCTTGCTGAAGGAAGTGCGCGTCAATCCCGCCAAGTTTGCCGATCTGGCCAAGACGCGGTCGCAGGACCCAGGCTCAGCCGCCAATGGCGGTGATCTGGGCTTCTTCGGCCGCGGTGCCATGGTGAAGCCGTTCGAGGACGTCGCCTTCCGCATGCAGCCGGGCCAGATCAGCGAAGTGGTGGAAACCGAGTTCGGCTTCCATATCCTGAAGCTGGAAGAGGTCAAGCAGCCGGTGTTTGCTGCGGTCAAGGGCGAGGTGGAGCAGCGCCTGAAGCGTCAGAAAGCCGCCGCGCAGTTCCGTGCCGCGTCCGAGAAGCTGGGGGAGCTGGCCTATCAGCAAGGCGATTCGCTGAAGGCCATCAGCGAGCAGCTGAAGCTGACGCCGCAGCGGTCGGATTGGCTGGTGCGCGGCAAGCCGGCCAGCGATCCCCTGCTGAACAATCCCAAGCTGATTGAGGCGGCGTTCAGCGACGATGTGCTCAAAGGCAAGCATAACAGCGAGCCGCTGGATATGGGCAAGAACACCCTGGTAGTGGTGCGGGTGGCCGAGCATCAGCCCGAGCGGCAGCAGTCGCTGGACGAGGTGAAAGAGGTCATCAAGGCCGAGCTGGTGCGGCGCGAAGGGGCCAAGTTGGCCGAGAAGCGTGGCGAAGCCTTGCTGGCGGAGCTCAAGGCCGGCAAGAACGTCGACGGCCAGCCGTGGGAGGCGGCCAAGACCGTGTCGCGGCGTGCCTTTGGCGATTTGTCCCTGTCCGAAGTGCGCGCGGTGTTTGCCGCCAACGTGACGAAGCTGCCGGCCTTTGCCGGGGTGAAGCAGGATGGCGGCAACTACGTGCTCTATCGCATCGACAAGGTGGTGCCGGCGACGACGCCCAGCCCTGCCGAGCGTAGCCAGTTGGGCGGCCTGATCGGCGAAATGACCGCTAATGCCCAGGTGGCCAGTTACCTCGAGGCCCTGCGCGAGAAGTACAAGGTGACCTTGAGCCAGCAGCCGGCCGAGTAAGTGCCCTTGATCGGTTGGGCCGAACGAGCCTGACGACCGGCGCAACACTTGTTGCGCCGGTTTTGTTTTTGCCGCCACGAGCGGCCATAAAAAAAAGGGCCGTGAGGCCCTTTGTGTCGATCCTTGAAAGGGATCAGGCGGCGAAGTTCTGTGCCACGAAGTTCCAGTTCACCAGCTTCCAGAAGCTTTCCAGGTAGTTCGGACGGCTGTTGCGGTAGTCGATGTAGTAGGCGTGCTCCCAAACGTCACAGGTCAGCAGCGCTTTCTTGTCGGTGGTCAGCGGGGTGGCGGCGTTGCTGGTGGATACCAGGTCGAGTGAGCCATCCGGGTTTTTCACCAGCCAGGCCCAGCCGGAACCGAAGGTGCCGGCGGCAACGGCGTTGAAGGCCTTCTTGAATTCGTCGAACGAGCCCCACTTGGCGTTGATGGCGTCAGCCAGCGCGCCAGTCGGTTCGCCGCCGGCGTTCGGGGCCAGGCCGAACCAGTAGAAGGTGTGGTTCCATACCTGGGCTGCGTTGTTGAACAGGCCGCCGGACGATTTCTTGACGATTTCTTCCAGGGTGGCGTTCTCGAACTCGGTGCCCTTGATCAGATTGTTCAGGTTGGTGACGTAGGTCTGATGGTGCTTGCCGTAGTGGTATTCCATGGTTTCCTTGGAAATGTACGGGGCGAGGGCATCCAGGGCGTACGGGAGTTCCGGCAGTTTGTGTTCCATCTTGATCTCCTAAGTGGGGGGTGGGTGTCGGCTCCTGGCCGACACGATGATGGCGGCAAGTTTACTGGAATTGCTGGGGCGGGCCAATAGCCGACTAAAAAGGTAGAGTAAAGGGATTCATGGCGTATTTTGACGTAATCATCATCGGCGCCGGCGCCGCTGGCCTGATGTGCGCGGCCACTGCCAGGCGGCGTGGCCGTTCTGTGCTGTTGCTCGATCATGCCACCAAGCTGGCGGAGAAAATCCGCATCTCCGGTGGCGGGCGCTGCAACTTCACCAACCTTCAGGCCCGGCCGGAGTGCTATCTCTCGGAGAACCCGCACTTCTGCCGTTCGGCCCTGTCACAGTTCGGCGCGCAGGATTTCGTCCGCATGGTGGAGCGGCACGGCATCGGCTACCACGAGAAAACGCTCGGTCAATTGTTCTGTGACGAGTCCAGCCAGCAAATTATAGACATGCTGGACGGCCTGTGCCGCGAAGCGGGGGTCGATCGCCGCATGGGGGTGACCGTGACGGCGGTGGAGCGCTCGGACCGTTTCCGCTTGCAAACGTCCGCCGGGGTGTTCGAGTCCGCCTCGCTGGTGGTAGCGACCGGTGGGCTGTCCATCCCGCAGATCGGTGCTACCGGCTTCGGCTACCAGTTGGCCGAGCTGTTCGGTCTGGCGCTGACGCCACGCGCGCCAGCATTGGTGCCGCTGACTTTCCATGTCGACGATGCCGCACGCTTCGCCCCCCTGGCAGGTGTGTCGCTCGATGTCGCGGCGAGCTGCGGCAAGGCACGTTTTCGAGAGAACGTGTTGTTCACGCACAAAGGCTTGTCCGGACCAGTCACGCTGCAGGTGTCGTCGTACTGGGCGCCCGGCCAGGAGCTGGTGCTCGACTTGCTGCCGGAGCTGGATGTCGATGTTTTCCTCGCGGAGCGCGAGGGCAGCGAGCAGTTGTTGGCCAACGCCCTGGCCGAGGCCGGCTGGCCGAAGCGGTTTGCCCTGGCCTGGCTGGACAGCGTGGGTTTCGGCGGGCGGCTCAAGGATCTGCCCGGCAAGCGCCGTCGGCAGTTGGCGGAAACCCTGCACCACTGGCGCGTCCGTCCCAACGGCACGCAGGGCTACAAGAAGGCCGAGGTGACGCGCGGCGGCGTCAGCACCAGCGACCTGTCGTCCAAGACCATGATGGCCAAGGACGTGCCCGGCTTGTTCTTCATCGGCGAAGTGGTGGATGTGACCGGCTGGCTCGGTGGCTACAACTTCCAGTGGGCCTGGTCATCCGGATTCGTGGCCGGCGAAAACTGTTAGAATCGCGATTTGTCTGTCTGCCAGACAGAACAAAACACCACCCCGCGACGCTGTTTCCTAGCGGTGTCGTCTTACTTGATGTTGTACATGACCGACTCGACTGAATACTTTGACAGCGCCACCGCCGCGGTGCGCACCCCGCCCCAGTCCATCGAGGCCGAACAGTCGGTGCTGGGCGGCCTGTTGCTCGACAACAGCGCCTGGGACAAGATCGCCGACGTGGTGGGCGAGGCGGATTTCTATCGCCACGACCACCGTCTGATTTACAAGCATATCGCTCAGCTTATCGAGCATTCCCGTCCGGCCGACGTGGTGACCGTACTGGAAAGCCTCGACAAGTCGGGCGAGAGCGGGGCGGTGGGCGGTCTGGCCTACCTGGCCACGCTGGCGCAGAACACGCCGTCGGCCGCCAATATCCGTCGCTACGCCGAGATCGTGCGCGAGCGTTCGATCATGCGCCAACTGGCCCAGGTCGGTACCGAGATCGCCGAGGCCGCCTACGCGCCGCAAGGCCGGGATGCCGCCCAATTGCTGGATGAGGCCGAGGGCAAGGTATTCCACATCGCCGAATCGACCGCCAAGTCCAAGCAGGGCTTCCTCGAGATGCCCAACCTGCTGAAAGAGGTGGTCGAGCGCATCGACATGCTGTACAGCCGCGAGAACCCAGATGAGGTGACCGGCGTGCCGACCGGCTT
Source organism: Pseudogulbenkiania sp. MAI-1 (assembly GCF_000527175.1). Classification (NCBI taxonomy): domain Bacteria; kingdom Pseudomonadati; phylum Pseudomonadota; class Betaproteobacteria; order Neisseriales; family Chromobacteriaceae; genus Pseudogulbenkiania; species Pseudogulbenkiania sp. MAI-1. The sequence continues at coordinate 2,593,060 of NZ_AZUR01000001.1, read as the reverse complement.
CATCGATCTGGATGCCAAGACATCCGGCCTGCAGCCCGGCGATCTGATCATCGTCGCGGGCCGTCCGTCGATGGGCAAGACGGCGTTCTCGATGAACATCGCCGAGCACGTGGCGGTGGAGCAGCACCTGCCGGTGGCAGTGTTCTCGATGGAAATGGGCGGGGCGCAGTTGGTGATGCGTATGCTGGGCTCGGTGGGCCGGCTCGACCAGCACGTGCTGCGTACCGGCAAGCTGGGCGACGACGACTGGCAGAAGCTGACCTACGCCATCGGCAAGCTGTCCGACGCGCCGATGTACATCGACGAGACGCCGGCGCTGACGGCATTGGAACTGCGCGCCCGCGCCCGCCGCTTGGCGCGCCAGCATGGTGGCAAGCTGGGCCTGATCGTGATCGACTACCTCCAGCTGATGTCCGGTTCCGGTCGAGGCGACAACCGTACCGCCGAGCTGGGCGAGATTTCGCGCGGTCTGAAGGGGCTGGCCAAGGAGCTGCAGGTGCCGGTGATCGCGCTGTCGCAGCTGTCGCGCGCGGTGGAGCAGCGCCCCAATAAGCGCCCGATGATGTCCGATCTGCGCGAATCCGGCGCCATCGAGCAGGATGCCGACCTCATCGTGTTCATGTACCGCGACGAGTACTACAACCCGGATTCGGACCAGAAAGGCTTGGCCGAAGCCATTATCGGCAAGCACCGTAACGGTCCGACCGGCGCGGTGCGGCTGGCCTTCATCGGTCACTACGCCAAGTTCGACAACGCCGCCTCCGTCGGCGCCACCGGCTGGGCGGACAGCGATTCCTGATCCATCGAGGCTGGCCGAAGCAGGCCTTCGGCCAAGCTGCATCGAAACGAGCGAAACATGAGTTACTACGACAAGCATGTGTTCATTTGCTGCAACCAGCGCGCCGAAGGCGAGGGGTGTTGCGCCGATTTCGGCACGCCGGAACTGCTGGGTTACATGAAGGACCGCGTCAAGGCGCTGGGCCTGGCCGGTGAAGGCCAGGTGCGCGTCAACAAGGCCGGTTGCCTGGGGCGCTGCGACGACGGTCCGGTAATGGTGGTCTACCCGCAGGAGACCTGGTACACCTTCGTCGACAAGGACGACATCGACGAGATCGTCGACAGCCATCTGGTCAACGGCCAGGTGGTGGAAAGGCTGAAAATCTGATGTTGAAGACTCATCCCATCCGTTCTATTCCCGGCCCGGTCGGTGCGCTGGAAACCATCTACATCGCCGCGCAAGGCGAGACACGCGGCATCGCGGTGATCTGCCACCCCAACCCGACGCAGGGAGGCACCAACACCAACAAGGTGGTGCAAACCGCCGCCAAGGCGCTGTCGCAGCTCGGTTACGCCTGCTACTGCCCCAATCTGCGCGGGGTCGGCAACAGCGAGGGGCTGCACGACTACGGTGAGGGCGAGGTGGACGATGTCATCGCCGTGGTGGAATACGCTCGGAGCGAACAGGGAGCGTTGCCGCTGGCGCTGGCGGGCTTCTCGTTCGGCGGCTTCGTCGCCGCCCGGACCCGCGCACGCATCGAGGCCGACAAGCTGCTGCTGATGGGCGTGGCGGTCGGCAAGTACGTCATCCCGACGCCGCCGGTGCCGGCCAACACCCTGGTGGTGCACGGCGAGGAGGATGAAGTGATTCCGCTGTCCGCTGTGCTGGAGTGGGCGCGGCCGCAGGGGCTGCCGGTGACGGTGTTTCCGGGAGCCGGTCACTTCTTCCACGGCAGGCTGGTGCCATTGGGGCAGTGGATCCAGCGCTGCTGGTAAGCGTCTTGTCTTCGGCCAACCTTGCAGGTTGGCCGAAGCGTTTCTAGCGTAGAAAAAAATACCGGGCAACGAGGGGATGACATGCTCAGGGTGAGGGGACTGGTCAAGCGTTACGGCGAGCACAACGCCGTGGACGGCATCAGCTTCGAAGTGCGGCGCGGTGAGTGCTACGGCCTGCTCGGGCCCAACGGCGCCGGCAAGACCACCACGATGAAACTGGCGCTCGGCCTCGTGCTGCCGGATGCTGGCGAGATCACGCTGTGCGGTGAACCGATTCCGGCGCGCGCCCGCGAAGCCCGTCGCCGGGTCGGCGTGGTGCCCCAGTTCGACAATCTCGACCCTGACTTCACCGTGGCCGAGAACCTGCTGGTCTGGGGGCGCTACTTCGGCCTGCGTCCAGCCGATCTGAGCGAGCGCGTACCCTATTTGCTCGACTTTGCCGGTCTCGCCGGCCGCGCCGAGGCCAAGGTGGGCGAGTTGTCCGGCGGGATGAAGCGCCGCCTGACACTGGCGCGGGCGCTGGTCAACGACCCTGACATCGTCTTTCTTGATGAGCCGACCACGGGCCTCGATCCCCAGGCCCGCCACTTGATCTGGGAGCGGCTGCGCCAGTTGACGCGGGAGGGCAAGACACTGGTGCTGACCACCCATTTCATGGAAGAGGCCGAACGGCTGGCGACGCGGCTGGCGGTGATGGACCACGGCCGGCTGATGGCGGAAGGCTCGCCGCGCGAGCTGATCCAGTCGCTGATCGAGGCCGACGTGGTCGAGGTGTTCGGCGACGGCGCCATCGACTGGGCCAAACGGACATCGGCCGACGGCGTGCGCCTGGAACTCAGTGGCGAAACCGCCTTCTTCTACGGCCAGGGCATGGAAGGCTTGCTGGCGGCGCTGGGCGAGAGCGGTCTGCGCTACGTGCTTCGTCCGGCCAATCTGGAGGACGTGTTCCTGAGGCTGACCGGACGTGAGTTGCGCGACTGAGCGCGGCCTGGTCGGCAGGGCAGGGATGTGGTGGGCCAAGAAAAAACCGCCACGGTGTGACTGTGGCGGTTTTTTTATTTGTGGGATTGCCGGCGAGTAGTGGCCGCGCTTACTTGAACACCGGCTTGGGCGGCGTGCCTTCGGACTGGGTGAGGATCTCATAGCCGGTCTCGGTGACCAGTACGGTGTGCTCCCACTGGGCGGACAGGCTGCGGTCCTTGGTCACCACTGTCCAGCCGTCGCCCAAGAGGCGCAAGTGGCGTTTGCCCTGGTTGATCATCGGCTCGATGGTGAAGATCATGCCGGCCTTCAGCTCCAGGCCGGTGCCGGGGCGGCCGTAGTGCAGCACCTGCGGTTCTTCGTGGAATTTCTTGCCGATGCCGTGGCCGCAGAATTCCTGAACCACGCTGTAGCCGGCGGCTTCGGCATGGCGCTGGATGGCGTAGCCGATGTCGCCCAGCTTGGCGCCCGGCTTGACCTTCTCAATGCCGAGCCACATGCACTCATAGGTGATCTTGGCGAGGCGGCGCGCGTGCGGGCTGACTTCGCCGACGTAGAACATGCGGCTGGTATCGCCGTGGTAGCCGTCCTTGATCACGGTGACGTCGATGTTCAGCATGTCGCCGTTCTTGAGCGGCTTGTCGTTGGGAATACCGTGACAGATGACGTGGTTGACCGAGGTGCACACCGACTTGGGGTAGGGGTTGTGGCCGTCCGGCGCGTAGTTCAGCGGCGCCGGGATGGTGCCTTGCACGTTGACCATGTAGTCATGGCAGAGCCTGTCCAGCTCTTCGGTGGTCACGCCGGGTTTGACGTAAGGGGTGATGTAGTCGAGCACCTCGGAGGCCAGGCGGCCGGCGATGCGCATTTTTTCGATGTCTTCCGGAGACTTGAGCGTAATGGACATGCTTCTGCTGGGTGATGGATTCAAACGCTAATAGTAGCAAATACCATAAAAAACGGGCACCCTCGGCGCCCGTAAAAAACTGACTCGCAAGAAAATCGGCAGTGTTTAGAAGGTGTGCTTCATGCCGATACCGAAGGCTTGCGGATCGTTGCCCTTGGTCAACGCGGCGCTGGACGTGCCCAGGCCGGAGTCATAGACCGGGTTGATGCCGAAGTTCACGTTCTGCGACTTGTTGTTGTCGATCTTGGTGGCATAGGCGTAGAGCTGGGTACGCTTCGACAGATCGTACGTGCCTGCCAGCACCCACTGCTTGGCCTTGTAGTCGTCTTCAGCGCCGGACGCGGCGTTCTTCAGGCCGCCCAGTTCGCTGTACGACAGCTTGACGGCGGCGGCGCCAAACTCCTGGCTGACCATGACGGTCCAGTCGTTCTGTTTCAGGGTGCTGCCGCCGGTGGTCGAGTCAAAGCGGCCCCACTCGTAGCCGGCGCCGATGAGCGTGCCGGTCGGGAACTTGTAGCTGGCGGCCAGTTTGTAGAAGTCGGTATCGTCACCCTTGGAGGTGGTGGCTCCTTTGTAGTCGCCCTTGTCGTACTGGCGTTCCCAGCCGGCGCCCACTTGCAGGGTGCCCAGCGTGTAGTTGCCGGCAACGGACAGGCGCTGGGTATTGGTGCGGCCGGAGCTGTTTTCCGTGCGGGCTTCGTCAACACCGTAGGAAACGCCAGCCTTGAAGCCGGCAAAGCTCGGCGTGAAATAGTGAACCGAGTTCGCCAGGCGGCTTTCGCCGCGGCTGTAGATAGAGCTGCTGCCGGCGTTGTCGGCGGTGGTGTTCGAACCGGCGTTGAGGCCGACATCGGTCAGGCTCTTGTACGCGGTATCGTAGTAGCCCAGCAGGACCTTGCCGAAGTCGGCGCTCTCTACACCCAGGAAGCTGTTGCGAGTAGCAAACGTGGCCGTTTCGCCCTTGTCGTTGGTGCCTTTCTGCTCGAAGTTGCGCAGGCTCTGTTCGACTTGCCAGATGGCTTTCAGTCCGTTGCCTAGGTCTTCGTTGCCCTTGAAGCCGATGCGGGAGTTCTGGTCGGTGACGCGACTCCGAGACTTGTATTCGCTGGTGCCGCTGCCGGTAGCCTTAGCGGACTCGACGCCGGCACTGACGAAGCCGTAGATGGTGGCGTCGGCCATGGCCGGGGTAGCAAAGGCGCCAGCGACGACAGCGGCGATCAGGATTTGTTTTTTGGCAAACGGTTGCTTCATTTTATAGACGACCTCACTTATGGGTACTGCTGGTGGAAGTTATGTAAATCAATCAGCGTTATTATTATGACAATGGCCCCTTCGTGCCGAAAAACAAGGAAAACTCATATGTTTTTCACTGCCGTCTATTTGTAGCAAACAATGCCTCGGCTGTGTCTCTAATCTGCATAAGGCAAAACCCCAGTTGACGAGATGGGCCCTTAGAGCATGGAGACGTGCTTGGCATGTCTCATGGTTAAATTCTATCTTATGCTATGTATGCAGCTTTTTTAGGGTAAAAAATGCCAATGGCAATTTCTTTTAATTGTGGTCTAGAGTGCACAGTGTGGGAATAGTGTGTAGCTAAATTGTTACTGGCTTGTGGCAGAGAGGGGGTTTTGTGTTGCTTTTTTGTCGGTTTGTTGCGGAATAGTGTCGCTTTTGCGCTGTTGAATCGGCTAGATGGGGGCTGATGATCGATAGCTAGGGGGGCGTTGGTTCTTGCGTGCTAGGCAGAAGCCAGGATGGAGCGGGGAGTCTGACGTCGCCAGGATAAAGGCCCAAAAACAGCTTCTGGACATTTGAAGTGCGCGAAGCTGATTTTGGCCGGTTTTAATTTGGTGATGACCTGAACGGTCGGATAAGAATGGGGTCAGGCAAGGAATTTGTTGGGGTAAACCTCGTCAATCAGCGTGCGGCAATCGACGACGCGCAAATCGTTGTCTTTGGCGAAATCGAGCAGGAACTGGAAGACGGCGGGGTCGACTTTCTCCAGTTTCTTGTCCACTGCCACGCAGCGCACGCCTTCCAGCATCATCGGACGTACATAAGCGTGGTAGGACAGTTTCTGATTTTCGCCAAAGGAGGCCAGGATGCCGGAGAGGCGTTCGGCCCAGTCGCTCGGGCGGAACGTACGTCCTTCAGAGGTGAGACCCTGAATGACGATTTCATATGGATTACAGATCATAGTGATGGACCGGAGGTGTACTTGTTCTGTGTAGTCTCTCGAATCCTGGTCGAAGGTGATATTGGTGTTTTACCCATTCGCCAAGAGGTGTGCACTCGAGGGTTAGCCCGTATTCTACCTGAAAACTAGATGCGCTTGAACGGTGGCAATGAGGCCAGCAGTTTCTTGCCGTAGCTTTGGCGCAGCAGCCGGTTGTCCAGGATGGTGACCCGCCCGTAGTCTTGTTCGGTACGGATCAGGCGTCCAACCGCCTGGATCAACTTGATCGAGGCTTCCGGCACGGTGATCTCGATGAACGGGTTGCCGCCGCGCTTCTCGATCCAGCGCGACAGGGTGCGGCCGACCGGGTCGTCCGGCATGGCGAACGGCAGCTTGGCGATGATCACGTGCACGCAGCTCTCGCCGGGCAGATCCAGCCCTTCCGAGAACGAGTCGAGGCCGAAGATCACGCTGGCTTCGCCCTGCTTGAGCCGCGCGTGGTGCTGTTCCAGCAGGCGGCTCTTGGGGAGTTCTCCCTGGATCAGCAGGCGCTCGCGCAGCGCGGCCGGCACCGCGGCGGCCACCTCCTGCATCTGCTTGCGTGAGGAGAACAGCACCAGCGAGCCGAGCGGCTCGGCAAGGTCGATCAGACGAGGCAGCCACTCGACGATTTCCCGCGTATGCGCGGCCGGATCCTTGGGCGAGGCCATCAGCGGCGGCAGGTACAGCTCACCCTGCTCCTGGAAACTGAATGGCGAATCGAGGGCCACGCAGCTGACCTCAGGCAGCCACTTGAGGCCGGTCTGCGACAGCAGCAGGTCGAATTCGCCCAGCGAGCGTAGCGTGGCCGAGGTCAACAGGGCGCCGGCCGCGCGGCGCCACAGCGTGCCGGCCAGGCTGGCGGCGGCGCTGACCGGCGAGGCGCTGAACAGGTAGTCGCCCTTGCCTTCGGTGCGGCGGGTGATCCATTTGGCGATGGGGGGCGCGTTCTCGTCGGAGGTCTTCTCGAACAGATCCCACACCGCCATCAACTGTTCCGCGCGGCCGATCAAGAAGCCCAGGTCGCTGCCGAGCTTGTCGACCAGCGCGGCCTCGCTGCCCTTGTCCTTGCGCACGTCGGTCAAGGCGTCGTTCATCGAGGTTAGGTGCTTGTAGACCATGCGCGCCGACATCGCGAGGTTGGCCGCCGGAATGGCGAAACGCTCGGGCAGGATGCCGTCGTCGATCAGCCAGGTCGGCTCCAGGTTGTCGCTGGTGGCGGCCAGCGCTTCTTCGCCTTCCAGCAGCCACAGCCACTCGGTCAGTGTTTCCATGCAGGCGCCGGCGGCCTCGATGGCCTGGCCGGCCAGCTCGCTCTTGTTGGTCAGGCTGTCGACGCGGGTAGCGACGGCGGCGACCTTTTCCAGCCAGAACATCGCTTGTGCCAGAGAGTGTTCGGCAGAGAACTGGTTGACCGCCTTCTTGGCCAAGTGGTGCGCCTCATCGATGCAGTAGAAACTGTCGTCCGGAGCCGGCAGGATGACGCCGCCACCCATGGCGACGTCGGCCAGCATCAGGTCGTGGTTGGCGACTACGACGTCGACCGTCTCCAGCGTTTCGCGGGCGAGGTAGAATGGGCATTCGGGACGGTTGGGACAGGCGGCTTTCAGGCAGCTGTGGCGGTCGTTGGTGACGCGGCTCCACAGGCCATCCTCGATGACCTCCTGCCAGGTGTCGCGGTCGCCGTTCCAATTCCGGTAATGGAAGGCGTCGGCCATCTGGCGCAGCGTTTCGATTTCCTCGGCCTGCGGCTTGCGGTCCCACAGTGCCATTTCCGGTTCCGGCGCCAGCAACTGGCCCTGGGCCGAGTCGGCGGTCAGCTGGTAGAGACGGTAGGGGCAGAGGTAGCGACCGCGTCCCTTGGCCAGGGCGAAGGTGAGCGGCAGCCCGCTGTTGTCTACCACGAAGGGCAGGTCGCGGTTGACCAGTTGTTCCTGCAGTGCCACGGTGGCGCTGGTGACTACCAGCTTCTTGCCGCGCGCGCGCGCCATGACGCCGCCTGCCAACAGGTAGGCGAGGCTCTTGCCGACGCCGGTCGGCCCTTCGACCACGATGATGCTTTCCCCTTCGCGCTCGGGCAGTTCATCGCCCTCCTTGGGCTTGCTGCGCGAGAAAGCGTTGGCGATTTCCGCCAGCATGCGGCGCTGGGCATTGCGCGGGCGAAAGCCTGGCAGGTTGTCGGCAATGGCGCGATAGTGATCGCGAATGGCGTCTTTTTCGGCATCGGTCAGCATGGGGGGATTCTACCCGAAGGGGGAATTGTGCGCCCGCATCAGTGACGCTCCGTCGTCCGCGGACTAGGATGGGAAAAACTAGCTTCCGAACGGAATGTCGTACTGACAGGAAGCAGCGTCATTGCGCTGAGTCGGGAGGGAGGGCAAATGACACCCGTGAGCCGAGTATTGGTGGTCAGTGACGATGCCCCCTGGCAGGCCGAGGTGCTGGCCGGGCTGGGTGCGGTGGCTGTGCAGCTGGAAAATCCCTTTGGCCTGACCTTTCTCGGGGTGGCCCAGGTGGGCGAGGCCATGGAGAGGGTGGCCGCCGATGGGGACATCCAGATCGTCCTGATCGACAAGCTGCTGCGCGAGAAAGCGCTCGCCCAGCCGGCGGTGCAGCTGGCCAACCGGATCAACGCCTTTCGCCCCGAGCTGTCCCTCTACATCCTGCTGGTGGACGACGATCAGAAGCTGCTGGTCGAGGAGATGGCCAGCCATGCCGTGGACGGTTATTTCTACCGCGACGAGCCGGATTTCAGTGGCTGGTTCCGCATCCTGGTGGCCGAGCTGGTCGAAAAATCGGCCACGCCGTTCTACGATCGGCTCCGGCAGTACGTGCGCATGGCCAAGGATTCCTGGCACACGCCGGGGCATTCCGGAGGCGATTCGTTGAAAGGCAGCCCGTGGGTCGGCGACTTCTACGATTTCGTCGGCGAGAACATGCTGCGGGCCGATCTATCGGTGTCGGTGCCGATGCTCGATTCGCTATTGCACCCGACCGGGGTGATCGCCGAAGCCCAGGCGCTGGCCGCCAAGGCGTTCGGTGCGCATAAGACCTATTTCGCCACCAACGGCACCTCGACCTCCAACAAGGTCATCTTCCAGACGCTGCTGACGCCGGGCGACAAGCTGCTGCTGGATCGCAATTGCCATAAATCGGTGCATCATGGCGTGATCCTGTCCGGCGCCCGGCCGGTGTACCTCGATTCCTCCGTCAACCGGCAATACGGCATCTTCGGGCCGGTTCCCAAGGCCACGCTGTTCGCCGCCATCGAGGCTCATCCCGACGCGCGCGTGTTGATCCTGACCTCCTGCACCTATGACGGGCTGCGCTACGATCTCGAACCGGTCATCCGGGCCGCCCACGAGCAGGGCATCAAGGTCATCGTGGACGAGGCCTGGTATGGCTTCGCGCGCTTCCACCCGGAGCTTCGGCCAACCGCGCTGGAAGCGGGGGCGGACTATGTCACGCAAAGCACCCACAAGGTGCTGTCGGCGTTCTCCCAGGCCGGCATGATCCACGTCAACGACCCGGCATTCGACGAACACCTGTTTCGCGAGACCTTCAACATGCACGCTTCGACCAGCCCGCAGTACAACCTGATTGCCAGCCTCGACGTGGCGCGCAAACAGGCGGTGATGGAGGGCTACCGATTGCTCGATCGCACCCTCCATCTGGCCCGGGAGTTGCGGCAGAAGATCAATTCCACCGGGGCGTTTCGCGTGCTGGAGCTGGACGATCTGCTGCCGGAAGAAGTGCGGGAGGATGGCATCCGGCTCGATCCAACCAAGCTGACGGTCGACATCTCCGGCTCGGGATTCAGCGCCGACGAACTGCGGCAGGCTTTGTTCGAGCGCTACAACATCCAGGTCGAAAAATCGACGTTCAACACCCTCACACTGTTGCTGACCATAGGCACTACGCGCAGCAAGGTGTCAAGGCTGCACGACGCCATGCTGCGGCTCTCCAAGGAGAAACGGCCGCTCCGCGTGCCGCGGCGCATGCCGGAGGTCCCGCACTTCACCCGGCTGGCTTGTCTGCCGCGCGATGCCTTCTACGAAGCCGGGGAGCGCCTCCCGTTGTTCGACGACGAGGGGCGTCCGAATGCCGAACTGGTGGGGCGGGTGAGCTGCGACCAGGTCGTGCCGTATCCGCCGGGGATTCCGGTGCTGGTGCCAGGGCAGGTGGTCGACGAGAGCATCCTGTCCTACCTGGCTCGCCTGCAAAAGGCACAAAAGACCATAGAAATGCATGGGTTGGCAGGAGATGGTGGTGATTACGTGGTGCGCGTGCTGAGTTCGGCAGAGCTTTTGCAATTGCCGAGCAGAATATTGTTCAGCTGATTGCTTGCCAGTCCGGCGGATTTCCGATAAATATAAGGTTTGTCGCATTTGTGTAAATTTTTTGGCACGTTGGCCGCCTGTTGCGACATCCTGACGTTCCATCAGCTTTCGAGACCAGCGTGTAGTACGTGCCGCCGCGCAAGACTTCCGGGCCCGGCGGCCATTTATTTTGGATTGTGACCATGACGCAAGTAAGACATTACCTGCAATTCAGTGACCTGAACCGCGATGACTACCAATACCTCTTCCAGCGTGCCCAGGTACTGAAGCGACGACATGGCTCCGGAGAGCTGTATCGTCCGCTGGTGGGCAAGGTGATGTCGATGGTGTTCGAAAAGAACTCCACCCGCACCCGGGTGTCATTCGAGGCGGGCATGTCCCAGTTGGGCGGCCATGCCATGTTCCTCGACGCCAATACCTCGCAGCTGGGCCGCGGCGAGCCGATCGAGGATACGGCACGGGTGCTGTCGCGCATGAGCGACATCATCATGATCCGCACCTACGAGCAGTCCAACGTCGAACGTCTGGCGGCCAACTCGCGCGTGCCGGTGATCAACGGTCTGACCAACGAATACCACCCCTGTCAGATACTGGCCGACATCCTGACCTTCATCGAGCATCGCGGTCCGATCCAGGGCAAGACGGTGGCCTGGGTCGGTGACGGCAACAATATGTGCCGTACCTGGCTGCAGGCCGCCAAGCTGCTCGATTTCAAGCTCAAGGTGGCAACGCCGGTGGGCTACGAGCTGAAGGCCCTGGATGGCCAGCATTACGGTCCGGAGCACTTCGAGCCCGGTCATAGCGCCGAGCACGCCGTGGCCGGTGCCGATCTGGTGACCACCGACGTGTTCACCAGCATGGGCTTCGAGGCCGAGTCGGTGGCGCGCATGGAGGCTTTCCGTGACTACCAGATCACCGCCGATCTGATGAAGCATGCCAAGCCGGATGCGCTGTTCATGCACTGTCTGCCGGCGCACCGTGGCGAGGAAGTGGCGGCCGAAGTGATCGACGGCCCGCAGAGCGTGGTGTGGGACGAAGCGGAAAACCGTATGCACGGGCAAAAAGCCCTAATAGAATATCTGTTGCTGGGTCGTGTCGACGACTAAAGAGCCTGGTTGGCTTGGGCGGGTTGTGCTCGTTGGGGCGGGCTCGCTTGCTGAGTGGCTCTGCATTCCTGCAATGGAACCCTGAACATATCGCCGAAAGAAAACGTCATGTCTGACATTAAAAAAGTAGTGCTGGCCTATTCGGGCGGCCTGGATACTTCCGTCATCCTCAAGTGGTTGCAAGACACCTACCAGTGTGAAGTGGTGACCTTCACCGCCGACATCGGCCAGGGCGAGGAAGTCGAACCGGCGCGCAAGAAGGCCTTGGCGCTGGGCATCAAGCCGGAAAACATCTTCATCGATGACCTGCGCGAAGAGTTCGTGCGCGATTTCGTGTTCCCGATGTTCCGCGCCAACGCCATCTACGAAGGCGAGTACCTGCTGGGCACCTCGATTGCCCGCCCGCTGATCGCCAAGCGTCAGATCGAGATCGCCAATCAGACCGGAGCCGACGCGGTATCGCACGGCGCCACCGGCAAGGGCAACGACCAGGTGCGTTTCGAACTGGGCTACTACGCTCTGAAACCGGACGTCAAAGTGATCGCCCCGTGGCGCGAGTGGGATCTGTTGTCGCGTGAAAAGCTCTTGGCCTATGCCGAAAAGAACGGCATCGACATCACCAAGAAGAAGAGCGGCGGTAGCCCGTACTCGATGGACGCCAACCTGCTGCACATCTCCTACGAAGGCACCGTGCTGGAAAACCCGGCCGCCGAGCCGGAAGAGGATATGTGGCTGTGGACCGTGTCGCCGGAGAATGCTCCGGACCAAGCCGAATACGTGGAACTGGAATACAAGAACGGTGACATCGTTGCCATCAACGGCGTGGCGCTGAGCCCGGCCCAGGTGCTGACCGAGCTGAACCGTCTCGGCGGCAAGCACGGTATCGGTCGTCTGGACATCGTGGAAAACCGCTACGTCGGCATGAAGTCGCGCGGCTGCTACGAAACCCCGGGCGGTACCATCATGATGAAGGCGCACCGCGCCATCGAATCGATCACGCTGGACCGCGAAGTGGCTCACCTCAAGGACGAGCTGATCGCCAAGTACGCCAGCCTGATCTACAACGGCTACTGGTGGAGCCCGGAGCGCAAGATGATGCAGAGCATGATCGACGCGTCGCAAGCTACCGTGAACGGCTGGGTGCGCCTGAAGCTGTACAAGGGCAACGTGATCGTGGTGGGCCGCGACTCGAAGACCGATTCGCTGTTCGATCCGAACATCGCCACCTTCGACGAGGATTACGGCGCTTACAACCATGCCGACGCGGCTGGCTTCATTCGCCTGAACTCGCTGCGCATGCGTATTGCCGCCAAGCTGTACAACAAGTAAGACCGGCGTGCCGATAGAAAAAACCGCACCACGGGTGGTGCGGTTTTTTTATGGGCTCCGTATAATGGCGGGGCTAAACAAATCAGGGACTTGCAATGAGCGAAGAGCAGTTCACCAATATCTCGCTGGCCGTGTGTCTGACCGGTCTGATTGTGTTTATCGGCTTCATCATCTGGGATCTGGGCAAGAAGTCCGGTGCCGGCAAGTTCGGTACGGCCGTGCTGTTCCTAGTGCTGGGGCTGGGGGTCGGTGGCTTCATCTTCAAGAACGTTTTGGTGGAGTTCTTCGTTCTGAAGTAGTGCTGCTGCCTGACTGACAGAATGTGATTGTCAGGCCGGCAAGTAAAAACGCCGAGCGTTCGAAGCGCTCGGCGTTGTCGTATCCGCTTCTGGGGGGGGCTATCAGGCGTCCAGGCCGCTTTGCGCCAGCTCGGCGGCGCGGATCACCGCGCGCGCCTTGTTCTGGGTTTCCTGCCATTCCGATTCGGGCACCGAGTCGGCGACGATGCCGGCGCCGGATTGCACGTAGAGCATGTTGTTCTTGACCACGGCGGTACGGATGGCAATGGCGAGGTCCATGTCGCCGGAGAAGCCGAGGTAGCCGACGGCGCCGCCGTAGACGCCGCGCTTGGTCGGCTCGAATTCGTCGATGATTTCCATGGCACGTACCTTCGGCGCGCCGGACAGCGTGCCGGCCGGGAAGGTGGCCTTGAGGATGTCGATGTTGGACACCTTGGGCGCCACGTGGCCTTCCACGCTGGAGACGATGTGCATCACGTGCGAGTAGCGTTCGATCACCATGTTGTCGGTGACGTGGACGCTGCCGGTGTCGGCGACGCGGCCGATATCGTTGCGGCCGAGGTCCATCAGCATCACGTGCTCGGCGATTTCCTTGGGGTCGGCCAGCAGTTCTTCGGCCAGGCGTTCGTCTTCCTCGCGGTTCTTGCCGCGCACGCGGGTGCCGGCGATAGGCCGCACCGTGACGGTGTCGGTTTCGCGGCGGACCAGGATTTCCGGCGAGGCGCCGACCACGTGGAAGTCGTCGAAATGGTAGAAGAACATATACGGCGACGGGTTCAGACTGCGCAGGGCGCGGTACAGCGTCAGCGGCGAATCGTGGTAGGGCATCTGCAGGCGCTGCGCCAGCACCACCTGCATGATGTCGCCGTCGACGATGTATTGCTTGGCGCGCTCGACCGCATGCTTGAACTCTTCCTGGCCGTATTCGGAGCGCGCCTGGGTCAGCTGGCTCGGCAGCGACAGCGGGATGGCCACCGGTTCGCGCAGCTTGGCACGCAGCTGGCCGAGGCGGGCCTGGGCCTTGATGAGGGCGTTGGGCACCGCCGGGTCGGCGTACACCACCAGGTAGAGCTTGCCGGACAGATTGTCGACCACGGCCAGTTCTTCCGACAGCATCAGCAGGATGTCGGGGGTGCCGACCGGGTCCGGCTTCTGCGTGGCGGCGAGCCGTTTCTCGATGTAACGGATGGTGTCGTAACCGAAATAGCCGACCAGGCCGCCGGTGAAGCGCGGCAGCGACTCGACCGGCGGGGTGCGGAAGCGCTGCTGGAAGGCATCGATGAAGGCGAGCGGGTCGCCTTCGTGCTGTTCGATGACCTTGTCGCCGTACTCGACCTGCACCTTGTGGCCATTGACGCGCAGCCGGGTGGTGGCAGGCAGGCCGATGAAGGAGTAGCGGCCGAAGCGTTCGCCGCCGACCACCGACTCCAGCAGGTAGGAATAGGGCTGGTTGGCCAGTTTCAGGTAGACCGACAGCGGGGTGTCGAGGTCGGCGAACAGTTCGAGGGTGACCGGAATGCGGTTGTAGCCGGCGGCGGCAAGGCGGTTGAATTCGTCGTGCGTCATGCTTTATCCCAAAATGACCAGAAACGGAAAACGATGGAAACAGGGGTGCGGCTCAGGGTTGCCATCGCCAGCTGGCCAGGTTGGGCAGGAATTTCATGATGCGAACGGTATCCAGAAATGCGTCAGACAATGTCAGGTATTCTTAAACAAATCGTAGAGTTCGACAAGGCTGTCCACCACGTGGTCGGCTTCGAGGCTGTCGGCCTCGCCGTAGCCGTAGCTCACCGCCACAGCGAGGCTGCCGGCCGCGCGCGCCGCCAGCACATCGTTGTGCGAGTCGCCGACCATGGCGAGCTCGTTGGGGCGGATGCCCAGCGTCTGGCATACGTGCAGGAGCGGCATGGCCGAGGGCTTTTTCTCCGGCAGACTGTCGCCACCCAGCACCATGCTGAACGCAGAGGCCATGCCTAGCTGTTCCAGTAGCGGGACGGCCAGCCGTTCGGACTTGTTGGTGATGACGACTTGCGGCAGTTGCAGCGCGCGCAGCAGGCCGAGCGCATCCTCCACGCCGGGATAGACGTGGCCGTGGACGCAGAGGTGTTGGCGGTAGTACTGCACGAAGAAGGTGAAACCGCGCTCCCAGAGCGCGGCATCGGCTTGCCCGTCACGCTCGTCGGTGATGGAGCGGTGCACCAGGCTGGCGATGCCGTCGCCGACGTGCTGCTGGATGCGCAATTCGGCCAGGGCCGGCAGGCCCAGATGTTCGCGCATGGCGTTGGCGGCGGCGGCCAGATCGGGGATGGAGTCGACCAGGGTGCCGTCCAGGTCGAACGCCACGGCTTTGATGTTTTTTGCTGTCATGGGCTACGTGAAAGTGAGCGCCGGCGAGGGCCGGCGCGATCGATGGCATGTCGGCCAGTATACACGACCGCGTGGCGGCCGCGCCGTGGCTTAGGGTAGGGCGCGGATGTCGACCACGGCTTGTTCGCCGAAGCGATCGCTGAGCAGGTAGTCGAGCAGCTTGCCGGCAGCGGCTTCGGGAGTGTCCAGCGCGCCTTCCTGCTTGAGGGCGAGAAAGCGTGGCAGGTCGGGGAACTGTTCCGGCGCGGCGTGCCGGACTTCCGCCTGCATGTCGGTGTCGACCACGCCGGGATAGACCGCGGCGACGCGCACCGGCTTGGCCGACGCGGCTTGCTCGACCACCAGGTGGCGGCTGAAGTGATCCAGCCCGGCCTTGCCGCTACCATACACGCCCCAGCCGGCGTAGGCCTTGACCGCGGCGCCGGAGGAAACGTTGAGGATGCGCCGGTCGTTCCAGGCGCCGGTGGCGGCGAGAAAGCGGTTGCACAGCACCATCGGCGCCATCAGGTTGAGGCTCAGGGCGTGGCGCAGGGCATTGTCGTCGTAGTGGCCTGCCTGGGCCACCGGCCACACTACGCCGGCGTTGTTGATCAGCAGCAGGCGATCGCCCTGGGGGAGGCTGGTCAGGGCGAGCTCGATGGCGCTGTCCTGTTGGGCCGGGTCGCTCAGGTCGGCGGAAAACCAGTGCAGCTGGCCAGGGTGGGACTCGGCCAGCTTGGGGAGTCCTTCCCCCTGGGTACGTGCCAGCGCCGCCACGGCGTAGCCGCGTGCCAGCAGGTCTGCGCAGAGGGCCAGGCCGAGTCCGCGCGAAGCTCCGGTGACGATGGCGGCGCTTGGCATGGTCAGCCTACCTTGGCCAGTTCGGCGCGCATGGCGTCGATGGTGGCCTTGTAATCGTCGGTGCCGTAGATGGCGGAGCCGGCCACGAAGGTGTCGGCACCGGCCGCGGCGATCTCGGCGATGTTGTCGATCTTGACGCCACCGTCGACTTCCAGCCAGATCTCGCCGCCGTGTTGGGCGGTGTATTCGTCGATGCGACGTCGCGCCTCGCGGATCTTGTTCAGCGTCTGCGGGATGAACTTCTGGCCGCCGAAGCCGGGGTTAACCGACATCAGCAGGATCATGTCGATCTTGTCCATGACGTGATCGAGGAAGGACAGCGGCGTGGCCGGGTTGAACACCAGGCCGGCTTTACAGCCGGCATCCTTGATCAGGCCGAGAGTGCGGTCGATGTGGTGCGACGCTTCCGGGTGGAAGGTGATGATGTCGGCCCCGGCCTTGGCGAAGCTGGCGGCAAGGGCGTCGACCGGGGTGACCATCAGGTGCACGTCGATCGGGGCGCTGGTGTGGGGGCGGATCGCTTCGCAGACCAGCGGGCCGACGGTCAGGTTGGGGACGTAATGGTTGTCCATGACGTCGAAGTGGATGATGTCGGCACCGGCGGCGATGACGTCACGGACTTCTTCGCCGAGACGGGAAAAATCGGCAGAAAGCAGGCTGGGGGCGATGCGGTATGGGCGCATGGGATGAATGCAAGCTGGACGGAAAAGCGAATTGTAGCCCCATCGACCGGCAGCGTCATGTTTTCGCCGGCCGGTCCCGGAGGCGATTGCTGCTAGAATGGAAAAGTTGGTGCCGTCCCGGCACACCTGAACGGACAACTCTGACAATGGCTAACAAAGAATACTGCGTGGAAGTGGCTGCCGAAGCGTTCTACGAGGAGGAGCGTTCCAACGTGACGGCGGATGTGTATGTGTTCAGCTATCGCATCAGACTGACCAACACCGGAAGCAAAACCGCTCAGCTGATCAGCCGCCACTGGTTCATCACCGAGGCCGACGGCAAGGTGCAGGAGGTGCGCGGCATGGGGGTGGTGGGCGAGAACCCGCGACTGGAGCCGGGGCAGAGCTACGAGTACAGCAGCTGGTCGCAGATCGGCACGCCGTTCGGCTCCATGCACGGCAGCTACCAGATGCTGGCGGAGGACGGCGAACGCTTCGAGGCCACGATCCCTGAGTTCCAACTGGTGGCGCCGCGCGTGCTGCATTGACGCCGTCGAGGCCTAGCGCCTGGGCCAGGTCCACCAGACGATGAAGCCGGCCAGCCCGAGGGCGAGGGCGGCTTCCACAAGCAATATCCACATCGGCAGTGCCCCGGTGAGGTTGAAGGGTGGCGGGGTGGCCCCACCTGTCCATCATCGGCCAACCCAGGCAAACAGGCAAACCCACCATGCGTTTCACCCACAGCGGCCCGGCGCCCACCAACCGGAACGATCTCAAGACCCTGAAAACCCTGTTCCCCTACCTGTGGGCCTTCAAGTGGCGGGTGCTGGTAGCGCTGTCCTGTCTGGTGCTGTCCAAGGTGGCCAACGTCAGCGTGCCGCTGTACCTGAAGGATATCGTTGACCAGTTGTCGGTGCCGGCCACGCTGCTGGCGATCCCGGTGGCGGCGCTGATCGGCTACGGCCTGGCACGGCTGATGGCCAGCCTGCTAGGGGAGATGCGCGACGCCATCTTCGCCCGGGTGATCCAGGGCGCGGTGCGCACCGTGGCGCGCTCGGTGTTCGAGCACCTCTTCAAGCTGTCGCTACGCTTCCATCTCGATCGCCAGACCGGTGGCATGAGCCGGGATATCGAGCGTGGTACCCGCGGCATCGGCTTCCTGCTCAATTTCACCGTTTTCAATATCCTGCCGACGCTGCTGGAAATCCTGATGGTGGCCGGCATCCTGCTGCACCGCTATAACGGCTGGTTCGCCGTAGTTACGCTGGGCACCATCGTGGTCTACATCGTGTTCACGCTGGTCGTCACCGAATGGCGCACGGTATTCCGCCGCAGCATGAACGAGCTGGATTCCAAGGCCAATTCCAAGGCGATCGACGCGCTGATCAACTACGAGACGGTCAAGTACTTCAATAACGAGGCCTATGAGTCGGCGCGTTACGACCAGAACCTTGCGGCCTGGGAGGAGTCGGCCATCAAGAACCAGGTGTCGTTGTCCTTCCTCAACGCCGGCCAGGGCACCATCATCGCGCTGGGCGTGACGCTGATCATGGTGCTGGCGGCGCGTGGGGTGGTGGACCGCAGCATGACCGTCGGCGACGTGGTGTTGGTGTCGGCCTACCTGACCCAGCTCTATTCCCCGTTGCATTTCCTCGGCTTCATCTATCGCGAGATCAAGCATTCGCTGGCCGATATGGAGCGCATGTTCGGTTTGCTCGAAACGCATGCCGAGGTGGCCGACAGCGCTGGGGCCGAGGTGCTGGCCACGCGCGCCGCCGGGGTGCGTTTCGACCACGTCGATTTCGGCTACGACGCCAAGCGCCAGATCCTGCACGATGTCAGCCTGAGCATCCCTCCAGGGCGCACGCTGGCGGTGGTGGGGGCGAGCGGGGCAGGTAAGTCGACCTTGTCGCGGCTGTTGTTCCGCTTCTACGACGTCAGCGCCGGCGGCATCAGCATCAATGGCACCGACATCCGCCAGCTGACCCAGGACAGTCTGCGCGCGCACATCGGCATCGTGCCGCAGGATACCGTGCTGTTCAATGACAGCATCTACTACAACATCGCCTACGGTCGGCCCGGTGCCAGCCGCGAGGAGATCATCGAGGCGGCCAAGTCGGCGCATATCCATGATTTCGTGATGAGCCTGCCGGACGGCTACGACACCCTGGTCGGCGAGCGCGGGCTGAAGCTGTCCGGCGGCGAGAAGCAGCGCGTGGCGATCGCCCGCACCATCCTGAAGAACCCGCCTATCCTGGTGTTCGACGAGGCGACCAGCGCGCTCGATTCGCGTACCGAGAAGGCGATCCAGCACGAGTTGGCCGAGATTTCGGCCAACCGCACCACGCTGATCATCGCCCACCGCTTGTCGACGGTGGTCGATGCCGACGAGATCGTGGTGATGGATGGCGGCAGAGTGATCGAGCGCGGCAGCCACCGCCAGCTGATCGAGCAAAATGGCCGCTATGCCGAGATGTGGCTGCTGCAGCAGGAGAGCGAGCGAGAGGCGGAAACTCTATAATATTTCGTTATGTAGTCGGTTTATTGCTATTGCTTGGTAATAGGGTCACTGGCGCACGGCGCGCACATGTTTTCGCCGGGTCAAAGCGCAGGCAGGGGTCTTGGAATTGTTGCCGCGGGGTGTGTTGCCGATATGCTGGAACCTCCGGGTTGTTGGCATGGAGGAACTTCGTTTCGTTCGTCTGAGAGCCGCGTCATTGCTGGGTTGGCGCCGATAAGACCAGGTATACGCCTGCTGGATGTGGTCCTCGGATGAGGGGGCTGGAGGCGGCACCGTGGAAGGTGGAGAGTGGCTCGGTCGAAGGGACAGCAAGACAGTCGTCTTCGGCCGAGTTTTTTGTCTTCATGACACTCTGGCGGAGAGCATGCTAGAGTCGATTGGGCATAGAAAACACCTATAACATTTTCTTACCAGGCCCACCCGGCAGGGCCATGAGCCTGTGCCGGCCATGCGTTAGGACCCGACGTGACACCCATTGCAGAACTCGAACCCCGCGAAGTGTGGGAGCACTTCCAGACCTTGTGCGAGATCCCTCGCCCCTCCAAGCACGAACAGCAGCTGCGCGACTATCTGCAGGGCTGGGCCGAACTGAATGGCCTCGCCACGCGGGTGGACCGTGCCGGTAACCTGATCATCAAGAAGCCGGCTACCCCCGGCATGGAAAACCGCCGCGGCGTGGTGCTGCAGGGGCATCTGGACATGGTGTGCCAGGCCGATTCCGGCACTGATCACGACTTTTTCAAGGACCCGATCCGTCCCGTGCTGCGCGATGGCTGGCTGGTGGCGGAGAACACCACGCTGGGTGCCGACAACGGCATCGGCGTAGCGCTGTCGCTGGCGGCCCTGGCGAGCGACACCCTGGCCCACGGCCCGCTCGAGGTGCTGCTGACCGTCGACGAGGAGGCCGGCATGGGCGGGGCGCTCGGCCTGGAGCCGGATCTGCTCAACGGCGATCTGCTGATCAACATCGATACCGAGGACTGGGGCGAGTTCTTTCTCGGCTGTGCCGGCGGGGTGGACGTCAACGTCTCGCGGGGCTACGCGGTCGAGGAACTGCCTCCCGGTTACGCCGTCGGCCGGCTCGCGCTCAAGGGGCTGCGTGGCGGACACTCCGGCGTGGACATCCACGAGGAGCGCGGCAACGCCAACAAGCTGCTGATCCGTCTCGTTCGCGAACTGGAAGACGAGTTGGCGCTGCGCGTGGTGTCGTTCCGGGGGGGCTCGGCGCGCAATGCGCTGGCGCGCGAGGCCTTTGCCGTGGTGGCCTACCCCGTTGCCAAAACCGAGCGGCTGGCGGCCCGGCTGGACGCCTTCCAGCAGGCGGTGCGTTTCGAACTGGCCGGCGTGGATGAAGGCGTGACGCTGGCGCTGGAGCCGGCTTCGGCCAGTGGGGTAATGGCCTTGGCCGACCAGCGCACCATCTTCGCCGCCTTGCACGCCGCCCCGCATGGAGTGCGCCGCATGAGCCGGCGCGTGCCGGGCGTGGTGGAAACCTCCAATAACCTGGGGGTGATCGTGCTGGATCAGGGCAAGCTGTTCGCCAGCTTCATGGTGCGCTCGCTGCTGGATAGCGGGGCACGGCAACTGGCCGGCGAGATCGAGAGTCTGTTCGGCCTGATCGGTGCCGCCGTGGAGCGGGAAGGCGAGTATCCCGGCTGGGCACCGAACCCGCAGTCACCGCTGCTGGAGCTGTTCCAGCAGGTCTACGAGCGCGAATACGGCCGCCGCGCCGAGGTCAAGGTCATCCACGCCGGGCTGGAGTGCGGCATCCTGGGCAGCAAGTACCCGCACATGGACATGGTGTCGTTCGGCCCCGACATCCGCGGCGCCCATGCGCCGGGCGAGCGCGTGCGGGTCGAGACGGTCGGCCACGCCTGGCGTCTGCTGCAGGCCGTGCTGGCGGCGGTGCCGGTGCGCGACTAAGAACCGTTCACAAAACCCTCTTGGTGTTGTTGCGCGGTCTTGCCGTGCTACTTGTACTGTAGTGGCCGCGCGGCTAGCCAAGACCGCTGCGCTGGGTTTTGTGAGCGACTCTAATGTTTTTCTTGAATGATGGCACGATGCCCCGCCACGAGCGGGGCATCGTGCCATGTGGGGTCGGCTGTTTCAGGTGCTGGTGCGGAAGCGGGCAAAGCTCAGGCGGATGGCATTGGTGAGGCTGCTCATCCTTTCCGCCGCCGTGGCGGCTTCCTCGGCCACCTGACGGTTGCGGTCGGCCAGCGCACTGATGCGTTCGACCTCGCCGGCGACCTGCTCGCCCGAGCGTGCCTGTTCGGCCAAGGCTGCGGCCATCGCCTGCACGCGCTGCCCCACCGTCTCGGTGCCGTCGTGGATGGCCAGAATCGATTCGCCGGCTCGCTGGCCTTCGTTTGCCCCGGTCTGTGCCCGCTCTACCGAGCGCTCCATGTCGTGTACCGCCTGCTCGGCGCTCTGCCTGATCGCGGCGATCATCGTGGCGATGTCGCCGGTGGCCTCGGCGGTGCGCTCGGCCAGCTTGCGCACCTCGTCGGCGACCACGGCGAAGCCGCGTCCCTGTTCGCCGGCACGGGCGGCCTCGATGGCGGCGTTGAGCGCCAGCAGGTTGGTCTGATCGGCTACGTCGCGGATCACACCGACGATGCGGTCGATGGTCTGCGACTGCCGTCCCAGCTCGTTGATGCTGTGCGAAGTCGAACGGATCAGTGCCGTGATCTCATCCATTTCCCGGACCGTTCCCTGAATCACCCCGACGCCTTGCTGGGCGTTTTCGCTGGCGTGACGGGCCGCGCTTTCGGCCTCGCCGGCGCCGCCATGCAGTTGCCTGATGCCTTCCGACATGCGCTGGATGACGCCGGTCATGTCCGTGGCGGCCCGGGTTTGCTCTTCCGAGCGCCCCACCATGCGCTGCATGGTCTGTTGCAGCGTGGCGGCGGCGCCGGCACTGTCGGCGACGTGGGCCTCGACGGCACGCAAGGCTTGGGCCAGGTCGCGCGTCATCAGCGACAGATGGTAGAGCAGGGAACTGTCGTCTCCCGCCGCGAGTTTGACCTTGACGCCGAGATTGCCGTCGGCGATCTCGCGCATCACGCTGCGGGCGTAGTCGGGCTCGCCGCCCAACTGGCGGATGATGCGGCGCGCCATGTAGAGCGCGATGAACAGGCTGACGCCGATGCCCACGGCCAGCGCCAGTGCCGATGCGGCCAGCGTGTTGCCGAGGGTGCGGGTGGTGGCGGCCTTGTCGGCGGCCATCGCCTGCGATTGATGCTCGATCAGCGCGTGCAGCTGTTTTTCCAGCGCTTGGGTCTTGGGCTCCAACTGTTCCGACAGCATCACGGCGGCGTCCCACTTGCTATGGGCGATGATGGAAGTCAGCTTGTCGAGCTGGCGCTGGTAGTCGTCCATGCTCTTGCCGACCGGTTCGAGCAGGGCGAGTTCGTCTGGGTGGGTGAGGTGGGCTCGCATCGCCGCAAAGGCGCGTTGGGCGCGCTGGCCGCTCTCGCTCATCGCCTTGATCCTGGCGGTCTGGCTGCCGTCGGCGTCGCTATCCAGCAGAATGGTGCGTGCCAGGTTGTTGGTGCCGAGCAAGGCGGCGTTGAGCTGGTGGGCCTGCTCGATGATCGGGGCGCGGTATTCGACCAGTTCGCTGACGCTCGCTTGTACATCATTCAGGCGGTAGAGCGTGAAGGCCGAGGCCAGGGCCAGCAGCGCGATGACGGCGGCAAAGCCCAGCATCAGGCGCTGTGCCAGTTTCAGTTTTCCCATTGATCCATCCCTTTGTAGTGGAGGTGCGATGTTGTCCGCCCGCGGGCGTTGTTTTTCGCACATCCTAAGGGAGTGGCGCGCGCCGTACGTTCATGCATGAGACATGAACGTAGCTGGGAGCGACGGTGCGGGATCAGCGCGACAGTTCGGTGACCGTGTGGCGGATCAGCCAGTGGGCGATGGACAGGGACTGCGGGATGGGGGGCAGGGCGTCGATCGGAAACCAGGCCGCGTGCTCGATCTCGCCCGCTTGCGGGACGATGTCGCCACCGGCGTACTCGGCCGTGAACGCCAGCATCAGCGAGTGGGGGAACGGCCACGATTGCGACCCGACGTAGCGCAGGTTCTTCAGCCGTACCCCGACCTCCTCGAAGGCTTCGCGGTGCACGCACTCCTCCAGCGTCTCGCCCGCTTCGACGAAGCCGGCCAGCGCGCTGTAGATGCCCGGGGTGAAGTGCGGGGCGCGCGCCAGCAGCAGCTCCTGGCCGCGGTAGATCGCCACCATCATTGCCGGCGATAGGCGCGGATAGTAGAGCTGGCCGCAATGCGGGCAGCTGCGGCCCTGGTCGTGGGCATGCTGCTGCAGCGGCGTGGCGCAGTGGCCGCAGAAGCGGTGGGTGCGGCGGAACTGTCGCAACTGCGCCGCCCGCGCCAGGGCCGGCGCCAGTTCCGCCGGCAGCTGCATCAGCGCTTGTCTCAGGCCCACCCATTCGCCACCGGTCGGGGTCGGGCCGACCAACTCACCCTGAAACAGGTTGACCTCGCCCTGCCGGGCCAGGAACAGCCGCTCGGTCAGCGGCCAGGTGGCGGCATCACTGTCGGGCAGCGTGCCGTTGACGAGGAGCAGGCGCTGTTCGTCGAACACGCACCACAGCGAGGGCAGGGACAGGTCGGGCTGGCTGGACAGATCGAGGGACATGGGGATCATCCTGTTGGACATCCCGTCAGTGTACGCTGTCCGCTCCCGGCTCGTACATCCAGAACTCGCTCTGGCGGCGCACCACTTCGGCCAGCGAGCCGCTCTCGTCGTAGACGCTGCGCAGCCAGTGGCTGTCCAGCTGGCGCTTGAGCACCCGTTCGCGCAGGGCCGAGTGTTGGGCCTCGATGCCCAGCGCCCGGGCCTGAGGCAACAGTCCGTTGAGGGTGTCCAGCATGTCTTCCAGCAGGCTGCTCTGGCGTTTTTGCGCGCTGTCCACCAGTACCGCGTCGTAGCCGAAGCGGCAAGCCTGGAAGCGGTTGTAGCTGTAGGTCAGGTAACGCTCGGCCGAGATGTCGTTCCAGTCCTGCTCGAAGCACTGGCGCGCCAGCATCTGGGCATAGGCCGCCAGCAGTACTGGGGTGTCCACCGCCAGCGGCGTGTCGCAGATGCGGATTTCCACCGTGCCGTATTCCGGCTTGGGGCGGATGTCCCAGTAGAAGTCCTTCATGCTGGCCACGATGCCCAGGTCGGCCATGTGGCGGAAGTAGTCGTTGAACTCGTCCCAGTTGCCGACGCACGGCATCGAGCCGGACAAGGGGAAGGCGTTGACGCTGGTCAGGCGCGAGCTCTGGAACAGCGTGTCGACCCCCTGGTGGAAGGGTGAGGATGCCGACAAGGCGATGAAGTGCGGAATATAGCGCGACAGGTAATGCGTCAGCCGCACCGCGGTATCGCCGTCCGGACAGCCGATGTGGATGTGCTGTCCATAGACGGTGAACTGCTTGGCCAGGTAGCCATACAGCTCGGAAACCAGCTGGTAGCGTTCCTTGGGGTAGATGCGCTGCTCGCTCCAGTGCTGGAACGGGTGCGAGCCGCCGCCGGCCAGACCCAGGTTGAGTTTCTCTGCCGTGCTCACCAGCAGGGTGCGGATGGCCAGCAATTCCTCGAGCATGGCGTTGACGTCGGTATGCACCGCGGTGCCGATCTCGATCATGCCCTGGGTGATTTCCGGCTTGATGTCGTAGCCGTGCGGACTGCGGCCGAGCAGGTGCAACAGGTCGTCGGAACCGCGCGTCAGATTGTAATCGCGGCGGTTGACGATCATCAGTTCCAGTTCCACGCCCAGCGTCAGCGCTTGGCTGGTCGAAAACTCCAGCATGGGTGTCTCCTCTCTCATTCCCGGGTTTCCTGCGCGCTGCGCAAGGCAAACCGCGTGACGACAGGGCCTAGCAGCTCCGTCAGGCACAGTACGGACAGCATGAAACCGCTGAATTCAGCGGCACCGGCCGGTAGGGTCAGCGCGCCCATCGCCATCAGCGTGACGGTGCTGCCCGACATCGGCAGCATGCCCAGCCCGAGCAGGGCGCCGCTGCGCGAGGGCAGGCCGTTGTGGTGGGCGGCCAGCCGCCACGATCCCGCCGCCAGCAGGCTGCGCAACACCACGAAGCCGACGGCGGTCGGCCAGAAGGCGGCCAGATGGAGCGGCATCAGCTGCGCCCCGGCAGCCACGAAGAAGGCGACGAAGAAGAAGCTGGAGCGCGTCGCCAGGCTGGGTTCGGCGACGGTATAGCCGTGCTTCAGGTTACGTGTGGCCAGGCCGAAGACCAGCATGGCCAGCGTCGGCAGCAGCTTGAGCATGCCGGACAACCCCACCACCAGCGCGATCAGCCCGAACATCAGCACCGTTTGCGCCTCGCGCTGGCGGCCGCCCAGCCAGACGTTGAGCCGGATCGCCAGCAGGCCGGCCACCACCCCCAGCAGCGCCGAACCGAGCAGCAGCCAGGCCGGCTGCAGGATGAAGGCCTCCACGCCGTGGCCGGCGCTGAAGTGGGTGAACGACAGCGCCAAGGTGAACACCGTCAGGCTTAACAAATTGTTGAGGCCGGTACTGGCGAGCAGGCGTTCGGTGACCTGGCCTTCGGCGCGGCACTCGCGCGCCAGTTCCAACACCACCACCGGTGACGTTGCCATGCCGATGGCGGCGAGCAGCGAGGCGGCTGCCAGCGGAAAGCCGGAGAGCGTCAGCCACGCCAGCAGGCCGACGAAGGTGATGAAACCGGCCAGCAAGGCGGTAATGAACAATGCTTTTTCCCGGCGCAGCCAGCGCAGGTCGACGCGCCGGCCGATGTCGAACAGGGCCAGGCCGAGCGCCAACTGGATGAACAGGCCGGCCTCGTCGATCAGTTGCTGGTCCAGCAGCTTGAGGCCGGAAGGGCCGATGATCAGGCCGCTCAGGATGTGGCCGGTGATGGCCGGCAGCTTGGCGATGCGGACGGCGATCTGCCCGCCCAGCACGCCCAGCGCGAGCAGGATGCCAAAGGCGGCGAGGGGGTTCAGTGCGAGTGATTGCCACGGCAAATCGTTCATGGGGCCTCCCTTTGTTGTGTTAATTATCGGAAAGATGCTTGTGCAGTGCGCTTGCCTCGTGCGTGTATATCATCGTGCCGGGCTACACCGTGTCGCGCTGGCACTCTTCTTCAAGGGGGAATGAGGCACTCCCGGGGCTGTTTCCGGTCGTTGCCGGCTGCCGTCGATAGAGCAGTTGTACCCGGGCTTGAGGGGGCGGCAGAAAGGTGTAGCATCATGGAGTGACGTGATAATGACGCGGGAGTTTCATGTTTTTTGGTTTTTTTGGCCGGCGCTCCGCCGCCGGTCCCAGCCGGGCTCAGTTGCTGGAACAGGCCGCGCGCATGCCCTTGCTGGCCGGTCTGAGTGCCGATGAAAGTGTGCGGCTGGCCGCGCTGGCGGGCGTTTTTGCCCGCAAGAAGGTCTTCAGCGGGGCGGCCGGGCTGACGGTCACGCCGGCGATGGTCGCCTCGGTCACGCTGCAGATGGCCTTGCCGGTGATGAACCTCGGCAAGGAGGCGCTGGACGGCTGGCAAGAGATCGTGCTCTACCCCTCGGCCTTCGTGGTGCGGGACCACTGGATGGAACCGGGCGGCGTGGTGCACGAGGGCGACAGCGTGCTGATCGGGCAGGCTCGGCTCGATGGTCCGGTCATTCTGTCATGGCCGGACGTGAAGCGTTCCAGCGGCCGCGACGGCTGGAACGTGGTGATCCACGAAATCGCTCACAAGCTCGACATGCTCAATGGCGATGCCAACGGTTTTCCGCCGCTGCACAAGGGCATGAGCCGGGAGCAGTGGTCGCATGACTGGGCTGCCGCCTATGCCGATTTTCAGCAGCAATTGGAGCGCGAAGGCGAAATGGCGGAGGAGGGCTGGCTCGATCCTTATGCCGCGGAAAGCCCGGCCGAATTCTTCGCCGTGCTGAGCGAGGCGTTTTTCGAGTGCCCGCAAGGATTGGCCGAAGACTATCCCGCGGTCTACCGGCAACTGGTGGCGTTCTACCGGCAAGATACGCTGGCGCGCCTGTCCGGGCTAGAATGAGCGCCTTTGCCTTGATTCGAACGAAAATCCGCACGGTTGTCTTGACATGTATCTGATCCTGATCGGTTGGCTTTACGTGGTGCTGATGATGGCGGTGGTGCAGGAAAGCCCCATCCGCATGGCCTTCATCATCGTGTTTCTGGCAGTGCTTCCCAGCCTGCTGTTTACCCGTCTGGTGCGCCGCCGCCTGCGCAAGAAGAAAGAGCTCGCTGTTGTCGTGAATGACGAGTCGTCAGCTTGAGCTGGCTTAGCCCGTGGTGCTATAATTCTGCGCGCCCTGCATCCCGCAGGGTTTTTACTACGCACATTCGCGCCGAAAGGGTGTCCGCAAGGATTCTGCGCGCGAATGGAGGCCTAACCCTTTAGGAGTTTTGCATGACCACCAACGTTACCATGCGTCAGATGCTGGAAGCCGGCGTTCACTTCGGTCACCAGACCCGCTTCTGGAATCCGAAAATGGCTCAGTACATTTTCGGCAGCCGCAACAAGATCCACATCATCAACCTGGAAAAAACCCTTCCGCTGTTCGTTGAAGCTCAGGAATACGTACGTCGCCTGGCTGCCAACAAGGGTACCATCCTGTTTGTGGGCACCAAGCGTCAGGCGCGTGAGATTGTTCGTGAAGAAGCAGCCCGTTGTGGCATGCCGTTCGTCGATCACCGCTGGCTCGGCGGTATGCTGACCAACTACAAGACCGTCAAGCAGTCCATCAAGCGTCTTGAAGAAAAGCGTGCCATCCTGGAAAGCGCCGGCGACACCGGTTACAACAAGAAAGAGCTGCTGGACCTCGAGCGCGAAGTCGAGAAGCTGGAGCGCTCGCTGGGCGGTATCAAGGACATGAAAGGTCTGCCGGATGCCATCTTCGTTATCGATACCGGCTACCAGAAGGGTACCGTCGTCGAAGCCAAGAAGCTGGGCATCCCGCTGATCGGCGTGGTTGATACCAACAACTCGCCGGAAGGCATCAATTACGTAATCCCGGGTAACGACGACTCCAACCGCGCCATCCGCCTGTACGCCCGCGGCATCGCCGACGCCGTACTGGAAGGCCGCGCACAGTCGCTGCAGGAAATCGTTGCCGCTGAACCGGCTCAAGCCGAGTAAGCACGGACCTGAAAAAGGGGCGTAAGCCCCTTTTTTTGAACCCGTACCGTTACGTAAAAAGATACTGTTAAGGAGTTTCAAGCATGGCGGAAATTACCGCAAAAATGGTCTCGGACCTGCGCGCTGCTACCGGCCTTGGCATGATGGAGTGCAAGAAGGCGCTGGTTGAAGCCGAAGGCGATCTGGCCAAGGCCGAAGAAATCCTGCGCATCAAGTCGGGCAACAAGGCCTCCAAGATGGCCGGCCGTGTGGCTGCCGAAGGCATCATCGGCTCCTTCATCGAAGGTGGCGTTGGCGCCCTGGTGGAAGTGAACTGCGAAACCGACTTCGTTGCCAAAGACCCGACCTTCCTGGCCCTGGCCGCTGCTGCCGCCAAGGCTGTCGTTGCCGCCAACCCGGCCGACGTCGAAGCGCTGGGCGCCGTTGAAGTGGACGGCCAGTCGGTGGAAGAAATCCGCAAGGCCGCTATCGCCAAGCTGGGCGAGAACATGACCATCCGTCGTTTCGTGCGCTACGAAACCGAAGGCAAGATCGCGACCTACCTGCACGGTGCCAAGATCGGCGTTATCGTTGATTTCAACGGTGGCGACGAGGCCCTGGGCAAGGACATCGCCATGCACATCGCCGCTTCCAAGCCGATCTGCGTGTCCAAGGATCAGGTTCCGGCCGAAACCCTGGAAACCGAGCGCCGCATCTACACCGAGCAGGCTGCCCAGTCCGGCAAGCCGGCCGATATCGTGGCCAAGATGGTGGAAGGCCGCGTGAGCAAGTTCCTGGCGGAAGTGACCCTGCTGGGCCAGCCGTTCGTGAAGAACCCGGACCAGACCGTCGAGAAGCTGCTGGCTGAGAAATCCGCCTCGGTGAAGGCCTTTACCATGTTCGTCGTGGGCGAAGGCATCGAGAAGAAGGTAGTGGACTACGCCGCTGAAGTGGCTGCCGCCGCCAAGCTGTAAGTCCGGACCTCTGGACTGATCGAACGGCACCCTGCTTGCAGGGTGCCGTTTTGCAAATTGACTGACTGAAAAACTGCCACCGAGGTGACTATGAGCCAAGCTCCTGCCTATAAACGTATTCTGCTCAAACTGTCGGGCGAGGCCCTGATGGGCGACGATAGCTACGGGATCAACCGCGCCACGATCGAGCAAATCGTGGGGCAGATCAAGGAGGTGGTCGATCTGGGGGTCGAGGTAGGCATCGTGATCGGCGGCGGCAACATCTTCCGCGGCGTGGCGCCGGCGGCTTCCGGCATGGATCGCGCCACGGCCGACTATATGGGCATGATGGCGACCGTGATGAACGCGCTGGCGCTCAAGGATGCCATGACCAAGGTGGGTCTGGTGGCCCGGGTGCAGTCGGCATTGACCATGCAGCAGATCGCCGAACCGTACGTGCGCGGCAAGGCCATGCAATATTTGGAAGAGGGCAAGGTCGTCATTTTCGCGGCCGGTACCGGCAACCCGTTCTTCACCACCGATACGGCGGCGGCGCTGCGCGGCATGGAAATGAACGTGGACATCATGCTCAAGGCCACCAAAGTGGATGGCGTCTATACCGACGACCCGAAGAAGAACCCGGATGCCCAGCGTTATCAGACGCTGACCTTCGACGAGGCGATCTCGCGCAACCTCAAGGTGATGGATGCCACCGCCTTCGCGCTGTGCCGTGACCAGCACCTGAACATCAAGGTGTTCAGCATCTTCAAGTCCGGCGCGCTCCGGCGGGTAGTGCTTGGCGAAGACGAAGGCACGCTGGTACACTGCTGAGCTTTACAGAATAGCAAAAGGGCGGAAACGGCAGCAGCCGCTTTCCGCCTTGTTTTTCCAAGTTTCCATGGAGTTGACATGATTAACGACGTCAAGAAATCGGCCGAACAGAAAATGCAAAAGTCGCTGGAAGCCTTCAAGAACGACCTGACCAAGGTTCGTACCGGCCGCGCGCATACCGGTATTCTGGATCATGTCATGGTCGACTACTATGGCAGCGACGTGCCGGTGAACCAGGTGGCCAACGTCACCCTCCTCGATGCCCGCACCATCGGTGTTCAGCCATGGGAAAAGAACATGCTGAGCAAGGTGGAAAAGGCAATCCGCGACTCTGACCTCGGCCTCAACCCGGCCTCGATGGGCGACATCATCCGTGTGCCGATGCCGATGCTGACCGAAGAACGCCGCAAGGACCTGATCAAGCTGGTGCGCAGCGAGGCCGAAGGCGCCCGCGTGGCCGTGCGCAACATCCGCCGCGATGCCAACAACGAATTCAAGAACCTGCTCAAGGACAAGTCCATCACCGAGGACGACGAGCGTCGCGGCCAGGACGACATCCAGAAGCTGACTGACAAGTACATTGCCGAAATCGACAAAGCCCTTGCCGCCAAAGAAACTGATCTGATGGCGGTATAAGGGGAACGTCTTGTTCGGCAGTTCCACTAGCTCCATTCCCGAAGTCCGCCCGGTGCCGCGCCATATCGCCATCATCATGGATGGCAATGGGCGCTGGGCCAAGAAACGGTTCCTGCCTCGCGTCGCCGGCCACAAGAAGGGCCTGAGCGCGGTCAGGGAGATCGTGGCGGGCTGTCAGGAACTCGGTGTCGAGTACCTGACGCTGTTTGCCTTTTCCACCGAGAACTGGCGGCGTCCTCCGGACGAGGTTTCCTTCCTGATGGACCTCTTCCTGAACGCGCTGGAGAACGAGGTGGAGAAGCTGCACACTAACAATATCCGCCTCAAGGTCATCGGTGACCGCTCCCGTTTTGCGCCCCGCATCGTGGAGCGCATCGATGCCGCCGAAGCGCGCACCGCCGCCAACGGCGGGCTGGTGCTGACCATCGCCGCCGATTACGGCGGGCGCTGGGACATGCTGCAGGCCGTCAACCAACTGATCGGGGAGGGGGCCGCCACCATCACCGAAGAAAAGCTGGCCGCACGGCTGTCGATGTCCTATGCGCCGGAGCCCGATCTGTTCATCCGCACCGGCGGGGAGCAGCGAATCAGCAATTTCCTGCTCTGGCAACTGGCTTACAGCGAACTCTTCTTCACCGACCTGCTATGGCCCGATTTCGACAAGCGGGCCCTGGGGGAAGCGGTGCAATCCTACCGGTGCCGCGAGCGCCGTTTTGGCCGCACCAGCGAACAATTGCCCGCCTCGCTGCGCCGGGACTGACTCCATGCTGAAAACACGCGTGCTGACTGCACTGGTGCTGCTGCCCTTGATGCTGGCCGCACTGTTCTTCTTTCCGGCCCCGATATGGGCCGCTTTTTCGTGGCTGGTCGTGGGCCTGGCGCTGTGGGAATACAGCCGGATGGTGGGCATGGCCGGTGCCGGTCAATGGCTGTATCTGGGGGGCTCGACCCTGATTGCCTCAGTGGCCTGGCTGGGCGGGATAGGGTCGATGCCGTGGCTGCACGTCCTGGCCTTGCTGTTTTGGCTCGCCGTGGTGCCGTTGTGGCTGGTACGGCGCTGGGTGGTTCGCAACGGTTTGACGGCATGGCTGCTGGGCTGGCTGTTGATGTTCCCGGCCTGGTTCGCCCTGCTCGAGTGGCGGCCCGAGCCCGGTGTGGCGCAGGCCCAGCAGCTCCTGGCCATCATGGGGCTGGTCTGGGTGGCGGACATTGCCGCCTATTTCTCCGGCAAGGCCTTTGGCCGGCGCAAGCTGGCGCCGTCGATCAGCCCCGGCAAGAGCTGGGAGGGCGTCTATGGCGCGCTGGTGGCGACCGCCGCCTATGTTTTCCTGGTGAATGAACTGGGCTGGCTTGCGCTGGGTCTGTCGCCATGGAGCTTGTTACTCTTGTCTCTTCCCCTGACAGCTGTCAGCATTGCCGGAGACTTGCTGGAGTCGTGGTTCAAGCGCGCGGCCGGCCTCAAGGACAGCAGCCGGCTGCTTCCCGGTCATGGCGGGGTGTATGACCGTATCGACAGTCTTATCGCCGTTCTCGCCGTGAGCAATGCCTTGCGCGCACTGAGCGGTCTCTGAATTGCCAAAATGAAACCTCAAGGAATCGTAGTACTCGGGGCAACCGGCAGCATCGGCATGAACACGCTGGATGTGGTTGCCCGACACCCGGAGCGCTATCGTGTCGTGGCGCTGGCGGCGCAACGGCAAGTGGACCGCTTGTTCGAACAATGCCGGCGTTTTCGGCCGACCTTTGCCGTCATGGTCGACGACGCGGCGGCAAGCGCGCTGCGCTTGCGGCTGAACGAGGCCGGGCTGCCGGTCGAGGTGCTGAGCGGGGCGGGTGCCCTCGAGACGGTCGCCACCTTGCCGGAGGCCGACATGGTCATGGCGGCCATCGTCGGCGCGGCCGGCCTGCCGTCGGCGCTGGCAGCCGCCCGGGCCGGCAAGCGCATCCTGCTGGCCAACAAGGAGTCGCTGGTCGTGGCCGGACAGCTCTTCATGAGCGCCGTGCGCGAAGGCGGGGCGACCCTGCTGCCGGTGGATAGCGAGCACAATGCCATCTTCCAGTCGCTGCCGGACGGCTACCGCGGCTCGCTGGACCAGGCCGGCGTACGCAAGATCATCCTGACCGCCTCGGGCGGCCCGTTCCGGCAACTGCCGGCGGCGGAACTTCATGCCGTCACGCCGGCCCAAGCCTGCAAGCACCCGAACTGGGTGATGGGGCAGAAGATCTCCGTTGATTCCGCGACGCTGATGAACAAGGGGCTGGAGGTCATCGAGGCGCATTGGCTATTCAACGCACCGGCCGAGAGCATCGACGTGGTGGTGCATCCGCAAAGCGTCATTCATTCCATGGTTCAATACCGAGACGGTTCGGTCATGGCCCAACTGGGGTCGCCGGACATGCGCACGCCGATCGCCTACGCCATGGCCTGGCCTGAGCGTATCGAGGCGGGCGTCGCTTCGCTCGATTTCTTCGCCCTGTCCCAACTGACGTTCGAGCAGCCGGATCTGGCGCGCTTTCCCTGCCTGAGGCTGGCTTTCGAGGCGCTGCGGAGCGGGGGCGATGCCCCGGCGGTGCTGAATGCCGCCAATGAGGTCGCGGTGGCGGCCTTTCTGGACGGGCAGATCGGTTTCATGGGCATCCCCGCTCTGGTCGAGCAGGCATTGGGCCGCTTCGACTTGTCCACCAGCTCCTCGCTGGAGGCGCTGCTGGAGAAGGATGGCCGGGTTCGCTCATCCCTCAAGGCCATGCTCCCGCTATGACTGCCATTCTCGCCTTCCTCCTCGCCATCGGTGTCCTGGTCACCTTCCACGAACTGGGCCACTACGTGGCAGCACGCTGCTGCGGGGTGAAGGTGCTGCGTTTCTCGATCGGTTTCGGCAAGCCGCTGTTCACGGTCAAGCGGGGCGAGACCGAGTGGGCGATCTGCCCGATTCCTCTGGGCGGCTACGTCAAAATGCTGGACGAGCGGGAGGGCGTCGTGGCGCCGGAGGACTGGCCGCGCGCCTTCAACCGGCAACCGGTCGGCAAGCGCATGGTGATCGTGGTGGCCGGCCCCTTGATGAACCTGCTGCTGGCGGTGTTGTTTTATTGGGCGGTGATCGGCAACGGCCTGACGCTGTACCGGCCGCTGGTGGGGACGGTGGTGCCGGACAGTCCGGCTGCCATCGCCGGCTTCCAGCCGGGGGACCGCATCCTCGCGGTGGCGGGCTCCCCGGTCGCGCATTGGAACGACATCAGCCTCGCGCTGCTGGATCGGAGTTCCAGTGCGGACGAACCGTTGACGGTGCGGGTCGAAACGACGGCCGGCCAGCGTCTCGATCGAGTGGTCAAGGCGGCGCCCGAGGCCGATGGTCACGCCAACGGGCAGATCGGCATCGTACCCGTTCGTTATTCGTTGACGCTGGGCATGGTCGAGCAGGGCGGTGCGGCGGACAAGGTCGGCCTGCGGACGGGCGACACCTTGCTGAGCGCCAATGGCCGTAAGCTGCAAAGCTGGGCGGAATGGGTGGCCATGGTGCACAACAGCCCCGGCAAGGAGATTACCCTGGTCTTTCTGCGGGGGGGCGAGCGGCGGCAGCTGACGCTGCGTCCGGATTCGATGGAGTCGCCGACCGGTTTTGTCGGCCGCATCGGTGCCGCACCGACGGGGGATGCCGCCTGGCTCGAGGGATTGCGTTACGAGGTGCACCCGACGGTCGCCGAGGCGGGCTGGATGGCGCTGCAAAAAACCTGGTCCAACAGCGTGCTTAGTTTGCGGATGTTCGGGCGCATGCTGATCGGGCAGGCGTCATGGGACAACCTGAGCGGCCCGATCACCATCGCCAGCGTGGCCGGCCAGACCGCGCGGCAGGGTCTGGACGCCTACCTCGAATTTCTGGCGCTGATCAGCGTCAGCATTGGCATATTGAACCTGCTTCCCATCCCCATTCTGGATGGTGGGCACTTAATGTATTATACGGCGGAGTTGATCAAGGGGAGCCCGGTCAGTGAACGGGCGCAGTTACTCGGGCAAAGGATAGGCTTTGCCTTGCTGGCTTCGTTGATGGCATTTGCCTTGCTAAACGACATCAGCCGCCTTTTCGGGGGTTAGAACAAACAGATGAGATTCAAACTCGTTGCAGCGGCAGTTGCCGGCCTGTTTTCCATGTCTGCCGCCATGGCGGCAGAGCCATTTGTAGTCAAGGATATTCGCGTCGAGGGTTTGCAGCGTACTGAACCCGGGACGGTATTCAATTATATGCCGCTCAAGGTGGGGGACACCTTCACCGACGAGAAGGCCAAAGAGGCGATCAAGGCACTGTTCGCCACCGGCTTCTTCAACGACGTGCGGATCGAGTCGGAGGGCGATGTCCTGATCGTCTCCGTCATCGAACGGCCGGTGATCACCCAGCTCAACATCAGCGGGGCGAAGGAGTTCGACAAGGATCAGCTGAAGAAGGCGCTCAAGGAGAACGGCCTGGCCGAATCCCGCATCTTCGACCAGGGCTTGCTGGACGGGGCGGTCCAGGAGCTGAAGCGCCAATATTACAGCCGCGGCAAGTACTCGGTGGAAATCACACCCAGCGTCACCAAGCTCGAGCGCAACCGCGTTGCCGTCACCCTCGATATCGTCGAGGGCGTGACGGCGAAGATCAAGGAAATCCGCATCGTCGGCGCCAAGGCCTTCGATCAGGACACGTTGCTGGAACAGTTCTCGTTGACCACCGGCGACTGGCTGTCCTGGATCACCAAGGACAACCAGTACTCCAAGCAGAAGTTGTCCGGCGACCTGGAAAAGCTCAAGGCGTTCTACCAGAACCAGGGCTACCTCGAGTTCAACATCGACTCGACCCAGGTGTCGATCAGCGCCGACAAGGAGGACATGTTCCTCACCATCAACATCAACGAAGGCCAGCGCTACACCATTTCCGACGTCAAGCTCGCCGGCGACCTGAAGGTGCCGGAAGAGGAGCTGCGCAAGCTCTTGCAGTTCAAGGCGGGCGACGTGTTCAACCGCGAGAAGGTCAACGATTCGGTGACCGCCATCAGCGACCGCCTGGGTAACGACGGCTACGCCTTCGCCAACGTCAACGCGCTGCCGGAAATCGACCGCGAGAAGCGCCAGGTCGCCTTCACCCTGTTCCTCGACCCGGGCCGCAAGACCTACGTTCGCCGCATCAACATCGCCGGCAACACCAAGACCCGTGATGAAGTGGTACGCCGCGAGCTGCGTCAGCTGGAAAGCGCGCCCTACGCCGCCGACAAGATCAAGCGCAGCAAGGAGCGGGTCGAACTGCTGGGCTACTTCGAGGACGTCAATGTCGAGACGCCGGCGGTCCCCGATACGGCGGATCAGGTCGACATGAACATCAACCTGAAGGAACGTCCGACCGGCAGCATCTCGGCCGGTATCGGTTTCGTGCAGGGGCAGGGTCTGGTGTTCTCCGGCAGCGTGTCGCAGAGCAATATCTTCGGTTCCGGCAAGTCGCTGTCGGCCGGCATCTCCACCGGCAAGGTGAACAAGAGCGCCAGCCTCTCCTTCAACGATCCGTACTTCACCGTCGACGGTGTCAGTCTGGGCTACAACCTGTACAGCCGCACCTACGACGCCCAGGAAGACGACGTGTCCAAGTACAAGACGCGGACGAGTGGGGCGGCGGCCAAGTTCGGCGTGCCGATCACCGAGTTCGACCGCATCAACCTGAGCCTGGGGGTGGAGCAGACCGCCATCACCACCTTCTCCGACAGCCCGCAGCGTTACCTCGACTTCGTCGACAAGTACGGCAAGAGCGCCAACACGCTGCTGTCCACCATCGGCTGGTCGCGCGATACCCGCGACAGCGCATTGTGGCCGACGCGCGGGGCGGTGCTGCGGGCGGGGGTCGATATCGGCCTGCCGGGACTCGACTTGCAGTACTACCGTCTGAGCCATCAGCAGACCTGGTATTTCCCCTTGTCAAAGACCTTCACCCTGATGCTGAACGGCGAAGTGGGCTACGCCGACGGTTACGGCAAGAGTTCGACCCTGCCGTTCTTCCAGAACTTCTACCTGGGCGGCCTGGGCTCGGTGCGCGGCTACGAGAACGGCAGCATCGGTCCGAAAGATACGAACGGTGACAACCTCGGCGGCACCACCAAGGTGGTCGGCAACGTGGAGCTGCTGTTCCCCTTCCCGGGCATGCGCGACAACAAGTCGGTGCGCACCAGCGTGTTCTTCGACGTCGGCAGCCTGTGGGACAACAATGTCGCCGGTTCCAGCGCCAGCGAGGGTCTGCGCTACTCGGGCGGTGCCGCTCTGACCTGGCTGTCGCCGATGGGACCGATGAAATTCAGCTATGCCGTGCCGCTGAAGAAGGAAGAGGGCGACAAGCGCCAAGCATTCCAGTTCCAGCTGGGGACGGTATTCTGAGCGGAGTCCGGAGATGACGATGAAGACTGTTCGCCTGCTGTTGGCTCCGGTTCTGCTGGCCGCTTCGTTCGCCAGCGCGGCGGCCGATTTCAAGCTGGGCTACATCAATACCGAGCGGGTGTACCGCGAGGCGGCGCCGGCCGTACTGGTCATGAAGAAACTCGAGAAGGAGTTCAGTGACCGCCGCGCCGAGCTGAAGAGGATGGAAGCGCGTGCCAAGGAGCTGGAAACGCTGCTCGGCAAGAGCGGCTTGGGGCTCGACGACCGCAAGAAATACGAGCGG
Source organism: Pseudogulbenkiania sp. MAI-1 (assembly GCF_000527175.1). Lineage (NCBI taxonomy): Bacteria > Pseudomonadati > Pseudomonadota > Betaproteobacteria > Neisseriales > Chromobacteriaceae > Pseudogulbenkiania > Pseudogulbenkiania sp. MAI-1. Next base: position 2,555,497 of record NZ_AZUR01000001.1, on the reverse strand, counting down.
GAGCTGGCCGGCCTCGACCGCGATTACCGCGCCAAGGGCCGCGAACTGGCCGAGGACTTCAATCTGCGGCGCAATGAGGAATTTGCCGCGGTGCAGGAGCGGGCGAACCGAACCATCAAGCAGATCGCCGAGCGCGAGCAGTTCGATCTGATCCTGCAGGATGCGGTCTACGTCAATCCCAAGTACGACATCACCGCCAAGGTTCTCAAGGAACTTGAGAAATAATTCCATCTATTTTCCGGAGAAGCCGGCCCCGGGTCGGCTTTGTTTTTGATGGCATATACACTTTCCGATATCGTGGCGCGGCTCGGCGGCGAGCTGCGCGGCGACGACTGCCTGGTCGAGCGCCTGGCCCCGCTGGAAGACGCCAAGACCGGCGAAATCAGCTTCCTGGCAAACGCCAAGTTCCGCCGTCAGCTCGAGACGACGGGGGCCAGCGCGCTCATCATGTCGCCCAAGCTGGCCGAGGAAACCGGTTATGGCGGTCCACTGATCCTGACCGACGACCCTTATCTGTACTTCGCCCGCGTGGCGACGCTGTTCCATCCGGCGCCGCAGGCACGGCCCGGCATCCATGAGACTGCCGTGGTCGGCGAGGGCTGCCGCATCGATCCTTCCAGTGAGATCGGCGCCAACGTCAGCATCGGCCATAATGTGACCATCGGTGAGCGCTGCCGCATCCTGCCGGGCGTGTCGATCGGCGATGGGGTGGCGATCGGCGACGACGTGACGCTCTACGCCAATGTCACGGTTTACCACGGCTGCCGCATCGGCTCGCGCGTCGGCATCCACTCCGGCACGGTGATCGGCGCGGACGGTTTCGGCCTGGCCTGGGCCAAGGATCACTGGTTCAAGATTCCGCAGACGGGCCGGGTGGTGATCGAGGACGACGTCGAGATCGGCGCCAACACCACGGTCGACCGCGGCGCGATGGCCGACACCATCATCCGCAAGGGCGCCAAGATCGACAATCTGGTGCAGATCGCGCACAACGTGCAGATCGGCGAGCACACCGCCATCGCCGGTTGCGTCGGCATCGCCGGCAGTACCAAGATCGGCGCTTACTGCACCGTCGGAGGGGCGGCAATGTTCGTCGGCCACATCGAGGTGGCCGACCGTACCCATATCGGCGGCGGGACGCTGGTGTCCAAGTCCATCAAGAAGCCGGACAACTACGCCTCGTCCTACCCACTTTCCACCATGAAGGAATGGCTGCCCAACGCCGTTCACCTGAGACATCTCGACGATCTCGTCAAACGCGTAAAAGAACTCGAACGCGAGATCAAGACCCTGAAAGATAGCAAGGACCAGAATAATGACTGAGCATGCCGTGACCATCGACGTACGTGAAATCATGAAGTACCTGCCGCACCGCTACCCGTTCCTGCTGGTGGACCGGGTGGTGGAGTTCGAGGCGAACAAGCGTGTCAAGGCGCTCAAGAACGTGACTATCAACGAGCCGTTCTTCGTCGGCCACTTCGAGCAGTACCCGGTGATGCCGGGCGTGCTGATCATCGAGGCGCTGGCGCAGGCGGCCGGCATCCTGTCGATCAAGAGCCAGGGCGAGCGCGCCGAGAACGAGCTGTATTTCTTCGTCGGCATCGACAACGCCCGCTTCAAGCGCCAGGTGGTGCCGGGCGATCAGCTGGTGATGGAGGTGGAGGAACTGACCTCCAAACGCGGCATCGCCAAGTACAAGGCACGTGCTCTGGTGGATGGGCAGGTGGCCTGCGAGGCCGAGATCATGTGCGCCAAGCGCGAGGTGTGATATGGCGATTCATCCTACCGCGATCGTCGATCCGAACGCCCGCATCGCGGACGACGTCGAGATCGGCGCGTATTCCATCGTGGGACCGAACGTGTCCATCGACAGCGGCACCTGGGTCGGCCCGCACGTGGTGATCGAGGGCCATACCTCGATCGGCAAGAACAACCGCATCTTCCAGTTCTGCTCGCTGGGCGCGATGCCGCAGGACAAGAAGTACGCCGGTGAGCCGACACGGCTCGAGATCGGCGACAACAACACCATCCGCGAATTCTGCACCTTCAACGTCGGCACGGCACAGGACGTGGGCGTGACTCGCCTGGGCAACGACAACTGGATCATGGCCTACGTGCATCTGGCGCACGATTGCCAGGTGGGCAACCACACCATCTTCGCCAACAACGCCACGCTGGCCGGCCACGTTCAGGTGGGCGACTGGGTGATCCTGGGTGGCTTCACCAGCGTGCACCAGTTCGGCATCATCGGCGAGCACGCCATGACGGCGTTTGCCAGCGCGGTGGCGCAGGACGTGCCGCCGTACGTGATGGCGCACGGCAACCGCGCGGTACCGTCCGGCATCAACGCCGAGGGCCTGAAGCGCCGCGGCTTCTCGCCGGAACAGATCCGCTCCATCCGCCAGGCCTACAAGACGCTGTACCGCAGCGGCCTGCCGCTGGAAGAGGCCAAGCAGATCATCGTCGCCGAGGCGGCCAGCCACCCGGAGCTGGAGGCTTTCGTGCGCTTCTTCGGTTTGTCGGAGCGGGGCATCATCCGTTAAGCGATGGCTGAACCTCTGTTCAAGCGAAGCGGCGCGCTCAAGGTCGCCATGGTAGCCGGCGAGGCCTCCGGCGACCTGCTGGGTGCGCACCTGATGGCGGCGCTCAAGGTGCGCCATCCGGACATCGAGTTCGCCGGCATCGGCGGGCCGCGGATGCAGGCGCAGGGTCTGTATTCGGTGGTGCCGCAGGAGCGGCTGGCGGTGCGCGGCTACGCCGAGGTGCTGTCGCGTCTGCCGGAGCTGTTGCGCATCCGCGCCAACCTGCGCGACACGCTGATCGCGGAGCGGCCGGACGTGTTCGTCGGCATCGATGCGCCCGACTTCAACCTCGGGCTCGAGAAGTCGCTGAAGAAGAAGGGTATCCGCACCGTCCATTACGTCAGCCCGTCGGTGTGGGCGTGGCGGCCGGAGCGGGTGCAGAAGATCGGCGACGCGGCCGACCGCGTGCTGTGCCTGTTCCCGATGGAGCCACCGCTCTATGAAAAGGCCGGCGTGCCGGTGACCTTCGTCGGCCATCCGCTGGCGGGCGAGATACCGCTGGTTCCCGACACCGAAGCGATGCGCGAGCAGCTCGGCTTGCCGCCGGAGGGGCCGGTGTTCGCGCTCTTGCCCGGCAGCCGGGTGAGCGAGATCGACTACCTGGGCGAGATTTTCGTCAAGACGGCACGCTTGCTCCACGAGCGCTACCCGACGGCGCAATTCCTGGTGCCGCTTGCCACGCGCGCGACGCTCGATGCCTTCGACCAGATGCTCAGCCGGCTCAAGGCCTGGGATCTGCCGATCCGCAAGCTGTTCGGTCACGCCCAGATGGCGATGATTGCGAGCGACGTGGTGCTGGTGAAGAGCGGCACCTCGACGCTGGAGGTGGCGCTGACCAAGAAGCCGATGGTGATCACCTACAAGCTATCCTGGCTCACTTACCGGCTGGTCAAGCGCAAGCTGAAGCTGCCGTGGGTCGGCCTGCCCAACATTCTCTTGGGTGACTCGGTGGTGCCCGAGCTGTTGCAGTACGACGCCACGCCGGAGCGCCTGGCCGAGGCGGTGGCCGCGTTCTACGACGACGAGCCGGCGAAGAAGGCGCTCAACGCCCGCTTTACCGCCTTGCATCGGGAGCTGAAGCAGGATACCGCCGAGCTGGCCGCCGACGCGGTGCTGCAGGTGGCGGGAGTGCCGGCATGATCGCCGGCGTCGACGAGGCCGGCAGGGGCCCGCTCGCCGGGGCGGTGTTCGCCGCCGCGGTGATCCTCGATCCGGCGCGGCCGATCGCCGGGCTGGCCGACTCCAAGAAACTGACCGAGAAGCAGCGCGACGAGCTGGCGCCGCTGATCAAGGAGCGCGCGCTCGCCTGGTGCATCACCAGCGCGAGCGTCGCCGAGATCGATACCCTCAACATCCTGCAGGCCACCATGCTGGCGATGAGCCGCGCCGTGGCCGGCTTGTCGGTTCTGCCGGTCGAGGTGCTGATCGACGGCAACCGCGTGCCCAAGGGCATCGCAGTGCCGGCGCGCGCCATCGTCAAGGGTGACGCGCTGGAGCCAGCGATCTCGGCGGCGTCCATCCTGGCCAAGACTGCACGCGATGCGGAACTGGTGGCGCTCGACGCCTTGCATCCCGAGTACGGCTTCGCCCGTCACAAGGGCTATCCCACCGCCGAGCACCTGGCCGCCATCGAGCGCTTCGGCGTGCTGGCCGAGCACCGCCGCACCTTCGGCCCGGTCAAGGCGTGGCTGGCGCGGCAGCAGGGGCAGCTTTTTTAAGGCGATGTCTCCGATCGCCGTTTCCGATCAATCATGACGTCCCACAAGCACTGCTTCCCGCCGGTCGTGTCGCCCGAGGTACGGCTGCTGATCCTGGGCTCGCTGCCGGGAGACGCTTCACTGGCGGCCGGGCAGTACTACGCCCATCCGCGCAACCAGTTCTGGCGCCTGCTGGGCGAGATGCTGGGCAAACCCCTGGCCGAGATGGCGTATGCCGACCGCCTCGACTGTCTGCTCGCGCATCGTGTCGGGCTGTGGGACGTGGTGGCGCGCGCCGAGCGCAAGGGCAGTCTGGATGCCGCGCTGAACGACGTCGAGCACAACGACCTGTTGGCGCTGACGCGCTCCCTGCCGCGGCTCGAAGCGGTGGCGTTCAACGGCGGCACCGCCTTCAGGGCGGCCCGAAGGCTGGCCGGAAGCCCCCTGGCCTTGCTGGCGCTGCCTTCGTCCAGTCCGGCCTACACCCGTGACTATCAGGAAAAACTTGCGATCTGGCTGCAATTGCGGCGATATTTGTAGTATGAGCTTGTGAGAAAAATCGTTACGAGCGCTCCCAGGCCGGTTCGAGAAGCGCAGCCGTACAAACGGTACGGTGAGCATCACAGGGCCGGGATGGGCGTGCGCAGTAGATTTTTCACAAGCGCTATGTCTGACCGGCTGATCGGAGGCCTCCATGAACCGCTACTGTATCTGGTTTGCCACCCCTGACGACAAGGTGGTGCGCCGCGCCGAGGTGGCGCTGAACGGTTCGATCCATTGCCACCAGGTGCTGGAGGAAATCGAGGCGCAGCTGGCCATCGATTGCGGCCTGACCGAAGTGATGATCATCGACTGGAAACGCTTCGAGGATCCGGAGGACGGGCAGGGCAACGATGCCAGCCTGTCGCACGCCGCCTGAGCGCTTGTGAATAAATCTGCTGCGCGTCCCTGATCGGGGCTCATGCGCTGCTCAGAATCCTCATGTACTTTGTGTACATTCCGGTTCCTGCGCTGCTCTTCACCCCGCTGAGGGCCGCTCGTGACGATTTCTTTTACAAGCGCCGAGTTATTCGAGACTAGTCATTTCGCCTGATTCGGCGGGTTTTGCCCGCGTGCTATCATTGCAATCATTCTGTCCGGCCTGGCTGACCGTTGCCAGCGCGCCGGATCTTGAAGACTCTTGCGGATGCTGAACGATGCACGTGATCGGCTTCGCCGGCTATTCCGGCAGCGGCAAAACCACCCTGATTGAACGGCTATTGCCCCAGCTTGTGGCCCGTGGCCTCGATGTGGCGGTGATCAAGCACACCCACCACGACGTCGACTGGGACGTGCCAGGCAAGGATAGCTGGCGGCATCGCCAGGCCGGCGCGCGCCAGGTGCTGCTGGCGGCCGGACAGCGCCGGCTGCTGGTGGAGGAGTTGCCCGGCAGCAACGACCATCCTTTGCTGGAACACGTGGCGCGGTTGCGCCCGTGCGATCTGGTGCTGGCCGAGGGTTTCAAGCACGCCCCGGTTCCCAAGATCGAAGTGATCAGTAGCGCGCTCGCCAGTCCGCGCCTGTACCCGGATGATCCGCTGGTGCTGGCCGTGGTTGGCGACGTCCCCATCGATACGACCTTGCCGCAGTTTAACCGTGACGACATCGCCGGCATCGTCGATTTCCTGTTGAGTACCTTATCCCATGCAGAACATGCTGACCGTTGACGAGGCCGCGAGCTGGCTGCTGTCGCGCGCCGACGCCGTGACCGAGACCGAAACCGTTTCCCTGCTGGAGGCTTGCGGCCGGGTGCTGGCTGAACCGGTGGTTTCCGCCGTGAACGTGCCGCCGCACGACAACAGCGCGATGGACGGCTACGCATTGCGCGTGGCCGATTTTGGCCAAGCCTTGCCGGTGTCGCAGCGCATTCCCGCCGGGCACGCCCCCGCGCCGCTGCAGGCCGGCAGCGCGGCGCGTATCTTCACCGGCGCGCCGATTCCGGCCGGGGCCGATGCAGTGGTGATGCAGGAGCAGTGCGAGGTGCTGGAGGATGGCCGGGTCACGATTCAAAAGGCGCCCGTCGCCGGCCAGAACATCCGCCGCGCCGGCGAGGACATCGCCAGCGGGCAGACCGTGCTTGCCGCCGGCCAGCGCCTCTCGACCGCCGACATCGGCCTGCTCGCGTCGATCGGCGTGGCCGAGGTGTCGGTGGTGCGTCCGCTGCGCGTGGCGGTGTTCTTCACCGGCGACGAGCTGGTCGAGCCGGGCGAGGCGCTCGGCCCAGGGCAGATCTACAACTCCAACCGCTACTGGCTGGTGCCGGCGCTGATGCATCTGGGCTGCGAGGTCAGCGACCTGGGCATCATCCCCGATGAGCTGCAAGCCACGCGCGAGGCCTTGCTCGATGCCTCCGACTTTGCCGACGTGATCATGACCTGCGGCGGGGTGTCGGTGGGCGAGGAGGATCACGTCAAGGCGGCGGTGGAGGCGGAAGGGGCGCTCGATCTGTGGAAGATCGCCATCAAGCCGGGCAAGCCGCTGGCCAGCGGCCGGGTGGGCGATGCCGATTTCATCGGCCTGCCGGGCAACCCGGTGTCGGGTTTCGTCACCTACGCGGTGCTGGTCAAGGCTTTCCTGCAGAAGCGCGCCGGCTTGGCCGAGGCGGCGGCGGTGCCGACGGTGCGTTATCCCGCCGCCTTCGACTGGACCCGCCCCGATGCCAAGCGCGAGGAGTTCCTGCGCGTGCGGCGCGTGGTGCGTGACGGCCAGACCGTGCTGGAGCGCTATCCCAACCAGGGTTCGGGTGTGCTGACTTCGTGTGCCTGGGCCGACGGGCTGGTGCGCCTGGCACCGGGGCAGGCAGTGGCGGTGGGCGATCTGCTCGATTTCACCGCGCTGGAGGCCTGATGCCGGTCGTCCGCTTCATCGACCAGGCATCCGGCCGGGTGCTGGAGGAGATTGCCGCCGAGGCGGGCGACGTGCTGATCGACGTGGCGCGTTTTCACGAGCTGCCGCTGCACTGGCGCTGCGGCCAGGGCACCTGCGGCACCTGCAAAGTCCATGTCGAGCACACCGGCCAGCCCGGCGTGGCGAAGGTGGGGCGCAAGGAGCGTAACGTGATGCTGCGCGCCGGACTGATCGACGCGGCCATGGCGGCCACCGAGGAGTGGCCGGATACGGCCGAGACCTGGCGTCTGGCCTGTCATCTGGTGTTGGACGACGCCGACTGGCGCGTGTTGCTGCCGCCGGCGGAGTAGAGTGAGGACACGGGCAGAGGCGGTTCCGCCCGTGTGCTTTAAACGGTATTACAAAAGCCTGCCATCATTTCTTGGCGCCAGCATCACGCCGCACTCTCCGCATTCATCACCTCGCGCGCAATACGCATGGCGTCGATGGCGGCGGGTACCCCGCAATAGATGGCGATCTGCAGGATCGCCTCGACGATTTCTTCCTTACTGCAGCCGTTGTTGAGGGCGCCGCGCACATGCAACTTCAGCTCGTGCGGCCGGTTCAGCGCGGCGATCATGCCAAGATTGATCAGGCTGCGCGTCTTGCGTTCCAGCCCCTCCCGCGCCCAGACCGTGCCCCAGCAGTATTCGGTGACCAGTTGCTGAAGCGGCATCGACAGTTCGTCCGCGTTGGCCAGCGCCTGGTTGACGTAGTCCTCTCCCAATACCGCCTTGCGGATTTCCAGGCCGCGGTCGAAGGTTTCCTTGCTCATCGTGGTGCTCCTTTGCTGGTGATGCCCTTCCGGCTCGGAAGGGTGTGAACATTTCATCCTAGTGGTTCGAGTGCCGACGTGGCGCTTCTCTGCTGTTGTTTCCGGGCTGTGTCTTTTTTGTTTCGTATTATGGTATACCAACATACAATCTTCTTGCTATCACGTTTTTCATGGTATACCGTAATACCGACATATAGCAAATCGAACGGCGCGGCGCGCCAAGGCTGAAGGAGAAAAGACGATGGATGTCGGGATTCGCAAAGTGGTGACCTACGTCGAGGAGACGCTGATCGAAGGGGGCAAGGTGGCCCCGGTGCCGCTGAAGATGTTCGCGGCGGCGGCGGTGCTGAAGAACCCCTGGGCGGGGCGCGGCTTCGTGGACGACCTGAAGCCGGAGATTCACGCCATCGCCCCGGTGCTGGGCGAGCTGCTGACCGCTGAGATCCTGCGCATCGCCGGCTCGGGCGAGGTGATCGAAGGCTACGGCAAGGCCGCGGTGGTCGGTACCGACGGAGAGATCGAGCATGCCTCGGCGCTGATCCATACGCTGCGTTTCGGCAACTTCTACCGCAAGGCGGTTGGCGCCAAGAGCTACCTCAGCTTCACCAATGTCCGCGGCGGCCCGAACTGCCCGATCATGATCCCGATGATGCACAAGGACGACGAGGGCATGCGCTCGCACTACCTGACCATCCAGTTCTCGATCAACGACGCGCCGGCGCCGGACGAGATCGTGGTGGCGCTGGGCGCGTCGATCGGTGGCCGTCCGCATCACCGCATCGGCGACCGCTACCAGGATCTGAAGGAGCTTGGCAGCAATGAGGCCTGATCTGTGCCCGCAACCGGTTCAGACCGGCACGGTCGACGGCACTGCCTACAGCGTGTACGGCGCCGGCGAGCCGCTGGTGCTGATCCACGGCGTCGGCATGGGGCAGGGGATCTGGGCGTCGCAGGTGGCCGAGTTCGCCCGCGATTACCAGGTGATCGTGTACGACATGCTGGGCCACGGCGGCAGCGCCGTGCCGCCGGCCGATGTGGCGCTGGCGGACTATGCGAATCAGCTCGCCGCCTTGCTCGATCATCTGGATGTCGCTTCGGCCAACGTGGTCGGCCATTCGATGGGGGCGCTGGTGGCGCTGGAGTTCGCGCTGGCTTACCCGGCACGGACTCTGCGCGTGGCGGCGCTCAACGCGGTGTTCATGCGCACGCCGGAACAGCGCTCCGCCGTGCTGGAGCGTGCTGCCGCCTTGCAGCACACCGGTGTCGCCGCCACGGTCGATTCCACCCTGACACGCTGGTTCGGCGAGCCGGTGCCGGCCGATCTGGAAGCATCGGCCGAACTGGTGAAGCGTTTCCTGGTCGAGGTGAACCCGGTGGGCTATGCCCGGACCTACGGTCTGTTCGCCAGTTCCGACGCCGTGCACGCGGCCGGTCTGCCACACCTGGCGATGCCGGCGCTGTTCATGACCGGCGAGTTCGATCCGAACTCGAGCCCCGAGATGTCGCGGGCGATGGCCGAACTGGCGCCGCAAGGTCGTCTCGATATCGTCGCCGGAGCGCGCCACATGATGAACGTCACCGCGCCCGATGACATCAACCAACGCCTGCGCACCTTCCTGGCCTCCCCTGTGACGGCCGGCGCGCAAGAATCGCAGAGGAGTGAACAGCCATGAGCCAGCCCATCGATGCGATGGAATTCCGCAAGGCGCTCGGCGCCTTCGTCACCGGCGTGACCGTGGTGTCGACGCTGCAGCCGGACGGCGCGCCGCGCGGCTTTACCGCCAACTCGTTCACTTCGGTGTCGCTCGATCCGGCGCTGGTGTTGATCTGCGTCGGCAAGTCCGCGGCGAGCTACGGGGTGTTTGCGGAAACCCGGCATTTCTCGATCAGCATCCTGGCCGAAGACCAGAAGAACGTGTCCAGCATCTTCGCCTCGAAGGCGGCGGACAAGTTCGAACAGGTGTCCTGGCACCGCGGCGTAACCGGCAGCCCGATCATCGATGGTTCGGCCGCCTGGTTCGACTGCGAGACCCACCAGGTGGTGGATGCCGGTGACCACATCATCCTGATCGGCAAGGTGGTCGATTTTGCCAACACCACGGCGAGTCCGCTCGGTTACGGGCGCGGCGCCTACCTGACTTTCAGCCTGTCGCAGGATGCGCTGGCGGCGGCAGGGCAGCGCGCCAAGGTCGGTGCCATCCTGGAGTACGACGGCGGCGTGGTGCTGCTGGAAACCGACAAGGGCTACGAACTGCCCACCGGCACCCGCCTGGAGCCGGCGTCCGACGCCAAGAGCCTGCGCGGTGTGCTGGGCCAGCACGGCATCGACGCCCAGCTCGATTTCCTCTTCGCGGTATTCGAGGAGAGCGCCGCCGAGGGCGGGGCGGTGAACATCTACTACCGTGGGCGGGTACAGGGCGAGCTGCCGGCGGGCGGCAAGCTGCGCGCGGTGGCGCTGGACGACATCCAGTGGGACAAGCTGGCTGACGAGGCGGTGCGTTCGATGCTGGAGCGTTTTGTGCGTGAGCGTACCGAGGACGCCTTCGGCATCTATATCGGTGATAGCCATACCGGATCGGTGCAGTCGCTCGCTAAAGCGTGAACACCGCTGAACATTTAAAGATAAAAATCCACCCGCCAGAGATTTAGGAGAGACACATCATGAAGTTTTCGCTGTTCCTGCACATGGAGCGTTACGACGCCGGCAAGTCGCAGAAGGAGCTGTTCGACGAGATGACCGCGCTGGTGAAGATCGCCGAGGAGGGTGGTTTCGAAACCGCCTGGATCGGCGAGCACCACGGCATGGAGTTCACCATCGCGCCGAACCCCTTCGTCAACCTGGCCTATCTGGCCGCCAAGACCAGCAAGATCCGCCTTGGCACCGGCACCGTGGTGGCACCGTTCTGGCATCCGATCAAGCTGGCCGGCGAGATCGGCATGACCGACCTGGCCTGCAACGGCCGCCTCGATGTCGGCATCGCGCGTGGCGCTTATTCCTTCGAGTACGAGCGCCTGTTCCCGGGGCTCGACGCCTGGGGCGCCGGCGGTCGCCTGCGCGAGATGATCCCCTGCCTGCAAAAGCTGTTCGCCGGCGACTACGCGCACCAGGGCGAATACTGGAGCTTCCCCAAGACCACGCCGGCGCCGCGCCCGCTGCAGCAGCCGCATCCGCCGCTGTGGGTGGCTGCGCGCGATCCCAACTCGCACGACTACGCCGTCTCGCAAGGCTGCAACGTGCAGGTGACCTCGCTGGCTTCCGGCGACGCCGAGGTGGCGAGCCTGATGGAGCGCTTCAACGCCGCCTGCGCTAACCACCCGGACATCCCGCGCCCGCAGATCATGATGCTGATGCACACCTTCGTCGGTGCCGACGGGCGCGAGGTCGACGCTGCCGTGGACGCTCTGCGCCGCTTCTACTGCTACTTCAGTAAGTGGTTCAAGAACGAGAAGCCGATCGATCAGGGCTTTATCGAGCCGCTCAACGACGAGGATCTGGCGATGTTCCCGAACTACGCGCCGGAGCTGATCAAGCAGAACCTGGTGATCGGCACGCCGGACGAGGTGATCGCGCGCCTGAAGGGCTACGAGGCGCTGGGCTACGACCAGTACAGCTTCTGGATCGACAGCCACATGGACTTCGAGCGCAAGAAGAAGTCGCTCGAGCTGTTCATCAACCAGGTGATGCCGGCTTTTGCCTGAACCAGGAGTCCACAGCATGTTGAGACGGTTTCAGCAGTACATCGACGGTGTGTTCGAGGACGGCAGCGCCCGCTTCGACAGCATCAACCCGGCCAGCGGCGAGCCGTGGGCGAGCATGCCGGCGGCAAGCGCCGCCGACGTGGACCGCGCGGTCCAGGCCGCACACCGTGCCTTTCTCGATTCGGCCTGGGCGAACCTGACCGCGAGCCAGCGCGGCAAGCTGCTCTACAAGCTCGCCGACCTGGTGGCCGAGAACGCCGCCCGGCTGGCCGAGCTGGAAACGGCCGACACCGGCAAGATCATCCGCGAGACGCAAAGCCAGATTGGCTACGTGGCCGAGTACTACCGCTATTACGCCGGCCTTGCCGACAAGATCCAGGGCGCCTGTCTGCCGGTCGACAAGCCGGACATGGAGGCCTTCCTGCGGCGCGAGCCGATCGGGGTGGTGGCGGCCATCGTGCCGTGGAATTCGCAGCTGTTCCTGTCGGCGGTCAAGCTCGGCCCGGCGCTGGCGGCCGGTTGCACCGTGGTGTTGAAGGCGTCCGAGGAAGGCCCGGCCCCGTTGCTGGAGTTCGCCCGGCTGGTGCACGAGGCGGGCTTCCCGGCCGGTGTGGTCAACATCGTCACCGGCTTCGGCGATGACTGCGGCCGCGCGCTGACCAGCCATCCGCTGGTGTCGCGTATCGCCTTTACCGGTGGTCCCGAGACGGCGCGCCACATCGTGCACAACTCGGCCGAGAACCTCGCCTACACCACGCTGGAGCTGGGCGGTAAATCGCCGGTGCTGGTGTTCGACGATGTCGATGTCGACAGCGTCAGCAACGCCATCGTCGCGGGCATTTTCGCCGCGACCGGCCAGAGCTGCGTGGCCGGCTCGCGCCTGCTGGTGCAGCGTGGCGTGCGTGACCGCCTGTTGGCCACGCTGAAGGCCAAGGCCGAGGCGATCCGCATCGGCGACCCGCAGGACAAGGCCACCGAGATGGGACCGTTGGCGACGCAAAAGCAGCGCGAGCACATCGAGCGCGTGGTGGCGGCGAGTCTGGAGGCCGGCGCCGAGATGGTGACCGGCGGCGTGCGACCGGAGGGTTTCGAGGCGGGCTATTACTACCGCCCGACCATCCTCGCTTGCCCTGACGCCCAGGTGCCGAGCGTCACCCAGGAGCTGTTCGGCCCGGTGCTGAGCGTGGTGACCTTCGATACCGAAGCCGAGGCCATCGCGCTGGCCAACGACAGCGTTTACGGTCTCGCGTCCGGCGTGTTCACCCGCGACCTGACCCGCGCGCACCGGCTCACCCGCGCGCTGCGCGCCGGCATCGTCTGGGTCAACACCTACCGTGCGGTGTCGCCCATCGTGCCGTTCGGCGGCTATGGCCTGAGCGGTCTCGGCCGTGAGGGCGGGCTGGAGTCGGTGCTGGATTACACCCGCACCAAGTCGGTGTGGATCCGCACCTCGGACGAGCCGATCGCCGATCCGTTCGTGATGCGTTGAGGAGGCAGAAATGTTTTATGAAATCCGTACTTACCGCATCAAGACCGGCGCCGTTCCGGCCTACCTGAAACTGGTGGAAGAGGAGGGTATCGCGTTGCAGAAGCAGTATCTCGGCAACCTGATCGGCTACTTCTTTTCCGAGATCGGCCCGCTGAACCAGATCGTGCACATCTGGGCGTATGCCAGCCTGGACGAGCGCGAGGAACGCCGCGCCGCACTGGCCCGGGACCCGGCCTGGCAGGTGTTCGCGCCCAAGATCCAGGCGCTCTTGGAGGAGATGGAGAGCAAGATCATGAAGCCGGCACCGTTTTCCCCGCTGGCCTGAGCGTCGCCCAGGCCGGCCAACCCAAGCTACCAACAACAACAGTATTACCACCTACCAAGGAGATGACATCATGACCGCAACGACATCGTTTCGCACTCGCGTAGCCCTGGCCGCCACTTTCGGCGCGCTGGCCGCCACTCCCGTCCTGGCGGAAAACATCGTGTTCACCAGTTGGGGTGGCACCACCCAGCAGGCGCAGCAGAAGCATTGGGCCAAGCCGTTTGCCGCGGCCAACGGCATCAACGTAGCAATGGACGGCCCGACCGACTATGGCAAGTTCAAGGCCATGGTGGAAAGCGGCAACGTGACCTGGGACGTGGTGGACGTGGAGGGCGACTTCGCCTACAAGGCTGCCAAGGACGGGTTGCTCGAACCGCTCGATCTGTCCAAGCTCAAGGGCATCGACCCGCGCTTCTCCTCGCCCAACGCGGTGGGCAGCTTCTATTACTCCTTCGTGCTGGGCTACAACAAGTCTGCCTTCAAGGGTGCGGCGCCGAGTTCCTGGGCCGATCTGTTCGATCTCAAGCGCTTCCCGGGCAAGCGCACGCTGTACAAGTGGTCGGCGCCGGGCGTGCTGGAGATCGCCCTCTTGGCCGACGGTGTGCCGGCCAACAAGCTCTACCCGCTCGACCTCGACCGCGCCTTCAAGAAGCTCGACACCATCAAGAGCCAGATCGTGTGGTGGAGCGGCGGCGCCCAGTCGCAGCAGCTGCTGGCTTCCGGCGAGACGCCGATCGGCATGTTCTGGAACGGCCGCGTGAACGCACTGCAGCAGAGCAAGGCCCCGGTAGGGATGTCGTGGAAGCAGAACCTGACCGCCGCCGATATGCTGGTAATTCCGAAGGGCAGCAAGAACAAGGAGGCGGCCATGAAGTTCCTGGCCTACGCCACCAGCCCGGAAGCCCAGGCCAAGTTCGCCACCGAGACCGGCTACGCGCCGATCAACCTGCAGGCGAAGTCCAAGATGGCGCCGGAAGCGGTGAAGGCGCTGCCGGATCAGTATGGCGCGAGCCAGATCAATCTGGACATGCGCTACTGGGCCGACCATCGCGACGAGATCGCCAAGCGCTGGTACGCCTGGCAGACCAAGTAAGGCATCGGGCCGGGCGGTGAGCGCCGCTCATCGTCCGGCTCCACCCACCGCTTCTTGCTTGTCGTTGTGCGTTTAGGAGTTGTCATGTCAACTGCGTTGAGTACCGCTGTCGCCCCCGAGCGCCGCCGCTTCCGTTTCGGCGCCGGCCAGCGTGGCATCAGGCTGCTGTTGCCCGCCACGCTCTTGCTGTGCCTGTTCTTTTTGTTGCCGGTGCTGGCCCTGCTGCTGCGCAGCGTGATGGAGCCCACGCCCGGTCTGCAGAATTACGTCGAGCTCCTGGGCTCGGAGACTTATGTCAGGGTGTTCTTCAACACCTTCATGGTGGCCGGCGTGGTCACGCTGATCACGCTCTTGATCGGTTTTCCCACCGCCTGGCTGCTGGCCATCCTGCCCAAGCGCTGGAGCCAGCTGCTGTTTGCCGTGCTGCTGTTGTCGATGTGGACCAACCTCCTGGCCCGCACCTATGGCTGGATGGTGCTGCTGCAGCAGACCGGCCTTGTCAACCGCATGCTGATGGCCATCGGTGTGATCGACGAGCCGCTGACCCTGGTCAACAACCTGGTCGGGGTCACCATCGGCATGACCTACATCATGCTGCCGTTCCTGGTGATGCCGCTGCACGCCACGCTGCGTGCCATCGATCCGTCCACCTTGCGTGCCGCCGCCGTCTGCGGGGCCAGCCGCTGGCAGGCGCTGCGCCTGGTGTTGCTGCCGCTGGCGCTGCCGGGCATCGCCTCGGGCGCGCTGATGGTGTTCGTGATGTCGCTGGGCTACTACGTCACCCCGGCCTTGCTGGGCGGCACCAGCTACATGATGTTGGCCGAGCTGATCGCCCAGTTGGTGCAGTCGCTGCTCAATTGGGGTCTGGCTGGCGCCGCCGCCTTCGTGCTCTTGGTGGTGACGCTGGGTCTGTACGCCGTGCAACTGCGCTACCTGGGTGGCGGGCGCACCGGTTTGGGAGGACGCTGAGATGCTACTCGATTTCGATCGTCTGGGTGCCTGG
This sequence comes from Pseudogulbenkiania sp. MAI-1, assembly GCF_000527175.1. Lineage (NCBI taxonomy): Bacteria > Pseudomonadati > Pseudomonadota > Betaproteobacteria > Neisseriales > Chromobacteriaceae > Pseudogulbenkiania > Pseudogulbenkiania sp. MAI-1. Next base: position 2,539,909 of record NZ_AZUR01000001.1, on the reverse strand, counting down.
CGCTGGGGCCTGGTGGGCGTCGGCACCGTGGTGACGCTGTTCCTGCTGTTGCCCATCGTGTTCATCGCCGCCTTGTCGTTCGGCGACTCACAATGGCTGGTGTTTCCGCCGCCGGGCTGGACGCTGCAGTGGTACGAGCAGCTCCTGACCGACCCGGTGTGGCTGGATTCGCTGTTCACCAGCGCCAAGGTGGCGGTGATCGTCACCGTGCTGTCGGTCACGCTGGGATTGCTGGCGGCGCTGGGGCTGGCGCGTAGCCGCTTTTTCGGCAAGAGCGCGCTGCAGGCCTTCTTCCTGACGCCGATGGTGCTGCCGGTGGTGGTGCTGGCGGTGGCGCTCTACGCCTTCTTCCTCAAGCTGGGGTTGACCGGCACGCTGACTGGCTTCGTGATCGGCCATCTGATCATCGCGCTGCCGTTCTCCATCATCACCATCGGCAACTCGCTGCAGAGCTTCGATCCGGCGCTGGAAGACGCCGCGATGATCTGCGGCGCGGGACCGATCGAGGTGAAGCTGCGCGTGACGCTGCCGGCCATCCGGCTCGGCCTGTTCGCCGCTGCGGTGTTCTCTTTCCTGATTTCGTGGGACGAGGTCGTGCTGTCGATCTTCATGGCCAGCCCCACCTTGCAAACCCTGCCGGTATTGATCTGGAGCACGCTGCGCCAGGACCTGACCCCGGTGATTGCGGCGGCGTCGACCCTGCTGGTGGCCTTCACCATCGTGCTGATGCTGCTCGTTTCCCTGTTGAAGAAAGGTAATCAGCCATGACGACCCCGTTTCTGCAGATTCGTGGCCTGCGCAAGACCTACGATCAGGTCGTGGCCATCGACCATGTCTCGCTCGACATCCAGCAGGGCGAATTCATGACCTTCCTCGGCCCGTCCGGCTCGGGCAAGAGCACCACGCTCTACATCGTCGCCGGCTTCCAGGGGCCGACCGAAGGACAGGTGCTGTTGAATGGCAAATCGCTGCTCGAGGTGGCGCCGAACAAGCGCAACATCGGTATGGTGTTCCAGCGCTACACACTGTTCCCGCACCTGACGGTGGGCGAGAACGTCGCCTTCCCGCTGCGCGTGCGGCGCCGCCCCGAGGCCGAGGTCAAGGCCAAGGTGGAGAAGATGCTGGAGCTGGTGCACCTAGCCAACTACCGCGACCGCCTGCCGGGCCAGCTTTCCGGCGGCCAGCAGCAGCGGGTGGCGATCGCCCGCGCGCTGGCCTACGACCCGCCGCTGCTGTTGATGGACGAGCCGCTTTCGGCGCTCGACAAGAAGCTGCGCGAGGAAATCCAGTTCGAGCTGCGCCGCATCCACCAGGAAACCGGCGTCACCATCCTCTACGTGACGCACGACCAGGAAGAGGCGCTGCGTCTGTCCGACCGCATCGCGGTGTTCAACCAGGGCAAGATCGAGCAGGTCGGCACCGGCGAGGAACTGTACGAGCGCCCGGTATCACGCTTCGTGGCGGGCTTCATCGGCAACTCCAACTTCCTGCCGGTCAAGGTCGAGCAGGCGGGCGGTGGCCGTGCGCGCGCGGTGTTCCCCAACGGTCATGCCGTCGAGGGCACTGCCAGCACGCTTGCGGCCGGCAGCGAGGGCACGCTGATGGTGCGCCCTGAGCAGATGCGTATCCGCCCGGGAGCCGTCGCCAACGGGAACGGCCTGGCGGTCACGGTGCGCGACATGACGTACCTGGGCGACAGCATGCACTTCGCGGTGCAGACGCCGTGGCAGCAGGAAATCGCGGTGCGCATGGCGGTGCGCGACGGCCTGGGCCTGAGCATCGGGGCGCCGGCGGTGCTGGAGTGGGATATGCAGCACGGTCACGTGTTCGCCTGAGCGGATCAATCGCAAGTGGGCGGCGCGGAGACGACACACGCCGCCGAAGGATGAAGAATGGAAATCTTGAGCGAAGCGGACCTGCTGCGGGACCGCTGCTATATCGACGGGCAATGGCTTGACGGCGCCGAGCGTCTGGCCGTGCACAACCCGGCCACCGGCGAACTCATCGCCACTGTGCCGCGCCTGGGGGCGGACGAAACCCGCCGCGCCATTGACGCGGCCCATGCCGCCGGTGTGGCCTGGCGCGCGCTCACCGGCAAGGAGCGCGCCGCCTACCTGCGGCGCTGGTTCGACCTAGTGCTGGCGCACGCCGAGCCGCTGGCCCGGCTGCTTACCGCGGAGATGGGCAAGCCTTTGGCCGAAGCCAAGGGGGAGATCGCCTACGGCGCGGCTTACATCGAATGGTTTGCCGAGGAAGCCAAGCGCGTCTACGGCGACGTGATTCCGGCGCCGCAGGGCGACAAGCGCTTGATCACCATCAAGCAACCGGTCGGCGTGGTGGCGGCGATCACGCCGTGGAACTTCCCAAATGCCATGCTGGCACGTAAGATCGCGCCGGCGCTCGCTGCGGGGTGCACCGTCGTCGCCAAGCCGGCGGAACAGACCCCGCTGTCGGCGCTGGCCCTGGCCCGTTTGGCCGAAGCGGCCGGGATCCCGCCTGGCGTGATCAACGTCGTCACCGGCGACCCGGTCGCCATCGGTGGCGAGCTGACGAGCAACCCGCTGGTGCGCAAGCTGACCTTCACCGGCTCGACCGAGGTCGGCCGGCTGCTGTTGCGCCAATGCGCCGGCACGGTCAAGAAGGTCAGCATGGAGCTGGGCGGCAATGCGCCGTTCATCGTGTTCGACGACGCCGACCTCGATGCCGCGGTGGAAGGGGCGATGGTGTCGAAGTACCGCAATACCGGGCAGACCTGCGTCTGCGCCAACCGCCTCTACGTGCAGGACGCGGTCTACGATGCCTTCGTCGCCAAGCTCGCGGCGCGGGTGGCCGCGCTCGAAGTCGGCAACGGCATGGAGGCCGGCGTGACGCAAGGCCCGCTGATCGACGAGGACGCCGTCGCCAAGGTCGAGGCCCATATCGCCGACGCGTTGGGGCAGGGTGCTACTATCGTCACCGGTGGCCAGCGCCATGCGCTGGGCGGCACCTTCTTCGAGCCGACCATCCTGCGCGACGTGACACCGGCGATGCGTGTGGCGCGCGAGGAAACCTTCGGCCCGGTGGCGCCGGTGTTCTGCTTCCGCGACGAAGCGGATGTGATCGCCCAGGCCAATGCCAGCGAGTTCGGCTTGGCGGCCTACTTCTACAGCCGCGACGTCGGCCGTGTATGGCGCGTGGCCGAAGCGATCGAAGCGGGCATGGTGGGGGTCAATACCGGCCTCATCTCGACCGAAGTGGCGCCGTTCGGCGGGATCAAGCAATCCGGTTTCGGCCGCGAAGGCTCCCGCTACGGCATCGAGGACTACCTCGAAATCAAATACCTCTGTCTTGGCGGCATTCAATAAGGAGACGATCATGTCACCCAAGGGCAGCAGTTCGCTGAAGATAGACCGTAGCGTCAAGACGTTGCGTGAGTTGACGCTGGAGAAGATGCGCGACGCCATCCTCAGCGCCTATTTCAAGCCGGGTGAGCGCCTGGTGGAACGCTCCTTGTGCGAAGAGCTCGGCGTCAGCCGCTCCATCGTCAGGGAAGTGCTGCGCCATCTGGAAACCGAGGGCCTGGTCGAGTCGATCCCGCACCAGGGCCCGGTGGTGGCCACGCTCGATGCCGACAAGGCGGCGCAGATCTACGAAATCCGCGCCCTGCTCGAAGGCCACGCCGCCCGGCTGTGTGCCGAGCGGGCTGACAACGAGACGATCGAGCGCCTGGCTGCCATCAACGAGGAAATCCAGGCAGCCTTTGCCAAGAACGATTTCTACGAGGTGCTGGCCAGGACCTCCGCGTTCTACGAGCTGATGTTCGAGGGCAGTGGCCAGATCATGGCGTGGGAGATCGTCCAGTCGCTCAACGCCCGCATCAACCGTCTGCGCGCCATGACCATCAGCTCGGCCGGCCGGGCGACAGAGGCGGCGGCAGAGATGCGCCTGCTGGTCGAGGCACTCCAGCGCCGCGATGCCCAGGCCGCCCACGATGCCTCCGTGGCTCACGTCAGGCGCGTGGCCGATATCGCTGCGAGGAAGCTGGCGGAGATGGCCGACGCCAGCCCGGCCGCCGATCTGTCCGCTTCCCGGGTGCCACTGGCCGATTCGGCCTGATCTCGCGGTTTCGATGAGGGACAGGGTCACTCTGCTGAGAGCGTGTTCACGCTCTTCTGAGCGGCACCGCCAGGAAGGCCAAATGGATGAACTGCAAACTGGTATTGGGCCATCGCTCGCAGTTCTTCCACAGGCGCCTGTTTTTCTCTAGCCAGGCGAAGCTGCGCTCGACTACCCAGCGCTTGGGAATCACCGCGAATTTGTGCAACTCGCTACGCTTGGCAATCTGCACCGTGACCACCTTGCCCAGGATTTCCCACACCCCTTGAGCAAAAGGCTGGCCCACGTAACCGCTGTCAGCCAGCACGCTTTGTACTTTACCCAAGCCGCCTTTGCAGCGCTGCAATGCCTGCAACGCCCCTTTGCGGTCCGTCACCTCGGCCTTGCCGGCTACGGCGCAGTCGGCCGCATGTTGGCCGTGCTGGCAAAAAAGGACTGATCAGCCCAGCAGCAGCGACAGTTCCTTGGAACCAGCCTGCAGCGCCGGCAGCATGCGGCTTTCCAGATCGGCGATGGAGACCCGGGCGGCTTGCACCCCGATGTTCATCGCGGCCACCACCTTGCCGTCGGAAGAGGCGATCGGCACCGCGATCGAGCGCAGGCCGATCTCCAGTTCCTGGTCGATGATGGCATAGCCTTGCGCGCGCACCTTGTCGAGTTCGGCGCGCAGGGCCTCGACGGTGATCAGCGTGTGCGGCGTGTACTGGATCAGCTTGGCGCGGGCCAGGTGGGCCTCGCGCTCTTCCTCGGGCAGATAGGCGAGCAGCACGCGCCCCATCGAGGTGTGCGCGGCCGGCAGCCGACTGCCGATGTCGAGGTCGATGGTCATGATGCGCGAGGTCGAGGCGCGGGCGATGTACAGGATCTCGTCACCGTCGAGGATGGCGATCGAACTCGATTCGTTGAGTGTGTTGCTGATGTGGCGCAGCACCGGCTGCGCCGCCTTGGCGAGCGGCGTCGACGCCAGGTAGGCGTGGCCTAGCGACAGGATGCGCGGACGCAGCGCGAAGTTGCGGCCGTCCTCGGCGCTGACGAAGCCGAGCTTGTTCAGCGTGTACAGGCAGCGGCGCACGGCGGCGCGCGGGATGCCGGTCTTCTGGCTGATCTGCGAGATCGACATCAGGCGCCGCTGCTGTGAGAAGGCCTGGATGACGGTCAGGCCGCGCGCGAGCGAGGTCATGAAGTTGGGGTCGCCGCTCTGGGCGGCGATGTCCTCGGCCGCGGTGTGCGCGGTGTCCTCACTGCTCTCGTCGGCGCCGGGCAGCTCCTCCGGGTCCTGGGTATGGAGGTCTTCGTTGTTGTACATGGGCCGTTTCTTGAGGTGGTTGGGTGCGGTCGGGTGTTCCGTTCAGGAAGCCTGCTCTTCTTGGCGAGTATTTCACGCCGCCTGCACCCGGTTCAATCGCTCATCCTCCGCTCTGGGGCGGAGCGCTCATTTTCGGGAACGTCGTTGGGTTGTCTGGCCTGGTCGGCGGCTGCTCACGTTCACCGGCACCGTCAGGATAGTGGATTATTCGCTTATCGCACAATATTTCGATTATCGGGTTTGTCAGGGTTGAATCGCTTGGCTACAGTTCGTTCGATAAATTGAATGTTGGTGCGATGAGGGTTCAAGCCGGGGCGGGCGTTTTATGGGGCGACTCGTGTAGTCCGCTGGAGGCTGGCCGTACCGCGCTCAGCCCAGCGCACTCCACAGCAACTGCACGCCCGACAGCCCCAATGCCGCGGTGGCGAACAGGTAGAACGGGCGCTCCGGGATGTGGCGCAGGATGCGCATGCCCAGCCACACCCCCAGCGGCACCAGCGGGGCGAGGAACAGCGCGGTCAGCAGGGTGTCCCGCGTGAACAGCCCCAAGGCCAGGTAGAAGGGCAGCTTGGCAGCGTTGATCAGGGTGAAGAAATACACAGTGGTGGCGACAAAGCGCTCACGCGGCAGCCCGCGACCCAGCAGGTAGGCCAGCACCGGCGGCCCGCCGGCGTGGGCCAGCGTGCTGGTGAAGCCCGAGGTGGCGCCCGCCAGCCGCGCCCCCAGCCCAGACACCGGGCGATCCGCCGGCCGCACCTTGCCCCGGCGCAGCATCCGGTCCGCGGTGAAGGCTACGGCGATCAGACCGATGGCACCCTTCACCACCCGGTCCGACATCATGCCGAAGGCCAGCGTGCCGGCCAGGATGCCGAGCAGTGCTGCCGGCACCAATAGACGCAAATCCTCCCGCGATGCCTTGCCACGCCAGGCGCGGATACCCACCAGGTCGGTCAGCATCAGGATCGGCAGCATCACCGCCGCCGCTTCCCGGGGCGAGATCCAGATCGACATCAGCGGCACCGCCAGACCGCCCAACGCGCCTCCCAGCCCGGATTTGGAGATGCCGGTGACGAGGACGGCGGCGGCGCTGGCCAGCCAGGCGATGGGTTCGAGCTGCATGGTTCCTTGGTGTTCCTGGGTGGGTGGTGGTGAGAACCAAAGAGCGGGATTATGGCGCGGGAGGGGCTGTAGGTGCCAGCGCCAGGGAGGCGCTGGCTCGGTTATCCGTGTGCGGTCGGCTCACTCCGGGAATTTGCGCACCAGGCCTTCCATCGCCAGGCTGTAGCCCGTCACGCCGAAGCCGACGATGATGCCGGCGGCGGCCGGCGAGACGTAGGAGTGGTGGCGGAACGATTCGCGGGCGTGCACGTTCGAGATGTGGATCTCGATGACCGGCAGGTCGCCCACGCCCTTGATGGCGTCGTGCAGGGCGATCGAGGTATGCGTCAGCGCGCCGGGGTTGATGACGACCCCTTTCAACGTACCCTCGTTGAAGGCCTTGCCGGCCTCGTGGATCTTGTCGATCAGGGCGCCTTCCCAGTTGCTCTGGAAGCACTCGACTTCGTAGCCGAGGCGCTTGCCGGTTTCCTTGCACATGGCTTCGACGTCGGCCAGCGTGGTGCTGCCGTATTGGGCCGGCTCACGGGTGCCCAGCAGGTTCAGGTTGGGGCCGTTCAAGACCAGAATCTTTTTCATCATTCCATCCTTGTCAGTAGTTGATTTGCGCGACGGCGTGCAGCTCTTCCGCGGTGGTGGTGCCGAAGCCGAAGAGCTCCAGGTAGGCGGGGATCATTTCGAACAGCATGTCGGTGCCGGCCTGCACCGGGCAGCCCTTGTCCATCGCGGTGCGTAGCAGGGGAGTGTATTCCTATCTCATCACGACTTCACCGACGCAGGTGTTGGGGTCGATGCGCGCGACGTCGAAGGGCGGGGGTGCGCCGGCTATCACCATGTCGTCGCGGATCACCTCCGGCTGCACGCTGCTGCAAACCAGTATGCGGTTGGTGCCGAGTTCCTGCATCGGGTCGAACTTGCGTTCGGCGCGCTCGAGGCTGTGTTGCATCCTGTCTCTTCCCGCCTGGAAGGGCCGCCGGCCATTTGATTAGACGCTTTGGAGCATCGGCCGCCTGCTCTGTGAGGAAAACGGGCTCACTTAAAAACTGTGCGATATACGCACGTTATTTCGATAATCGCCCTTGACGCTGGGGAGGGCGGCGACCTACATTGTGTTCGTTAATAGACGTCATGTTCGGTCATCGCTCGTTTTGCCAGAGCGCTCACGGCCGGCGGCGTCAGCCCGTACAGGGCACGTTCATCAACCCAAGCAATGGATCCCATCCGCTACAGAAGGGTGGGACGGGAGCGAGACCATGATCGACAAGACCGTTGCCTCCCTTGAGGAGGCGGTGGCCGGCATCTTCGACGGTGCCACCGTGATGATCGGCGGCTTCGGCACGGCGGGGCAGCCTGCCGAGCTGATCGACGCGCTGATCGCGCAAGGTGCCAAAGACCTCACCATCGTCAACAACAATGCCGGCAACGGCGAGATCGGTCTTGCGGCACTGCTGAAGGCCCGCCGCGTCAAGAAGATCATCTGCTCCTTCCCGCGCCAGGCCGATTCGCACGTGTTCGACGCGCTGTACCGCGCCGGCGAGATCCAGCTCGAGCTGGTGCCGCAGGGCAACCTCGCTGCCCGTATCCAGGCCGCCGGCGCGGGCCTCGGCGCCATCTTCACCCCGACCGGCTACGGCACGCTGCTGGCCGAAGGCAAGGAAACGCGCGAGATCGACGGCAAGCACTACGTGCTCGAATACCCGATCAAGGCCGACTTCGCGCTGATCAAGGCGCAGCAGGGCGACCGCTGGGGCAACCTGGTGTACCGCAAGAGCGCGCGCAACTTCGGCCCGATCATGGCCGCCGCCGCCACCACCACCATCGCCCAGGTGAGCGAGATCGTGCCGCTGGGTGCGCTTGATCCGGAAGTGATCGTGACCCCGGGCATCTTTGTGCAGCGCGTTGTGGCTGTATCGGGCGCCGCGTCGGCGCGTGTGGCGTAAAGGAGCAGACACCATGAACAAACTCACCCGCGACCAGATGGCCGAACGCGTGGCCCGCGACATTCCCGAAGGCTCCTACGTCAACCTGGGCATCGGCCTGCCGACCAAGGTGGCCAACTACCTGCCGAAAGACCGCGAAATCTTCCTGCACAGCGAAAACGGCCTGCTTGGCATGGGCCCGGCGCCGGCCCCCGGCGAGGAAGACCCGGAACTGATCAACGCCGGTAAGGAACCGGTGACGCTGCTCGACGGCGGCGCCTTCTTCCACCATGGCGACTCGTTCGCGATGATGCGCGGCGGTCATCTCGACATCTGCGTGCTGGGCGCCTTCCAGGTATCGAAGAAGGGCGATCTCGCCAACTGGCACACCGGCGCCCCGGACGCGATCCCGGCGGTGGGCGGCGCGATGGACCTCGCCATCGGCGCCAAGAAGGTGTACGTGATGATGGATCACCTGACCAAGAGCGGCGAATGCAAGATCGTCGAGCGCTGCGGCTACCCGGTGACCGGCATCGGCTGCGTCGACCGCATCTACACCGACCTCGCCGTGATCGACGTCACCCCGGATGGGCTGGTGGTGCTCGAGATGGTGGAAGGACTGGACTTCGACGAACTGCAGCGCCTGACCCCGGTGCCGCTCAAGCTGGCCGCCTGATTGGCCGCTGCAAAGGAATAGACCATGGAAAACGCCTACATCTGCGACGCGATCCGCACCCCCTTCGGCCGCTACGGCGGCACCTTGTCCTCGGTGCGTGCCGACGACCTCGGCGCCTTGCCGATCAAGGCCCTGATCGAGCGCAACCCCAGCGTCGACTGGGGCGCCATCGACGACGTGATCTACGGTTGCGCCAACCAGGCCGGCGAAGACAACCGCAACGTGGCACGCATGTCCTCCTTGCTGGCCGGGCTGCCGCAAGAGGTGCCGGGCAGCACCGTCAACCGTCTGTGCGGTTCGAGCCTGGATGCGATCGGCATCGCCGCGCGCGCCATCAAGAGCGGCGAGACCAGCCTGATGATCGCCGGCGGCGTCGAGAGCATGAGCCGCGCCCCGTACGTGATGGGCAAGGCCGACACCGCGTTCTCGCGCAACATGAAGATCGAGGACACCACCATCGGCTGGCGTTTCGTCAACCCGCTGATGAAGGCGCAGTACGGCGTCGATTCGATGCCGGAAACCGCCGAAAACGTCGCGACCGATTTCGCCATCAGCCGTGCCGACCAGGACGCCTTCGCGCTGCGCAGCCAGCAGCGTTACGCCGCAGCACATGAAGCCGGCCGTTTTGCCGACGAACTGATCCCGGTCACCATCGCCCAGAAGAAGGGCGAGGCGATCGTGTTCGCCAAGGACGAGCATCCGCGCGCCACTACGCCGGAAGCATTGGCTAAGCTGAAGGGTGTGGTGCGTCCGGACGGCAGCGTGACTGCCGGGAATGCCTCCGGCGTCAACGACGGCGCCTGCGCCCTGCTGCTGGCCAATGAAGCCGCCGCCAGCCGCTATGGCCTGACGCCGCGCGCCCGTATCGTGGCGATGGCCACCGCCGGCGTGGCGCCGCGCATCATGGGCTTCGGCCCGGCGCCGGCGATCCGCAAGGTACTGGCCAAGGCCGGGCTGACGCTGGACCAGATCGACCTGATCGAGCTCAACGAAGCCTTCGCCGCGCAGGCACTGGCGGTGACCCGCGATCACGGCCTCGCCGACGACGATGCGCGCGTCAACCCGAACGGCGGCGCCATCGCCATCGGCCACCCGCTCGGCGCCTCCGGCGCGCGCTTGGTGACCACGGCGGCCTACCAGCTGGCCCGCACCGGCGGCCGTTACGCGCTGTGTACGATGTGCATCGGCGTGGGGCAGGGCATCGCGCTGATCATCGAGCGCGTATGATGCTTAGGGCGTGTCATCAATGGATGGCACGCCCTAACGCAAGAACCCGTTGAAACGACACCGACAGGCTCGCCCAAACCGGCCGGGTCTGTTGGCTTTTTCAAGGAAAGCCAAGGCGGTTGATGCAGACCGACGTGGCCGAAGTGTTCGAACCGGCCGGCGAGGGCCGGGGAGGCTCCTCGACCATGCCGCACAAGCGCAACCCGGTCAGCCCGGCCATCGTGCTGTCTGCCGTGCGCGTGCCGGCGCTGGTCGGCAACGTGTTCTCGGCCATGGTGCAGGAGCCCCGCATCACCGCGCATTTGTCCTATGAAGAATTGAATCGCCTGTTGGACCCCGTCAACTACACCGGCGTAGCCGACGCGCCGATCGAGCGCGTACTGGCCGCCGCACTGGCAGGAAACTGATCATGTCTACCATCAAACTCGATACCTGCACCATCCACTACGACCTCGACGGCCTGGCCGGTGCGCCGGTGCTGGTGCTGTCCAACTCGCTCGGCACCACCATGGACATGTGGGCGCCTCAACTGGACGCGCTGCGCTGGAAATTCCAGCTGCTCCGCTACGACACGCGCGGCCATGGCAAATCGACCCCGGTGCCCGGTCCGTACACGATCGACAGGCTCGGCCGCGACGTGTTGGGCCTGCTGGACGCGCTCGGGATCGAGCGTGCGCACTTCTGCGGTATTTCGATGGGCGGCCTCACCGGCCTGTGGCTGGGCATCAACGCTCCCGAGCGCCTCAACAAGCTGGTGGTCAGCAATACCGCCGCACGGGTCGGCACCGCAGAGGGCTGGCAGGACCGCGCCCGCCTGGTGCGTGACGAAGGCATGCCCGAAGTGGCCGATGGCGCCGCCAGCCGCTGGTTCACCCCGCATTTCATCCAGCACCAGCCGGAGCTGGTCGACATGCTGCTGCAACAATTACGCTCCAGCCCGCAGGCCGGCTACGCCGCGTGCTGCGACGCGCTGGAGAAGGCTGATCTGCGCCAGGACGTCGCCCGCATCAGCGCACCGACGCTGGTGATCAGCGGCCGGCACGATCCGGTGACCACCACCGAGGATGCGCGCTACCTGGTCGAGCAGATTGCCGGGTCGAAGCTGGTGGAACTGGATGCCTCCCACCTCTCCAACGTCGAAGCCGCCGCCGAATTCAACCGCGCCGTGGTGGACTTTCTGCTCGCCTGAGCGGATGCACCCCATCGAGGATCATAGCCACAGCCGCAGCCTGATCACCATCGCCATGCGGATCGCGCTCAACCGCGAGGATGAGTTGCGCATGCACCTGAAAGCCGCGTTTAATAACGGCGTGACACGTGACGAAATCAAGGAAGTGCTGATGCAATCCGGCATCTACTGCGGCCTGCCGGCGGCCAACGCCGCCTTCCACCTGGTAGAGGCGGTGTTTGCAAAGATGGATGCGCAAGGCTAGTCTCGCTCCGTCACGTCAGTTACCGGCAAGCCGGGCCATGGAGCCCGGCTTTATTGCCTGAGCGATTCAATAATTACTATTCACAGGAGATGTAATGCCGGAGTTTTTATTCGAGACCACATTCTGGCTCTCGGTGCTGCAGATCGTCGCTATCGACATTCTGCTGGGCGGCGACAACGCCGTGGTGATCGCGCTGGCCTGCCGCAAGTTGCCGGAAGAACAGCGCCGCAAGGGTATTCTGTGGGGAGTGGCCGGGGCCATCGCGCTGCGTATCGTGCTGATCTTCTTTGCGCTGCAACTCTTGGCACTGCCGTTCCTGAAGGTGGTCGGCGCGCTGCTGTTGCTGTGGATCGGTATCAAGCTGTTGCAGCCCGAGGACGACGACGGCCACGGCAGCATCGAGGGTAGCTCCAATCTGCTGGGCGCGATCAAGACCATCATCGTGGCCGATGCCGTGATGAGCCTGGACAACGTCATTGCCGTGGCGGGTGCCGCCAAGGGCGAGCTGGGGCTGGTGGCGTTCGGTATCCTCATCAGCATCCCGATCATCGTCTGGGGCAGCCAGTTCGTGCTCAAGCTGATGGACCGCTTCCCGGTGGTGATCACGCTGGGCGCGGCCTTGCTGGGCTGGATTGCCGGCGACATGGTGCTGGGCGACGTGATGGTCAAGCCCTACCTGGCCGACGCGCCGCACTGGCTGCACTACGCCTCGGCCGCAGCCGGCGCGTTGCTCGTGGTGGTGGTGGGCACATTGGTGGCGAAACGGGCCGGCGCGGCGGTATCGGCGCCGGTCGACGAAATCGCGCTGGGCGATACGCCGCGTAGCGGCAACGACTAATCAGGAGGGCAAATCATGACGATGCGAATTCTGGTGGCGCTGGACGGTTCGGAACCCTCCTTGAAAGCCATCGACTACGTGCTGCGGCTGCATGCTGCCGTGAGCGACATGGAAGTCCATCTGCTCAACGTGCAGGTTCCGCTCGAATCCGGCCACGTGCGCATGTTCATCAGCCATGAAGACCTGCAGGAGTATTACCGCGAGCAGGGTCAGGCAGCGCTCAAGGCCGGGCGGGAACGGCTGGAGCAGGCCGGTCTGCCGTGCCAGGTGCACGTCGCGGTGGGCCACAGCGCGGACACCATCGCGCACTTCGCGCGCGAGCGCGGCCTCGACACCATCGTGATGGGCTCGCACGGGCACTCCAGTCTCGGCCATTTGTTGCTCGGTTCGGTGACGTCGGAAGTGATCCGGCTGGCCAACGTGCCGGTGACCGTCGCGAAATAGGCGAGGGCCGCAGGCCGTTTGTCACATTGATGCAGCCCCCGCCGGGAGCCTTCGTGCTGCCCGGCGGGGGCTTTTTCTTGGCTCTTCAGCCCCGCCGCCAAATACCGGCCGGCGCGATGGCAGAAAACGCTCGGTGTGGTCGCTCACTATCTTGTGCCAAGGAGAGACCGGCCAGGCCGGCGCCCAGTCGGGTTTGGACCAGTGGGCATCGTCCATGCGCAAGCCGCCGCTCACTCGGTGCGCCACCATCGTGGGGCAATAACTATAACCCGCTGCGACGGGCCCATATCTTAGGAGATAGAGAGTATGCAAAAGACACCGGAGTCACGTGTCGACAAGGGCGTGTTCTGGGTGGCAGCCGTGGTTTCAACCTCGTTCGTCGCCTGGGGGGCGCTCTCGCCCAAGGCCATGCAGACGGCGACGCAGGCGCTGCTGGATTACGTCATCGACTGTTTCGGCTGGAGCTTCGTGCTCTCCACCGCGACATTCCTGGGCTTCGCCCTGTTCCTGGCTTTAAGCCGCTTCGGCCGAATCAAGCTGGGCAAGGACGGGGAACAACCTGAATTCAGCACATCGTCGTGGGTCGCGATGATGTTCAGCGTCGGCATGGGCATCGGGCTGATGTTCTGGGGCGTGGCCGAGCCGATCACGCACTTCATGACGCCGCCGCATGGGCTGGCGCAGCCGCATACCAGGGAAGCAGCCAAGGAGGCCATGGTGTACGCCTACTTCCACTGGGCGTTCCACCCTTGGGCGATTTACGCCATCGTCGGCTTGGTGATTGCCTACTTCACGTTCCGCAAGGGGATGCCGAACCTGATCTCCAGTGCCTTTACGCCCCTGATCGGCGAAAAAGGCGTGCGTGGGCCGCTAGGCAAGTCGATCGACGTGTTGGCGGTTCTGGCCACGCTGTTCGGCACCGCCACCTCGCTCGGCCTGGGCGCGCAGCAGATCAACAGCGGTCTGAACTACCTATGGCATACCGGTGAATCGACCAGCATTGCCTTGACGATCATCGCGGTGATGACGGCGCTCTTCATCCTCTCCGCGATCTCCGGCGTGGGCAAGGGGGTGCAGTGGCTGAGCAACTTCAACATGGTGGTCGCGGTGCTGCTGCTGCTGTTTTTGGCGGCGGTGGGTCCCAGCGTGTTCATCGTGAACACGCTGGTCGAGTCGATAGGCGAATACCTGCGCGAACTGATTCCGATGTCGTTCCGTACCGCGGCCTTCAGCGATGGCAAGTGGCTGGCCGGGTGGACCATCTTCTATTGGGCCTGGTGGATTTCCTGGGCGCCGTTCGTGGGCACCTTCATTGCGCGCATTTCGCGCGGCCGCAGCATCCGCGAGTTCGTCGTCGGCGTCATCTTCATTCCCAGCGGTGTGACGATGGTATGGTTCGCGATCATGGGCGGCTCGGCCCTCTACTCGGAGCTGGCAGGCATCGGCGGCATCGCCGCAGCAGTGAAGGGCCAAGGGCCGGCCGTGTCGCTCTTCATGCTGCTGGCTCAGTATCCCGGCGCCGCGTTGACCTCGTTTGCCGCCATCGTGCTGGTCGGCGTGTTCTTCATTTCGGGCGCCGACGCGGGCTCCATCGTCATGGGCATGCTATGCGCCCGCGGCGATCTGGAACCGCCGCGCTGGCTGGTGGTGCTGTGGGGGGCGTTGGCCGGTGGAGCCGCCGCGGTGCTGCTGGTGATGGGCGGCCTGGGTGCGCTGCAGACCGCGGCCATCATCGTCGCTGCGCCGTTCCTGGTGGTGATGGTGGGCTTGTGCGTGTCGTTGTGGAAGTCCCTACGGGCTGACCTGCAGGCGAGCGAGGCGCGCGACTCGCGTGCCGCTTTCAGTGAACCAGTGCGTGCAGTCAGCGATCCTGCACGTGCAGTCCGCCGCGATCCTGCGCGTGCCACTTCGGATTGAGATCCATCCCGGAATCCGGTTCTGGATAGCAATAACGGCCTCGAGTATGTCGAAGCCCTTGTAGTAGATGGTCAGCCTGAAACCAACAGCCCAGCAGGCTACGCTTGCTGGGCTGTTTCCCTTTCTGCATGGAGGATCATCATGGCCACCATCACACTCATCCGTCCGGCCGCCCAGGTTTCCGTCAACGGGTTTCCTCAGACTCGGGCCAGGCGGCAATGATCCGTTCGGCAAGCTGCTTGAGCTTTTCTGCATCTCCCCGCTGCGCGGCGTGTGGAGCGAGGAACCCCCCGCCGTGCCTCGGAATCACGTGGATGTGAAAGTGCGGCACGGTCTGGCCGGCCGCGCTGCCGTTCGCCTGTGCCAGGGTCATACCGGGCGGTTTCAAGGCAGTTCTGACCGCGATGGCCGCCTTGCGCGCCGTCCGCATGCAGGCTGCCGCAGCGTCTTCTGACAGCTCGAAAATCTGCGCAGCGGGTTCTTTGGGGATAACGAGGAGATGGCCTTCTGCCTGGGGCATGATGTCCATGAACACCAGAGTCATCTGATCTTCGAAAACTTTGATGCACGGGACTTCGCCACGCAGGATTTTGGCAAATATGTTGTTGGGATCGTAAGACATGGCACTTTCCGCTCAATGAACCAAGGTTCATTGTAGGCGATGCTTCGGGTCAAAGAGGAAGAGGGCGGTTCTGGATGCGGACAGGCCGTCAAAGACTGCAGAGGTCTGGTGTACCCCAGTTGTTTCGGTATTACGACTGTAATGACGACGCCGGCAGACGAGGGAAACCTGGTCGAGCAGCCTGGGACCGGGGGCAATGACGTCACCCCATCAGTCTCACTCCTTCAAGGAAAAAAACGCAGGGTACCCTCTCAGCCGGAGCCGCTTGAATTCGGTGGTGTGCTAAATTTGTAGCGAGGGATCGATGCTATGAGGAGGCTAAAGTTGAGCGCCTTTCACTTCCCGCCGTGAGGCGCTTGATAAGCACCCACCGTCCAGGCGGGAGGAGGGTAAAACCGTGCCAAAGTTTATAGATTCCCATCCCATGGAGCCGTTCACGGCGGATGAACTGAACAAGTTGCAGAACGCGCCCCCTGACGAGTTTGGGGTCACGCACTACGACATCCTGTTCAGCGAGAAGGATAACAAGATTTATTGTGTCCTGGATGCCCCGAACGCCGAAGCGGTCCACAAGCATCATGCAAAAGCCGGCATCGAGTGTGACTGGGTCCACGAAGTGAAGTCCACGCGCGGGTGAGAGCGCTGGCAGCTCCATAAGGACTTCCCCGTCGTTTATTCAATCGGTTTCGTGCCCGCAGCGTTTGCGGTGCGGGCACGAAACCGAAACTCCATTCCCATCCTGCCTTCAGCAATTGCCGTCACAAGAACAGACTGCATCTCCATAACCGGCCTTGTTGGGCTTGTCGTCTCAGCCGCTCGCGCAGGAACTCGATGAAGCGTTGGGTCTTGGCGGGTGTCAGATGGGTTTCAGTGATGGCATAACCGGGGAGAGAGCCCCCGCCATCGGGGGCTCCAGCACAGGCGTCAGCCGTTCTTGACGGTGGTGTAACTGTTGATCAGGTTGCGATAGTCGTGGATATGGTTGGCGAACAGCGTCCCCAGCCCCTCGATATCGTTGCGCCAGTCGCGATGCAGTTCACAGGCGACGCCAAACCAGGACATCAGCTGCGCACCGGCCGCCGCCATGCGATCCCAGGCGGCTTGGCGGGTCACTTCGTTGAACGTGCCGGAGGCATCGGTGACGACAAAGACCTCGTAGCCTTCTTCCAGGGCGGACAAGGCCGGGAAGGCGACGCATACCTCGGTCACGATGCCGGCAATGATCAGCTGCTTCTTGCCCGTGGCCTTGACCGCCTTGACGAAGTCTTCGTTGTCCCAGGCATTGATCTGGCCGGGGCGGGCGATATAGGGCGCCTCGGGGAAGGTCTCCTTGAGCTCGCTCATCAAGGGGCCGTTGGGGCCGTTCTCGAAGCTCGTCGTCAGGATGGTCGGCAAGTTGAAGTACTTGGCCAGATCGGCCAGGGCCAGCACGTTGTTGCGGAACTGGTCCGGCGCGATGTCGCGGACCAGGGAGCACAAGCCGGCCTGGTGGTCGACCAGCAGGACGGCGGCGTCATTTTTGTCGAGGCGAACGTAGGGCTTGCTCATGGCAGTCTCCTTCAGGTTGTGGGTGGTGGTTGCAATCAACGCCGGGAGTCCAGCGTCTCGTTGCTCTTGGCAACATCTTGGGCCTTCATGTCACTCTCGATCCGCAACGGATAGGCCGGGAATGTCTTGGTATAGACCTCGGCCGATTGCCGCGCATCCTCTGGAACGTCCTGGCCGCCGTACCGCGCGGCCAGGAAATCGTCATGAGTCGAGTTGACCGAAGCGCCCGCTGTTGAAATCGGCGATGGCCTGCGTGATCTCGTCCTGCGCGTTCATCACGAAGGGGCCATAGGCGACGATGGGCTCGTCGATCGGCTCGCCACTCAACAGCAGCACCGTCGCGTCGTTATTCGCTTCGAGCGAAAAATCCGTGCCGTCACGCCCCAACAGCACCAGCTCCGCCTCGCGGGCGATCTGGTCGCCGTTGACCTGCACGGTACCGCGCAGCACGATCAGCGCCAGCGTGCGGCCGGCTGGGACGTTCAACTCGGTATAGGCACCGGGCTCGAGGCGCAGGTCCCAGACGTCGATCGGCGTGGTGGTGCGCGCCGGCCCCTGGTGACCGCGATAGTCGCCGGCGATCACGCGCACCCGGCCCGCACCGTCGGGCAGCGTAACGGACGGGATGTCGGCATCGAGCAGCGTCTGGTAGCCTGGCGCCCCCATCTTGGCGTGGGCCGGCAGGTTGACCCAGAGCTGCACCATCTCCAGCGTGCCGCCGGTACGGGTGAACGCTTCCGAGTGGAACTCCTCGTGCAGGATGCCGGAGGCGGCTGTCATCCATTGCACGTCACCCGGGCCGATGCGGCCACCGCTACCGGTCGAGTCTCGATGCTCCAGCTCGCCCTGGTAGACAATGGTGACCGTCTCGAAACCGCGGTGCGGATGCTGACCCACGCCACGCGGGCGCGATGCCGGCTTGAAGTCGATCGGACCGGCGAAATCGAGCATCAGGAACGGACTCGTGTGCTGGCCATGGCTGTGATGCGAAAACAGCGTGCGCACCGGAAAACCGTTGCCGACCCAATGCGCTCTGGGGCTGCTGTAAACACCGAGAATTTTTTTCATCGCCTGCTCCTGGTTTGCGATCGATCGATATCGATTGGGGTAGTTGAAGCATAAGCGTGCACCAATGGGGCCGGTAGCCGGCGTAAGATGGTCTCTGTGTCCTATCGATAGAACGATGAAGCCGCCATGCAACAGGATCTCAACGACCTCTATTACTTTGCCCAGGTAGTCGATCACCAGGGCTTCGCCCCGGCCGGCCGGGCGCTGGGCATCCCTAAATCCAAGCTGAGCCGGCGTGTCGCCGTACTCGAGGAGCGGTTGGGGGTGAGGCTGATCCAGCGCTCGACCCGCCGTTTCTCGGTCACCGACATCGGCCAGCGCTACTACGCCCATTGCAAGGCGATGCTGGTGGAGGCGGATGCCGCTCAGGACGCGATCGACCTGATCCGCGCCGAACCGCAGGGGACCATCCGTCTCTCGTGTCCGGTCGCGCTGCTGCACGCCAGAGTGGGGGCGATGCTGGCCGAGTTCATGGTGGAGAACCCCAAGGTGACGCTATTGCTGGACGCCACCAACCGCGTCGTCGACGTGATCGGGGAGGGGATCGATGTGGCGATCCGTGTGCGGGTTCCGCCGTTGAAAAGCAGCGATCTGGTAATGAAAGTGCTGGGCGTGCGGGAGTGGGGGCTGTTTGCCAGCCCATTGCTGCTGCAAAAGTACGGGACGCCAACCGTCCCGGCCGATCTCAACGGTTTGCCCAGCCTGGATCTCGGCCCGGCCCAGCCCGAGCATGCCTGGCAACTCGACGGCCCCGATGGCGCCCAGGCGACCCTGCCGCATACGCCGCGCCTGGTCACGGACGACATGGTCACCCTGGGCCAGGCGGCGTCGGCCGGGGCGGGAGTGGTGGCCCTGCCGACGATGATGATCAGGAAGCAGCTTGAGGAAGGACAGTTGGTGCGGCTCATCCCGGAATGGGCGCCGAAGGGCGGCATGATCCATGCCGTGTTTCCGTCGCGGCGCGGCCAGCTGCCGGCGGTCCGCCAGCTGATCGACTTCCTGGCGCAACGTTTCGAGCAGTTGGAAGAGGATTAGCGGGGGAGGGGGTGAAGTCTCTTCCAATGAACTTGGTCACTGAGGAGGGTGCTCAAAGTACTGAGCACATTGGCAACCGCATTGCCGAAAGCGATTGGGAGCTGCTTCCCACCAGCGCAACCTTGCGGCAACTTGATGACGGGGCCCATGCGATGCTGGAATCCTTTTTGAAATCGCACGAGTTTTGTGGAGAAACCGCCAGCCAGTCCATTTGAATGTCGTCCAGGTGTCGCTTTGGTAGTTGTGTTAATCAAGACCGGGAAAAATCGAATGAGCAAGGCGATGTGAGGAATTCCTATGGGTTATCACCATGGTTGGGAACGGAAATTCATGATCGGGTTTGGCGAAATCATACCCTGTGGAGACCCCTTTTGTTGGCGGAAACTTGCCTGCTGCCGCGGGAGTGGCCAATTTCTATGGATCCGGAAAAATCTCGATATCAGAGCCCAGTGTCTTTCTCACTGTCGAAAAACTGCCGATTAAATTTAATATGTCGTACCTTCATTATGACTGAATTTCTATGGCATGTCCGTCGCCCTTATTGAGGCTCTGTTGTTAGGGGTGGCAGGTCACGGTTCTAAATCCTGTGGGATATCAGGGGTCTTTGTCACCATATGGGTGGGACCATTGTCACCATTATGGTTGGGCCTTTGTCCCTATTATGGAGAGCGAGGGAACTTGATATTGCTAGTATTGGTCGCACTGAATATAACTAATCCAAGTCCACCAAAGCCGCTCAATGGAGACGCTACCGTCTGTACGTGCAATGGTGGGGCCGAAGGCTCGTTCAATAACTGAATGGGCCTCCTCTATTTTCGAGGAGGCCCATCTCGGCATCAACAATTAGCGGTTACTCAATGGTGTATCAGGGCTGCTTCACAGCTTAGGGGAAAGCTGTGCCTATACACCGTCCGCCCTCCACTTCGACACCATCGGCGACGCCGCGGTACTCCTTGTTTGTGCAGTCTTGCCATAAGGAGTCTGGTTATGCATTCATCATCAAGTCAGGTGCTCACGAGGAGCAGGGAAACGGGACCAAAAAGTGACTCGGCTATCGGCCTGGAGCAGCCGTTGGCGTCGCGTCTCGCCACACGCTTGGACATGCTTCGACGGACCCTGCGACCCACCCCGAATGTGCCATTGCATATGGAGGGGATGAATCTCTTTGCCAAAATCGAGTATGTGAACCCCATCGGGAGCATCAAGGACCGCTCCGCCTACTGGATCCTCAAACGGGCGGCCGAGCGAGGCGAAATCGGCGAAGAAACGACGGTGATCGAGTCTTCCTCCGGCAACTTTGCCAACGCACTTGCCGCCTTCACGCACTTGATTGGCCTGCGCTTTATTCCGGTGATCGACCCCAACATCTCCGGCACTTACGAGTCCTTCCTCCGGCGCATCTGTCCCACCGTGGTGAAGGTCGAGGAGCGTGACGACACCGGCGGGTTCCTCAAGACCCGTCTGGCGATGGTGAAGCACCTGTGCGCCACGATTCCCAACGCCTACTGGACAAACCAGTACGGCAACCCGGACGCCCTGGAGGCGCACTACGAGCTCACGGCAGGCGAGATCTGCGCCGATTTCGACTCGCTCGATTATGTCTTCATCGCCGTCAGCACGGCGGGAACGATCGCCGGCGTGTCGCGCCGGCTCAAGGAGCACTTCCCGAAGATCCAGGTCATCGCCGTCGATAGCGAAGGCTCCGTCATCTTCGGTGGAGCGCCGCACAAGCGTCATATTCCCGGCATCGGGTCGAGCATCGTCCCGCCGTTGGTGGCGGAGGCCTTGATCGACGACGTTGTCTTGATCCCCGAGCGCGAAACCGTCGAAGCGTGCCGGGAACTCCTCATGACCCACGGCCTGTTCGTGGGCGGGTCCAGCGGGACGGCCTACGCGGCGGTCAAACGGCTGGCGCCGCAGATGACCGAGTCCAAGCGGCCCACCGTGCTGTTCCTGTGCGCGGACCGCGGCACGCCATACCTCGACACGGTGTACGACCCCGCGTGGGTGGCCAGGCTCGAGTAGAGGAGAAAGCCATGGAATTCAAGCTGTCGATCATCAATGGCAAGACCGTTTCCGACATCATCCGCGCCCAGCGGGGCGAGTGCATCGACATCGTCCGGGGCGCGTACCTCGCCCACGCCGAGGGGCACTCCGTCAACCCGGATAGCTATTTCCTGCGTTTTCCCGAGAAGCCCGATTGCCGGATCATCGCGCTGCCGGCCTATCTCGGGGACGGCTTCGACGTGGCCGGCTTGAAGTGGATCGCGAGCTTCCCCGGCAACGTCCAGCGCGGCTTTCCCCGCGCCTCGGCCGTGCTCGTCCTCAACAGCTACGACACCGGCTACCCCTTCGCCATCCTCGAGAGCTCGATCATCTCGGCCTCGCGTACCGCCGCCTCGGCGGTTCTGGCCGCCTACTGGCTGAACGGGCAATCGCGCCGGGCGCAGTCGCTGGGCATCGTGGGCACCGGCTTCATCGCCCGCTACGTCTACGAGTTCCTGCTCGACACGGGGTGGGAGATCGACGAGGTGCGCTTGCATGACCGCTCGCCGCTCGAGAGCGAGAAGTTCATGAAGAGCGCGTGCCATCCCGAGCGGCACCGCAAGGTCATGGCGGTGCCCGACGTGGAGGGCCTGGTCAGGGCCTGCGATCTGATCGTGTTCACCACCGTCGCCTCCGAGCCCCACATCGCCGATGCCGCCCTGTTCGGGCACAACCCGCTGGTGCTGCATATTTCGCTGCGTGATCTCGCCCCTGAAATCCTCCTGAGTTCGCAGAACGTGGTCGACGACGTCGAACACGTCATGAAGGCCAATACCTCCCCCCATCTGGCCGAGCAGAAGACCGGAAACAGGGATTTCGTGACGGGCACGCTGGCCGAGGTCATGCAGGGGCGCCGCTCGGTCGATCGCCGTCGTCCGATCATTTTCTCTCCTTTCGGCATGGGGATACTCGACCTGGCGGTCGGCAAGTGGGTGTACGACCAGGCGGTTGCCGCCGGCCAGGATCTGAGCCTGTCCGATTTCTTCTACGAGGTTGTACGATGAAGGCCGCAACGACGATGGCGGATGCGCGCAGCAGCGCCGCCACCAGCACCGAGAGCATCCTCGCCGAGGTGCTGGCCGGTGTCATGGGGGTCGACAGCGTGCCGGCCGATAGCAACTTTTTCCAGGAGCTGGGGGCCGATTCCCTGGTGATGGCGCATTTCTGCGCGCGGCTGAGGAAGCGCGGCGATCTGCCGTCGGTATCGATGAAGGACGTCTACGCGCATCCGACGATCAGAAGCCTGGCGGCGGCGCTCGCGGACGTCGTGCCTGCCGCCGCCAAGCCGCCGACGGCGGCAGCGTTGGAGCAGCCGACGCCGACCAGCGCGCACGAACATCTCCTGTGCGGGGCGCTGCAAGCGCTGTTCTATCTCGGGTATTCCTACCTCGGCGTGCTCGCCGCCATCGAGGGCTATCAGTGGCTGGTGGCCGACGCGGTGGGCGTCGAGAAGGTGCTGCGCCTGGCCCTGTTCGGCAGCGTGGCTTTCCTCATCGTGAGCGTGCTTCCGATCGCGGTGAAGTGGCTGTTGATCGGCCGCTGGAAGCCGCAGCAGATCCGGCTCTGGAGCCTTGGGTACGTCCGCTTCTGGGTCGTCAAGTCCCTGATCTGGTCGAACCCCGGCATCTATTTGTGCGTCGGCTCGCCCCTGTACAACCACTATCTGAGGGTGCTGGGCGCGAAAATCGGGCCAGGGGTCGTGATCCTCTCGCGGCACATCCCCGTGTGCACCGACCTGCTCACGATAGGAGCAGGAACGGTGATCCGCCGGGACGCGATGTTCCTCGGCTACCGCGCCCAAGCAGGCCGGATCGAGATCGGGCCGGTGACGCTCGGCCGGAACGCCTTCGTCGGTGAAATGGCCGTGCTCGACATCGACACGGCGATGGGCGACGGGGCGCAGCTCGGCTACGCCTCGTCCTTGCACAGTGGCCAGTCGGTGCCGGCCGGCGAACGCTGGCACGGATCGCCGGCGCAGCGCACGGAGACGAACTACGTGCGAGTGGCACCGGCCCGCTGTGGCAGGCTGCGCCGTACCGTCTATGCCGTCTCCGCCCTGCTTGGCATCTTCTTCGTGCTCGCACCGCTGCTGGAGGGGGGGCTCGGCCTGCTGTTCCTCGCGGTAGCATCGGTGGTCGAGACGCTGGTCCCGGGTCTGCAAACCCGGGCCGGGACCTTGACGATGCAGGGGCTCCTGGTCGAGTCACTGGTGTTCTCGGTCATCCTCTTCTTCGGTGCGCTGCTGGTTGGCCTGCTGGTCGTGGGCACGGTCCCTCGGGTCTTGAACCTGTTCATCAAGCCGGACACGGTCTATCCGCTCTATGGCTTCCACTATGCGGTGCATCGCGTCATCGCGGGGCTGGGCAGGCTGAGGTTCTTCCCGGTGCTGTTCGGCGACAGCTCCTACATCGTCCACTTCTTGAGCTGGATCGGCTATCACCTGTCTCCCGTCGTGCAGACAGGGTCGAATTTCGGCAGCGAGGTGATTACCACCAACCCCTTGCTCACGTCCGTGGGCAGCGGAACGATGGTTGCCGACGGTCTGTACCTGATCAACGACGAGGTCTCGAGCACGTCGTTCCGGGTGTCCCGGACGGCGATCGGGCCCCGCAACTTCATCGGCAACTACGTCACCTATCCTGCGGGCGGGCGGACGGGCGAGAACTGCCTGCTCGCGATCAAGGTGATGGTGCCGCTCGATGGCAAGGTGCGCGAAGGGGTGGGCTTGCTGGGCTCGCCGCCGTTCGAGATTCCGCGCTCCGTCGAGCGCGACAGCCGGTTCGACCATCTGCGGACGGGCGAGGCGTTGCGTCGCGGCCTGGCCGCCAAGAACCGGTTCAACCTGCGGACCATCGGCATCTTCCTGTGCACGCGCTGGCTGGGTGTCTTCCTGATCGTGCTCATCGACCTGGCTGCCGTCACGCTGTTCTACGACGTGTTTGCCCACGTGATCATGGCGATGCTGTTCGCGCTCAGCGCGGTTGTCGCCGCGATCTACTACGCCCTGGTGGAGCGCGCCTTCGAAGCGCTCGGCCCGCCGCCGCCGCCCATCTGCTCCATCTACGATCCGGGTTTCTGGTGGGTGGAGCGCAACTGGAAGCTGCATCCAATCAACTTCCTCCACATCTTCGACGGCACGCCGTTCAAGAGCCTGCTCTGGCGGCTGATCGGTGTCCGGATGGGCAAGCGGGTGTTCGACGACGGCACCCACATCTCCGAGCCGGTCCTGACTACCGTCGGGGATGAGTGCGTGCTCAATCACCGCAGCAAGATCCAGTGCGACTCCCAGGAGGACGGGACCTACAAGTCTGGTTATACCGAGCTCGGCGCCGGCTGCACGCTTGGGGTCGGCGCCTTCGTGCACTACGGCGTGACGATGGGTGACGGCTCGGCGCTTGCCGCGGACTCCTTCCTCATGAAGGGAGAGACGGTTCCACCCGGGGCGCGCTGGGGCGGGAACCCGGCCAGGGAGATCTGAGATGAACGATACCGCATTGCAAAAAGGTGGCAGCACGACCCGGCGCGGCAGGGAATTCTGGCGCGATGTCCTGCTTGCCGGGGGATTCACCGCGCTTCCGCGCTGGACCCTTCATCCGGAGCCCAGCGTCGGTGAGCACGAGGCGACGATTCCCGACGAACTCATGGCGGCGCTGCGCCGCTTGGCGAATGAACTGTCGGTGCCGCTCAGCTCGGTGCTGTTGACCGCGCACGCCAAGGTGCTCGGCGCGCTCTCCGGCGAGCGCGAGGTGACCACCGGCTACGCCGTAGAGGCCGCTCAGCCGTTGCCGTTGCGGCTCACGATCGAACCTGGCTCGTGGCACGAGGTGCTGCTGCACACCGCGCGTGCCGAGTCGAAACTGCAATTGCACAGGGATTTTCCGGTCGACGATCTCAGGCATGAGCTCGGCCTCACCGAGCCCTTGTTCGAAACCGTGTTCGAACTGGCCACGGATGGCGGCGGCGACCTTGCCGAGGGCATCGTGCTGCGGGTCGCCTTCGTGCAAGGCGAGGGGGGCGTGTTACGGCTACGTTACCGGACGGACGTGCTGGACGACGAATGCGCCGCGAGGATCGCCGGCTATCACCTCACCGCGCTGGCCTCGATCGTGGCCGGGCCGGACGCCGAGCATGCCCGGCAGAGTCTGCTGTCCGCCGACGAACTGCATTTCCAGTTGTACGGGCTCGCCGGGCCGCAACGCAAGCTGCCGGACCAGCGGGTGCACGAGCTGTTCGAGGAGCAAGTGCGGGCGCGCCCGGACGCCGTCGCGGCCGTGCACGGCGACAGCCAGCTCACGTATCGTCAGCTCAACGCGCGCGCCAACCAGCTGGCCCGGATGCTGTTGGCGCATGGGCTGGGCCGCGAAGGCGTCGTCGCCGTGGTGACCGAGCGCAACCTGGACTGGATGACCGCCGTGCTCGCGATCTTCAAGGCCGGTGGGGCGTACTTGCCCATCGAGCCGCATTTCCCGGCCGAGCGCATCGCGCGGACGCTCACGCGGGCGGACTGCCGGCTGGTGCTGACCGAACGCGGCAGCACCGCCATGCTTGATCAGGCGCTCGCCTCGCTGTCTGGCATCCAGCGGCTGTTCATTGACGTGGCCTGCGAAGAGGGCTTTCCCGACGGCGATCTCGGCGTCGAGGTCGCGCCCGGCCAGCTCGCCTACATCTACTTCACTTCCGGCTCGACCGGCGAGCCGAAGGGGGCGATGTGCGAGCACGCGGGCATGGTCAACCACCTGTTCGCCAAGGTCGACGACCTGAAGATAGGCGAAGGCACCGTGGTGGCCCAGACGGCGCCCCAGTGCTTCGATATCTCGCTGTGGCAACTGGTGTCCGCGCTGCTGGTCGGCGGACGGACCCTGCTGGTCGAGCAGGAGGTGATCCTGGACGCCAAGCGCTTTGTCGACAAGATCGTCGACGCCAGGGTCAACGTGCTGCAGGTCGTGCCGTCCTACCTCGAAGTCGTCCTGACCTATCTGGAGCAGCAGCCGCGCGAGCTGCCGGACCTGCGCTACGTGGCGGTCACCGGCGAGGCGCTGAAGAAGGAGCTGACGCAGCGCTGGTTCGCGGCCCTGCCCGGGATCAGGCTGGTGAATGTGTATGGACTGACCGAGACCTCCGACGACACCAATCATGAGGTCATGGACGGCGTGCCCAGCCGCGAGCGCGTTCCGCTCGGCCGCGCGGTCAACAATGCGCATGTCTACGTCGTCGATGAGCAACTGTCGCCGGTGCCGCTCGGCGCGCCCGGCGAGATCGTCTTCTCCGGAATCTGCGTCGGCCGTGGCTACGTCAACGATCCCGAGCGCACGCAACGCGCCTTCATGGCCGATCCGCACCGTCCGGGGCAGCGGCTGTACCGCAGCGGCGACTTTGGCCGCTGGCTGCCCGAAGGCAAGCTGGAGTTCCTCGGCCGCCGGGATTCCCAGGTCAAGATCCGGGGCTTCCGGATCGAGCTGGGCGAGATCGAGAACAGGCTGCTGTGCTTGCCGGGCGTGCGCGACGGCGCGGTCGTGGTCGCCGAGCGGGCCGACCGCGGCAAACAGCTGGTGGCCTTCTATTCCGGCGAGCAGCCGCTCGATGCCGACGCGCTGCAGGAGCAGCTCAGTGAGTCGCTGCCCCACTACATGGTTCCGTCGGCGTTCCATTGGCAGAGAGCGCTGCCGTTGACGGACAACGGCAAGATCAACCGGAAGGCCCTGGCCGCCCTCGCCGGAGAGCTCGACATGGCCAAACGCGATGACGAGCGCGCTAGCACGCCGACCGAGCAACGGCTGGCGGGCGCCTGGGCGGAGATTCTCGGCATCCCGCCGGACCAGATCGGCCGGAGGGCGCATTTCTTCGAACTCGGCGGCACCTCGCTGTCGGCGCTGAGGCTGGCGATCAAGTTGAACCGTGCGGTGTCCGTGAAGGACCTGGCCGATCACCCGGTTCTCGCCGACCTGGCCCGCCACGTCGACACGCGCGCCGTATAGGGCCGCGAGCGGCTCCTGAACGCTCGCCTTTCGGACAGTCGTTACTGAAGGAGATAAAACAATATGTCATCACTCTTTGCGACCTCACTGTCTTCACCGCCGACCGCGTCGCTCAATGTGGAGGTGCGCCCCGGCAAGCCGCCGCTGTTGCGGGTGGACGCCGCCGGGGATGCCAGCCGCTGGGTCGCCGAGCACCGCGACGCGCTGCGAGCCGCCGTCGTCGAACACGGTGCGCTGCTCGTGCGCGGCCTCGGCTTGCGCGACGTGGCCGGGATCGAAGCCGTCTTTCGGCGGCTAGGCAGCCCGATGATCGAGCGGGAGGCCTTCGCCACCCGGCAGCGCTACGCCGAGGGCCTCTATTCCTCGTCGAAGTGGCCGCCCAGCCAGCCCATGTGCATGCATCACGAACTCAGCTATGCGCTCGAATTCCCCTCCCTGATGCTGTTCGCCTGTCTCACGGCGCCATCCGCCGGCGGTGCGACCCCGGTGGCCGACGAGACGGCTGTGCTGCAAGCGCTGTCCGCCGAGCTGGTCGAACGCTTCGAGCGGCTAGGGTGGCTGCTGATCCGCAACTACAACGACGAGATCGGGGCCACGATCGCCGAGGCCTTCGGCAGCGACGACCGCCACGCCGTCGAGAGCTACTGCCGGGCGAAGGCGATCCGGTTCGAGTGGCAGCCCGACGGCGCCTTGCGCACCTGGCAGCGCCGCAGCGCCGTGGTGCGGCATCCGCATACCGGCCGGCGCTGCTGGTTCAACCAGGTTGCCTTCCTCAACCAGTGGACGATAGACCCGGAGGTGCGCGACTACCTCGTGGACGTCTACGGCGAGGACGGGTTGCCGTTCAATACCTTCTTTGGGAACGGCGACCCGATCGGCCCGGACATCGTGCAGTTGATCAACGAGACCTACACGGCGAATACCGTTGGCGATCCGTGGCAGGCCGGCGACATGATGCTGGTGGACAACATCCGCACCGCGCACGCCCGTGAGAGCTTCGAGGGGCTGCGCGAGGTATTGGTCGGCATGGCCGACGCGGTGAACGTGGCGGACTGCTCGCCGACGATCGAGGTGATGGGCGGTTGACCGCCCTCAAGGCAAAGGAGCTCGTCATGTCAGAAGGGAAATACGAGACCGTCATGCAGGACGAACAGGCGATATGGGAGCCCGTCGAGGGGCGGGGCGGACGATCGGACACGGGCACCGGGGCGAGGGTGGAGCGGGCCCGCGTCCTGGTCTGTGACGCTATCCCTGCCGTGGCCATCGAGCGGATGCGCGCGGGAGGGCTCCAGGTGGACGAGTGGATTGGCATCTCGTCTGCGGCGCTGGAGGATCAGATCGGCGATTACGATGCCGTCGTCGTCCGATCCGCTACCCGGCTCGGCGCACAGCAGATCGAGGCCGCACGGCGGCTACGGATGATCGTCCGCGCCGGGGTCGGCACCGACAACATCGATCTTGCCGCTGCCGCGTCCCGGAAGATCGCGGTACTCAATACACCCAAGGCCTCGACCGTCTCGGTGGCCGAACTGGCCATGGGCCTGCTTTTCGCCCTCGCGCGGCGCATTCCGCAGGCCGACGCCGCCTTGAAGTCGGGAAAATGGTCGAAGAAGGAGTTCTCCGACGGGATCGAGCTCATGGGCAAGACGCTCGGCATCATCGGGGTGGGCCGGATCGGGGGAACCTTGGGGCGCTGCGCCTCGGCCCTCGGCATGACCGTCGTCGGCGCCGACAAGGCCCCCGAACCGGCGGGCTGCTTCGAGGGACTCGAACTGCTCTCCCTCGAGGCGCTCCTGCCCCGGGCCGACTTCGTTTCGATTCACACCCCGCCAAGTGCGGACGGTCGCGCAGCGATCGGCTGGGAGGAAATCGCGCTGATGAAGGACGGCGTGCTGCTGATCAATTGCGCGCGCGGCGGCGTGGTGGACGAGGAGGCGCTCCTCGACGCCCTCGAATCGGGCAAGGTCCGCGGGGCCGCCCTCGACGTCTTCGCCGAGGAGCCGCCCACCGACATGCGGCTCACCCGTCATCCCCGTGTCGTCTGCACGCCCCACGTGGGGGGCTCGACACAGGAAGCCCAGGCTCGCATCGGCATGGAGATCGCCCAGATCCTGCTGGAGCGGCTGTAGCGGGCGGCGGCCCGACGCCGGAGTCCGGAATGTTTCCCCCACCGCCCCACGAAGTGCATGTCTGGTGCGCCGACCTGGATGTTCCGCCCGGAACGTCGGCGCACCTCTACGCGACGCTCTCTGTCGAGGAGCGCAAGCGAAGCGCACGTTTTCGCTTCCCGCGCGATCAACGGCGTTTTGTTGCCGCGCATGGCGTGCTGCGTGAACTCCTGGGACGCTATCTTCAGGTCCCGCCTGACCGAATCGGCTATGTGTACAACGCCTGCGGCAAGCCCGACCTCGGGCCGGAGTGGGGCGGCCGGCTTACCTTCAATCTCTCCCACTCGGCCGGCCTTGCCCTGATCGCCATCGCCGCCGGCGCCAACATCGGCGTCGATGTCGAATACCTCCGGGCGCAATCCGATTACGCGGACATCGCACAACTCTTCTTCTCGGCGGCTGAAGTCGACCAATTGAGTGGGCTCCCGGATCCGCTTTACGCCGACGCCTTTCTCGCGTGCTGGACAAAGAAGGAGGCTTGCCTGAAAGCCTGCGGCGACGGCCTCACCCAGCCGTTGGATGGTTTTTCCGTGCCGTTGACGACCGATCCGGCGCAGCCTCCTGCCGAGCTTTATATCGCTTCGGACGATAGCGCGCCGGCAAGGCCTTGGTCGCTCTATACGCTATTGCCAGCTCCGGGCTATATCGGGGCGCTGGCCATCGAGGGGAGCGGCTGGCGCTTGAGGCAATGGCGTTGGGAAATGGGTCAAGGCTGCGGTGCGGTAACTTAATTTTGACAATGCCATCAGCTCTCGCTGATCATCGGCGCTTTCAGGTGCCCGGCGCCGCAAGGCGCGGGGAGAATCGGGAAGGCGGTGCAATGCCGCCACGTGCCCAACGCTGTATGGAGGATGCTCCAGCAACAAGCCACTGGTGAACGCCGGGAAGGCGCTGGCAGCAGTTGAATCCGAGTCAGAAGACCGGCCTGAAAAATTCGCGCATTGCAAGGCCAGGCAAGGCGCCATCTTTTCACGCAAGGGGAATTGCTATGAAAATGGAACAAGCCAGTCAGGACATTCACGCCTTCACTGCCGATGATCGTGCAGCCGTCTATCAAACCATCTTTTCGCGCCGCGACGTGCGTGGCCAGTTTCTGCCCAAGGCCGTGCCGGACGAAGTGTTGAGCCGTATCATCACCGCGGCACACTACGCGCCTTCCGTCGGATTCATGCAACCGTGGAATTTTCTGGTGGTGCGGTCGGATGAGGTCAAGCGCAGGGTGCACGCCGCCTTTGCCGAAGCTCACGCCGAAGCGGCGGAGATGTTCGAAGATGACAAGCGAGCCACCTACAAGAAGCTCAAGCTCGAAGGCATCCTGGAGTCGCCCGTCGGCATCTGCATCACCTGCGACCGCAAGCGCACCGGCCCGGTAGTGGTGGGCCGCACACACATGATGACCATGGATCTCTACAGCAGCGTCTGCGCCGTGCAGAACCTCTGGCTGGCGGCGCGCGCCGAGGGATTGGGCGTGGGGTGGGTGAGCATTTTCAACCAGGCTGCATTGCAGGCGGCTCTCGGCATTCCCAAGGGCATCACCCCGATTGCTTATCTTTGCGTCGGCTATGTCAGCCACTTCTACAGCAAGCCGGAACTCGAGGCCGCGGGTTGGCTGCCACGTCTGCCCATTGAAGAGTTGGTGTATTTCGACCAGTGGGGGCACAGCGATAAGCAGCAACCCCTCATCCGGCAGTTGATGCGCGACCAGGCGGCAGCACAGGCAGCGGTAAATGCCACCGAGCGCCAGCCGGTAACCATGCCTGATCCTCTTTATTGAGTTCGAAGAACGAACCGTCCTTAAGTTAAACGAAGACCCGTTTACACAAAAATTCGGACACGCCCCAAAACAGCGCGGGCCTATTCCCGCGCCGTTTTGGACAGAGGCAGGGGCCTTGGCCAGCTCCCGGGGGCGGGATAGAAATACGCTTTATTTCAACAGCTTGTTTAGATGGCTTGCTTTATCAACAAAGTTGTCTGCAGCGATGTCGTTCTGTTCTGCTAAAAGTACCAGTTGGGCGAGAACAGCGCTGGACTTTATCTGTAGTTTGCGAAAAAGATTGGCCCGGTGGACTTCTACTGTTCGTGCGCTGATCCCCAGACAGCTTGCCGTTTCCGCTGCTGAAAGCCCTTCAGCGAGACATTTTGCCACTTGTGTTTCGCGCTCAGTAAGCAAAGCAAGGCTTTCCCGCGCCTTGGCTACCTTGGCTTGGCGTGCACGTTTGAAACGGGAGCTGGTGATAGCTGCACGGGCTTGCTCGATCAGAAGTTCGCTGCTCAACGGCTTCTCTATGAGGGTGAAAGCCCCTTCCTGCATGGCGCGAACAGCCACTTGAACATCTGCGTTGCCAGTATAGACGATGACTGGCAGATCGATTTGCCGCTGCTGCAAGCACTTCAGCAATTCGAGGCCGCCCACCTCAGGCATGCGTAAGTCGAGGATGAGACAGGATTCCTCGCAGGGCTTGTAGCCCTCCAGAAAGAGCTCGGCACTGGCAAAAGTCTCTACCTGGAAGCCGGCCGAGCGGAAGATTCTTTGTAAGGCATTTCTGAAAAAATCATCGTCATCGACGACAAAGACAGTCTGTCCATATTGCATTATTCCTCCTTTTGCTTGCATCCCTGGGTGTCTTAAGTGGAGATGTGCTGTAGAACATCGAATTCTTATTCATCAGTCTACTCAAATGCAACGAAATCAATGAGGTTTCTTGTCGTCGTTATCCTCAGATAAGTAATTTTACTTAGTCATCTATGGGAATTAACGAATTTTCTTTACCGGCATTACAACTTATGCTTTTCCATGGTTTGCCCAAATGGCATGCGATGCCGGGTTCTGAGCATAGATCGCCGCGGAGGACGATGTTGAAGCATCCCCGATGCGGACAACGTTTGGTCGGCCGAATGGTTTGCAAGTCTACTGATCCTGTCACTTGATGTGCATGTGAGGCGACTCAGTGACCGGTAATGAAGGATCGGCAATGGAAGCACTGACAATCAACTCGCCTACTCTGCTAGCCGCCGCATCATTGTCCGTCATGGCACTCAAAACAAGTGACCGCATGGCCATGACAACTTCTTCGATGGAGCATCACGCTGGGGGGGGCAACGAGCTGGTGTCACCCGAAACGGTGGTCACCGAAGGACATCTCGATGCTTCCATCTCATTGGCCAACGATTTGTTGAGAAGGCATTCGGTCGACCTGGTATTCGAAGTGCAGCGCTATCCGAATCAAGTCGTTGTCAGGCTGCGGGATACTGGCTCCGGTCAAATTTTAAAAGAATATTCCAGCCAGGCCATGCTCACGATGGTAGCTGCAATGAGCGTGGCGATCGGGGGATTGCTGCACGATGTTGCATGATTAATCTGTTGAACATGGCAAAAAATAATGACAAACGCATTTATCTGTTGGCCTTGTGACTGTGCCCGGCATGCTTTTGCTTCTTTTGTCAGGAACACGCCGAAGGACTGCCGATAGATGCTTGAAGGGCGCTTGAGACTCGTTCGCCTGGCAGGAACAACCCAGCCACTTCATGTTGTGTGGTTTACATTGACATAAGAACAAAGGGTTCATTTCTCGAGTCTGCTATGACTTCATCCTTGCATTTCAAGGTTCGTGAGAACCAAGACGACTCATCGGCGCTACCAGGTCCGGTGACGCAGCCTCTCTCGCGCTGGTTGCAATTGTCGTTGTTGGCGTTGGCCTATCTCGGCAGCGCGCAGCTCAGCCTGTATCTGGCTCCAACTTCTTATGCCACACCGCTATGGCCAGCCGCAGGTGTGGCCCTGTGCGGGCTGCTGGCATGGGGAGGTCGCTGCTGGCCGGCGGTGTGGCTGGGGGCTTTCGTTTCAGACCAGCTTAGCAGAGGTCTCCTACAAGGAAGTAGCACCTCTCTGTCCGTGATGGCTTTGTCGGCAGCATTGGCCACGGGGGCAGCACTACAGGCTGTTGTCGGGGCTCGATGGCTGCGGCCGGTAGCCAATTACGCTGAACCGCAGCAAGAGGAGCGCAATGTGCTCTTCAGTTTGCTCCTGGGTGGACCGTTGGCTTGCCTGATATCTGCCACGATTGGCATAGCGGCCTTGCATAGGTTTGCGCAACTGCCATCCGAGGCCCTGCTGGCAACCTGGGGCACCTGGTGGGCGGGCGATAGCCTCGGCGTACTCCTCGTCTTCCCACTCTTCTTGCCGCTATTGCCTGAGGTTCGCCAGCAATGGCGTAGCAGCATGCTGCAGCTTGCCGTGCCACCCTTTGTCACTTGCGCGCTGGCATTGGCCGGTTATGTCTGGCTCGGGCACGCCGAACGTGCAACGTGGAATGCGCTGCTCAGCGCCACGAGCGAGGACGCACGTGATTATTTGACGGCTCGCACTGCACAACAGCTGCAGCCGGTCCTGGCCATGAGTGACCTGTTCAATACCAGGGGAGAAGTAAGCCGGGAGGAGTTCGAGCGGTTTAGCCGACGGTCCCTGAACCTGTTTGATGGACTTCATGCCCTGGTGTGGGTGCCGAGGGTGCCGCAGGCAAACCGGCTAACCGTGGAAAAAGAAGCACGAAGCGCCGGCCTTGACGATTTCGTTTTCAGGCAGCGGGATCGCTATGGGCGCTTGCAGCCGGCCGGAGAGCGCAGCGAGTATTTCCCTTTCCTGTTTATTGCCACGTCATCGGGCAGGTCGGAAGCCTTTGGACTGGATGTCGGGGTGGAAGCTAGTAGCCTGGCAGCAATGAAGCGCGCGATGGACGGGGCTACGATAACGCTGGCCGACCGTGAAGCGTTTTATGACTCAAAGGACGTGGGTCGGCAAGACGACTGGCGGTTGTTCGTGCCGATCTACCGGCAGGGATTCGATGCCCGGACGGCTGGGGTAGAAGCCAGGCGTGCAGCCCTCAAGGGATTTGTCGTCGGTGTTTTCTATTTTAAGGAAATTTTCGCGGGCCTGGACGAGCATGCGGCTCGCGGGGCAGTGGCGTATCGATTGTCCCATCTCGAAGGCTCAAGTACGTCACTCCCTCTGTTCGACAATAGACCGCCTGCCTTGCGAGCCATGCCGGCGAACAGGACCAGCATCATCAGTGGCCTGGGTGGACGGTACCTGCTGCTCGAAGTGTGGTCCCTCGCCCCATGGCGGCTGGGACAGTCGGTGCCGGCGATGCTGTACTTGGCAGGTAGCGTGTTTGTCACGCTGTTCGTGCTGACCTTTGTATTGGTGGCCGCTGGACAGAACGTGCGCATTGCCCGGAAGGTCAACGAAGGCCGCGCACAGTTGCGTGCCAACGAGGCCTTGCTGCAGAGGGTGATGGAGGCCAGTCAGCAAGGCTATTGGGACTGGGATCTGCGCACGAACATGAGCGTTTACAGCGATCGCCGGTATACGATGCTGGGCTACGAGCCGGGTGAACTGACAGGCCGCTATGATGAGTGGCTTCAAATGGTTCATCCAGAAGATCGGGAGCGTGTAGAAGCGCAATTGAGCGATTACTTGGCTGGGCGAGTCGACAGTTACTCGGCCGAATATCGGATGCGAACCAAATCCGGCGAATGGCGCTGGATTCTGGATCACGGCAGTGTCACGGTGCGAGACGAGGATGGCCGGCCTCTCAACATGTCCGGCATATACGCAGACATCCATGACAGGAAGTTGGCGGAGATCGCCTTGCAGGCCAGCCAGGATCAGTTGAAAGAGCTGAACACGCATCTTGAAGCCATGGTGGCCCTGCGCACGGCGGCATTAAGTGAGAGCGAGCACTTCAGAGGGGCTGTCCTGGATGCCCTCTCTGCTCATATCGCCGTGATAGACGGTGATGGGTGCGTGCTCGCCACTAACCGGGCTTGGCGAGTGTTTGCCGCACAAAAAGGTACAAACGCCATTCGGGTTGGCGAAGGAGAGAACTATTTCACGGCTTGCGAGCAGGCAGGAGCCGAGGGCTCCTCCATCGCAGCGCTTATCCGGGATGTCATCTCCTGTGCGCGCATGGAGAGCTGTTTCGAATATGTCTGTCATACATCATCGCAGCCATTGTGGTTCCAGTGCTGGATCACGCGTTTTCCGGGGGATGGGCCGGTCCGTGTCGTGCTGGCACATGAAGACATCACTTCGCGCAAGCAGGCAGAACAGGCCAGTCACAATCTGGCGCGCCAGTTGAAAGCGACCTTGATGGCCATCCCCGACTTGCTCGTCGTACTGGATGAGAATGGGGTGTGCCAAAGTGTATGGGCCGGCAAGAAAGAGCTACTGAGCGCCGCACAGGCGAGATTTTTAGGGCGTTCGGTTTTCGATGTGTTGCCTCCGGATGCGGCGCAGGAGGTATTGGTCGCCTTGCAGGAAGCCGGCGCCAAGGGGTTGTCACAGGGCCGCGAAATCCAGTTGTCGCTGCCTCGGGGGCACCGCTGGTTTGAGCTGTCGGTTGCTCGCAAAGAGGTGGCAGCGGGGGCGCCAAGATGCTTCATCGTTTTATCGCGGGATATTACGCAGCGGAAGGATGACGAAGTAAAACTTCGCCGGCTCAACGAGGAATTGGAAGGCAAGGTTACCAGCCGCACTGCGGACCTGGAGCGCGCGCGCCAAGAGGCCGAGCAGGCCAATCAGGCCAAGTCCGCTTTCCTGGCCATGATGAGCCACGAGATCCGAACTCCCATGAATGGCGTGATCGGGATGATAGATGTCTTGCAGCAGACCAACCTGAAGGGGCAGCAGCAGGAGATGGTCGAGCTCATCCGCGACTCGGCATTTTCCCTGCTCGGCATCATCGAAGACATCCTCGATTTTTCCAAGATCGAGGCAGGCAAGCTGGAACTCGAGACCGTTCCCATGACCATTGCCAACGTGGTGGACGATGTCTGTTCCTTGCTTGATCACCTCGCAGACAAAGCCGGCATCGAGCTGACCCTGTTTACCGATCCGGGACT
The DNA here is from genome assembly GCF_000527175.1 of Pseudogulbenkiania sp. MAI-1. Lineage (NCBI taxonomy): Bacteria > Pseudomonadati > Pseudomonadota > Betaproteobacteria > Neisseriales > Chromobacteriaceae > Pseudogulbenkiania > Pseudogulbenkiania sp. MAI-1. The sequence continues at coordinate 2,503,576 of NZ_AZUR01000001.1, read as the reverse complement.
GCCGGAACATGTTCTGGGTGACCCTCTTCGCCTGCGCCAAGTGCTGATCAATTTGGCCAATAATGCGATCAAGTTCTCGACGGGCCTGGAGAGGGCCGGAAAGGTGTCGGTCCGGGCAGTGCTGGTAGCAAGCGGCCGCGATCAGGTGGAGGTGGAAATTCGCGTCGCCGACAACGGCATCGGCATGGATGAAACAGCCCAGGCGCGTCTCTTCCACGCCTTCTCTCAAGCCGATGCTTCCACCACCCGGCGCTTCGGCGGTACGGGGCTTGGATTGGCCATCTGCTATCAGCTGGTTCAGTTGATGGGCGGGCAGATAGCGGTCGAAAGCGAAGTCGACAAGGGTTCGCTGTTTACTGTGCGCCTTCCTTTTGCGCTTGGCCAGGATGAATCCAAAGACAAGAACGAGGACGAATGCTTCATTGGTTTGCCCTGTCTCGTCATCGGTGGGGGCGAGGGGTTGGCCGGTGATCTGGCTGTCTATCTGGAATCGGCCGGTGCCATTGTCACGTGCGCGCCTGACCTTCCCAGTTCAAAGCTGGCATTCGAAGCGTGGACGTCCGGTCCATCGATCTGGGTCATCGATGCCGGGAACGAACCACTAGCGCTTGACCGGTTGCGCGCGAGCGGCGGCACCAAGCCGGGGCTCGATGTCCGTTTCGTTGTCATCGAACGTGGCCGGAGACGGCGTCCACGGGCTGAGGCCGCCGATCTGGTTACCGTGGACGGCAACGTGCTCACCCGCCGAACCTTTTTGAGCGCGGTGGCGCTGGCCGCCGGACGAGGCGGGCAGGATGTGTCTGCGCCTTCTTCTTTCGTCCAGCCCAAGGTGGCGCCGAGGTTGGCGTCCAGGGAGGAGGCGCGCCGGCATGGGCGCTTGATCCTGGTCGCCGAGGATAACGAGACCAACCAGAAAGTGATCCTGCATCAGCTCGCCTTGCTCGGCTATACCGCCGATGTCGCCGGCAATGGGCGTGCCGCATTGGAGCGTTGGCAAAGTGGTGACTATGCGCTGCTCTTGACCGATTTGCACATGCCGGAAATGGATGGTTATCAACTTACCGCGACAATCCGGCGTATGGAACAAGGAGCCCGGCCTATTCCCATCATCGCCCTGACGGCGAATACCAGACAGGGTGTCAAGCGACACGAGGATTTGACCCCCTGGCGACATCTGGAATTGACCCCCAGGGTTAATCAACTAGTTGATGTAATCGGTTCGGCCGTCGCCTTCTGCAGCAGGCCGCTCCGTCGTTTGTCGCGTAGCCGGTAACTATCTCCCCGGATCGTGACCACCTGGCTGTGATGCAGCAGCCGATCCAGGATGGCCGTTGCCGCCACTGCGTCACCAAACACTTGGCCCCATTCCCCCACCGGGCGGTTGCTGGTGATCAGTAGGCTTGCCCGCTCATAGCGCCGCGAGACCAGCTGGAAGAACAGGTGCGCTGCCGCCGGTTCCAGCGGCAGGTAGCCCAATTCATCGACGATCAGCAGCTTGGGTTTCGATAGCTGCAACAGCTTCTCCTCCAAGCGCCCATCGGCATGCGCCTTCGTCAGTCAGCCATCAGAGACGCAGCAGAACTGAACAGCACCGTGTAACCCCGCTCTACCGCCTCACGCCCGAGTGCTACCGCCAAATGCGTCTTGCCGACTCCGGGCGGTCCCAGCAGCAACAACGCTTGACCGTGGCCAATCCAGCGCCCGGTGGCCAAATCCCGGACCTGGCCGGGATCAATCGACGGCTGCGCATCGAAGTCGAAGCCCTCCAGCGTGCGTACACAGGGGAATCGAGCCAGCTTCATCCCCATCTGGATGCGTCGCGTATCGCGCCGGGCCACCTCTCGCTCGGCCAGGAACAGCAGCGCTTCGCGCAGTGTCATTTGGGCACGGCTCGCTTCGTCCAGCAGGCTATCCAGCTGATCCCGGATCGCCGTCAAGTGCAGCCGGGTCAACAGTTCTTCCAGTCGGTCGGGTTCGATCATCACCAGCCCCCTCCGACCAATTCCTCATACTCTGCCAGCGGGCGCAGCAAAGCGCCGCCGTGTGGCGGGACCGGCTCGGATAGCGGCGGCACGACCCCAAGCAGATGGGCGCGGTCAATTTGCCGTCCGCGACTGCCGGCCAACTCGGCGTGATGCGCTACTTCCTGGCCGGCGTAATGGACCGTCACCGTGCCTGCTCGTACAGCGACCGTGACCATCTCGCCGATCAGCCGCCAGGGCACGCTGTAGGCATTAGTATCGAGCTCGACACAGCCTTCGGCATTGACGCGACGGATCAGCTCCCGCACTTGCAGGAACGGCACTATGCCGGCAACAGGACGCAGATGCGGACGTTCGCCGTCGAACCGCTCCTTGGGCGCCATGCCGGTCGTCCCGTGGATGCGGGTATCGGCCACCTCCCGCTGCCAGCGGGTCAAGTGAGCCTCCAATGCGGCCCAGCTCTCGAATGTGTAACCGGCGATAGCATTCTTCTTCACATAGCCAACGCCGTTCTCGGTCTTGCCCTTGGTGCGCGCACGGAACGGCGCGCAGGCCTTCACGCGCACATCCCAATGCCGGCAGAACGCCTCGAAGCGGCTGTTGAAGCGGACCTGCCGGGTCTGCATGTCGTGCTCGACCACGAGGGCCTTGGCGTTATCGATCAGCAGAGTCTGCACCCGTCCACCGAAGTGCTCGAACGCCGCTTCGATACCGCCAAACCAAGCACTCTGCCGTTCGTGACGGAATGGGCAAACAAAGCCACGGCGCGAGTAGCCAAGCGTCGCCACGAACAGGTACACACGCACCAGTTCGCCACCGATCTGGATGCGCACTTGGCCGAAGTCGATCTGCATCTGCTCGCCAGGAGCAGTCTCGAACCGGATCGTCGCTCGCCGGCTGGCTTCAAGCTCCTGCCGATATGGCCGGCAGGCGCGTTCAACGGTGCGCAGGCTGGTGGCAATACCGTGTTCCTTAGCCAGTAGCTGACGCACCACGTCGCAGTTGCCCTTGTGCGTTAGAAACTGCTCACGTAGCCAGGCCTCGTGCCCGGTGAGCACGCCGCTGCGTTGCGGCTGCTGGTATGGCACCGGGCCGCCGGCACGCAAATAGTGCCGCACGGTATTTCGGGCGATTCCCAGCGTCTTGGCAATCCGCTTCGCCCCCCAGCCGGATTGCCCCAGTCGAACGATTGCCGTTACTGCTTCCGGCTCCAACATCTCCCGTACTCCACAAACCTCACGGGGTACAGGATGACTCGCTGAATACTGCGTTTCCAACGACTGCCTCCTTGCAAACAAGGGGGTCAGTTCTTCGTGTCGCTAGGGGGTCAATTTACGATGTCGCCTGACACAGGGCGAGGCTCAACGTTGCCAAGAGGCCGGAATGAATGACTATCTGAGCAAACCGACACAGCTTTCCTCTCTACAAGACATGCTGACGAAATGGCTATCGCAACCGGCCGAATCCAGGACAACACCCATGATTACACCCGTTGGTGTGGAGGAGTCATCAAACCCTGTGGATGTCAGTGTGCTGGCAGCGCTGGTTGGAGATGATCCTTCTGTAATCCGCGACTTCTTGCTGGATTTCAGAAACAGTGCGGCAAAAGCGTTGCTCGAATTGCAGAGTGCCTATCATTCCGGAGATATCGTCAAAGCGGGGGCTGTGGCCCACCGGCTCAAATCCTCTTCCCGTTCAGTGGGGGCACTGGCTCTGGGGGATTTATGCGCCGAACTCGAAGAGGCGGCCAGGACGGATGAAGTCAAAGCTTCGTCCGCGTTGCTGGCTCGTATTGAGACGGAGATGGCTTGCGTCGACGCCTATTTGGATTCTTACCTGACGCCATAGCCGGCCTGTCGCAAAAAGGAAAATGATGATAGACCTGTCTCATGTCAGAGTCATGGTGCTCGATGATGAGCCCTTCATGCTCAAACTGCTTGCCCGGATACTAGGGAATCTGGGGCTGCATCAGGTGACCCTGTGTGACAGTGGGCAAGCGGCGCTGGCTGCGCTGGATGCACAAGAAATGGTTTCCGACCTCATCCTCTGTGATCTGAACATGCCGACAATGGATGGAGTTCAGTTTGTCCGCCAGTTGGTTGACCGCCAATACCAAGGCGGCCTCATCCTGGTGAGTGGCGAGGATGATCGATTATTACAAACAGTCGAAAAGCTGGTGCGGGCTCATCGCATCACGCTCCTTGGAAGTCTGGGGAAGCCGGTGAGCCCCGATGCACTCGCCACCCTGATTTCACAGTGGATACAACTCCAGCCTGCCCATTTACCGAAGGCAGCAAAAACTTATCATGCCGAAGACTTGGCCTTGGCGATTAATGACAGCAAGCTGGTGAATCACTATCAGCCAAAAGTTGCTGTGGCAACCGGGCAGGTGGTGGGCGTGGAAACCTTGGTCCGCTGGGAACATTCCGATGATGGTTTGGTGTATCCCGACCGGTTCATCCGTTTAGCCGAAAAGCATGGCCTGATCGATGAGCTTACTCGCAATGTACTTGCCAACGCATTCCGGCAGACCAAATCCTGGAGGAGGGCTGGACTCGGATTTCGGGTTGCTGTCAATGTCTCCATGGACTGTCTTGCCTCGCTGGATTTTCCCGATTTTGTGATGGACTTGGCTTCAACAGTCGGAATAGCGCCTGCGGATATCGTGCTGGAGATTACAGAAAGCCGCCAGATATCGGACATTCGGTTTGTGCTGGATTCGTTGGCACGCCTGAGTTTGATGCGGTTTGGTTTGTCGATCGATGATTTTGGGACAGGATATTCCACTCTTGCTCAATTGCGCGATATCCCTTTCGATGAACTCAAAATAGATCAGAGTTTTGTTCACCGGGCCTGGACGAATAAAACTTTGCGGGCGTTGTACGATACTAGCCTCGGGCTGGCAAAGCAACTCGACATCGATGCGGTTGCCGAAGGGGTAGAAGACCGTCAGGACTGGGATTTCCTTCGTCATACCGGGTGTAAACTCGCGCAAGGCTATTTTATTTCCAGACCGATGCATTTTGATGAGTTGCCGGGGTGGCTGGAAGAGTGGCAAGAGCGTGTTCCGGATTTGTTGTCCACCAGGTTATGAAATAGAAGGAGCGATCGTGAGTCATTCTTCTCCACGGCAGGCGACTGTTCTGATTGTTTCTGAAAATAGTGTCGATGCTCATCTTGTGAGAAATTTGCTGATCACGGAGTTTGATCGTGTTTTCATTTCTGGTAACCCGGATAAGATAGATGATGCGGTAGAACAGTATGTTCCTGATGTGTTAGTCTTTGCATTTAATGACATAGAGGTGTCTGGACGACATTGTCTCGACCTGCTTCATCTCAATGACAAGAGTGTCTGGCCGCGTCACCAGGCCATTGTTCTCTGTCACAAAGATGAGGTACAGCGTGCCTATGCCATGTGCCGAGAAGGAATATTCGAAGATTATGTTCTTTTCTGGCCGATGACTCTCGATGCACCTCGTCTGAAGATGTCCGTTCATAACGCTCTACGAGGGTTTGCAGCACGTGAAATTCGCCCCTCCTCAACGAAATCGGAAATCGAAATAGAGGGCAGCCACCTCTCGCAGCGACAGAGCCGGCCAGAACAGAATAGGGCCGATTACAACACGCATATCACTATGGCCGCTCGTGCGCTTAGCCAGGCAGAACAGGGACTTGGTTCGGTGCTGGACCGTTTTTCACAGCGACTTGCACCAGCCGGTGGGCACAATGCAATCGATGGCCAGGAGCTTGCCGCATTGCGGCATGAATTTGCGCAAATCAGGCAAGAGACGCTCCAGCCACTCAAAGAGTTGTTGGATAGATTGCAACATATATTTCCATCCGAATTGCCACATAACTCCGGCAAGACCACGTTCTCTTCTCGGCCCACAATACTTGTTGTCGACGATGATGAATTTCTGCGCAAGATGGTTGGTCGGATCCTCCACGAGGAGCATTATCAATTGATTTATGCGTCCAGTGGGCTTGAGGCTCTTTCTATATTGCGAATAACATTGCCTGACCTGATTCTGATGGATGTAATGATGCCCGATCTGGACGGCATTGAAACTTTGCGGAAAATAAAAGCGGTTCCCGGTCTTGCCAACATACCCGTGGTCATGCTGACTGGTCGATCTGAAGGTGTGGTCGTTATTGAAAGCCTGAAAGCGGGTGCTCGTGATTTCATAGTGAAACCTTTTGATCGCAGCAAGCTGATGGCCAAGGTTTCCAGCGTGCTGGGGTTACATGCCCCAAGAGTGCCATAGAGAGCATTGGAGGACCAAGGGAAAGATTCTTTCTTGCTGCGCTTGGTCAGCCAATATTTCACCATCTCAATTTACAGAGAGAACCAGATGAATATTCTGCTTGTTGATGACGAGCCATTCGCACTCAAGCTCCTGTCTCGCCAATTCAACCTCCTTGGCTACGACAAGATGACTCTTTGCGAGAGCGGTCATCAGGCCCTGTCCCTACTCGAAAACGGCCTTCAGGAGTTCGATCTGATCTGTTGTGATCTGCAAATGCCCGAAATGGACGGCGTGGAGTTCGTGCGCCATTTGGGGCGAATTGGATATTCAGGTGGTTTGATACTGATTAGCGGCGAGGATGGGCGGGTCTTGCAAACGGCAAGAATGTTGGCCAAGGCGCAGCATCTGAAGGTTCTTGGCGTTTTGCAGAAACCGGTAGCGTCCGAAGTGCTTGGGCAGTTGCTGCAAACCCAGGCTTCGCGCATTGTCACACCGGTTCAGGCCAAGCAGAAAACTTACCCCGCCGATGAGTTGCTCTGGGCCATTTCCAATGGGCATCTAGTCAATTATTACCAGCCAAAGGTGGATGTCGCGACAGGGGCAGTGACGGGAATTGAAGCATTGGTTCGCTGGCAACATCCCGATGATGGCTTATTGTTGCCCGCTCAGTTCATTCGCACGGCTGAAGAGCATGAACTGATCGATGACCTGACCAAGACCGTGTTGGCGAGCGCACTCCATGAAGCCAAGCTTTGGCACGATAAGGGGCTGCCTCTGCAGGTGGCCATCAATATTCCAATCGAGCACCTTAATTCTTTGGATTTGCCTGATTATGTGGCGCGAATGGTGGAAAAATCCGGTCTTCCCCGGTCCACCGTGATATTGGAGGTACCCGAGAACGGCTTGATAAACAATTCGTTACCATCCCTCGATATTCTGGCGAGGCTGCGCCTGAAGCGCATCTTCCTTTCCATCGATGACTTCGGCAGTTGTCATGCTTCACTTACCCAACTGCGTAACATTCCATTCGATGAAATCAAGATCAATCAAACTTTCGTCCACGGAGCCTCCAGGGATACCTCGCTGAGTGCTATCTATATGGCAAGCCTTGAACTGGCACGGCAACTGGGTATGAAGACAGTGGCGGAAGGGGTAGAAGATCGGGAGGATTGGGAATTTGTGCGTGCTTCCGGTTGCGACTTGGCTCAGGGATATTTTATTGCCAAACCGATGCTAGCAGCAGAGATTGCTGGTTGGATAGCCGATTGGGAAGATCGCCAGCGGGATCTCTTTAGTGAAAGGTCGATGGTTGGTCAGACGTAAGTGTTTGCAGCGGTGTTAAATTGATGCGATCAGCTCTTTGCCCCGCATACTCGGGCTTCTATCGGTTCGGGCGAACGTTGCGCGTAGGGAAACGTTTCTTGGGGGCGTGACCTGCCAGAACAGCGGGGCAGCTTGTTATTAGCGTGCCCGCCGGCTTTGCCAGGGATAACTTGGTTTTGACAATGCCATCTGGCCCGGAAAGACGGTACTGACCGGGCTGTTACCCTTGAAATGAAGCGGCCGCCGTCGATCACGGGCTCCGGCTCAGGAGCACCGCATAAACATCACACTGGCGCTTTTTCCGGAAAGGCTTGCTCCCACTGTCCCGCATCCACGGGCACATCCAGGCCCACCTTGACGCGGCTCATGGCCACTAGCGTCTTGAACCGTTTGACGTTGTTGTTCTGGAAGAAGAGCTGCCGTGTCAGCTCGGTGTACTGCTCCATGTTGCGTACGGTGATGATGAGAACGAAGTCGCATTCGCCCGTCACGTAATAGCACTGCTGCACCAGCGGGCAGGCTTGGAAGCTACGCTTCATTTCATCGAGACGATCGATCTGTTCGCTCTCCACCTCCACTTGCGCCACGATGGTCAGGGAATAGCCCAAGGCTTCCGGCGACACCACCGCGGTGTACTTCTCGATCACCCCTTCATCGGCCAAACGCTTCAAGCGCCGGTTCACCGCCGCCGTCGAAAGGTGCACACGGGCGCCTAATTCACTTTGAGGCAGGCGGGCGTCTCGTTGTACCTCGGCCACCAGCTTTCGATCGTAGACATCCAGGGTTGTGGTCATGGGTGAAAAGCCTTTGTGGTTGCCTGTCGAAAGTCGGAATAAATTTGCGCTGCGCTCAGCATAAAAGCGAAAAAAACCCGCATGTTGCGAAATATTATTACGCCATTGGCAGGACAACAAGAGGTGCCCTGAATGGCATTCGAGTGGGCGACCGTTGATCACACAACTATCACAAGGAGACGACCGATGATGAGCCGCAGGGAAGGAAATGCCGACCTCAGGGTGGACGGAACGAAGCTGCTGGAACAGTTGCGTGAATTAGGTGAAGTAGGAGCCGATCAAGTGGCCGGTGGGCGCACGCGGATTGCGTTGACGGATGACGAGAAAGCCGGCCGTGACCTCGTGGTGCAATGGATGCATGAGCTCGAACTCGATGTCCGCATCGACCGCATCGGCAATGTTTTCGGGACGCTGCGCTCGGAGGGCGACGATGGCAGCCAGGCGCCGCTGATGATCGGGTCGCACATCGATACGGTAAAGAACGCCGGTGCACTGGATGGCTGCTACGGGGTTCTGGCTGGCTTGGCGGTCGCCCGAGCCTTCCGCCAGGCGGACATGAAACCGGGGCGTTCCATCACTATCGGCGCTTTCACCAACGAGGAGGGCGTGCGCTACCAGCCCGACATGATGGGGTCTTTGGTGTACGCAGGCGGCCTTTCGGTCGAGGAGGCGCTGGCGACCATCGGTACCGATGGCACCCGGTTGAGCGATGAATTGGAGCGTATCGGCTATGCCGGCGATCTCGAGCCGGGTTCCATCGTGCCGCACGAGTACCTCGAATTACATATCGAACAAGGCCCGGTGCTGGAGGCGGAAAACAAACTGATCGGCGTCGTGGAAAACCTGCAGGGCATCTCCTGGCAGAAGGTCACCATCCAGGGCAACGCCAACCATGCAGGAACGACGCCAATGCGTTTGCGCCATGACGCAGGCTGGGTGGCGTCTGCGATCGTGACGTTCCTGCGTGACTTGGCGAACGCATCCGAGGGAACCACGCTGGCCACCGTCGGTTCCTTGCGCGTGGAGCCCGACCTTATCAACGTCATTCCACGAAAGGCCACCTTGACGGTCGACCTGCGCGACCCCGACGAACTGCGGCTCCAGGCGGCCGAACAGCGACTTGCCGCTTTCCTGGAAAAAGTGGCAGCACAGGAGGGCGTGAAAATCAGCACCGAGCGGCTCGTCCGATTTGAACCGGTGGTGTTCGACACCACTCTGGCCGACGAGATTGAAGCCTCCGCCGAGCAGTTCGGCTTTACGCATCGACGCATGACATCCGGAGCCGGTCACGATGCCCAGATGATCGCGCGCATTGCGCCGTCCGCCATGATTTTCGTTCCGAGCCGTGGCGGCGTGAGTCACAACCCACGTGAGCACACCGACGATGACCAGCTGATCAACGGCGCGCAAGTCCTGCTGGATGTGGTGCTGCGACGCATCGGCGCGGACTCGATCATGAACCAGTTATATGAACGGGGATAAGCCAGATTCCCGTACCGCTTTCACGGGGGAGAGCTAGCTTGCTGGCCCCTTATCCCACCATTCTTCATTTCACTACAGGAACACTCATGCTGATCGCCAACGAACGTGTAACCTTCTCCCAGTATCCCTCCGTGCTCAAGAACATCATGAACCTTGAGCAGGCACATGAGAGCCGCCAATGGCTCTCGCACTGGAGCCAACTCAATCGCTCCGCCACGCCGCTCTGGAATCTACCCAATCTCGCCGAGAAACTCGGTGTTGCCAAAGTGTGCGTGAAGGATGAGTCGGTCCGTTCTCCGCTGGGCAGCTTCAAGGCGCTGGGCGCCCCGATCGCCTTGATCCGCCTCATCCTCCGGCTGTGGCCGGAGCACAAGCTCGATGCCAAAGAGCTGATTAGCGGACATTACAAGGAACTGTTCAAAGCGTTCACGGTGATCAGCGCCACCGACGGCAACCATGGCCGGGCCCTGGCGGCGGCGGCCCAATCCATCGGGTGCCGTTGCGTCATCGTCCTGCATGCCAATGTGAGCCTTGAGCGCGAGCAGGCCATTGCCGCCTATGATGCTGAAATCGTCCGCATCACCGGCAACTACGATGAATCCGTTGAAGAGGCCGCACGCCTGGCCGCAACGAACGGCTGGCATGTGGTGTCGGACACCTCGTACGAAGGGTATGAAGACATCCCCCGCGACGTGATGCAGGGCTACGGCACCATCGCGGCGGAAATTATCGAGCAAACTGGTGCCGAACGAGACAAACCGAGCGCCTTCACCCATGTCTTCCTCCAGGGTGGTGTGGGTGGTCTGGCGGCCGGCATCGTGAGCTATTTATGGGAATTCCATGGCGAGAGCCGCCCCCAGTTTGTCGTGGTCGAGCCCAAGCAGGCGGATTGCCTCTACCAGAGCGCCGCGCAAGGAAAGGCCGCCAAGGCCACCGGTTCGGTCGACTCGGTCATGGCAGGCCTGGCCTGCGGTGAAACCTCTCCATTGGCCTGGCAGATTCTGCAGCCCGGTGTCGACTACTTCATGACGATTGAAGATGACGATGCAGTCGCCGCCATGCGCTTACTGGCGTCGGGAAACGGGAGCGATATCCCCGTCGTAGCGGGCGAATCTGGCGCGGCGGGGCTCGCCGGGCTACACGTATTGCGTCAGTCTGCCGAGAAGTCGAAGGCCGTATGTCTCGATGCCGATTCCCGCGTTCTCGTCATCAATACGGAAGCCGCTACTGCACCTTCTGTTTATCAGGGGCTGGTATCCGAGTCTGCCGAGTCCGTTCTGGAACGCCAGGCTTCCTGGCTCAATAGCGGCGTTCGACAGCCCGCTACCGCGTAAGCACAAGCAGCACGTTACGGCCGGCGATAAAAGCATTGCCCCTTCGCCGTGCCGTAGGCTGCCCCCGTAAGAATTCGCCCGCGAATAACCCGCCAAGAGAAGGGAAGTATGAGATGACGATGGATTCCTCATTCATCCAGCAACTGACGCAGTGGCGTCATCACCTGCACCGCCATCCGGAAACCGGCTTTGAGGAGGTCGACACAGCCGACTTCGTTGCAAACGTGTTATCGGATTTGGGCTTGCAGGTTCATCGCGGGATCGGTGGAACCGGCCTCGTGGCCAGCCTCACCGTTGGGACCGGTTCCAGTGTCATTGGCCTGCGTGCCGACATGGATGCGCTGAACATTCATGAGCAGGCGGCCGACCGGGCCCATGCTTCGGAAATCCCCGGGAAAATGCACGCCTGTGGCCACGACGGGCACATGGCGATGATCCTCGGTGCCGCAAAGCTTCTATGCGAGCGGCGGGACTTCAACGGCACCGTGCGCTTCATTTTTCAGCCGGCGGAAGAGCATGGTCGAGGTGCCAAAGCGATGATGAGCGATGGCCTGTTCGAGCGTTTTCCGGTCGACGAGATTTACGGCGCCCACAATATGCCGGGTATGCCGGCTGGACATATCGCCACCCGCGCTGGCGGCATTATGGCCAGCGAAGACAATTTCGTGATCACAATTAAAGGGCGCGGCACCCATGCGGCACGTCCGCACATGGGCATCGATCCGATCGTGATTGCCTCCCAGATCGTGCTGGCCTTGCAGACCATCGTGTCGCGCAGCCTGGACCCGAGCCTGCCGGCGGTGATTTCCTGCACCGAATTGTTCACGGACGGCATTCGCAACGCCATCCCCACGACCGTCACCATCAAAGGCGACACCCGCAGTTATACCCCCGAAGTGCAGAACCTCCTGGAAACCCGCATGCGCGAGATCTGCGACGGAATCTGCCGGATGCATGGCGCGGAGTGCACGGTCGAGTACACCCATGAATTCGCCCCCACCATCAATACTCCGGACTGTGTTCCCGTGGCCTTGAGGGCGGCGGCCAATATCGTGGGGATGGAGCGTGTCGACGGCAATATCGCGCCGATGATGATTTCCGAGGACTTTGGCGCGTTTCTGCAGGTGGTGCCCGGCAATTTCGTCTTCATCGGCAATGGCGCCGAGGGGCGGGGCAGCACTCCCTTGCATAATGCCTGCTACGACTTCAACGACGAGGTGCTGTCGACCGGCGCCCAGTACTTTGCCGAGATCGTTCGGCTTCGCCTTCCTGCCTGATATTGCTGACTGAACATGGAGGCCGTAGGCCTTGCCATGACTCGTTCATCGAGAATCGCAGGTGGAGAGAATCAAAAAAAAATCCCCGTTCCTCTTGCGAGAAACGGGGCAAGACACACACTCCTGACAGTGCTACTCCTTAAGCAAAGACAGCCAGCAAATCCTTGTTGTTGATGCGGCTGCCCGAGCTCACCAGCACCTGCTTGATCACCCCGTCGCGCTCGGCCTTCACCGCCACCTCCATCTTCATCGCCTCCAGCGTGAGCAGGGTGTCGCCCTTGGCCACCGCCTGGCCGGGCTGGACGGCGACGGTGCTGACCATGCCCGGCATCGGCGCGCCGACGTGGTGCGGGTTGTCCGGGTCGGCCTGCGGGTGCTGGGAGGCCGCCTGCACGCCGTCCTTGGCCACCTTGACCAGGCGCGGCTGGCCGTTCAGTTCGAAGAACAGCTTGACGTGGCCGTCGCTCGTGTCGGCTCTCCCCAAGAGCTGCACCACCAGGGTCTTGCCGCGCTCCAGCTCGACGGCGATTTCCTCGCCCTCGGTGAGGCCGTAGAAGAACGCCGTGGTGGGCACGGTGGAGACGTCGCCGTAGCGCGCCTGGTGTTCGGCAAAGTCCTGGAACACCTTGGGGTACATCAGCGACGAGGCCAGGTCCTGTTCGCTGACGTCGCGGCCCAGGGTCTGGGCGAGTTGGGCCTTCTTGCCGTCCAGAGCGACCGGCGCCATCACGGCCCCCGGACGTCCGGTCAGCGCCGGTTCCCCCTTGAGCACCTTGCGCTGCAGCCCCTCGGGAAAGCCGTGCGCCGGCGTGCCCAGTTCGCCCTTGAACAGGGACACCACCGACTCGGGGAAGTCGATCGCCTTGGCCGGGTCGAGCACGTCTTCCGGCGTCAGGCCGTTGGACACCATGAACAGCGCCATGTCACCGACGACCTTCGAGGTCGGGGTCACCTTGACGATGTCGCCGAACAGCAAGTTGACCTGGGCGTAGGCCTCGGCCACCTCGGGCCAGCGCGCCTCGATGCCGAGCGAGCGCGCCTGCTCGCGCAGGTTGGTCACCTGCCCGCCCGGCATCTCGTGGCGGTACACCTCCGACGTGCCGGCGCGCATGTCGGCCTCGAACGGGGCGTAGTGGCGGCGCACGCCTTCCCAGTAGGTCGACAGCTGCTGCAGGTGCTTCCGGTCCAGCCCCGGGTCGCGCTCCGAGCCTTCGAGCGCGGCGACGATGGAGCCCAGGTTGGGCTGCGAGGTGAGGCCGCTCATGGCGTCCAGCGCTGCATCCACCGCGTCCACCCCGGCCTCGATCGCCGCCAGCACGCTCGCCGCCGCGATGCCGCTGGTGTCGTGGGTGTGGAAGTGGATCGGCAGGCCGACCTCCTCCTTCAGCGCTTTGACCAGCGCGGTGATCGCGCGCGGTCGGGCGATGCCGGCCATGTCCTTGATCGCCAGGATGTGGGCGCCGGCTTGCTCCAGTTCCTTCGCCATCGAGACGTAGTAGCGCAGGTCGTAGCGCCGGCGGCTGTCGAACAGGTCCCCGGTGTAGCAGATCGCCGCTTCGCACAGCTTGCCGGTGTCGCGCACCGCGTCCATCGCCACACGCATGTTGTCGACGGCGTTGAGCGAGTCGAACACACGGAACAGGTCGATGCCGCCCTCGGCTGCCTGGGCGATGAAGTGGCGCACCACGTTGTCGGGGTAGTTGGTGTAGCCGACCGCGTTGGAGGCCCTCAGCAGCATCTGCAGCAGGACGTTCGGCACCGCCTCGCGCAAGCCCGCCAGGCGCTGCCACGGGTCTTCCTTGAGGAAGCGCATCGCCACGTCGAAGGTCGCGCCGCCCCAGCACTCCAGCGAGAACAACTGTGGCGCCAGACGGGCGTAGTGCGGTGCGATCGCCAGCATGTCGGCCGAGCGCAGGCGCGTCGCGAACAGCGACTGGTGCGCGTCGCGCATCGTGGTGTCGGTGATCAGCACGGGCTTCTGCTCGCGCATCCATTGCGTGAAGCCTTCGGCCCCGAGTGCCTGGAGGCGGTCGCGTGTGCCGGTCGGCAGTGGGCCGGCCAGTTTGAGGTCGGGCCGGCGCGCCGGACCCGGCATCGGGCTGGGCACGGCGCGGCCCTTCATTTCGGGGTTGCCGTTGACGGTGACGTTGCCGAGGAACTCCAGCAGCTTGGTGGCGCGGTCGCGGCGCGGCGCGAACTGGAACAGCTCGGGCGTGCTGTCGATGAAGCGCGTGGTGCACTGGCCCGAGACGAAGGAGGGGTGAGCGATGACGTTCTCGAGGAAAGCCAGGTTGCTCGATACCCCCCGGATGCGGAACTCGCGCAGCGCGCGGTCCATGCGCGCGTTGGCCTCGGCCGCGCTGTGGCCCCAGGCGGTGACCTTGACCAGCAGCGAGTCGTAGTACGGCGTGATCACCGCGCCGCTGTAGGCGGTGCCGCCGTCCAGGCGCACGCCGAAGCCCGCCGCGCTGCGGTAGGCGGTGAGGCGGCCGTAGTCGGGGGTGAAGCCGTTCTCCGGGTCCTCGGTGGTGACGCGGCACTGCAGCGCGTGGCCGGACAGGCGGATGTCGGGCTGCGCCGGCACGAAGCTGTCCTCGTCGCCGATCTTCGCGCCCTCGGTGATGCGGATCTGCGCCTTGACGATGTCGACCCCGGTGACCGCCTCGGTCACGGTGTGTTCGACCTGGATACGCGGGTTGACCTCGATGAAGTAGAACGCGCCGGTGTCGGCGTCCATCAGGAACTCGACGGTGCCGGCGTGGGTGTAGTCGACCGCGCGCGCCAGCTTCAGCGCCGCCGCGCACAGCGCGGTGCGTTGATCCTCGTTCAGATAGGGCGCCGGGGCGCGCTCGACCACTTTCTGGTTGCGGCGCTGCACCGAGCAGTCGCGCTCGAACAGGTGCACCAGGTTGCCGTGGCTGTCGCCGAGAATCTGCACCTCGACGTGGTGGGCGCGCCGTACCAGCTTCTCGAGGTAGACCTCGTCGTTGCCGAAGGCCACCTTGGCCTCGCGCCGTGCCACCTCCATCGCGCCGGCCAGCTCGCCCTCGTTCTCCACCACGCGCATGCCGCGCCCGCCGCCGCCCCAGCTCGCCTTGAGCATCAGCGGGTAGCCGACTTCGGCCGCCATCCGTTGCGCCTCGGCCAGGCCGTACGGCAGCGCCCCGGTGGCCGGCACCACCGGCACGCCGGCCTGCTCGGCCAGTTCACGCGCGGAGACCTTGTTGCCGAGCTGGCGCATCACCTCGGGGCGAGGACCGATGAAGGCGATCCCCGCCGCGGCGCAGGCCTCGGCGAAGTCGGGGTTCTCGGACAAAAAGCCGTAGCCGGGGTGGATGGCGTCGACGTTGGCTTCCCTGGCGATGCGCAGGATGTCGTCGATGTCGAGGTAGGCGGCGATGGGCTTCTTGCCGGCACCGACCTGGTAGGCCTCGTCGGCCTTGAAGCGGTGCAGGGCGAGCTTGTCTTCGTCGGCGTAGATGGCGACGGTGCGGATGTTCATCTCGCTGGCGGCGCGCATCACGCGGATGGCGATCTCGCTGCGGTTGGCGATGAGGATGGACTGGATGGGCTTCATGGATGCTTGGGTCTTTATCAAGGGATGGTCGGTCTCTCTGCTGAAACGAAATCAAAGCGGCGTCATTCGCTACGGCGCCTGAATCGAACGCACTACAGATACCTTCTACCGTGAGCAATTCCAGCGATTTGCTGTAGTGGGCGCCGATTAGCCTTTAAACGACGGCATGGCTTGGTAGGCGGGCTGAGAGGGCCGGCTCATCGTGTTTCTATGACGATGGCTGCGATATCGGTACTTTCAGGTCCGGAGCCTGATACGTAAATTCCGAAGAATGAAATGTGGTGATATGCCTGGGCTATCGATAGATAGAGGATGGACGAGCACACCCTGTCTCGTGGCTGATCGGTCAGGTGCGACGAGAACCTGATCAAGGTAGCCGGCTAAGCCGCGTGATCGCTCCCGCCCGATCCCGAGGCCATGAGTTCCGCCACCAGCACCCTGGCGCAGCCGGGCAGGGCTTCCATGTCCCGTACCAGCACACTTCGTTTGCGCAACGTCCATTCTTCGTCGATTTCGATCACGGCGAGCTTCATGGTCTGCTGATGGCGCAGTGCCGCCGACTCCGGGAGGATGCCGATACCGACCCCGGTCTCGATCATGCGGCACATGCCTTCGAAGCTGCGAAGCTGGATGCGCAGGGTGAGGGTATGGCCATGCTGGGCGCTGAGATCCAGCAGGAAGGCGTGCAGTGTGCTGCCTTCATGCATGCTGACGTGCTGGTAGTCGAGCACGTCGGTGAAAATGACCTTTTGGCGCTGACTGAGCGGGTGTCCTTCGGGAGTGACCAGAACCAGGCGGTCGGTGCTGAGTCCCTTCAGGCAGCCAAAGTGACGCTCGCTCCGGACGGGCGTGGGAGTCATTCCCCTTGCCATATAACTCTTTGACGGCGTGAATGATAAAAATTATCACTCGCACATATTTTACAAGAATTTACAAAGATTTTTATGTGCAAGGGGAACTAATGACCATGAAGCGCATTGCTGCTGCCGTCGCGGCGGCCTATCTCCCGCTCGCCCTGCCGGCCTTTGCCGACACCGAGTTGCCGACCGTCCACGTGGAGGCCTCTTCCGAAGCGGCTCCCGAGACCTACCAAGCCGTCGTCTCGACGACGGCGACCAAGATCAAGGCGCCGCTGCGCGACATTCCGCAGACCGTGAACGTCGTGACCGAGAGTCTGATCGAGGACCAGGGCGCGCGCTCGGTGCAGGACGTGCTCAAGAACGTCCCCGGCGTGTCGTTCAACAACGGCGACGGCCAGCGCGACCAGTTCTACATCCGCGGCTTCAACGCCCTGGGCGACATGTTCGTCGACGGCATCCGCGACGACGCGCTGTACTACCGTGACTTGTCCAATACCGAGCGTGTCGAGGTGGTGAAGGGGCCGGCTGGCTGAGCCGCGCTATCCGGACTTGGCGGTTGCAGTGTTCGGTGCGCTGCTGGTGCTGTCGCACACGTTCATGGCAGGCTTGCGCACCAGCCTGTTATTGGCTGCTGGCATCTCTTTCCTCACGGTCTTGGCCAGCCCGCCATCAGGCAACGCATCACTGAATCTGTTGGCCAAGTTATGCTGCGCACTCTCGCAGTGCCGTCAGCGGCACATGCAAGGCTTCATCATGGGAAAACGCCTCGAGGAGGTAGTCGACGGTGGCGCGCACCCGTGGGGCAAGCAAGGCTCGGTGGGGGTATTGCAGCACCATCTCGTAGGTGCCGGGGTGGTGGCAGTCGGCCAGCACCACCTTCAACGAACCGGCGCGCAGATGGGCCCAGGCGTGGTGGATGCCTACCTGGGCGATGCCGAGGCCAGACAGTGCCGCCTGCACCAGGGCCTCGGGGGCTGACACGGTGACAATGGCGGCAGCCGGGTCGAGCTCAGCCAGGCTGCCATCCTCCTGCCGAAAGGCCCAGCGCGAGAGCCGGCCGCCGAGAAAACGCCGGGCGATCAAACGATGCTGTTGCAGATCTTGCGGTGTCCGTGGAATCCCGTGCCGGGCCAGGTAGGCGGGAGCAGCGACCAACGCCATGTTCAGGCGGCAAATCGGGCGCGATACCAAGGCGGAGTCGGCGATCTGCCCGCCCCGGATGGCCAGGTCGTAGCCCTTCTGCACTAGGTCGACCCGGCGGTCATCGAAGTCCACCTCGACGTTCAGCGCCGGATAGCGTTCCAGCAATCCCGGCAGCGCAGGCATCACCTGATCGCGCCCGAATGCGGCGCTGGTCGAAATGCGCACGCGCCCGGTCGGCACCACACGCTGTGCGGCCACGGTATCCACCGCAGCATCCAGCGCATCCAGCGCGATGCGTGCTTGTTCCAGGAAGGTGAGACCCTCTGCCGTCAGCTGAGCGAGCGGGTAGTGCGATTCATCAGGCGTACGCCAAGCGCGCGCTCCAGGCTCGCGACATTCTTGCTCACCGCCGCCGAGGAAATGCCCAGGCTACGTGCCGCTGCGGCAAAACTGCCGACCTGGGCCGCCTGTACGAAGGAAAGGATGGCGCGCACGCGCTGCGATGAGTCCATGACTTATCAACCGGTAGCTGAGTTCTACAATTATCAACTTCAAGTTGGGAAATCATCAACCTGGCCATGAGTTCTGGTCGTGAATCTCCTTGTCCATAATCGGCGCCATCGATGACCTGATCCCAGCAGGGATCCGACCAGGAGAACGCAATGTTGATTTCCATCGTTTACGACAGCGGTTATGGCCACACCGCCAAACAAGCCCAGGCGGTTGCCGAAGGCGTGCGCCAGGTGCCCGGCGCAGAAGTACAACTGGTTGCCGTGGCCGACGGCCCGATCCAGTGGGAAACGCTGGAAGCCAGCGACGCCATCATCTTCGGCTCGCCCACCTATAACGGCACGGTCAGTGCCCGCCTCAAGCAAGTCATGGAGGAGTCCACCCGTCCCGCGTGGCTGCCGCAGAGCTGGCGCAACAAGATTGCCGCCGGCTTCACCAACTCCGGCGCCCAGCACGGCGATAAGCTCAATACGCTGATCACCATGGCGCTGTTCGCGGCTCAGCACGGCATGATCTGGGTCGGGCTCGATCTGTTCCCCGGTCGTTCGGCGGACGAACGTAACCGCATCGGCGGTTGGCTGGGCGCGATGGCGCAGTCCGACGATGTGGCGCCCGAACTTTCACCGATCGACAGCGACCTGCAGACTGCGGCTTACCTCGGCCAGCGTGTCGCTGAAATCGCGCGCCAATTCAAATAAGGAGAATGCTGCTATGTCCACCCCGATTTCTCCTCGTTCCGCCATCACCCTGGAAGACGTGCGCTCGGTCTCGCCGATGCTCGCCCAACTCACTCAGGATGCGATCGTCGACAACATGTGGCAGCGGCCCACTCTGCCGGCCCGCGAACGCAGCATGGTGACGCTGGCCGCCCTGATCGCGCACAACCAGACCATGGCCATGCAGCACTATGCCAATCTGGCGCTCGACCACGGTGTGACCCCTGGCGAGATTTCCGAGATTGTCACGCACCTGGCGTTTTATGCCGGTTGGCCGAATGCCTTTTCGGCGGTGGCGGCGATCAAGGATATCTTCGCTCAGCGCGGCATCGGCCTCGATCAATTGCCTCCCGCTGGGCCGGAGCCTGCCGCGCCCGGTCAAGTGAGTGGTGAGTGAAGGGCTCTGAACTTCCGGGGTTTTAGGCAAGCAATCCGCCGGATCCGGCTATGGGTGAACGCCCGGTTCTCGGGACAATAGCCGGTATCGAAACCTCAGCCACTCAACGGAGAAATCGCCATGAGCAAGGCCAAAGCCTATGCGGCATTGAACGCCAACAGCGCGCTGGTTCCTTTTGAAATCGAACGTCGCACGCCGGGTCCGGACGATGTGCAGATCCAGATCCTTTATTGCGGGGTGTGCCATTCCGACCTGCATACCGCGCGCAACGAGTGGCGCAACACGCTGTACCCGTCCGTGCCGGGCCATGAGATCGTCGGCCGTGTCGTCGCCGTCGGCAAGCAGGTACGCAATTTCAAGGTAGGGGATCTGGCCGGTGTCGGCTGCATGGTGGATAGCTGCGGAAATTGTCCGTCCTGCCACGACCACGAGGAACAGTTCTGCGACCACGGTTTTACCGGTACCTACAACGGTCCGCTGCTCGGCGGGGAAAACACTTACGGCGGTTACTCGCAGAGTATCGTGGTCAAGGAATCCTTCGTCCTGCACATCCGTCACCAGGAGCAGGACCTCGCCGGTGTCGCCCCCTTGCTGTGCGCCGGCATCACCACCTACTCGCCGCTGAGTCGTTGGGGCGCGGGTCCGGGCAAGAAGGTCGGCATCGTCGGTCTGGGCGGGCTGGGCCACATGGGGGTCAAGATCGCGCATGCCATGGGCGCGCAGTTGGTGTTGTTCACCACGTCGGCCGGCAAGATCGAGGATGGCAAGTGTCTGGGGGCGGGTGAGGTGTGCGTTTCCACCGACCCCGAACAGATGGCGCGCTATGCCGGCCAGCTCGATTTCATCCTCAATACGGTCGCCGCTCCGCACGCTCTGGATCCTTACGTGGAATTGCTCAAGCGCGACGGCACGATGGCCCTGGTGGGCGCGCCGGCCGAGCCGCACCCGGCGCCGAACGTGTTCGGGCTGATCCTGAAGCGCCGCCGCATCGCCAGTTCGTTGATCGGTGGTATCCGCGAGACGCAGGAGATGCTGGATTTCTGCGCGGAACACGGCATCTCATGGCGCGACAAGCGCACAGGAGCTGTCCGCGTCAGGCTGCGGTACAACGACAGGCCGATGCCGGAACCAAGATAGAGCAGCCCCGCCAGCAGCCATGGGTTCACGTTGTGCGACAGCAGTTTGGCAAACGGTGTTCCTGCGCCAAATAACAGCGCGGCGCCCAGCGCCGCCGTCACACCGGTCTGGCGTAGCCCTTCTTTCCAGTTCATCACAATCTCTCGCTTGCCGGGTAGTCATCCTGTTTTGGTGTAGCCCAGACGGACGCACGCCCCTATAGGTATTTGGTGATCTCTTTGAACTCGCGCAGGGTATCGTCCGCGCTCCGCGAACCCTCGTGCATGGCCTGTTCCAGGCAGTGGTCGATATGGTCATGCACCAGGATTTTCTTGGCGTTGGCGACGGCGCTCTCGACGGCCTGAAGCTGCTGGGCAATGTCCAGGCAACCGCGTCCCTTCGAGCATGGCAATGATGCTCTTCAGGTGGCCAGACTTGCTTCAGCACCCCAGCTCAGTCATGGTTAATGTAATGATATTTGCGATAAATGTAATATATATAACATTAGAAATGGTGTAATATTCATTTCAAAGGAGGTGGAATGGATCAGACTCACTGGCTCGTTTTGGTCACCAGCGTGGCCGGGCAAAACGGCAGCCTGCGCGTGCGACTCTGGCGGCAAATGAAAGCGATCGGCGCCGCCGCACTGCGCGACGGCGTCTACCTGCTGCCGGCCCGGAGCGAGCTGCGTCAGGCTCTGGCGAACCTGCGCGATGAACTGCTGGCCGCGGATGGCTTGGCCTACCTGCTGCAGGTGGTGGAAGACGACCCAACGTTGCAAGCGGAATGGCGCGCACTGTTCGACCGGAGCGAGCCCTACCTGCAATGGGGCGAGGCGCTGGCCGCGTTGCTCGCACAACTGCCGGAGTCGGAGAGCGAGGCCCGCCGCAGCCTGCGCCAACTGCGCAAGGAGCTGGAAACGATCGCGGCCAGCGACTTCTTTGCCGGCGAGCCGCTGGAGTCGGCCCGCCGGCAATGCAACGACGCGGAGAAGCGGTTGACCCGCCATTATTCGCCGGATGAACCGCTGGCGGTCGGCGGCGCAATCCCCCATCTCGACCCGACCGACTACCAGCAACGGCTGTGGGCCACTCGGGCTCGCCCTTGGGTCGATCGTGTCGCCTCGGCCTGGCTGATCCGCCGCTTCATCGACCCTGCCGCCCGCTTCATCTGGCTGACCGACATTCACGCCTGCCCGGTGGAGGCGCTGGGCTTCGATTTCGACGGGGCGACGTTCTCCCATATCGGGGAACGAGTGACGTTCGAGGTACTGCTGGCGAGTTTCGGCCTCGAGCACGATCCGGCACTGGTCCGACTTGGCGAACTGGTACACGCGCTCGATGTCGGCGGCAGCGTGGTGCCCGAGGGAATCGGCTTCGAAGCCGTGCTGGGCGGCGCGCGCAACCGGATAGCGGACGATGACCAGCTGCTCGCCGACATCAGCAGCGTATTGGACTCGCTGTACACCCACTTCCAGGGCTCGGCCAAACCGTAAGGCTGCCCCAATACCCATTGGAACCCTTTCCGCATCAGGAGATCAGCTTGAACAATACGAGCAATACCGCTCCCATCAGCACGCACCCGCCCTACACCTTGTGGCAATTGGTGCTGTACTTCCTGCGCCTCGGCACCTTCGGCTTCGGCGGGCCGGTGGCCCTGGTTGGCTACATGCACCGAGACTTGGTCGAGCGCCACGGCTGGATCTCCGAATCCGACTACAAGGAAGGCCTCGCCCTGGCCCAACTGGCACCGGGGCCGATGGCCGCGCAAACCGCCATTTACCTCGGTTACGTGCATTACCACATCCTGGGCGCCACGCTGGTCGGGCTGGCCTTCGTGCTGCCCTCGTTCCTGATGGTGGTGGCACTGGGCTGGGCCTACCAGCAGTTTGGCGGGCTGCAATGGATGCAGGCCGTGTTCTACGGGGTCGGCGCCGCCGTGATCGGCATCATTGCGATCAGCGCCCACAAGCTGACGACCAAGAGTGTCGGCAAGGACAAGCTGTTGTGGGCGATCTTTTTGACCTTGCTCACCGTCACGGTGATCACCGAATCGGAAATCGCCTGGCTGTTCCTGGCGGCCGGCGTGCTGGGCTGGTTCTGGCACGCGCCGCCCAAATGGCTGGGCAAAGGCAGCTTGAACGCGGTCGCTGCCGCCCAGTTGCCGACCGCCAGCAGCCTGCTGGCCGGACTGGATCTGTCGCTGCTGAGCCAGATCGGCCTCTTCTTCGCCAAGGCCGGGGCGTTCGTGTTCGGCTCCGGGCTGGCGATCGTCCCGTTCCTCTACGGGGGCGTGGTGACCGAGCACCACTGGCTCAACGACAAGCAATTCGTCGATGCCGTCGCCGTCGCCATGATCACGCCGGGTCCGGTGGTTATCACGGTGGGCTTCATCGGCTACCTGGTCGCCGGGCTTCCCGGGGCATGTGTGGCGGCACTGGCCACGTTCCTGCCGTGCTATCTGCTCACCATCCTGCCCGCCCCGTATTTCAAGAAATACGGCAAGCTGCCGGGGGTGGTGGCGTTCGTGAACGGGATCACCGCGGCGGCGGTCGGTGCGATCACCGGTTCGGTCATCGTGATCGCCAAACGCTCGCTGATCGATGTGCCGACCGTGCTGCTGGCCATTGGCACCATCCTGTTGCTATGGCGCTTCAAGAAGCTGCAAGAGCCGGTGATCGTCGTCGGCGCGGCGGCCATCGGCCTGCTGCTGTACCCGCTGCTGCGTCACTGACATCAATAAGAGGAGATTGCCCATGACTTACCAGATCCAGCCCTTGGCCTGCGATGCCGCCAGTCTCAACGGTCTGTCCGAACAGCTGATCCGCAGCCACCACGAGAACAACTACAGCGGCGCGGTAAAGCGCTTGAACGCGATCAGCGAGCGACTGCAGAACCTGGATTTCGCCAGCGCGCCGGTGTTCGAACTCAATGGCCTGAAGCGCGAAGAGTTGATCGCCGCCAACTCGATGATCCTGCACGAGCTGTACTTCAACAGCCTGGGCGGCACCGGCAGCGCGCCGGTCGGCCGCCTCGCCGACGCGCTGGCGCGCGACTTCGGCAGCATCGAGCGCTGGGCCGCCGAGTTCAGCGCCATGGGCAAGGCGCTGGGAGGGGGCTCGGGCTGGGTGTTGCTGACCTGGTCGCCACGCGACCGCAAACTGATCAACCAATGGGCGTCCGACCATGCCCATACCCTGGCCGGCGCCACGCCGATCCTGGCGCTGGACATGTACGAGCACGCCTATCACATGGACTACGGTGCAAAGGCTGGCGCTTATGTCGACGCCTTCATGCAGAACATCCACTGGGAGCGGGTGGCCGCAGCGTTCGACCAAGTTAGTCAGACAGCTTGAAGATACAGGAGCATTCGTATGAAATGGATCACACGCGAGCGGCCGAAGATCGACCGCATTGCCTGTCCTTGGCTCATTACGCGCTTTATCGACAAGTCACCCGAGTTTCTGTTCGCCCCTCCGGCCGATGTGCTGAAGGTGGCGGCAGAGACGGGAGCCATTCCCTATGACATTCCCGGAGTCGAGCTCTCGCACGAGGGCGAGCTGTGCAGCTTCGATGCCTTCCTGAAGAAGTACCGCCTCACGGAAGATCTGGCGCTGCAGCAGCTCGCCGTCATCGTGCGTGGCGCCGACACGTCGCGGCTCGACCTGACCCCACAGTCAGCGGGGCTCTACGCGCTCTCGCTCGGGCTCTCCCAGGTCTATGCCGACGATCATGAGATGCTGCAGCATGGACTGGTGATGTACGAGGCGCTGTACGCCTGGTGCAAGCACTGCCAGGCGGAAACGCATAACTGGCCACCCAAGATGTGACGAAGAGATTTTTACTGGGCGACCGATTTTCACAGCTGACAAACGGTTGACGGACCGCTTTGGGGTTCCTACGCCTCATGGCCAGTCATGGCCGGAAGCATCCATCTAGCGGAATCTCCCTGACTGGCGGCTTTGGCGGAGAACCGGAAGTCGGAGTGGACAGAGCAACCGTCTCCAGTTCAACCAAAGCAGCCATTGATGCTCTTGTGCTAAAGTGGCTGATATCGGCCATACAGCGGACGCGCTGTTCGCCTGAAAATTCCCCGGTGCCAGGAGGCAGTGGTCTCGAACTACACGCCGAATAGCAAATACCATCATGCTGAACTACCCCGGCTCGGGGTACTCCGGCGATTCTGCATAACGATCAGGCGAGGGCAGTGCACGATTCCCCGGCAGACGCTCGCCGCAGCGCTTCGTCACTCTCCCGAGCTTCCCAGAATCGAGCGGCGCGCGCGCTCGTGCGGGTCGATCGCCGGCTGCGATGCCGTCGCAAGTGCGGATCGGAACGCGACGCCCGTCACGGGTGACGCAACGATTCGCTGACGTGCGAGCTCATGCGGATCCGTCGGCGCCAGCGCCGTGGTTGCTGTCGTGGAGCGGATGGCGGCCGAATGCTGCGTTACGCTCAGTATCGACTGCCGCGCCTGCTCGTGAGGATCCAGCGGGCGACCGGCATCGGCCAGTGCGGTGTGGGCGGAAATGACGAGGGCGATGCCGGACAACGCCAGAGTCGAATTCATGATGAGTCTCCTGTTCAGGTGAAGCAGTCGGCGGGCGGCACCGTTGACGCTTGGCACCGCTCGGGTGGGAAATACGTGTTATCCGTTCATCGCGCGCGACAAAAAGGCCTGGTGCCGCCGGCGCGCCACCAGACCCGCGAGTGGCCTTGCCCGGCATATTGGCGGGCGAATTCCTCGCCGAAGCCGCTCGATGCGCCCGTGATGAGCACCCATGAAGTGTTTGTTTTGGCCAATTCGCTTACCTGCGGTCGGTAGTGGAAAGGTGGCTGGAGAGGCGGTTGCTGCCTGCATGCGGCGCATCCCATCCGCCCCCCAATGCCCGGAAGGAGGCAATGGCGGCGCGCGCAGCCTCCGTTTGCGCCTGGGCCTTCGCGTCGCGCGCCTGCAGCAGGTTGCTGTCGGCATCGAGCACCTCGATCAGGCTGACGACGCCGCCCTGGTAGGCGGCAAGCGAGTTCTCGCGGGCACGGGCGAGCGACGATTCGCCCCGCGTCAGGATGCCGACTTGGGCCTCGCGTTTGACGAGGGCGGAGAAGGCGTTCTCGACATCCTCGGCCGCCCGCAACACGGCCAGCCGCCAGGCCGCCAGGGCTTCGGCCTCCTGGCCACGGGCGGCGGCGATCTGCGCGTCGACGCGGCCGAAGTCGAACAGGCGCCAGCGCAGTCCGAGGACGCCCTGGGCCTGGCTGGCAGCCGCGGTGAAGAGGTTGCCGCTCGCAATCGCGGTGGCGCTGCCCAGCAGGGCGGCGAGCGAGAACTTGGGGTAGTACTCCGAGACCGCCACGCCGATGCGCGCAGTGGCCGCAGCCAGGCGCCGCTCGGCGGCGATGAGATCCGGCCGACGCCGAATCATCTCGGCCGGAGTGCCGGTCTCGGCCAGCCCCGGCGCGACCGGGACCGGCGCCACCGGGGCCAGCTCCGCGCGGTAGGTTCCCGGCTGCACGCCGAGCAGCACGTCC
The DNA here is from genome assembly GCF_000527175.1 of Pseudogulbenkiania sp. MAI-1. Taxonomy (NCBI): domain Bacteria; kingdom Pseudomonadati; phylum Pseudomonadota; class Betaproteobacteria; order Neisseriales; family Chromobacteriaceae; genus Pseudogulbenkiania; species Pseudogulbenkiania sp. MAI-1. The sequence continues at coordinate 2,477,290 of NZ_AZUR01000001.1, read as the reverse complement.
AGCGCGTTCATCGCCGAATCGAGGCCGGCTTCCAGGACGGGGATCTGCGCCTCGGCCTGGGTGAGCGAGCCCACGGCCTGGTTCATCTGGAGCTCGGCGGCGATCCCCTTCTGGTACTGGAGCCTGACCATGGCGAGCAACTGGCGGCGGGTCTCCACCTGTTGTCGGGCGATCGCGATGCGCGCCTGCAAGCCCCGGATCGTGACGTACACGTCCGCCGTCTGCGCGGCCACGGCCAGCCGTTTCGCCACCGCGCCGGCCTCGGAGGCCTCGTATTCCGCGCGGGCGGCTTCCCGCCCCCGCCGCAGACCGCCGAACACGTCGATCTCCCAACTCGCACCGAGGTTGGCTTTGTAGGAACTGCCGCTGCGATCGAAGCCGGGCGTGGCGTTGAGCACCTGCCCCAGCGGGGTCTCGACTGACTGGTAGGCTTTCGCAGCGGTTATACTCACGTTGGCCGCCGGAAGCAGCGCCGCATCGGCGTAGCGCAATGACGCGCGCGACTGGGCAACACGTGCCGCCGCTTGCGCGATGTCCAGGTTCTGTTCGAGGGCCAAGGAGACGAAGCGCGTCAGCAGGGGATCGTCGAAGGCGGCCCACCAGATCGTGAGGTCTGCCTTGTGCTGAACCTGCCGGTGATCGATGGCTTCCCGGCCGAGGAAGGTGGACGACAGCGCGATCTCGGGTGATCGGTAGTCGGGCCCAGCGGCGCAGCCCGTCAAGACGCCGACGCTCAGAAGGAGGGCGAGACAGCGGGGGTGGGCGAACATGAGAGTCCTTACGGGGAGTTGAACTGTTGTTGTGACTATAGTCCAAACTAGTCACTAGTTGTCAAGCACGAGCATACGAGGTATTGTTTTTTCCATGAGTGAAATCGAGTCTTCCGCCCCGCAGTCGCGTGGCCCCGCCGACCACAGCGTTCGAGAGCAAATCGTGGAGGCGGCCAGAGAGCACTTCAGCCACTACGGCTACGAGAAGACCACGGTCTCCGACCTGGCCAAGGCGATCGGCTTTTCCAAGGCCTATATCTACAAGTTCTTCGATTCCAAGCAGGCCATCGGCGAGGCCATCTGCGCCAAGACCTTGAGCGCCATCGTCGTGACGGTGGAAGAGGCGGTGGCTGGCGCAGCAACGCCAACAGAAAAATTCCGTAGAATGTTCAAGACCTTGGTGTCGACCGGCGTGAGTCTGTTCTTCAACGATCGCAAGCTGTACGACATCGCCGCGTATTCCGCCGGCGAGGGTTGGCCGTCGGCCCGCGCCTACTGCGAGCGCATCCGGCAGATCCTGACGGAAGTGGTCCGCGAAGGGCGGGAGAGCGGCGAGTTCGAGCGCAAGACCCCGCTGGACGAGACGGTGCAGGCGATCGATCTCGTCATGCAGCCCTATGTGAATCCGCTCCTGCTCCAGTACAACCTCGATGTTGCGGAGGAGGCGCCGGTGCAGCTTTCCAACTTGGTGCTGCGCAGCCTGGCCCCTTAGCCAGTTCAACAATCGCGATAGTGACTATTGACAAAAATAGTCACTAGATGGAGGATGGAGGCCTTCGTGTTCCCGGAGGTCGCCATGCTTCAGCGCCGTACTATTCCCTTCCTCGCCGTCGTCGGTCTGCTGCCCTTAGTCTTGGCGGCGTGCAGCGACGCCATGTCTTCAACTGATCCGCGGACCCAGACTCCTCTCGTGCGGGTGGGGGTGGTGGAGGCCGCTGTCCAGGCCGAGCGTTCCTTCACCGGCATCGTCGCGGCGCGGGTGCAGAGCGACCTGGGTTTCCGCGTTCCCGGTAAGATCCTGGAGCGGCTGGTGGACGCCGGGCAAACCGTCAAGCGCGGCCAGCCGTTGATGCGTATCGACCCGGTCGATCTGCAGCTTGCCGCGCATGCACAGCAGGAAGCGGTGGCAGCCGCGCGAGCGCGGGGGCAGCAGACGGCGGAGGATGAAGCCCGCTACCGCGAACTGCGTGGCACCGGCGCGATCTCGGCTTCGGCCTACGACCAGGTCAAGGCGGCGGCGGATGCCGCCAAGGCCCAGCTCAGCGCGGCCGAAGCGCAGGCCAACGTGGCCCGTAATGCGAGCCGCTATGCGGAGCTGGTGGCCGATGGCGATGGGGTGGTCATGGAAACGCTGGCCGAGCCCGGCCAGGTCGTCAACGCGGGACAGATCGTGGTGCGCCTGGCCCACGCCGGGCGCCGCGAGGCCGTCATCCAGTTGCCGGAAACCCTGCGCCCCGCGGTCGGTTCCGTCGGGCAAGCCACGCTGTTCGGCAAGGAAGGCGTTAGCGTTCCGGCCAAACTTCGTCAGCTTTCCGATACCGCGGACCGGCTCACCCGCACCTTCGAGGCGCGCTATGTGCTGGAGGGCGAACTGGCCGACGCCCCGTTGGGGGCCACGGTAACCATCCGGATTCCGGAGGGGCCTTCCGCCGCACAAGGCGGCTTGCAGGTGCCGATCGGTGCCCTGTTCGATGCGGGCAAGGGACCGGGGGTGTGGGTGATCGATGGTAAGCCGGCCAAGGTTTCCTGGCGGCCGGTCGCCGTCCTGCACCTGGGGGACGATGGCGCGCGCATCGCTGGCCAGATCAAGCAAGGCGACCGGATCGTCGCGCTCGGCGCGCACCTGCTGCGCGAAGGAGAGCAGATCCGGGTGGCTGACCAAGCCGTCGCCACTGCAGCAGAAGGAGTCAAGCCGTGAGCGAAGGCCGTTTCAACCTGTCGGCGCTCGCGGTACGCAAACGCGCCATTACTCTGTTCCTGATCCTCTTGATCTCGCTGGGCGGGGTGATGTCCTTCTTCAAGCTGGGGCGGGCGGAGGATCCCTCATTCACGATCAAGGTGATGACCATCGTCACCGCCTGGCCCGGCGCCACCGCGCAGGAGATGCAAGACCAGGTGGCCGAGAAGATCGAGAAGCGCCTGCAGGAGTTGCGCTGGTATGACCGTAGCGAGACCTACACCCGTCCTGGACTGGCTTTCACCACGCTGACCTTGCTGGACAGCACACCCCCGTCGGAAGTGCAGGACGAGTTCTATCAGGCCCGCAAAAAGGTCGGAGACGAAGTACGTAATCTGCCGCCCGGCGTGATCGGCCCGTTTCTCAACGACGAGTACTCCGATGTGACCTTTGCCTTGTTCGCCCTCAAGGCCAAGGGCGAACCACAGCGCGTGCTCGTTCGCGACGCGGAAACGCTGCGCCAGCGCCTGCTGCATGTGCCGGGGGTGAAGAAAGTCAACATCGTTGGCGAGCAGGCGGAGCGGATCTATATAGAGTTCTCACATGATCGCTTGGCCACGCTGGGCGTCAGCCCCCAGGACGTGTTCGCCGCGCTCAATAGCCAGAATGCGCTGACGCCGGCCGGCTCGGTGGAAACCAAGGGGCCGGAGGTGTTCATCCGCCTGGACGGTGCCTTCGACCAACTGCAGAAAATCCGCGACACGCCGGTGGTGGCGCAAGGCCGCACACTGAAGCTGTCGGACATCGCCACGGTCAAGCGCGGCTACGAAGACCCGGCAACGTTCATGATCCGTAACGGCGGCGAACCGGCGCTGTTGCTAGGCGTCGTCATGCGCGACGGCTGGAACGGGCTGGACCTGGGCAAGGCCTTGGACAGCGAGGTGACGGCGATCAACGCCGAGCAACCGCTGGGCATGAGCTTGACCAAAGTGACCGACCAGGCCGTCAACATCAGCTCTGCGGTCGATGAGTTCATGGTCAAGTTCTTCGCCGCGGTGCTGGTGGTCATGCTGGTGAGCTTTGTGAGCATGGGATGGCGCGTGGGCATCGTGGTCGCTGCGGCCGTGCCGTTGACGCTGGCCGTCGTCTTTGCGGTGATGCTGGCGACCGGTAAGAACTTCGACCGCATCACGTTGGGGTCGCTGATCCTGGCGCTGGGCTTGCTGGTGGACGACGCCATCATCGCCATCGAAATGATGGTGGTGAAGATGGAAGAAGGCTACAACCGGATCGCCGCTTCGGCCTATGCTTGGAGCCACACCGCGGCGCCCATGCTGTCGGGCACGCTGGTCACGGCGGTCGGCTTCATGCCCAATGGCTTCGCCCGATCCACGGCGGGTGAGTACACCAGCAATATGTTCTGGATCGTGGGCATCGCGCTCATCGCCTCGTGGGTGGTCGCGGTGGTGTTCACCCCCTACCTGGGGGTCAAGCTGTTGCCCGACTTCAAGAAGGTCGAAGGCGGTCACAATGCCATCTACGACACGCCACGCTACAACCGCTTCCGCCAACTGCTGGGGCGCATCATTGCCCGCAAGTGGATCGTCGCTGGCTCGGTGATCGGCCTTTTCGTGGTGTCGGTGCTCGGCATGGCTGTGGTCAAGAAACAGTTCTTCCCGATTTCTGACCGGCCTGAAGTGTTGGTCGAGGTGCAGATGCCCTATGGCACGTCGATCACCCAGACCAGCGCCGCTGCACAGAAGGTGGAAGCCTGGCTCGCCAAGCAGAAGGAAGCCAGGATCGTCACCGCCTACGTTGGCCAGGGCGCCCCACGCTTCTTCTTCTCGATGGGACCGGAACTGCCCGATCCGTCGTTTGCCAAGATCGTGGTGCGCACGGACAACCAGGACGAGCGCGAAGCGTTGAAACTGAGGCTGCGGCAGGCCATCGCCGACGGCCTGGCCCCCGAGGCACGCTTGCGCGTCACCCAACTGGTATTCGGTCCCTATTCGCCATTCCCGGTGGCCTACCGGGTCACCGGTCCTGATCCGGAGGTATTGCGCAAAGTGGCGGCCGAGGTGCAGCAGGTCATGGACGCCAGCCCGCTGATGCGCACGGTCAACACGGATTGGGGAGTACGTGTGCCCACGCTGCATTTCACCTTGCAGCAAGACCGGTTGCAGGCGGTGGGGCTGAGCTCGAGCGCCGTGGCGCAACAACTGCAATTCCTGCTGACCGGGGTGCCCGTCACCTCTGTGCGCGAGGACATTCGCACGGTGCAGGTCGTCGCACGCTCGGCCGGTAATGTCCGGCTCGACCCAGCCAAGATCGGCGATTTCACGCTGGCGGGCGCCCATGGGCAGCGCATCCCGCTGTCGCAGGTGGGCAAGGTCGAGGTGCGCATGGAAGAGCCGATCATGCGCCGACGCGACCGCATGCCGACGATCACCGTGCGGGGCGACATCGCCGAAGGCTTGCAGCCGCCGGACGTGTCCACGGCCATTACCCAGCAGCTCCAGCCCATCATGGCGAAACTGCCGAGTGGCTACCGCATCGTAGAGGCCGGCTCCATCGAAGAATCAGGCAAGGCGACGGTCGCCATGCTGCCGATCTTCCCCATCATGCTGGCCATCACCCTGCTCATCATCGTCCTGCAGGTCCGCTCGATCGCGGGAATGGTCATGGTCTTCCTGACCAGCCCGCTGGGGCTGATCGGCGTCGTGCCGACGCTGCTCCTGTTCCAGCAGCCCTTCGGCATCAATGCGCTGGTCGGCCTGATTGCGCTGTCGGGCATCCTGATGCGCAACACGCTGATCTTGATCGGACAGATTCGTGAAAACGAACAGGCCGGGCTGGATCCATTCCGTGCGGTGGTCGAAGCGACCGTGCAGCGCGCGCGTCCGGTGATCCTGACCGCACTGGCTGCGATCCTGGCTTTCATCCCGCTGACCCATTCGGTGTTCTGGGGGACGCTCGCCTACACGCTGATCGGCGGCACCTTTGCCGGGACAATCCTGACGCTCGTGTTCCTGCCGGCCATGTATTCCATCTGGTTCAAGATCAGACCCGCCAGCGTCAGCCGCTCCTTGGTGGAGGAACCGGCATGAAGATGGGCCGCCAAGGCGGCCTGTCCTGAATCGCGCAATCGCTATCTTTCTGTATCGAAAAGGAAAGCCATGAAGAATCAGACTGTTGTACTCATCACCGGCGTGTCGTCTGGTATCGGACGGGCTACTGCCGAGAAGTTTGCCCAGCGGGGCTGCCGCGTATTCGGCACGGTGCGCAATACGGCAAAAGCACAGGCAATACCCGGTGTTGCTCTCATCGAGATGGATATCCGTGACGAAGCGTCAGTTCAACGTGGAATCCAGACCATCATCGCAGGGGCCAAGCGCATCGACGTGCTGGTCAACAGTGCGGGCGTGACCCTGCTCGGCGCGACGGAAGAAACGTCGATTGCCGAAGCCCAGACGCTGTTCGACACCAATCTCTTCGGCCTCTTGCGCACGACCAAGGCGGTGCTGCCGCACATGCGCGAGCAGCGTTCTGGTCGCATCGTCAACGTCAGCTCGGTGCTGGGCTTTCTGCCTGCGCCGTACATGGCGCTCTATTCGGCATCCAAGCATGCCGTTGAAGGGCTGTCCGAGACCCTGGATCACGAGGTGCGCCAATTCGGCATTCGCGTGGCGCTTGTCGAACCATCCTTTACCAAAACCAACCTGGATCTCAATGCGCCCCAGACCGTTTCCAGAATCTCTGACTACAACAAAGAGCTCGGCGTCGTTTCCCAGGCCATCCAAAACAATGTCCAGAAAGCGCCCGAGCCCGATGGAGTAGCCACCACGATTGTCGATGCCGCTTTGGGAGCTTGGAAGATGCGCCATACGCCCAAAGGCGAGGCCTCTCTTCTGGCCAAGTTGAGCCGCTTCATGCCCGCTGGCCCGGTCGAGAAGGGCCTGAGGAAAACGTTTGGGCTGGCTTGAATCGATCCCAGCCTCCCACAAGACCGGCCCGTTGCGTGCCGTCGCCAAGGTTGTCCACGTGGGGCGTCAGATGGCTACGGCAGAAGCCCGTGTCGAGGATGAAAAAGGCAAGCTGTACGCCCATGCGACCACCACCTGTTTTGTCTTCGACGTGCCGGCAGCCTGAGGGCAAGTTGCGCTAGAAACACTGCAGACCCAGTGGACAAGGCTCAGCGGGCGCTAATGATGACGATTGTCATCTAGAAAAGGCGCAGAGATTGCCTGGCATCGATTCAATTCCTTGGAGATTGCATATGAGCAAGCACAGCAAGCACGGCCTGGCATTGATTACCGGGGCCAGCTCCGGCATCGGCGCGACCTATGCCAACCGCCTGGCGCAACGTGGCTTCGACCTTCTTTTAGTTGCACGGAATCAGACTGGGGTGTCCTGGCAAGAGCGGACAGCTCCGATTCAAGCGGCCTTGGCTGAATTCCAGTACCTCCGGGTAAATTCAGCCGGCGCCAAGTAGCCAAGCCGCGAGTGACGGCGTTGGCGGTTATAGAAGATTTCGATGTACTCCCTGATCGATGCCTCCGCCTCCGCCCGCGTTGCGTAACGGCGATGGTGGACGAGCTCGTTCTTCAACGTTCCCCAGAAGCTCTCTATCGGCGCATTGTCGAAACAGTTCCCCTTGCGTGACATCGAGCTATGCATCCTGAACTGCGTCAGCAAATCCCCGTAGGCCTTGGCGCAGTATTGGCTGCCACGATCCGTATGGTGGATCAAGCCGGCCGGCGGCCGCTGGTGCTGGACCGCCCGGAACAGCGCCTTGCTGACCAGTTCGGTCGTCATCCGCGCGCCCATCGCATAGCCAACGATCTCGCAGCTAAACACATCCTTCAGTGCCGCTAGGTACAGCCAGCCCTCGTCCGTCGGGATGTACGTTATATCACCCGTCCAGACCTGATTCGGGCGGGTCGGCTCGAACACCTGACCCAAGACATTCTCCGCGACCGGCAACGAGTGGGCCGAATTGGTGGTCGCCTTGAACTTGCGCTTCTGCCGGCACCGGATGCCTATCTGGCGTCGTAAACGGTCGATGCGATCACGCCCGGCCTCAAAGCCCATCGCCGCCAGTTCTGGCTGCAAACGGCGTACGCCATAGGTTTCCCGTGTTTTGGCATGTGCCGCCCGGATCGCCACTTTCAGCCGCTCGTCCTCTTGTTCTCGCTCAGATGGAGAACGTCCACGCCAGCCATAGTACCCAGCACGGGACACCGCTAGAACCCGGCAGGCCACCACCACCGGGAATAGGTTTCGGTGCTCTTCTATCCACGCGTACCGGGCAGTGATGCCTGAGCAAAGTACGCTGCAGCTTTTTTTATGACGTCTCGCTCCAGGCGTGCCTCTGCCAACTCCTTGCGCAGCTTGGCGTTCTCTGCTTCCAGCTCCGTGACACTGCGCGCCCCCGGCGCCGGTTGGTCACCGCCAGACCTCGCCGCTACAACCCAGTTAGCCAATGTACCCTTGGGGATACCCAGCCGCCTGGCCGCCCCTTCAAGGCTGAGCCCTTGCTCAAGTACCAGCTTTACCGCCTCAGAACGGAACTCTACTGGATATGTCTTTCTGGTCTTCATTTCACACTCCCGATTGTCAATGGTAACAATCGGAACTGTCCGCGGGAATCAGGCTACCCCAGACGCGCCTGGATGATTTGGCGGCCCAACTGCGCACCGGGAGCGGTGTCGGTGTCGAAACCTTGAGGGCCGATCTGACCGTTGCTGCCGACGTCGCACAAGTCGCCCAGCGTCTGAGCAGCGACCCGGCGATCAGCCTGCTGGTGAACAATGCGGGGATCGCAATGATCGGTCCGCTGATCGGCTCCGAGCCGCAACGCCTGGAAAAGATGATCAGCCTGAACGTCGTGGCGGTGACTCAGCTTGCCGTGGCCGCAGCAACCGCTTTTGCCGCACGCGGGCGAGGCACTCTGATCAATATAGCCTCGGTCCTGGCACTGGCACCGGAGCGATACAACGGTGCCTACAGCGGTACCAAGGCTTACGTGCTCAATCTTACCCAGGCACTGGAGCAGGAACTGAGCCCGCGGGGTGTGCGGGTGCAGGTGGTGCTGCCGGGGGCGACCCGCACCGAGTTGTGGGCGCGCGCAGGCATCGACATTTCCTACCTGCCGCCCGGAATGGTGATGGAGGTCGACGAGATGGTCGATGCGGCGCTGGCCGGACTGGACCTCTGCGAGACCGTCACGATCCCATCATTGCCCGACATGCTGGAATGGGATGTCTTGAACACGATGCGCCTTGACCTTGTCCCTCTGCTCTCCCTTAAATATGCTGCGGCTCGGTACGCGGAAGACGCTACCTTCTCGGCATAAGCGAACGTCGGCATCGTAGTAGGTCATGCATGCTTATGTCGAATTAAACCGGCGCTCATCTGCGTTGTTCCAGTCGTTCGCGCAGGAACGCGATGAAGCGTTGGGTGTTGATCCTTTCGCGCCATCCGTCGTTTTCAGTTGTCAGACATCTTGTCGTAGTCGTCTGTTGGGACGGATTGTCCTATTCCGGCTTTCCCGCCGCGTGGGCGAGCATTGCGTCACCAATCTGATAGTTCCCGCGCGCCCTGAGCGCTTCGCCGGCTCTCAGGATGTCCCGTGCTACTTCGTCCTGGCCAAGCTTGCTCTTCCCGACCAGGCGCGCGATGTCGATCTGCAGACCGATGATCCGCTGAAGCAAGGAATCGATGTAGTCCCTGGGGGCGTCGGTCATCTTCCACGGGGTCGATTGCGATGCTTCGTGTGTACGGGTCAGCCGGGCAACCACACCCCGTACGAACTTCTCGTCATCGTGAAAGTGGATTCGACCATAGGCATGGACAACGATGTAGTTCCAGGTCGGCACCTGCTTCTGGGTCTCGTGTTTGGTCGGATACCAGTTCGGGGAGATATACGCATCTCCCGCACGAAAGACGACGAGTACCTCGTCCCCGTTTTCGACGTCCTGCCATAGCGGATTGGCTCGTGCAATATGCGCTCTCAGTACGCCGAGTTCGCCTTCATTCACCGCCAGTTCGAACGGGAAATGGTTGGCATCCAGCCCACTCTTGCCGTGGGTAATGAGGGTGCCGAATGGATGTTGTGCAATGCATTCGTGCAGGATGTCGGTGCGGGATTCATTGAAATGAGCGGGTAAATACATGTCGGCTCCAGGGGCTCTGCAATCAGGATTCGAAGCCGATCAGCTTCGACTCGATGCTGGCACCCGGCATCATGAGATGCAGCCCTTGGGCCAATTGATCGCCGGCTTCCTGCAGTGCGTCCAGCGGCATCGCCGGCAAGCTCTCCAGGATGAACCACATCAGCTTGGCCTCGGAGCCCAGCCTGGTTCTGACTCCTTGCCGCCAGTTCCAGCGCCGGCAGGTCACCCCGACGTCGTCTCGCCACACGACTTCCCCCGCTTCGGGTGATTCGTGAGCCAGCGCGCCGTCTTTCATGGTGTCGAACCGTTCCGTTCCATCCGCGATGACCAGCCGGGGGGCGCCGACATACGCCGCAAAGTTCTCGCCGCCCACCGGGACGGCGTATTGGATGCTGATGGCGTTGTACAGATCGACCACCGGATCGATGCTCGGCATGCCACCGTCACGCAGCACCCGTTTGCGCAAGGCCTCAGCAGAACAGGGGGTCCGCTGCGGCTTGGCGCCGAACTTCCTGAATGCGTCGGCCCAAGCAAGAAGATGCGCCTCAGCCCATGCAACATCCCCGGTAGTCAGCGACCGGCAGGCACGGCTCAACGCTTCGGCGGCAATGTCCGGATTGACGATGTCGGCTGCTTCGACGCCGATGCTGAGCGCACGGAAGCCGGGGGCCAGGCTGGCGATATTCGAATCGATTGACGGCAGAACGGGGAACATTGGAGAATCCTTTGGTGACCGATTTATTCCATAATACCGACCAATGACCAAAAAAGTCAATATATCGACCGACTCGGGTGCCGATGTGCACTCCGTCAGCGAAGCGGTCGCCGCCAAGCTCAAAGAACATCGAAAGAAGCAGAAACTCTCCCTGGACGAACTGTCCCGGCGCGCCGGCGTCAGCAAAGGCATGCTGGTCGAGATCGAGAAATGCGCCGCCAATCCCAGCATCGCCATCCTCTGCAAGATTGCGGCGGCGCTCGGCGTGTCGGTGGCGGATATCGTGAACGTGGCCAGTGCCCCCTCGGTGCGTCTGATTGAGAGCAAGGACATCCCGACGCTGTGGACGGGCCCCAAGGGCGGAACCGCCCGCTTGCTGGCGGGGACAAGCGGGCCAAACATGATCGAACTGTGGCGCTGGGAGATGCAGCCCGGAGAATTGTTTGAATCGCCCGGGCATCCGCAAGGGACATTCGAGCTATTCCATGTGGAGCAGGGGCAACTGACGGTGAAGGTGGATAAAACCGAGCTGTTCATTCCTGCAGGGTGCTCGGCGGTGGCCAGGACGGATGTCCCCCATCGCTATGCGAATGAGGGCGATGCCAGGCTGGTCTTCACGATGACTGTTGCCGAGTTGCACCAACTGACGACGATACTTTGAGTCATCGAACCGGGCATGACCGGCCTCACTGAACTTCTGAAGGGGCGCTCAAGCCGCGAGCGCCGCCTGCCATGAGCTGTCGAACTGCTCGGCCGGGATCGGGCGGCTGACGAAGTAGCCCTGGGCGATATCGCAGCCCAGCGTGGTCAGCCGGTCCCAGATGGCCCGGTTCTCGACACCCTCGGCCACTACGTGCAGCCCCAGGTTGTGCGCGAGGTCGATGGTCGAGCGCACGATGGTGTCCGACTCCTGGTCGGAGATCATGGCGCCGACGAAGGACTGATCGATCTTGATCGTATCGGCCGGCAGCCGCTGCAGGTAGCTCAGGCTGGAGTAGCCGGTGCCGAAATCGTCCACCGCCAGTTGCACCCCGAGCGATTTGAGCTGGTTGAGCGTGGCGAGCGCCCCGCTTGGGTCGTCCATCAGGGCGCTTTCGGTCAGCTCGAACTGCAGGTGGGCCGGATCGACGCCCCAGGTCAGGAACAGCCCGCGGATGCGTTCAGTCAGGCGCGGGTCGAGCAGGTCGCGTGCCGACAGGTTGACCGCCAGCGGCGTCGGCCGGCCGGCCTGTTCCTGCGTGTAAATCTGGCGGAAGGCCGCTTCCAGTATCCAGTGGGTCAGCGAGGTGATCATGCCGGCTTGCTCCGCCAGCTTGATGAAGCGGTTGGGCTCGATCAGGCCCCGCTCCGGGTGCTGCCAGCGGATCAGCGCTTCGGCGCCGCACAGCTTGCCGGTGTCGAACTGGACCTTGGGCTGGCAATACAGCCGCAGCTCGTCGTGCTCGATGGCGTGATGCAGTTCGGCGATGAGCGAGACGTGGCGGGTGCATTCCTTGTCCAGGCTGCCGCTGAAGATCGTGTAATTCATCACGGAATGCTGGGCCTGGCGCGCCGCCATGGTGGCCCGCCGCATCAGGGCGTCCGGTTCCTTGCCGTGTCCCGGGAACAGCGAGAGGCCGATGCGCAGCCGCGCATCGACCTGGATTCCAGCCACCGTCAGTGGTTCGTCGAACTGGCGCAACAGTCGCACTGCTTCCAGCGAGGCCCGTTCGGCGTCGGTGTTGGGCTGCAGGATGGCGAACTCGTTGTCGCTCACGCGCCCGAGGAAGCTCCCTTGGTCCAACTGGGCCTGCAGGCGAGAGGCGACCTGCAGCAATAACTCGTTGGCTTGCTGATAGCCGAGCACGTCGTTGATCTCACGGAACTGGTCGACGGTGAGTATGCCCAGCGCGAACGGCCGGTACGGCGGGCTCGAGGCGCTGATCATGCGTTCGAGCTGGTTGAGGAAGAGGGTGCGGTTCGGCAGGCCAGTCAGTTGGTCGTAGTACGCCATCCGCTGCATCGCGGCCTCGGCTTCCCGCTGGCGCGCGCGGCTGCGGAGCGCACTGATGCCGTAGGCGACGTCGTCGGCCAGCTCGCTGAGCACCCGCAGTTCTTCTTCGCCGAAGGCATCGTACTCGCTGGCGACGATGCTCAGGTTACCGACGACGTTGCCGTCGACGATGAGGGGATAGGCGCTGACGGCGGCGTAGCCGCGCTTTTTCTGCTCCTCCATCAGCGGGGCCAGCGCGGGGTCGTTCAGAACATCATGTCCGACCTGCGGCTTGCCGGTGCGGATGGCGAGTCCGGATGGGGTGACGGCCTTTTCCGACCAGGTCAGATCCAGCATTTGCAGGAAGCCTTCTTCGACGCCGGCATGCGCCATCGGGCGGATGCTCTGATGCTCGTCGTGCTCGAGGTAGCCGATCCACGACATCTGATAGCCGCCTTGCTCGACGATGGCGTCGCACATGTCCTGCAGCAAGGTTCCCTCGTCCTGTGCTCGCGCCAGCGCCCGGTTGCCGGCGCTCAGGGTGCGCAGCGCGCGGTACAGACGGGCGTAGTCGGCCGGGGTGACGCAGCTGGCCCCGATGGCGCCGTTTTCCGTGACCTTGGGTCTTGCCATGATCTTTGCCTCCAAACCATTCTTTTCAGTATAGGTCGGGACGGGAAAACGGCTTTGTACGGGGCTGGGAGGAGCTGGGCGAGCGCACGACGGCATGCCTCGCCGTTCGATAGCTAGGCTTTCTTCACGAACTCTGATTTCAACTGCATGGCGCCGATGCCGTCGATCTTGCAGTCGATATCATGATCGCCTTCGACCAAGCGGATGTTCTTGACCTTGGTGCCAACCTTCACCACGAGCGAAGAGCCCTTTACCTTCAGGTCCTTGATCACGGTAACCGTGTCGCCGTCTTGCAGCACATTGCCGTTGGCATCGTGTACGACGCGTGTCTCGTTGAGGCTTTCTTCCGCTGCGTCTTTGGCCCACTCATGCGCGCATTCCGGACAGACATAAAGACTGCCATCCTCGTAGGTGTATTCCGAATTGCATTGAGGGCATTGGGGCAAACTGCTCATGTGGCATCCTGCTTCTGAGGTCAAGGGTGAAAGTAAAGAAGACGGGCGACCGGACATCCACGGCGCCCGCCTGCTTGTGAGGAAGGGGGGAATCTCAGTGAAAACCCGGTCACGCCCGGGTTTTACTGCCGGATTCTACTAAACGGTGACAAAAAAGGCACGTTGCCAGAGGGGATTCTCTAACAAGCTAGCCTCTCCGGGGTGTTGCCAGCGGCTTCTTGGCTGCGCCAGCGCGGGCCGCGATCGCGCGCCGCGGGCAGGGCGGGAGTTGAGCTCCTGTCGCTTGATGCCCTTGTTGGAAGGCGCCGCCACCGTCCCCATTCGTGGGGTGCTCAGCGCTCCAGTACGTAGCTGCCTGGGGCCGGCGCCAGCTCGGGGAACTCCTTCGTCGAGGTGGGCGGGGCATCGACCAGGGCTCCGGCCTTCGGCTTGAGCCACGCCATCCAGTCTTCCCACCAGCTGCCTGGGCGCTCCTCGGCGCGCTGCCGCCAGTGTTCGGGCCGGTCCGAGCGATGCGCCGTGTCCACCCAGTAGCGGCGCTTGGGCGGGGTGACGGGCGGGTTGATGATGCCGATGATGTGGCCGGAGCTCGACAGGATGAAGCGCTTCTCGCCGATGCCGTGGTTGATCAGCTTGAAGGTCTGGTCCCACGGTGCGATGTGGTCATCCTCGGCGGCGACCACGTACATGGGCTGATGGATCGTCGACAGGTCCAGCGCCTCGCCGGCCACGGTCAGCGCGCCGGGCTGGATCAGCTTGTTGTGCAGGTAGAGTTCGGTCAGGTACCACGAGTGCATGGCTTTCGGCATGCGCGTGGTGTCCATGTTCCAGTACAGCACGTCGAACGGCGGCAGCGTCTCGCCGTACAGCCAGCCGCGGACCACGTAATGCCAGATCAGGCTGTTGGGGCGCAAAAAGCGGAAGGCCGAGGCCATTTCCTTGCCGTCGAGGTAACCGTTCTGCTCCATCTGAGAGCACAGGTAGCGCACGCTGGCGTTGTCGATGAACACCTCGATGTCGCCCGGTTTGTGGAAGTCGACCAGCGTGGTGAGGAAGGTGCCGTCGGCGACCGGTGCCGCTTCCGCACCGTAGCGCCGGTTGGCCCAGGCCATGTACATCGCCAGCGCCGTGCCGCCGATGCAGTAGCCGGTGGCATGGACTTTCTCCGCCTTGGCGAGCCGCCGCGCCACCTGCACGGCGGTGTCGATGCCTTCGGTGAGGTAGTCGTCGAAGCTCACCTCGCTCATCGAGGCGTCCGGGTTCTTCCAGCTGGTGATGTAGACGTCCAGCCCCTGGTCGAGCAGGAAGCGGATCATGCTGTTCTTCGGGGTGAGGTCGAGCACGTAGAACTTGTTGATCCAGGGCGTGATGATGACCACCGGCTCGGTGTGCACCTGCGGACGGGTCGGGGTGTAGTGGATCACCTCGAGTAAGCGGTTACGGAACACCACCGAGCCGGGTGTCGTCGCCAGATTCTGGCCGACCGCGAAATCCTCCGGGTCGGTCATGCGCACGTTGCCGGCGCGCAGATCGTCCAGAAAGTTCTGGAACCCCTTCGCCAGGCTGTCGCCGCGGCTTTCCACCGCCTTGCGCAGCGCCACCGGGTTGGTCCACAGGTAGTTGGTGGGGGCCACCGCGTTGAGCCAGTTACGCCACCAGAAGGCCGCGCGCCGGCGTTCCTTGTCCGACAGTCCGGGGGTGTCGTAGAGCATGTCCTGGCTATGGCGGGTGAAGGCGAGATACCACTCCTTGACCAGGTCCCAGGTCGGCGAATCGGACCACGCCGGGTCGGCGAAACGGGCGTCGTCGGCGTTGGGGGGGATCGGGTCGGCATCCGCCACGCCGAGCATTCGCTGCCAGCTATGCCATTGCAGCCGCCACAGGTCGGACGACAGCATGGCGACACGTTCGCCCAGCTCCTGGGGGTGCAGCAGCCAGCTCAGCTGGGCCTGGACGATGGGGGTCGCCATCCCGAGGGGGTCGAAGGAGTTGGAGGTGCTGTCTTTGCGCTTGTCCGGCTGGGAGGAGGCTTGCTGGTCGCCAGGAGGGGGCTGCCGACGGCCGGGTTCCGGCGTGGGGCCTGCTGCGGGGCGGGATATCGTCATGATCGATGCCTTTCCAAATCGGCCAGCCGCACGGCTCCACGGTGCGACCGCTGTAGCGAGCGTGCGGCGCTACCTGCCGGTGCCGCTCCCGGCTTCTTCTCCGCCCTGGTTTGTTTTGGCGAGAGTGACGACAAGCACCAGGCAGAGATCGTATCAGTCGAAGTTAATTAAAGATCTTTTAAGCAGTTAATTCAATTCATATCTGACGGCATTCGTCGATGCCAAGTGGATGGCAACGTCGCTCTTCTGCCTGAATCTCACTGCAGCACTTGTCGCAGGCCGGCCGTGGCGCTGCGACAGATGTCGCAGCTTCTTTTCCCGATTTTTCTCCGCTTTTCTGTGTACGGCCCACACCAATGCAGCTCATCCAGCCCGTCAGTTTTTTCGAGTTAGTGATAAGTTATTGATTTTAAAAACCTTTCTTCCTTGCTGTCGGGTGCGGGTCGTGGCTGGGCCGAAGCTGGCACCGTTCTTGCGCTTATGCACCAGGAGCTCGGCGTCCGTGACAGTCGCGCAGTGCGCCGACGAGAGGCTCCGGCAATACGTTCGCAAAGGAGGACGAGAGACATGGAAACGACATCAGACCGCCTGCTCTGGATGTACCGGACGATGGTGGAGATTCGCGAATACGAAGAGACCATGGCCAAGGTGTATCTGGAGGGCAAGCTGCCGCCCAAGATCCAGAAAGGACTGGCCTTCGATATCGGCGCCGGGCCGGTGCCCGGCGAGATGCACCTGGCGGCGGGCCAGGAGCCGGTGGCGGTGGGCGTGTGTGCCCACTTGCGCGACGAGGACAGTGTGGTCGGCGCGCACCGCCCGCACCATTTCGCCATCGCCAAGGGCGTGCCGCTGAACGAGATGACCGCCGAGATGTTCGGCAAGGTCACCGGGCTCGGGCGCGGCAAGGGCGGCCACATGCATCTGTTCGACCCGGCGCACAAGTTCAGCTGCAGCGGCATCGTCGGCGCTGGCGCGCCGCAGGCCTGTGGTGCGGCGCTCGCCGCCAAGAAGCTCGGCAAGGACTGGGTGGCGATCGCCTTCTTCGGCGAGGGTGCAGCCAACCAGGGGGCTTTCCACGAGGCGCTGAACCTGGCCGCGCTGTGGAAGCTGCCGGTGGTGTTCGTGTGCGAGGACAACAAGTACGGCATCTCGGTGGAGAAGGGCGATTCCACCGCCATCGCCAGCAACGCCGACCGTGCCGCCGGCTACGGCATGCCGGGCGTGCTGGTGGAGAAGAACGACGCGCTGGCGGTGTTCGAGGCCGCCGGCGTCGCCATCGACCGTGCACGTCGCGGCGAGGGGCCGACGCTGATCGAAGTCAAGACCGACCGCTACTACGGCCATTTCCAGGGCGACCCGGAAACCTACCGTCCCAAGGGCGAGGTGAAACAGCTGCGTGAACACGACCCGATCCCGGCGCTGGGCGCTGTGCTGCGCGAGCAGGGGCTGCTCGACGATGCACGCGATGCCGAACTGCGCGAGGCGATCAAGGCTCGGGTGCAGGCGGCGTTCGACTTCGCGCGCCAAAGCCCTTACCCGGAAGTGGCGGAAGCGTACCAGCACGTGTTCGTCGATTAAGTCAGCGCAAAGCGAGGAGAGAGACTATGACTACGCAACAGAAGACCCGGACGCTGACCATGGCGCAGGCGATTGCCGAGGCGATCGGCCAGGAGATGGAGCGCGACGCGCGCGTGTTCGTGATGGGCGAGGACGTCGGCAAATACGGCGGCATCTTCAGCGCCACCACCGGCCTTTACGAGCGCTTCGGCAAGGAGCGCATCATGGATACGCCGATTTCCGAAACCGCCTTCATGGGGACCGCCATCGGTGCCGCCGCCGAGGGCCTGCGCCCGATCGCCGAACTGATGTTCGTCGACTTCTTCGGCGTCTGTTTCGACCAGATCTACAACCATCTCGCCAAGAACACCTACATGGCGGGCGGCAACATCAAGCTGCCGGCGGTGGTGATGACCGGAATCGGCGGCGGCTACAACGACGCCGCGCAGCACTCGCAGTGCCTCTACGCCAGCTTCGCCCACATGCCCGGCATGAAGGTGGTGGTGCCGTCCAACGCCTATGACGCCAAGGGCCTGATGATCCAGGCGATCCGCGACGACAATCCGGTCGTCTACTGCTACCACAAGGGCATCATGGGGCTGTCGTGGATGTCCTACTTCGAGGGCAGCACCAACGAAGTGCCCGAAGAAGCCTACGCCATCCCCTTCGGCAAGGCGCGCGTGGTGCGCGAGGGCTCGGACGTCACCATCGTCACCCTCAGCCAGATGGTGCAGAAGGCGGTGCTGGCGGCCGAACGCCTGGCCGAAGAGGGCGTCAGCGCCGAAATCATCGATCTCAGAACCATCGTCCCGCTCGACTCCGACACCGTGCTCGCCTCGGTCGCCAAGACCGGACGCCTGCTGGTGGCGGACGAGGATTACCTGCACTTCGGCCTCTCCGGCGAGATCGCCGCGCTGGTGGCCGAGCACCTCGACACCATTCGCCTCAAGGCGCCGGTGCGCCGCCTCGCGGTCGACGCCGTGCCGATCCCGTTCAGCCGCCCGCTCGAACAGCACGTCATCCCGCAGGTCGACGGCATCGTCGCCGCGGTCAAGGCGCAACTGGCTACCCCCATTGGACACTGAAAGGAAACGACATGATCGACATCATTCTGGATGACGCGGCCTGGGCCGACGTGGAAGAGGGTACCGAGGCGCTGGTCGACGAGTGGAGCGTGGCGGTGGGCGACCGCGTCGCCGCCGGCCAAGTGCTGGGGACGGTGGAACTGGTCAAGACCAGCCACGAGCTGATGGCCCCCGCCGATGCCACCGTGGCGGCGGTCAAGGTCGCGGCGCAGGAAACCTTTCCGCGCGGCGCGGTGCTGATCGTGCTGGAGGACTAGGCGATGGTCACCACGCTAGAGACCGATCGCCCCGCCACGAAGAGCCTCCCGCTCACCGGCCTGCGCGGCGCCATCGCCCGCAACATGAGCCAGGGTTGGCAGGCCCCGCGCGTGGCGATGTGGGCCGAGGTCGACGTCACCGCCTGCCAGCTCAAGCGCGCCCGGCTGCTGGCCGAGCAGCCCGGGCTCAAGCTGACGCTGACCGCCTTCGTGCTGCGCGCCCTGGCACTGACGCTGCGCGAGCACCCGCACCTCAACGCGCTGATGCGCGACAAGGAAGTCGAGCTGGTCGACGACATCAACCTCGCCCTGGCGGTGAGCGTGCCGGGCGGATTGATGGCGCCGGTGATCCGCCAGGCCGACACCATGTCGGTACTGGAACTCGCCGCCGAATCGCGCCGCCTGGCCGAAGGCGCGCGCAGCGGCAGCCTCGGTGCCGGTGCCTTCCAGCGCGGCACCTTCACCGTCACTAACCTCGGCATGACCGCCATCGACGGCTTCTCGCCGGTGATCAACCCGCCGCAGGTCGCCATCCTCGGCGTGAGCCGGGTGATCGACAAGCCGGTGGTGCGCCACGGTGCCATCGTACCGGCGCCGCTGATGGGGCTGAGCCTGGTGTTCGACCACCGCGCCGTCGATGGCTACCCGGCAGCACTGTTCCTGGGCGATCTCAAGCGCCGCCTGGAAAGCGCCGAGGAGCTCTAGCCATGACCGCGCCGCTCACCCTGGACATCGTCACCGCCGCCGAGGAGCAGGCCTGGAACCGGCGTCACCTGGCCGAAACGGTGACGGTGCCAGCCCTGCGCTTCTGGGGCTACCGCGAGCCGGCGCTGGTGCTGGGCTGCTCTCAGCGCCGGCTGGTGTCGCCCGAGACGGTGCGCCAACGCACCGGGCTCGAGCTGGTGGAGCGCGATGCCGGTGGCGGCGCGGTGCTGGTCGGACCGTGGATGCTGAGCGCCTCGATCCTGCTGCCGCCCGGGCACCGTTACGCGCAGCAGCCGCCGGCCTTGAGCTACCACTGGCTGGGCGAGGCCTACCGCGCGGTGCTGGCTCGGGCCGGCATCGCCAGCGAGGTGCTCACCCCGGCAGCGGCGCGCCAGCGTCTGGCCGCAGGCGGCGCCGGCCCATCCTGGGCCTGCTTTGCCGGCTTGTCGCCGGGCGAGGTGGTGGTGGGGCGGCAGAAGCTCGTCGGCCTCGCCCAGGTGCGGCGGCGCACCGGCGTGCTGTTCGTGGCCGGGCTGCTGTTGTACCGGCCCGACTGGGAGCGGCTCGTCACCGCACTCGGCCAGCCGCCGGGCGACGTCGCGGCGCTCGACGCCGTCACTACCTCCTGCTCAGACCAACTGGGCACCGTGCCCGCACCGCTGCCGTTGCTGGACGCGCTGGAGCAGGCGCTCTGGGCGGCGCTGGATCGCGCGCCCCTCGATTGAATCCTCTCAACTGATCTGGAGGTCTTTATGAACACCTTGCCGCAACAACCCGCCGCCAACGCCGAAGCGGCGGCCGACTCGGTGCTCCTCAGCCGGCGCCGCTTCCTGCAGGGCAGCGGTCTCGCCGCGCTCGGCGTCGCCGCCGTGCCCTTGAGCGGGCTTTTGCTGTCCGGCGAAGCGTCGGCCGCCGCCTTCACCACGCTCGGGCCGCAGACCGCCCGCACGCTGGTGAAAATGGCGCGCGACATCTTCCCGCACGACAAGCTGGCCGACCGCTTCTACCTGCAGGCCATCACCCCCTACGAGCGTGCCGCGGCGCGCGACCCCAAGCTCAAGAGCCTGCTGGTCAATGGTGTCGCCGCACTCGACGCCGCGGCGAAGCAGCGCTACGGCAAGCCCTACGCCGCGCTCGCCAGCGAGGACGAGCGGGTGGTGCTGCTCAAGGCCATCGAATCCGGCCCCTTCTTCCAGAGGGTGCGCGGCGACCTCGTGACCGGGCTCTACAACAACAAGGCGCTGTGGCCGCAGTTCGGTTATGAAGGCTCATCCTGGGAGAAGGGCGGCTACCTGCATCGCGGTTTCAACGATATCGACTGGCTGTAAATAGCCAATGAGCACAAGCCGGCGCTCACGGGGCGACCGGCATGCCGAGGAGACAGAAGCAATGGCAACGCAATTCCGTTTGGATGATGACCAAGTGGTCGTGATCGTCGGCTCCGGTGCCGGCGGCGGCACGCTCGCCAACGAACTCGCGCAAAAGGGCGTCAAGTGCGTGGTATTGGAGGCGGGCAAGCACTATCAGCCCGACCAGTTCGAGAACGACGAGTGGGCGATGTTCAACAAGATATCCTGGCTGGACAAGCGCATCTCCGCCGGCGGCTGGCATCACACCAAGACCTACCCCAATCTGCCCGCCTGGATCGTCAAGGGAGTGGGCGGCTCCACCGTGCACTGGGCCGGGCTCGCGCTGCGCTTTTTGCCGCACGATTTTCGTAACAAGTCGACCTACGGCCACGTCGAAGGCGCCAACCTGCTCGACTGGCCCATCAGCTACGCGGATCTCGAACCTTATTACTTCCGCGCCGAGAAGAAGATGGGCGTGGCCGGCAGCGAGGCCAGCGGCCTGCCGCTCCTGCCCGAGAACAATCACTACAAGGTGATCGCCGCCGGGGCGCGCAAGGTGGGCTACAAGCAGATCGTGCGGCCGATGGCGATCAACTCGCAGGTGTACGACGGCCGCCCCGGCTGCCAGCAACTGGGCTTCTGCATGCAGGGCTGCAAGATGACCGCCAAGTGGTCGACGCTCTACACCGAAATCCCCAAGGCGCTTGACACCGGCAAGGTCGAGCTGCGTCCGCAGAGTATGGTGTTGAAGATCGAGCACGACAAGGCGGGCAAGGTCTCGGGCGTGGTCTACGTCGACAAGAACGGCCGCATGCAGCGCCAGGCGGCGCGCGTGGTGTGCGTGGCCGGCAACTCCATCGAATCGCCGCGCCTGCTGCTCAATTCGGCGTCGTCGATGTTTCCGGACGGGCTCGCCAACTCGTCGGGACAGGTCGGGCGCAACTACCTGACCCACACCACCGCCGCCGCCGTGGCCATTCACCAGAAACCGGTGCACATGTACCGTGGTACCGCGCTCGCGGCGGTGATCTCGGACGAGGCCGATCCCAACCCGGCGCGCGGCTTCTTCGGCGGCTATCACCTCGAGGGGCTGTCGCTCGGCCTGCCGTACACCGCGGCTTTCATGAAGCCGGGCGGCTGGGGACGTGACGTCACCTCGGCCTTGGAAATGTACGACCACATGAGCTGTGTCTGGGTGTGCGGTGAGGACCTGCCGCAGGAGCAGAACGGCATCACCCTGCATCCAACGGAAAAAGACCAGTACGGCCTGCCGGTGCCCATCGTCAGCAAGACCGACCACGCCAACGACGCCGCCATCCGCCAGCACGGCCTCACACAGTTCCGCAAGGTGTCCGAGGCGGTCGGCGCGACCCGCGTCATCGACATGCCGCCTTACCCGGCCAGTCACAATATGGGCACCAACCGCATGAGCGCCAAGGCGCGTGACGGTGTGGTCAATAAATGGGGGCAGGCACACGACATCAAGAACCTGTTCATCTCCGACGGCAGCCAGTTCACCTCCAGTTCGGCGGCCAACCCGACGCTGACCATCGTCGCGCTGGCGATCCGCCAGGCCGAGTACATCGCGGGGGCGATGCAGCGCAAAGAGCTCTGACCACTCCCACACCTGGGTCATCCTCCCCTTGTCGTGGTGTTTGGGCGCCTGCTGGGGCGCCTTTTTTTCCATGAAGAGAGCGGCTGGGGCTGCAAGCCGAGGGGAGAGGATGGCTATACTGCACTGCAAGGCCCGCGCTATGAACGGGCCGTGACGTGGCAAGCGAAGAAGACCCCCGGGCGGTTCAGCCCATGCGCCCTGTGCGCACAAGCGAGGGGTATCCCTGGAGGAGAACGGATGGCAAACCTTTCCGAGCGGCAGCACATCGAGCGTGTGCTGGCGGTCGCCACCCAGAACAGCGTGCTGAGCCAGGACTCGTCGGCCTACGACCTGATCAAGCGCTCCTGGGCGCGCTGTGTGCACGACTACGGCCTCGATCCGGCCGAGCGTCGCCGTGCCCGCATCCTGACGGCGCACGAGCTGCGCGATCACCGCGAGCAGTCCGAAGACTTCCTGCACGTCGCCCGCGCCGGCATGGAGCAGCTCTACAAGCGCGTCTCGTCGCTGGGTTACGTGCTGCTCCTGACCGATGCCCAGGGCGTCACCATCGACTACATCGGCAACGATGCGCTGGAGAAGGATCTGAAACAAGCCGGCCTCTACCTCGGTGCCGACTGGAACGAGGAACACGCCGGCACCTGCGCCGTGGGCACCTGCATCGTCGAGCAGACGCCGCTGACCTGCCATCGCAGCGACCATTTCGACGCCACCCACATCAGCCTGAGCTGCAACTCGGCGCCGCTGTTCCAGCCCGACGGCGAATTCATGGGCGTGCTCGACGTCTCCATGCTCGCCTCGCCGCAGGCGCGCGAGAGCCAGCACCTGGCCCTGCATCTGACCCTTCTCTACGCGCAGCTGATCGAGGACGCCAACTTCCTGCGCCACTTCGCCAACCGCTGGATCCTGCGTCTGGGCACGGCGGCGGCACTGGTCGACGTCTGCGGCGAACTGATGCTGGCCTTCGACGCCGACGGCGTCGTGGTCGGCGCCAACTCGGGGGCCCGCAAGCGGCTCGGCCGGGCGGGGCAGGACGATGCCGGCCTGATCGGCCACCTCTTGACCGACATCTTCCGCTGCACGATGGACGACATCCGTCAGCTCACCCGCACGCCGGCCCTGGGCGATGCCGCACTGCTGTCGACCTTCGACCACGCTATCTTCCACGCCTCGGTCACGCCGCCGCGCATCACCCCCCGTCCGGCAGTCTCCGCCTCGGCCCGCGACAGCACACCGCTGCCGGCCTGCCCGGCGCTCGACCGTCTGGCCGGCGACGACCGGCAGATGCAGCGCATCCTGGAACAGTCCAAGCGCCTGGTGAACAAGGGGGTCAACATCCTGATCCACGGCGAGACCGGTACCGGCAAGGAAGTGTTCGCCAGGGCCCTGCACGAATCGAGCGAACGCTCGGCGCGGCCCTTCGTCGCCGTCAACTGCGCCGCCATCCCCGACACCCTGATCGAAAGCGAACTGTTCGGCTATGCCCCCGGCACCTTTACCGGGGCGCGCAGCAAGGGCATGAAGGGCCTGATCCAGCAGTCCGACAAGGGCACGCTGTTCCTGGACGAAATCGGCGACATGCCGCTGCACCTGCAGACGCGGCTGTTGCGGGTGCTGTCCGAGCGCGAGGTGCTGCCGCTGGGTGCCGACAAGCCGGTGCGCGTCGAGCTGACCGTGGTGGCGGCGTCGCACCGCGACCTGCGCAAGCTGATCGCCGCTGGCCAGTTCCGTGAGGATCTCTACTACCGGCTGTGCGGCGCAACGCTGTTCCTGCCGCCGCTGCGCGAACGCCAGGACAAGCGTTACCTGATCGAGCGAGTCTTTGCCGAGGAAGCGGCCCAGTCCGGCCAGTCGCCCGTCCTCGCCGACGAGGCATTGGCCTGCCTGCTGGACTACCCGTGGCCGGGCAACGTGCGGCAATTGCGCAACGTACTGCGTTTTGCGCTGGCGCTGTCGGATGGTGTCAGCGTCGAAATCGGCGACCTGCCGCATGAGTTGGTGGAAGGGGGAGCGCTGGTCGAGGCAGCAGCCCCAGCCGTGCCGCCGCCAACGCCCATGCCGGAGCAGGATGAAGGCGGGGCGCTGCTGGCGGCGCTCAAGCGCCACAAGTGGAACGTCACCGCGGTGGCGGCCGAACTGGGCATCTGCCGCGCAACGGTCTATCGCCACATCAAGAAGTTCGGCATCATCTCGCCGCTCGATTCCTAGCCAGCGTGCAATGCGAGCAGGGTCCTACTGGAACGCCACTTCCGCAAAGCTGCGCAGCTTGCGGCTGTGCAACTGGTCCACGCCCTGTTCGCGCAGCAATTCCATCGCCCGGATGCCGATGCGCAGATGCTGATCGACGCGCGCGCGATAGAAGTGATCCGCCATCCCCGGCAGCTTGATTTCCCCGTGCAAGGGCTTGTCGCTCACGCACAGCAAGGTGCCGTAGGGCACCCGGAAACGGAAGCCGTTGCCGGCGATGGTGGCGCTTTCCATGTCCAGCGCCACGGCCCGGCTCTGGCTGAAGCGGCGTTGGGGCTGGTTGTCAGGCAGCAGCTCCCAGTTGCGGTTGTCGGTGCTGGCCACGGTGCCGGTGCGCATGATCCGCTTGAGCTCGGGCCCCTGGAGCTGCGAGATGTCGGACACCGCCGAGGCCAGCGCCAGCTGGATTTCCGCCAGGGCGGGGATCGGCACCCATAACGGCAGGTCCTGATCGAGAACGTGATCGTCCCGCACATAACCGTGCGCCAGCACATAATCACCGAGCTGCTGCGTCTGGCGCAGACCGGCGCAGTGGCCCAGCATGATCCAGGCGTGGGGGCGCAGCACGGCAATGTGGTCGGTAATGGTTTTGGCATTGGCCGGGCCGATACCGATATTCACCATGGTGATACCGCTATGGTCGTCGCGCATCAGGTGGTAGGCCGGCATCTGCGGCAGGCGCGGCGGTGCCTTGCCTTGCTCGTCACCGGCTTGGGCGGCGCACCCCTTGCGGCGCGTGATCACGTTGCCGGGCTCGACGAAGGCGGTGTATTCGCTGTTGGGGTCGGCCATGCACTCGAGGCCGAGACGGATGAATTCGTCGATGTAGAACTGGTAGTTGGTGAACAGCACGAAGTTCTGGAAGTGCTCGGGCACGGTGCCGGTGTAATGCCTCAGGCGATGCAGCGAATAGTCGACGCGCGGCGCGGTGAAGAGCGACAGCGGCTGTGGCTCGCCGCTGCGCGGCTCGTGGGTGCCGTTGGCGATGCCATCGTCCATCGCGGTGAGATCCGGCAGATCGAACAGGTCGCGCATCCGTTCCCGGCGCTCCGGGCTCAGGCTGCCCTCGAGGTGATCGCTCTCTGCGAAAGAGAAATGGATGGGGATCGGTTGTGAACTGCTGCCGACTTCCAGGGGTACGCCGTGGTTTTGCAGCAACAAGGTGAACTGCTCGAGGTAATACTCCCCGAACAGGTCTGGTCGGGTCAGCGTGGTTTCGAAGCGGCCCGGCCCGGCCACGAAGCCGTAACTGCGGCGTTTGCTCTCCATCGGCTTCAGCCGCGACACGGTGCCGGTCTGGATACGGACGAAGGGGTAGCAGGCCCGTACATGGCCGGGCAAGTCTTCCCCATCGACAAAGCGCTGCATCGACTCGCGCAGGTGGGCGAGGCTGTTTTCGTAAATGTGGCGAACCTGGGCCAGCGCGGCGGCGGGGTCATCGTAGCGCGAGGGGGGGATGAACGTGGGCAGATAAGACATGGCGATTATCCAGGAAGCATGTTCGGGCTTTGCGGCTTCGGCCCCTCCGTCGCTGGTATTGAAGCGTAGCAACCAGGGAGTCGATGAAGGAGCCATCGGCCCCTGCGCCGGGCGACGTCTTCGCTTTCGATTATTGGGCAAAGCCCCCGCCACGACAACTGAGGACAGTAGCGGGGGAGAGGCGCCGCTGGAGTTGGCCGTGGAACACCGCAGCAGGTAGAGGGTGAGGAAGTCGAACAGCGAACTCACTGGTCCTGGCGTCAGCAGCTCGAAGGCGATAGCGGGAGCCTCATCGGCAGGCAGCAGATTCCATATCGTATATAGTGGTGACCGGCCGGTTTGCCACACGCATGTCCACGGTCTCCAGGCTGACGTAGTGGTTGAAAGAGAGGGCTGCCGCGCCGCCCTACCCAAGCGGAATACACAATGAAAACGAAGCCAAAGCCACGACTCTCTTTGCGCCCTCCCTTCCTCTCCACGCGGTACGTCGCGACGCTCCTCCTGCTTGCCGTCACCGCCCTGTATGTCCCGGCCCGGCTCTATGAATCGGCCCATCCGTTTTGGGGCTACCTGCGCGCGTTTGCCGAGGCGGCAATGGTGGGTGCCCTGGCTGACTGGTTTGCCGTTAGCGCGTTGTTCCGCCGTCCCTTGGGACTCCCCATTCCCCATACGGCGGTGGTGCCGCGCAACAAGGAGCGCATCGGCACGGCCTTGGGCGGGTTCATCGAACGCAATTTCCTTGCTGCCGACATGCTGACGGCCAAGCTGGAAAGAATCGACTTTGCCGCGCTGCTGGCCGATTGGCTGGATCAGCCGCGCAACCGGGCCAAGGTCGCCGATTACCTGAGCGAGATGCTGCCGGGGATGCTGGATTCGGTAAAGGACGAGCAAGTCCGGCGGTTCATCTTCAAGAACGTCAGCGAGCGCGTCCGCCGTTTCGAAGCGGCCCCTCTGACGGCGGAGATACTGGGGATGCTCACCGCAGAAAATCGTCATCAACTGCTGATTGACGAAATGCTTCGTCAAGTCGCCGCCCTGCTCAAGGAGAACGAACCCCTGATCAGGGAAAAGGTGAGCGCCCGGACGACATGGCTGTGGCGGCAATTGTCGGTGGACGACAGGGTGGCGACACGGATCATGGAGGCGGCGGAGGAGGCCCTCACCGATCTGGCCGACGACGAGCAGCATCCGTGGCGGCTACGTTTCGACCAGACCGTTCGGGATTTCATCCAGGAACTCAGGACATCCCCTGAATATCGGGAAAAAGCCGATGAGATCAAGGAGCAGTTGCTGCGGCATCCTGCGGTGCAGGAATATCTGGATGGATTGTGGCCGGAAATCAAACGCGCTATCCAGGCCGATGCAGGCAAGCATGCCTCCGCTCTGCGGGCCCGGCTGCGCAAGGGGTTGGCCATGATGGCCCGGGGCCTGCTGAACGATCATGGCTTGAGAACCCGATTGAACGCGTGGACCCTGGGGATCATTCTCGAGGTGGTGGATTCACGCCGGCATGAGGTTGCCAAGCTGATCGCGACCACCGTGCGCGAATGGGACCCCGACACCATGGCATCGAAAATCGAACAGGAGATCGGGGACGATCTCCAGTATATCCGGATAAACGGAACCCTCATTGGCGGCTTGGCCGGATTGATGATCCACGGTATTTCCCAGTTGGCTTTCTAAGCTTAGGTGTCCGGCACCCTAACTGGTCGTTTGGGGCACGCCTGATTCGACGATCAGATTCCGGCGCAACCGGGTAGGTGCTTGGCCTGTACCCCTGTCAGATGCTGGCGAGGGCTTTTCTTTCCTCCCACAGCTTCTGCACATAGGGGTCTGACACGCAGTAGCTGCCATGCCCGCTTCTCATCACCAGGTTTTCCGCATACAGCGTGTTCAGGATCTGCTGCACCTCGCTGGTACTCACGTCCATCCCAAGCTCTTCCTGGTAGCTGGTCAGTGCTTCTGCCGAGTACAACCCTTTCACGCCGCTCCGGCTCTTTGCGATGCGATCGAACACCACCATGGCCAAGCTGCCGAGCTGCTCGAGCTTGCTGATCTCTACGTCGGCCAGCGATGACTTCAGCGTCTGGGTAATGATCGGGAAAAACACGTCCGCATCCTGCCCGGGCTGCAGCTGGATCACCTGCCGCAGCGCCTTCATCAGTTCTTCCGGCCGATGGCCCAGCGTCTCGAACCCGGCGACCATCACGTCCAGTGCCGGCAGGTTGGGGTAGTGGGCCTCTTCCAGCCGCTGGCGAAGGAACTCGACGTAATCGCGGCCCAGCAGCGGGAAATCCACCGAGCTGGCGCCCAGAAAGGCCTGGTTCCGGTTGATCACCAGCTCCTGCACCTTGGCCCGGTGCGAGCCGGTGCCGATGAACAGGAAATGGCCCGGCGTGTTCTCGCGGCCATTGACGGCATCGCGCGCCGCCTTCATCGCGGTCAGCATCCGGTTGCCTTCATCGGTGCTGATGGCGTGCTGTACTTCATCCACGATGATGACCACATCCGTGTGCGCCTGGTCGACAACATGACAGAACGCACTCGCCAGCGTGGCGCCTTTTTCGGTGCCCAGGCTGTCCAGGCTGATGCCTAGCTTGAAGCCGGCGGCGCCGAGGTCGATGCCCTTCAAACGCTTGAGCTTGGCCAGCAGGGACGATCCGGGGGTCTCGAGCTCCTGCAGCTTGGACTTGATGGCGTTGTGTACCAGCGTGGCGGGGTTGGCTTGAGGATCGGACCAGAGGTCCACATAGATCACGATGGCGCCACGCTCTTCCAGGATGGGGATCAGGTCTTGCTTCAGGAAGGTGGTCTTGCCGGTCCGGCGCTGGCCGGAGAGAAACAAGCCCGATCGCAGGTTGGCATCCAGAATACCCGGGTTGAGCAGTTGGTCTGCCATCTGGCGTGCCAGCTGGGCACGGCTGAAAAACGTCGAGGTGCTCATCGCGGTGGCTCTGTGATTATTCAGAATTATGGGATTCCAATAATTATATTTATCCCGTAAAAATGAGTAAAACAAGTTCCACTCGTTACCGGCGTCACGGTGAAGGTGTTTCTGCGGCGCAGACGACACCTACACCGCGTCAGCCTTTTTTGAAACTGATCGCCACCGAGTTGATGCAATAACGCTCCCCCGTCGGGAGCGGGCCGTCATCGAAGACGTGGCCCAAGTGGGCGTCGCAGCGGGCGCAGCGCACCTCGGTGCGGATCATGCCGTGCAAGCGGTCTTCGATGCGGGTGATGCTGCCGGGAACGGCCTCCTCCCAGAAGCTGGGCCAGCCGCAGCCGGCGTCGAACTTGGTGTCGGAGTGGAACAGCAGCGCGTCGCAGCACACGCAGTGGTAGTCGCCGCTGTCGCGGCGGTAGTAGTGCTCGCCACTGAAGGGGCGCTCGGTGCCGGCCTGGCGGGTGACGCGGTACTGCTCGGGCGTCAGCTGGGCGCGCCACTCGGCGTCGCTCTTGACGATCTTGTCGGTCATGGTGGGCTCCTGTGTCAACATCGCTGCAGGGTTGGTCCGGCCATCGCAGCCTCAACCTGTTGGGGCATGCTTGGTGTCCACTGCCCCCGTTGGTCGACTGACGGCGCCGGGGCTTACAGCAACTCGTCCAGCGAGCCGCTCAGATGGCCGCGGTCCGCCCATTTCTCCAGCTGCCATTCGCCGCGATGATGGACCACCCAGTTGAAGGCGGCGTTGGGGATGGGGAAGTCGCGCGGTTCGGTCAGCGGCTTGCCGGTGGCGATGCGGTAGACCATGTCGAGCACGCCGCCATGGGTGACGACGAGCAAGGATCGGCCGGGGTGTTCGGCCACGGCATTATCCAGGAACGCCTGCACCCTGACGTTGAAAGCATGCAGGCTCTCGCCGCCCTCGGGGACCTCGTGCGGATCGCGGTCGCGGTGGCGGCGATACGCTTCGGGCAGGATTTCGCCGGCCTCGTGGTAGGTGAGCCCCTGCAGGTGGCCGTAGTGGCGCTCGCGCAGCAGCGGGTCCAGGCTGATGTCCAGCCCGGTGACCAGGCCGATCGGGGCGGCGGTCTGGCGGGTGCGGGCGAGGTCGCTGCAATAGAGCGCGTCGAAGCGCTGGTCGAGGGCGGCCAGGGCCTGGCTCAGCGCCCGGGCCTGCTCCAGACCGGTGGCGTTGAGCGGAGTGTCGATCTGGCCTTGCAGGCGGCGTTCGCGGTTCCAGTCGGTTTCGCCGTGGCGCACGAAGCAGAAGCGGGTCAGCGGGGCGGAGTTCATCGGCTGATTGTACCAGCCCGGCACGCTTTCGGGTCAGCCCAGCGCCAGCCACAGCCCGAACGGCACGAAGGCCAGGCTCGCCAGGTTGCCGATCAGCACGATCGAGGCCATCTTGCCCGGTTCCTGCTGGTAGATCTCCGCCATCATGAAGTTGAGTACCGCAGGCGGCAGCACGCCGAACAGGTAGACCAGCCCGGTCTGCTGCGGCGACAAACCGAGCAGCGGCACGATGGCGGCGGCGGCCAGGAGTCCGCTCAGGGGACACAGCGCGGCGCCGAGCAGGCCGATCTTCCAGTCGCGCAGGTTAGCGTCGACCATGCGCACACCCAGGGCAAACAGCATCAGCGGAATCGCGGCGTCGCCCAGCATCTTCAGGCCGATCATCACCCCGTCGGGCAGATGCCAGCCCGCCAGCGCGAATACCAGTCCCAGCAGGGTGGCGAGCACGATGGGGTTCTTCAACAGCCCGCTGAAACGGGTGTGGCGACTGAAGATGAAGGCACCCAGCGTGAAGTGCAGCAGGTTGGAGACGACGAACAGCACCACGAAGGCGTTGAAGCCGGCGCGGCCGAAGGCGAGCAGGGCCAGCGGCAGGCCCATGTTGCCGCAGTTGTTGAACATCGACGGCGGCAGCAGGGTGCGCACCTGGTTGCCGGTGGCGCGAGCCACCGGCCAGGCCAGGAGGCCCGACAGCGCGACCACCCCGGCCGCCGCCGGCAGCAGCTTCCATTGGCTGACGAGGTCGAAATCCTTGGCGGCCAGGGCGGAGAACACCAGGAGCGGCACGCAGACGTCCATGTTGAGCGTGTTGACGGCGCGCATGTCGGGACGCATCTTGCGGCCGTAGAGCCAGCCGATCAGCACGATGATCAGCACAGGCAGGATGATGGTGACGATACGCGCGAACATGGTGGTCTACAGAGGTGGGTGATCGTTATTGTTGGTCAAAAGGCTTGACCTGCCAAGCAAGGGTAAACCCTTGATGGCGGTGTTTCGGCCAACCTTGGAGCAGCCCGTTCCGGCGGAAGGGGTCAGAGGATGCCGACGCCGGAAATCTCGCGCGCCAGATTGGCGGCGTAGTTGTCGGTCATGCCGCCGACGAAATCCAGCACTTTCATGTAGGCCAGGTAAGGCGTGTCCTTGTCGCTGAAGGGCGTTTCCGCCATCAGGCCGAGCGCCAGCGTGTGGCGCGCCGATAGCCGTTCACCCCGCACCTTGGCCGCCACCGCCGGCACCAGCACGTCGAGCAGTGTGGAGAGGCAGGGGAAGGACGCGATTTCGGTGACCAGCTTGGTGCGGTGCCGGTAGACCTTCTGGCTGGCGAGTTTCTTCGCCTCGAGCAGCGTGTCGCGGATATCGGGGGCGCACACGTCGATCAGGTCCTTGCCCTGGAAGGCGCCGGCCAGGAGCGTGTCCTGATGCAGCATGAACTTCTCCGCCACTTCGGCCACGCAGCGGCCGATCGCCATGCCGCGCAGCATCGCACACTTCTGGCGTACCGAGGGCGTGCTCCACAGCTTGTCGACTTCGGCGAACTTGGTGAACAGCTTCTCGAACTCGGAATAGTCGAGGATGCCGATCTCGACCGCGTCCTCCAGGTCGAGGATGGCGTAGCAGATGTCGTCGGCCGCCTCCATCAGGTAGGACAGCGGGTGGCGCGCCCATTGATCGGGGCCGCGCTCGATCAGGCCGAGTTCGGCGGCAATCTGGCGGAAGTAGGGCAGCTCGGTCTGGTAGATGTTGAACTTGTCGCGCAGGTAGGCGGGCTCGGCGCTGGAGGTCCACGGGTACTTGATCAGCGCACCGATCGCCGCGGCGGTCAGGCGCATGCCGCCTTCGCCGGCGTACATCTCGAGCGTGGCCAGCATGCGCAGACTGTGCGCGTTGCCCTCGTAGGTCTGCACGTCGCGCTGCTCGGCCGGGCTCAGGCCTTCCAGCAGCGGTGCATGGCGCTCGTCGCGGAACCAGTCACGCAAGGCATCTTCACCGGTGTGGCCGAACGGCGGGTTGCCGATGTCGTGGGCCAGGCAGGCCACCTGGACCACCGCGCCGATGTCGTGCGGGGTATAGCCGGCCGGCAACTGGCCAGCATGCTGCATCATCACCCCCACACGGTTGCCGAGACTGCGCCCGACGCTGGCCACCTCGACGCTGTGCGTCAGACGGTTGTGGGTGTGGTCGTTCTGCGCCAGCGGGTGCACCTGGGTCTTGCGCCCCAGGCGGCGAAAGGCGCTGGAGAACACCACCCGGTCGTGGTCGATGTGGAAGTCGCTGCGCAACCCGGACGCGCCCTCGCTGGTCGCCGGGGTGCGGGTGGGCAGCACGTCGCCGTCGATCTGCTTGAAGCGCCGGGCCGACAGCAGGTGTTCCCATTTCATGCGTGATGGCTTGGTCATGACAGTGTGCGCGCAGTGGTTTGCCATGATCATAACAGTTTGCCGCGGCCTAACGCAGTGGTGGCTGCGTTGCTGGCCTGGTCGGATCCCGGCGCTCGGATCGGCCGGCGGGAGCGAGCCTGCCGGCGAGCATGGTGCAAGGGGCCGTGCTTGGATTATGCTTAGGGCACGTCTCCTCCCTGGAAATCGCATGACCGCTTCCGTTCGTGACCTGCTTGCCACGCTGGTGGCGTTTGATACCACCAGCCGCCATTCCAACCTCGAGCTGATTCGCTGGGTGCAGCAGTACCTGGATTCGTTCGGCGTGTCGTCGCGGCTGACCTTCAACGCCGACGGCAGCAAGGCCAACCTGTTTGCCCAGATCGGTCCGCCCGATCTGCCTGCCGTGGTGCTGTCCGGCCATACCGACGTGGTGCCGGTCGATGGCCAGGCGTGGCAGACCCCGCCGTTCGAGCTGATCGAACGGGACGGCAAGTTGTACGGCCGGGGTTCGGCCGACATGAAGGGCTTCATCGCCTGCGTGCTGGCCAAGGTGCCGTTCTTCCTGGAACTGGCCGAAGCCGGCCGGCTCACGCAATCGGTCGGCATCGCGCTGTCGTACGACGAGGAGGTGGGCTGCCTCGGCGTGCGCGGCCTGATCGACGACTTGCAGCAATCCGGCGTCAAGGTGGCCGGCTGCATCATCGGCGAGCCGACCGAGATGAAGCCGGTCATCGCGCACAAGGGCATCGCCCATTACCGCTGCCGCGTCGGCGGGCGTGCGGCGCACTCCTCGCTGACGCCGTTCGGCGTCAACGCCATCGAGTACGCCGCCCGGCTGATCATGCATATCCGCAAGCTCGCCGACACCGAGGCGTCGTTCGGTCATCGGCATGCCCTGTACGACGTACCGTTCACCACGCTGCAGACCGGCACCATCCAGGGCGGCACCGCGCCCAACATCGTGCCCAAGGACTGCGAGTTCGTGTTCGAGTGCCGCTGGCTGCCCGGCGACCAGCCGGAACGCTACGTCGACTCGGTGCGCGACTACGCCTCCAGCCTGCTGGAGGAGATGCGCACCGTGGCCGAGGAGAGCGACATCACCATCGAGCCCACGGTGTATTGCCCCGCCTTCGAGGCCGTGCCGGAGAGCGCGGTGATGCAGTACGTCGAAACGCTGACCGGCTGTTGCCAGGGGGAGGGTGTGGCCTACGCCACCGAGGCCGGACTGTTCCACGAGGCGGGCATGCCGAGCGTGGTCTGCGGGCCGGGATCGATCAAGCAGGCCCACCGTCCCGACGAGTATATCGAGCTCGACCAGCTGTACGCCTGCAGCGAGTGGCTGGCCAAGCTGGGCGACTTGCTCAGCGCACCGGCGGCCGCTAGGGACTAGCCAGTGGCAAGGGAGGGCGGCAGAATGCCGGCTTCCCGGCCTTCGCCGCTCTATTAGACCTTGATCTTGCCGCCGTCAGGCGGCATTCCTGAAGACCGCCATGACCGATCACGCCGTTGCTCCCAAGCGCATCACCCTGTTTGCCGACCCTGCCGTCGAGCCGTCCGTCGATTACCCGCGTCCGGATCGGCTGCTGTCCGGCAATCCGCGCCGCCTGACTTGGAGCCATTTCGAGAACCCGACCGGGGAGGTGAGTGCCGGCGTCTGGTCGTGCGAGAAGGGCGCCTGGCGTATCGCCTTTGCCGACAACAAGGATGAATTCTTCGCCGTGATCGAAGGCCATGTCCGTCTGCACGAAGCCGACGGGCGGACAGTGGATGTCCACGCCGGCGAGGCGGCCGTCATTCCCGCCGGCTTTACCGGTGTATTCGAGGTGGTCGAGCCGGTGCGCAAGTATTTCGTGGTGGTCGAGCGCCAGCCGGCTCAGGCCTGATCCGGATCACCCTGACTGGCGGCCGGGGGCGGCAGCAGGCAGAAGTGGTTCACATCCTGTGTCGGTTTTTCCAGCAGCAGCACGATGGCGGTGTTCAATGCGCCGAAGGACCAGGCGATCAGGAAGAACACCGAATAGGCCGTCAGCTTGTCCTCGAACAGCTGGGCGCCGTGCAGGCTGAGTTCGTAGGGGTCGAAAATCGAAAAGAACATCATGGTGGCGAAACCGGCGATCAGGAACGACGGCCAGAACAGCAGGATGGCTCTCTTCATGATGGCAACTCCCCTTGGACAAGGCCGGCCGAAGTCCGGCCAACCTTTTTCAGCCTAGCCAGCATCCGCACCAAAAGCAAAAACCGCTCGTGAATCACGAGCGGTTTGGCAGAGCTGGCAATCGGTTTACTTGCGGTTGCTGTACATGAAGTTTTCCAGCGTGGCTTCCGCCAGGTTGAACCAGCCGTGCTCCAGGGTGCGGAATTTCTTCCAGTCGGTATAGATCTTCTTGAAGATCGGATTCTTGGCGGCCTCTTCTTCGTACATCTCGAAGGCGGCCTTCTGCGCGGCCTTGAGGATGTCCAGCGGGTACTTGTGCAGCTTGACGCCTTTTTGCAGCAGGCTGACCAGTGCTTGCGGGTTCTTGGCGTCGTACTCGGCCTGCATCATGATGTTGGCCTCGGCCGCCGCCGCCTCGAAAGCCGCCTGGTACTCCTTCGGCAGTTTGGCCCATTCCTTCATGTTGACGAAGAAGGTGATCTGCGGACCCGGTTCCCAGAAGCCCGGGTAGTAGTAGTGCTTGGCCACCTTGTAGAAGCCGAGCTTTTCGTCGTCATAGGGGCCGACCCATTCGGTGGCATCGATGGTGCCTTTTTCCAGCGCCGGGTAGATGTCGCCGCCGGCGATGGTCTGCGGTACCGCACCGAGACGGGACATGACCTCGCCGCCCAGGCCGGGAATGCGCATTTTCAGGCCCTTGAGGTCGGCCAGCGATTTGACTTCGTTGCGGAACCAGCCGCCCATCTGGGTGCCAGTGTTGCCGCCCGGGAAGTTGATGATGTTGTACTGGGCGTACAGTTCGCGCAGCAGCTTCAGGCCGTTGCCGTAGTACATCCACGCCGCCTGTTGGCGCGAGGTCAGGCCGAACGGCACCGAGGTATCGAAACCGAACGCCTTGTTCTTGCCCACGTAGTAGTAGCCGCAGCTGTGCCCGCATTCCACCGTGCCGTTCTGCACGGCATCGAGTACCTGGGTACCCGGCACGATTTCACCCCCGGCGAACACCCGGATCTGGAACTTGCCGCCGGTGAGCTGGCTGACGCGGTTGGCCAAGGTGTCGGCACCACCGTAGATGGTGTCCAGGCTCTTCGGGAAGCTGGAGGCCAGGCGCCAGCGGATGGTCGGGGCCTCGGCGGCGATGGCGGGGGCCGACACGGCGGCAGCGGCGAGGCCGGTGGCGCCGGCTTTCTTCAGAAATGAGCGTCGTTCCACGTTATATCTCCTTTGTTGTGTACTGCTGTCGTCAGCGGGGCAGTCGGGCCGCCCCTCCTGAAGGAATATCAAGGCCTCACTTATCTTCACCAGTGAGCTGCTTGAGCAAATCGGCGCTTTGATCCGGCTGTCCGGATTCGCCGGCCGGCGCCGAGCTTTCTTCCGTAGCGGACGGGATCTCGATGCCTTCCGGCATGGCGGGGGTTTCCCCCATCTGCTGCAGCGTGGCCTCGGCCTCGCTCGCGCTGGTCAGCGCTTCCGTGCCGACGAACGAGGTCACCAGCGCCGGCATGGCGATGATCAGGCCCACCATGATGAGCTGGATCACCACGTAAGGGATGGCCCCCCAGTAGATGTCGGTGGTCTTGATCTCCTTGGGCGCCACGCTCTTCAGATAGAACAGGGCGAAGCCGAACGGCGGATGCATGAACGAGGTCTGCATGTTGACCCCCAGGATCACGCCGAACCATACCAGGTCGATGCCCAGCTTCTGCGCCACCGGCGCCAAGAGCGGCACCAGGATGAAGGCGATCTCGAAGAAGTCGAGGAAGAACGCCAGGAAGAACACCAACAGGTTGACCACGATCAGGAAGCCGGTCGGACCGCCCGGCAGCGAGGTCAACAGGTGCTCGACCCAGCGGTCGCCGTCGACGCCCAAGAAGGCGATGCGGAACACCCGTGCGCCGATGAGGATGAACACTACGAAGGTGGACAGCTTCAGCGTCGAGTCCATCGCCTGCTTGAGCAGCGACACGTTCAGCCGGCGGTTGATGATGGCCAGGATCAGCGCGCCGACCGCCCCCATCGCGCCGCCTTCGGTCGGCGTGGCAATGCCGAGGAAGATGGTACCCAGCACCAGGAAGATCAGCAGCAGCGGCGGCACCATGACGAACAGCACGCGGCTGGCCAGCGCCAGCCCACGCAGACTGCGTGCTTCCGCCGGCAGCGCAGGAGCCCACTGCGGGCGCACCATGGTGACCGCGAAGATGAACACCGCGTACAGCACACACAGCAGCAGCCCCGGTGCCATCGCGCCGGTATACATGTCGCCCACCGAGGTGCCGAGCTGGTCGGCCAGTACGATCAGCACCAGGCTGGGCGGGATGATCTGCGCCAGCGTGCCGGAGGCCGCGATGACACCGGTGGCAACACGCTTGTCGTAACCGTAACGCAGCATGATCGGCAGCGAGATCAGCCCCATCGAGATCACCGAGGCGGCCACCACGCCGGTGGTGGCGGCGAGCAGGGCGCCGACGAAGATCACCGCGAAGGCCAGGCCGCCGCGGATGCGCCCGAACAACTGGCCGATGGTGTCGAGCATGTCCTCGGCCATGCCGCTGCGTTCCAGAATCAGCCCCATGAAGGTGAAGAACGGGATCGCCAGCAGGGTGTCGTTCTTCATGATGTCGAACACCTGGCGCGGCAGGGCCTGCAGCAGCTCGGGGCGCAGCAGCTCGAAGTGGATGCCGATCCAGCTGAACAGCAGGCCGACCGCGCCCAGCGCGAAGGCCACTGGATAGCCGATCAACAGGAACACGATCAGCGATCCGAACATGACGGGAGCCATCATTTCCAGGTTCATACGTGCTCCTCCTTGTGCGGATCCAGCGTCTTCTCGGTCGGGTCCGGCGCCAGGCCTTGCAGAAAGCCGACGCGCTTGATGATCTCGGATACGCCTTGCAGCAACAGCAGCGTGAAGCCGATCGGGATCAGCACCAGCACCGGCCAGCGGATCAGCCCGCCGGGGTCGGACGACATCTCACCGCTCGTCCAGGCGTCCATGAAAACCGGCCAGCCGTACCAGGCGATGATGGCGGCGACCGGAAACAGGAACAGCACCGTGCAGACGATGTCGAGCACGGCCTGTCCGCGTTTGGACAGCCGGCCGGCCAAGAGGTCGATGCGGATGTGCTCGTTGCGTTGCAGGGTATAGGCCGCCGCCAGCAGGAACATGGCCGAGAACAAATACCACTGGATTTCGAGAAAGGCGTTGGAGCTGACGTTGAACAGTTTCCGGATAACGGCGTTACCGGCGCTGATGAGCACGACGACCAGCACGATCCATGAGGTGGAGCGGCCGATGCGCGCAGTGATCCCGTCTATGAGACGTGACAAGGCGAGCAGCGAGTGCACGAGAGTCTCCTTTGTAGTTTTCCTGATGCTTCCGCGCGGTGGCGGTGCATTTTTTTATGCTGAGCGTTGTTCCGGTCTGTGCCGGATTGGGCTATCTAAGCACATGGGATGGGCTTTGAGAAGAAGTTAGCCATAGGGGTTTACCCTTGGCTGAGTGAAAACCCCATGGTTCGGGCGGTAGGGTGATGCTGTTCCATAGAAGAGCCCCCCGTCGCCGGGGGGCTTTGTCAACGCTGCCGGAAAGCGGGTTTCAATGCATCAGTTCGCGCAGCACAAAGGGCAAGATGCCGCCGTGGCGGTAGTACTCGACCTCGATCGGGGTGTCGATGCGTGACAGCACGATGACGTCGCGCCGGCTGCCATCCGGCCGGGTGATGTGCAGCGTCAGATCCTGCTGCGGCTTGAGCCCCTGCTCGATACCGACGATGTCGAAACTTTCCTCGCCGGTAAGGCCCAGGCTTTCCCAGCTGTCGCCGTTCTTGAACTGCAGCGGCAGCGCGCCCATGCCGACCAGGTTGGAGCGGTGGATGCGCTCGAAACTTTTCGCCACCACGGCCTTGACACCCAAGAGCTGCGTGCCCTTGGCCGCCCAGTCGCGGCTGGAGCCGGTGCCGTACTCCTCCCCGGCGAACACCATGGTCGGGGTGTTGCGGTGGCAGTACTTCATCGCCGCGTCGTAGACGGTGGTCTGATGGCCGTCGAACAAGGTATAGCCGCCTTCGATCCGGCTGCCATCCTCGTTGGGCGGCAGCATCAGGTTCTTGATGCGCACGTTGGCGAAGGTGCCGCGGATCATCACCTCGTGGTTGCCGCGGCGGCTGCCGTAGCTGTTGAAGTCCTTCTTCGCCACGCCTTCGGCCAGCAGGTATTGCCCGGCCGGGGTGCTGTCGCGGAACGAGCCGGCCGGCGAAATGTGGTCGGTGGTCACCGAATCGCCCAGCAGCAGCAAGGCGCGCGCCCCCTTGATGTCGCCGACCTTGCCCGGCTGCATCGAGAAGTCGTCG
This sequence comes from Pseudogulbenkiania sp. MAI-1, assembly GCF_000527175.1. Lineage (NCBI taxonomy): Bacteria > Pseudomonadati > Pseudomonadota > Betaproteobacteria > Neisseriales > Chromobacteriaceae > Pseudogulbenkiania > Pseudogulbenkiania sp. MAI-1. The sequence continues at coordinate 2,438,155 of NZ_AZUR01000001.1, read as the reverse complement.
AAGAACGGCGGACGGGCGATATAGGTGGACTTGGGCCAGCTGTAGACGTCGCCGAGCGGTGCGGGGATGGCATTCCACAAGTCGTGGTCGCGGGTGAAGTCGCCGTAGAGGTGGCGGAACACGTCCGGGTCCATGGCATGGGGCAGCAACTGCGCCACTTCGTCCGTGCTCGGCCAGATGTCCTTGAGGTAGACCGGCTGACCATCCCGGCCGGTGCCCAGCGCTTCGCGCGTCATGTCGATGGTGACACGCCCGGCCAGCGCGAACGCCACCACCAGCGGCGGCGAAGCGAGGAAGTTGGCGCGCAGATTGGGGTGGATGCGCGCCTCGAAGTTGCGGTTGCCGGACAGCACCGCGGCGCAGACCAGGTCGTGCCGGGTGATGGCCTCGTTGAACTCGGGGCGCAGGTCGCCGGCATTGCCGATGCAGGTGGTGCAACCGTAGGCGGCGACGTTGAAGCCGAGCTTGGCCAGCGGTTCGAGCAGGCCGGTCTTGCCCAGGTATTCGGTGACGACGCGCGAGCCCGGCGCCAGGCTGGTCTTGACGCGCGGAGGCACGGTCAGCCCCTTTTCGACCGCCTTCTTCGCCAGCAGGCCGGCCGCCAGCAGCACGCTGGGGTTGGAGGTGTTGGTGCAACTGGTGATGGCGGCGATCAGCACGTCGCCGTGCCCGAGATCCATCGACGGCGGCTCGGGCGTGGCATCCGGCCCGCGTCCTTCGCTCTCGATCATGGGGTGGTTGTCGAGCATCTCGATCTGGTGGCGCACCGCCGGGGCCGCCGCTTCGGAGGCATGGCTGGCGACGCTGGCGCGGGCCTCGGTGGGGTAGCGGCGCGTCAGTTCCTCGGCGGGCTTGTTGAAGCCGTTCTGTGCCACCGGCAACGAGAACAGCTTGGCGAAGTTGTCCTTCATCGCCGCCAGCTCGATGCGGTCCTGCGGGCGTTTCGGCCCGGCCAGCGAGGGGACGATGCTGGAAAGGTCGAGCTTGAGCGTCATGCTGTAGTCGATCTCCCCCGCCCTGGGCACGCCGAACAGCCCCTGGGCGCGGAAGTACTCCTCGAAATGCTCTACCTCGCTGTCGCTGCGGCCGGTCTTCTTCAGGTAGTCGACTGTCTTCTCGTCCACCGGGAAGAAGCCCATCGTGGCGCCGTACTCCGGGGCCATGTTGGCGATGGTGGCTCGGTCGGTCACGGTCAGGCTGGCGGTGCCTTCGCCGAAAAACTCGACGAACTTGCCGACCACCTTCTGGCGCCGCAGCATCTCGGTCACGGTCAGCACCAGGTCGGTGGCGGTGATGCCTTCGGCCAGCTTGCCGGTCAGCTCGACACCCACCACGTCCGGCGTCAGGAAGTACACCGGCTGGCCGAGCATGGCGGCCTCCGCCTCGATGCCGCCCACCCCCCAGCCGACCACGCCGACGCCGTTGATCATCGTGGTGTGGCTGTCGGTGCCGACCAGCGTGTCGGGGAACACCACCCCGTCACGGATCTGCACGCCGCGGAACAAGTGCTCCAGGTTGACCTGATGCACGATGCCGATGCCCGGCGGCACCACCTTGAAGGTATCGAACGCCTGCATGCCCCATTTCATGAACTGGTAGCGTTCGCGGTTGCGCTCGAATTCCAGCTCCATGTTGAGCCGCAGCGCGTCCGGGCCGCCGTAGTGGTCGATCATCACCGAGTGGTCCACCACCAGGTCGACCGGCACCAGCGGCTCGATCAGCTTGGGGTCCTTGCCCATCTCGTCGGCCACGTTGCGCATCGCGGCCAGATCGGCCAGGAGCGGCACGCCGGTGAAATCCTGCAGCACCACGCGCGCGACGACGAACGGAATCTCATCGGTGCGCGCGGTGTTGGGCTGCCAGTTCGCCAACTGGCGCACGTGCTCCTCGGTGACTTTCTTGCCGTCGCAATGGCGCAGCACTGACTCCAGCACGATGCGGATCGACACCGGCAGGCGCGATACCGCGCCGAATCCCGCTTCCTCCAGTGCCGGCAGGGAGTAGTAGAGCAGGGGGTTGCCGGGATGAGTCTCGATGGTCCTGAGCGTGTTGAACGTATTGTGATCCATGGTATCTCCGTGACGGGCCAGGCCGATAAAACGTACCTTTCATTATGGCCAATCAACCGGATTCCGCCGCCCTCAAGCGGCCGGATGCATGCCGTGCCAGGCGGCGCAGGACTCCAGCCAGCTGCAAAAGGTGCTGACGGTCGGGTCGTCCACCGCGGTGCGCGGGGCGACCCAGCAATAGGCGCGCACCGGCACGATCGGGCTCGACAGCGGCGCCGTCAGGTAGCCACGGTCGATCTCGTCCTGCGCCATCGGCATCGGCCCCAGCACCACGCCCAACCCGTCCATCGCCGCCTGCAGCGCCAGCGAGAAACGATCGAAATGCAGCGTGCTGGCGGGTTTCAGGTCCGGCACGCCGGCCAGCGTGAGCCAGCGCTGCCAGGCGGTCGGGCGGGTGTCGGCGTAGAGCAGGGTGTGCCGGGCCAGGTCGGCCGGCGACGACACCGGCGCCTGGGCCAGCAGCGCGGGGCTGCACAAGGGCAGTTCCCACTCCTCCAGGAACGGCTTGGCGATATGGCCCGGCCAGTCGCCGGGGCCGCGCCGGATGGCGATGTCGAACGGCGCGTCGAGGCGGCTGATGTCGCGGTCCGAGGTGACCAGATGCAGTTCGACATCCGGGCAGATCGCGCGGAACTGGGCGAGCCGGGGCAGCAGCCAGTGCCGGGCGAAGGTCGGAGTGGAGTTGACCGTCAGCCGCCGCAGCCGGTCCGGTTGCAGCAGCTGCGAGGTGGCGTTGGCGATCAGGTCCAGTCCGTCCTGCACCTGGATCAGGTAGCGCCAGCCGGTGTCGCTCAGCTTGACCCGGCCGCCGGTACGGTCGAACAGCTTCACACCCAGCCATTCTTCGAGTTGCTTGATCTGCTTGCTCACAGCGCCATGGGTGATGAAGAGTTCGTTGGCCGCCGCCGAGAAGCTTTCCAGCCTTGCTGCCGCTTCGAAAATGCGCAAGGCGTTGAGAGGAGGATAAGTGTTCATGGTGTGATTTTAACTCACAGGCGCTGTGGCGATTACTCGTTTGTAACCCTCGCCCAGACCGCGTAATCTTCCTGCATCAAAAAATAGGGGAGAGAATGCGATCTTCCCTTGGGCGATAGCTGGCAGGAGTCACACCCCATTGCCGGCCGACTCAATCCCAACAACTCCAGCGTAAAGGTTACGAACCATGCTTGAAGCTTACCGCCAACATGTTGCCGAGCGTGCCGCTCTGGGCATCCCGCCGCTGCCGCTTTCCGCCAAGCAGACCGAAGAACTGGTCGAACTCCTGAAGAACCCGCCCAAGGGTGAAGAAGACTTCCTGGTCGAGCTGATTACCCACCGCGTGCCGCCGGGCGTGGACGATGCCGCCAAGGTCAAGGCCTCCTTCCTGGCCGCCGTGGCCGATGGCGACGTGGCCTGTGCGCTGATCTCGCGCGAGAAAGCCACCGAACTCTTGGGCACCATGCTGGGCGGCTACAACATCAAGCCGCTGATCGACCTGCTCGACGACGCTGCCGTGGGCCAGATCGCCGCCAACGGCCTGAAGAAGACCCTGCTGATGTTCGACTCCTTCCACGACGTGAAGGAGAAGATGGACAAGGGCAACGCCTTCGCCCGCGAAGTGGTCGAATCCTGGGCCAACGCCGAGTGGTTCACCAGCCGTCCGGCCGTGGCCGAGAAAATCACCGTGACCGTGTTCAAGGTGCCGGGCGAAACCAACACCGACGACCTGTCCCCGGCTCCGGATGCCTGGTCCCGTCCGGACATCCCGCTGCACTACCTGGCCATGTTGAAGAACACCCGTCCGGACGCGGCCTTCAAGCCGGAAGAAGACGGCAAGCGCGGCCCGGTCCAGTTCCTGGAAGACCTGAAGAAAAAAGGCCACCTGGTCGCCTACGTCGGTGACGTGGTCGGTACCGGCTCGTCCCGCAAGTCCGCCACCAACAGCGTGATCTGGGCCACCGGCGAAGACATCCCGTTCGTGCCGAACAAGCGCTTCGGCGGGGTGTGCCTGGGCGGCAAGATCGCCCCGATCTTCTTCAACACCCAGGAAGACTCCGGCGCACTGCCGATCGAAGTCGACGTCTCCAAGATGGAAATGGGCGACGTGATCGACATCTTCCCGTATGAAGGCAAGATCGAGAAGAACGGCGAGAAGATCGCCGAGTTCGCGCTCAAGTCCGACGTGATCCTGGATGAAGTGCGCGCCGGCGGCCGTATCAACCTGATCATCGGCCGCGGCCTGACCGGCAAGGCACGTGAAGCGCTGGGCCTGCCGGCGTCCACCGAATTCCGCCTGCCGCAAGCGCCGGTCGATTCCGGCAAGGGCTTCTCGCTGGCGCAGAAGATGGTCGGCCGCGCCTGCGGTCTGCCGGAAGGCCAGGGCGTGCGTCCGGGCACCTACTGCGAACCGAAGATGACCACCGTCGGCTCCCAGGACACCACCGGCCCGATGACCCGCGACGAGCTGAAGGACCTGGCTTGCCTGGGCTTCTCCGCCGACCTGGTGATGCAGTCCTTCTGTCACACCGCCGCCTATCCGAAGCCGGTGGACGTGAAAATGCACAAGGAACTGCCGGCCTTCATCTCCACCCGCGGTGGCGTGGCGCTGCGTCCGGGCGACGGCGTGATCCACTCCTGGCTCAACCGTCTGCTGCTGCCGGATACCGTCGGCACCGGCGGCGACAGCCACACCCGCTTCCCGATCGGCATCTCCTTCCCGGCCGGTTCGGGCCTCGTGGCCTTCGCCGCCGCCACCGGCGTGATGCCGCTCGACATGCCGGAATCGGTGCTGGTGCGCTTCAAGGGCGAAATGCAGCCGGGCGTCACCCTGCGTGATCTGGTCAACGCCATTCCGCTCTACGCCATCAAGCAAGGCCTGCTGACCGTGGCCAAGGCCGGCAAGAAGAACATCTTCTCCGGTCGCATCCTGGAAATCGAAGGTCTGCCGAACCTGAAGGTCGAGCAGGCGTTCGAACTGTCCGACGCCTCGGCCGAGCGTTCCGCCGCCGGTTGTACCGTGCACCTGAACAAGGAACCGATCGTCGAGTACATGAAGTCGAACATCACCCTGATGAAGGTGATGATCGCCGACGGCTATCAGGATGCCCGCACGCTGGAGCGCCGCATCAAGGCTATGGAACAGTGGATCGCCAACGGCGAACTGCTGCAGCCGGACGCCGATGCCGAGTACGCCGCCGTGATCGAGATCGACCTTGCCGATATCCATGAGCCGATCGTGGCCTGCCCGAACGACCCGGACGACGTGAAGACCCTGTCCGACGTGGCCGGCGCCAAGATTGACGAAGTGTTCATCGGTTCCTGCATGACCAACATCGGTCACTTCCGTGCCGCCTCCAAGCTGCTGGAAGGCAAGCGCGACATCCCGGTCAAGCTGTGGGTGGCCCCGCCGACCAAGATGGACGCTCAGCAGCTGACCAACGAAGGCCACTACGGCGTGTTCGGCACCGCCGGTGCCCGCACCGAAATGCCGGGCTGCTCGCTGTGCATGGGTAACCAGGCCCAGGTGCGCGAGGGTGCCACCGTGATGTCGACCTCGACCCGTAACTTCCCGAACCGTCTGGGCAAGAACACCAATGTGTATCTCGGCTCGGCGGAACTGGCTGCGATCTGCTCCAAGCTGGGCCGCATCCCGAGCAAGGAAGAGTACATGGCCGATATCGGCGTCATCAACAAACAGGCTGCCGATGTCTACAAGTACATGAACTTCGACCAGATCGACGAGTTCAAGGAAGTGGCCGACACTGTCAATGTCTAAGCGCAGTAAGGGTTTCCGTGTTGTGGTGATTTTCTCTGAGGCGGCTTTCTGCTGATTGATACCCCCAAGGATACCCCCAATGTGAAAAGCTGCCCCGCCTAGTGCGGGGCATTTTCATTGGACGCCCGGCAGGGCGCGTTGAGTGTAAGCGCAACTTGATCGGCTATTGTGGCCGACCGAGTGACTCGGAGGAGAACTGCCGGTCGCCCAACTTCTGTACCTCGGCCTGAGCTGCCGGTGACGTACTGAGTCAGCTAGGACAGCTATGAGCCGCACACCAGACATTGGCTTGAAATACTACTGAATGGCAGCTTTCAACTTTGTGGAATGCGTACTCACTGTGGCCACTGGCCGGCGAATTGGCCGCTCTCCCCGGCAATGTGGCCATTCATCTAAGAAAGGCCGAACAAGCGACCACCGGCTCGGTAGACGTCGTTGTGTTCCTGTTCGGCGTGGTCCGGCGTCAGGCCGGATGGATGAGCACAGGGCGACCGAGCCGCCCTGAGAGGCCGAGTGGTGAATCAGGAAAAAGCGGGCTGGCCAGTTCCACGAGATCGCCGGGCTTCTCCGACTTGAACCGGCAAGGTGCCTCGAAGACAACTCTACCCGAGGGCGAGACGCTCCGGCTGAACTAGCCAGAGCGCCTCCGGCGGATGCCTTGCGCTCGACGAGCTACAGCCGCACGGCAGAAAGCCGTTCGATCTCGGTCCAGACTTTCCGCGAGTAATGAGGATCGAAGAGCGAGTGATACCCGCCCGTGTGCCAGAAGACAACAGGGCCTTCCAATTCGTCCCTTGCAGCGAGATCGATGAGCGCAGCGACAGCCTTGGCGCTGTAGACCGGATCCACGAGTATGCCTTCGGTCGTGGCAAGAAGATCGATCGCCTCCATCACCCCGGGAGCGGGCAGCCCGTAGCCGTCCCCGAGATAGTCCTCGGTGAGATTGATGTCGCTGCGCGTCAGTTCAACCTCCGCGCCGATCAGACGTGCACCGCCCTGCGCAAAGGCGAGGTATTGACCCGGAACATCGTCATAGACCTCCCCGGCGACGACGATGCCTCGGATCGTGCTCGGCGACTCGTGAAGCGCATTGCCAAGCACCAGTCCCGAGTGGGTTCCCCCCGATGAACTGGCGTGCACGATGGTGCCAACCTCACGCCCTTGCGCGGCCATTTGAGCGTGAAGCTCAGCGTATGCGAGGGCAAAGCCTAAGGAACTTCTCTCCGAGGCACAGCCGATGGGAAGCCGATAGACACGCTCCCCCGCATTCTCGAGTTCGGTCACCACCTCCTCGGCATGCTGAGCGAGTTCAGCCCAGCTGGCATTGCCAACGAATCGCAGATGCGCCCCGAACAGTCCGTCCAGAAGCAGATTGCCCACTGGCTCACATGGTTCGTCGTGGCACAGCACAAGCGTGCAGCGAAGACCAGTGGCCGCCGCCGCCGCTGCAACTGCGCGCGCCGCGTTGGAAAGACGCGAACCTTCGGCAACCAGGTGCCTGGCGCCTTGGGCGATGGCGTACGCGAGTTCGACTTCGAGCTTGCGCACCTTGTTACCGGCAAGGCCAACCGTACCGATATCGTCGCGCTTGCACCATACCTCGATGCCGATTTCCGCGCTGAAGCGTTCGAGGTATTGCACGGGCGAGGTAAATCCTCGCAGATTGAGTCTGGGAAGTTGAGCAAGTGTATCGAGAGCCTTCATTTGGGTACCTCATGGTGGCTATGACTTAACAAGAACAGTGTCTGAAGGTTCTCGCCTGACTCGAGCCAAAGCGCCTTCACCCACGGAAATCATTGTGGAGGTGGCGGTCTACATGGATATAATGAAAACCAGACAACGCATACGAGGTTTCCGACAAGATGCCTGGCGCTCAAATTTCGTATCCGTTCGGGACGTCCCTGCCGCATTCGCTGGTTTTCCGGACGATGCGGCTGAACGAGGTGACGACCTACCCGACGGAGCGCCACAACTGGGGAGAATTTGTGTTCTCGTTCAGTGGCGTGATCGAACTGACCGTGGGAAGCCGCCAGTACCTGACGCCACCTCATTACGGTCTGTGGCTGCCTCCGCAGACGGAGCATGGGGCCAGTACGCGGTCAGAGGCTTGCTATTGCGTGTTGGACATTGCGTCAGAGCGTTGCGGCAGGCTGCCCACCGAAGTGTGTACGCTGGCGGTCGGCCCCATCAGCAAGGCGATCCTGGCCGACCTGGTGGCGCGCCAGGTAGACTATCCGCGTAGCAACGACGACGAACGGCTGATGCAGGTGCTGGTCGACCAGATGAGTCTGGCGCCACGCCAGGATACCTATCTGCCGATCTCCGAAGACCGGGCACTGGGCCAGGTGCTAGAGGCACTGCGCCAGCAGCCGGGCGACAATCGCCCGCTGGAGGCGTGGGCAAGTGTGGTGCACAGTACCGAGCGCACGTTGTCGCGGCGCTGTCAGCGCGACCTTGGCATGTCGTTCGTGGAGTGGCGACAGCGGTTGCGGCTGGTGCGGGCGCTTTCGATGCTCGAGGATGGGCTGACCGTGCAGACGGTGGCGCTGGAGTTGGGCTACAGCACGTCGTCCGCTTTCATCGCGATGTTCCACCGGTTGATGGGAGCGACGCCAGACGAGTTCCGCAAACGGATCGTGCAGTTGTAGCCTGATTGGAGCGAAGCACAGTCTGTCTCGAATTCGGCTATTGAATGGCCTGAAGTGAACCAAAATGACTGGTTGTCTTGTGGGTGGCATAAGGCCGCTTATGGCCGTGGCCTGCCTTCGGGGACGCTTACCCGAAAGCAGGCATTCGGCGGCCTACTCGACCTCAATGGCCGCTTTCCGGAGGTATGGCTAAACTGGTGCTACCGGCCAACTGCAGCCGACCGCATGTCTCACAGAGCAGTCATTCGAGCGACTGCTCAGTTCCAGAACCTGACGGGCAAGCTACGCGCACAATTCGGCCAAAGCGGATGTTCGTTCTTTCTATAACGAATGGCTGCTTTCCGATACGTTAGCAGCCACCTAGGCGACTAGCAAATCAGGGGCGATTCAAACCCACCGATCTTTGAAGCGATAAATCGAGACCGCAGTCATTTTCAAAATGCCCAACGTAAAGCTCACCTGCAAGTTTGACTGGAACGGCTGAAAGCTGGGCCTGGCAAACTTGTCAGGTGCAACGATTTTTTAGGTGCATCGTAATTACTTGCTTTCGCTTCCAGGGCCGCTTTCGTCCGTTCCTGTCGGGCCACCAAGCGCACTAAGAATCTCTGGCTTATATTCGGATGCTAGTTTTGCCAGCCCTTGATTAGGAATGTAAACGAGTGCTTTCCCATCTTCTTGAAGTGCTGCGCTATACGTTTCAAACTTTGCTTGGGCTGATTTTGTTAGACCGGAACCCCCAGCTAAAACATGCAGGTCAGTGGTCGGATGTTTTTTTACATCTGAAACAAATTTCTCAACAGTGTCTCCTGCTAACTTTTCTTCAGTCGTTTTTATATCGAACCTAGCCTCAATTTTACGGTCAGGCTGCCCAAACGCTTCTCTAATGACCCCAAGTTCAGTGCCTGTGCCAATTTCACAAAATGAAATCAGTACTTCCGCAGGGCCTTTTGCAGAGTAATCGACACCAAGGTCCGGCTGGTTGGTTACCGTGTGGCGCGTAAAGTCGAGGCCATTCTCTCTGATAGAAGCCCCTGCAATCGTGATTGCGAAGCGCATTTCTCCATCTTTTCCGATATTTTCACTCATCGCTCACCCCAATTTAATAATTGCGGAGGAGATGCTTGAAAAATTATTATTTTTCAGCCTCAAGATATGATATATGTTTGTTATTACGTTGAATTCACAGATCAATGCATCAATAGATTCATTGGATTGAATTTTCTTTATTTCATTAACCACTTTTGAATCTAATAATCTAATAAATTCAGATTCAATCTCCCTTAAAGCACTGTCAATCATATCTTGCTTGATTCGGGTTTGTTCAACAAAATCACTCAAGCTCGAGTCTTCATAAAGGCGAAATTTTTCAAATACCCCTAGTCTTTCGAGGTTGTGTATTACTTCATTTGATATGAAAGCTGATGCGATTACAGAATTTTCTGGCTCGTACACTTCCCCTTCATCGCTGCTAGGATAATCTATTAACGAAAGCTGTTTAGACATTTTAAGTACCTTCTGCTGTGGTAAATTGGCTTACTGCTGACGCCCAACATGAGATATGCACCTATACAGGTATTTGGTTTTTCTGTATGTACAACTGGTTATGGTAATTGCATTTTCATTGTTTCCCAAGCTTTTGGGGTTGCTGATGCCTGAAAGTACACAGTTAAATGGGACTGCCGCGCCACGCTTGTGCCATGTGCTGCGCGAGGCGCTGCGAGTCAGGCACTACAGCCTGCGCACCGAGCAGCAATACGTCAACAATTGGGTACGGCGCTTTTTGCGCTTTCACCATCATCGGTACCCCTGCGACATGGGGCTGCGGAGGTCAGTAGCTTTCTCACCCATCTGGTCGTTGAAGATAAGGTGACTGCGACGTCCCCCCATTCTCAGTAGCAGTGGGCTTTAGAGTCCGGGGTTAATTTACCTGATTTTTCAGCGAGTGATTTGGCATCCTAAGCAGCCGTAGGCAAGTGATACTCACAGGATGACAAACGAGAGTGTGGCTGGCACAATCCCTACGTCATTGCTGCGCCACGTATAGATGCCATAAATTCTCGTAGATATTGCCTGGAGTCTTCTGGTCACCTGTATCAGCAATGCTTCGTACATGGGTATCAGGCGCCCGTGATTGGCTGCGGGTAAGCAAGGGAGGACAAGTGGCAACTCAAACAGACAAGTACGCCGCCGGGGAGCAGGGGCTCGGCTACGTCTACCAGATTCGCTTCGCGCTGGCGCACCTGATGAAGCAGGACGAGAGCCAAGCACTGCTCATAGAGGCCGACGACGACGTTGAACTGCGCGACGTCGACGGCAAAAAGACGCTGATATCGCTGAAGCACAAGAAGGTCGGCGAGACCGTCGCCACGCTGTCGACCGACTTTTGGAAGTCGGTCCGCATCTGGCTCGACCGGTACATCCGCGATGGCAACCTTGCCTGCGATCACTCATATTGCATGGCAACGACGGCGCGCGTCGGTCCCACCACGCTGCTTCGGTATTTCCTCTACGGTGCTGATGCCAAGCCAGCTGACTTCGCAAAGCAGCTCGTCACCGAGCTCAAGGGCTCGAAGACGCAGCTGAGTGCGCAGATTGAAAACAAGTTCAGCTCGTTGACTGCGACCCAGCAGGACGACTTCTTGGCCCGCATCGTGATTGCCGATAGTTCGCTGCGCATCATGGAGCTGGATGCCGCCTTCGCCCCGCTTCTGCGGTCGGTGGCTGCGAAGTTCCGCACTGATGTCCGTGAACGCATGGAAGGGTGGTGGCTCAGGGAAGCTATAGAGCTCATCCAGGGCGAGCGCGAGCCCATTACCGGCGCCGAGGTCTGGGCGAAGTTTGCGCAGGTCAACAGCGAGTATTACGACGAGCGCCTGCCAATAACCTTCGACGACGCCTACCCTGACGAGGGAATTGACGCGATGAAAGACACCCGGCAGTTCGTCGAGCAGCTGCGGGCGATTGCCATGTCCAGCGACAGCTTGGAGATGGCAATCTTGGACTTCTACCGCGCGTTCTCCCAACGCGCACATTGGTCGCGTGTCAACGCCCTTGTCGGCGACGAGATTCGCAAGTTCGAGCTGCGCCTGGTCGAAGAATGGAAGCGCGCCAAAGGCTGGGCCATGGTGAAGGCGCCACAGAACGAGGCCGAGTACCAAGCTGCGGGCCGCCAGCTGTATGACTGGGCAGAGAACCAGTCCAAGGGCCTGCAAATCCGCAAGGACGTCACGGAGGACTTCGTTCGCCGCGGCAGCTTCCACATCCTCGCTGACGAGAAGCCGATGCCGCGCGTGCACTGGCATCCGCAGTTTCTTGAGCGCCTGAAGGCTGCCACGTCGAAGGTGACAGCATGAGGAACTGGTCATCTCGCCCGTTTGAAGAGCGGAACCTCTTCAACCCTGCGTTTTGCGCGGTGGTCTTGGCCGCGGCCATCCGTGAGTACGAGCGTATTGCCAGGAAGCCAATGCCGTACTCCTTGACGCTGCTTGTGCTGCCGATGTGCCTACACCAGGCCTCACGTGAGGAGATTCTGGAGAACAAGCGGCGGTCGGTGCTGCGGGTCTTCGCACTGCGCCCGGACTTGCTGGTCGACTTCGCTGAACGGGCTCGGGCGCTTGTCCAGTACGCCACAGAGGCCTTCGCACTGCTAGCAAGCAAGGGCTGTATCAGAGTGAATGATGGCGGATGCATTAGCCTCATACCTAGGCGCGTGTCACCCCAGCCGCTGAACACCGAAGACGCCGAAAGATGCCGCGCCGCTGCAGTCGTCCTCGGCCGCGATTTCGCCCAGATTAACGACCGCGTGACGGTCTACACCAGTTTGTCCATCCGCCCATGAAGATTGCTTCTATTCATATCTACAGCCACGACGGCCGTAGGCGCGACCTCACCCTGAATCCCGATGGGCTGAACATCATCACCGGCCTAGCCTCAACGGGTAAGTCGTCCCTCTCGGACATCGTCGAGTACTGCATGGGAGAGGATGAGTGCAAAATTGCGGAGGGCTTCATCCGCGAGAAGGTATCCTGGTTCGGGGTCACGTTCCAGTTTCCACACGAGCAGGTGTTCGTCGCCAACACGCTGGTACCAGGCCGCCGTGCTCCTTTGTGAGACGAAGAATCGCCTGCCAAGTCGAAACTCTCGACGAACCACCATGAACTACCGATGAACTCCATCGACTAAGCGCACCGGCAATGGACCATGTCCACCTCCGAGGCATTAACGACCGCGTGAATTAAGCGGTCAGCCGTGTGTGTCCCCCACAAGGGTCAACAGGAGTGAAACCGTAACCACCCCAGGGTGGAACGTGCGTGAACCACAGAAGTGACCTCAGCCATTATTGGCGAGGTCGAGACTTGATGCCGGTCGATAAATGGGGTATCTGCCCCAGCGCAAGCTGGCCCTCAAATTGAGGGGGCCTGGAAAGCCGGACGAATTTTTTTAAGGACGCAGGGCCCTGCTGGCCGCAGCAGGTGATGAATAAAAATATGAAATTAACTGACATGGGTTGGGTGACAAAATGAGCAGCACTCACACATATGATATAAGGCCGGGCGATTGGCAGAAGGAGTTGAATCAACTCATACACGCCAATGCCCATGGCCATGCCAGAAAAGATAAGGTTGTCAGTATGGCAACGATCAAGAAGAGGGCAGATATCCTGTTCCAGTCGTTCCGTCAGCTGAGAGAACTTGGCTACAAGCTACAAAGTGTTCGCAATTTACGACAAAGGCACATAGAGGCTCTCTTTAAACACTGGGAAAATCAGGGTCTTAGTCCATCCACCCTACAAACTCGGCACTCAGTTCTTGGTACGTTTCTTGTTTGGGTCGATAAACCTGGAACAATTCCTCCCTTATGTGACCTTGTGAGCAATCCGGAATCGATTAAGCGGGTTTATCGGGCTGAAACAGACAAAAGTTGGTCAGCGAGCAGTATTGATCCTGAGGAACTGTTGCAGAGAATCGAGAAAGAGGATAAACGAGTCGCGATTCAACTCGAATTGCTTCGCGAATTTGGACTTAGGGTTAAAGAGGCTGCCATGTTCAAGCCCAACGACTCTATCAGTATCGACGGCAAAAGCTTGATGCTGAAACGGGGGACTAAAGGAGGTCGTATCAGGTTTGTCCCCGTGGAGACGGAAAGCCAGCGTGCGGTTTTGAAAAAGGCGAAGGAACTGGCTGGGAATGGTGACAACCACATCGGTATCCGAAACAAAACCTTGAAGCAAAACCTCCGTCACTTCCGTCATGTTCTGGAAAAGCATGGGGTCACCAAGGCGGAATTGGGAGTAACTCCTCATGGTCTACGCCATGAATATGCTAATAACAGGTTCGAAGAACTTAGCGGGGGATACAAAACCCCAGTGCGGGGTGGGGTCAAAGATGAGATACCTGCGGACTTAGAGAAAAGGGTTAGATACAAGGTCTCAGAAGAACTCGGCCACTCTAGAATTTACATCACAACCGCGTATTATGGTTCGCACCGACGCCCGGTATGTAGAACAGCGTGCAAAAGTGACCAGGTTTCCGGGGTGATCAGGACTCGGTCTTGTTGTCGATGTGTTGCCGAAACGATGCCGGTCTGCTCGTTGCGATTTTCTTGCGGTGACGAATCTCGGCAAGCTGTTCCGGTGTGATGTCGACATCGCCGGCGGGGTAGAGGTTCGGGAGCAGCGAGCCGAGGGCATGGATCGGAAATCCAACCCGAACCTTGCCTTTGGGCGAGTCAGACACCAGGAAACCCTCGCCGATGAGGTCGCTCAGTACGGATCGTGCTGTTCTTTCGGCTAGGCCGGTAATCCGGCTGGCTTCACCACGCTCAAACTCGCCCATCACGAACGCATGCAGATACAAGTGGGCGGCTTCTGGCTTCATGTCGGTGTACCGGACCTTACGAAAGTATCCCGATGCGCGAGCCTGGAAGTTTTCCAGGGAGAACATCGACGCCATGTAGTTCGCCTGGTCAATCGCGGTTTGCATGCCGTATCGGAAGAACTCGGCCAGCCCCTTTTCGGTCAGATTGCCTCGCCCATCCAGAGCGCCATGTCGAGCTTCGTCGGCACCGGCCAGGTAAGCCTTGTACTGGTCCGAGGTCTTCGCCAGCCCGCGGGACATCGACCACAAACTGGCGCCACTGACTCCGCACGCCCGGAGCATCGCGTCCAGGGTGCTCCGTGCGACGCGGCCATTCCCATCCAGGAAAGGGTGAATCCAGGCTAGCCGGTGGTGTGCGGCGAACGTCGATACCATGCTGGTGAGCTTTGGTAGACCCCCCTTCTTGGCCCAATCAAGTCGTTGCCCATAGACCTGTTGATACCGGTCCATGAAGCTTCCAAGGGTCTCGGCTTTGGGCGCGAGGTGCCGTCCCACCTGCACCTCCCAAGTGCGGAACTCGCCAGGCGTCATGATGGCGCCGTCGTCGAGCTGCAAGAGCTCTGCGGGGAGGTGCTGGCAAAATGTTCGATGGACGTTGAGTAGAAATGACTTGAGTGTTTCTTTGCCGAGAGACTGCTGTTTGCCCCAGCGATCCGCTTCGATGTGAGCCAGCGCAAGGCTCTGCAAATTCTTCCTGTCCGCCTTCTCCGTGACCTCGTGCAATGCCTGGTCGATGTCGATGGGGAGCGTTATGTGGCCTTCAATGAGGTTGCTGTAGTAGCAGTTCAGGCCCTCGACGAGTTCAGAGAGGCTTTTTGCCGTCGAAGGAATGACCGCCGCGTCGAGGCACGCGGACACCTCTGACAGCTCGTGAGCGAGCCCATGCAGGTCTTTGAAGACGGGGCGGGAGTCGTCGATGACGAGCGGCTCCATCTGAACGGGATCGTCGTAAACATCAACCATTGTGGTGCCTGTTTTTGCCGATCTTTCGTCCGATTATAAGGCAACCAGCTCAGTGGCTTATCTAGGAATGGGCAGATAGTTTTGCCGATCTTACTGTCGGTGTTTGTACCGATCTTCGGCCAAAGTGCTGACCGGCCTTTCTGAGCGCCCGTGCCCCTGCCGTCTTGAGGGCTGACTGCTTACCTGCTGGCCATGTGCGACGACACTGGCCTCGAGGAGACGTCCCGCCGACACGCCCGGGACCACCGAGCACGGCACCTCTCCGTGGCCGGGGACTGCCTGCGATCAACGCCTGGCGTCACCCTGCCGCCCCCCCTTGAAACCCGACTTTTTTATGACATGCTGGTTTCGTGTTGATCGACAGGAAGCCTGCCAGGGACAAGTGGGACAGTATGACCCAGCTGTTGGCGTTGATCACCCTGCTGGCTATCGCCAGCCCGGTCGTCATGCCGTTGCTGTTGAACTACCCGCGCGAGGAGATTTGTGCCTCCTTGCATCGAGCGCGGCCGTGCCACGCTCCAGGTCTGAACACCGGCCCGAGATGGGCCCCATCACACACCTTAATATAAGGAGCAAGACCATGCTGCTGATCGAACACCTCGGGCCGGTGATCGGCCAATTCCAGGACGGTCCGATTTATGGCTGGATCGAGGATCAATTCGGACTGCGCTATCACTATCATCGCACCGCGCCGGGCTACCCCGACTGCGGCTGGCTGGTGATGCGGCAAGACGAATGCCTGCTGAATCCGGGCGTGATTTACCGCGCCGAACCGGTGCTGGCGCCGGCGGCCAGCGGTGAAGCCCACTGAGCCATACGGCTTGCCGACCCACCTGACCCATCACCGTGCCCGGCCGGCACACCGCCCCAAGCCAACGCAGGGCGGGGCTGGCCGGGTTTCGTTCGATCAGATCGGGGCATAGGCGCCACGGTAGACCTTGACCGGCGCCAGTCGGTCACCCTCGTCCAGCCGGTAACAACTCAGCAGCGTCGGCTGGTGCTGGTAGCCGGAACCGATCACCAGGCACAGCCGGGTGGAATCGTGCAGCAGGAAGCGGGCGCGCTGGCCATGCCGGGCCTCCCAAGCCCGCTGCTGGCTCGGCACCGGCACCACTTCCCGACACTCGGCGGAGGCCGCCAGCCGCTGCAACGAGATATAGGCCTGGCTGGCGTTGCAGCCGGGGCGAGTGCCGCGCTCAATGAAACGCTCCAGGGCATGCTGTGTCAGGGCCACAGCCCCGAGTGGGGTTGCCAGCGTCTCCAGCACCGGCTGGGCCGGCAGGATGAGGGACGGCTCCAGTCGTGCCATCTCCGTGGCCCAGGAGGGCTGCTTTGCTACCCCGATCCCGGCATCCCGATAACGCGTCTGCAGGAATTGGGCGTAGTGCGCCAGCATCTGCTTGGCCGAGGACTGGCGCTGCAGCTTGCGAATCGCGCCATGGCTGACCGTCAGCTGCAGCCCGGCCCCGCCCTGGCGCTCACGGCCCGCCACGCCGGCGACCGACAACAGGTAACGCAACGCCACCAGTTCGGCCACCAGCGTGCCGTCACTCGCCGCGCGCGGCCAGGTCACCTCGATCACCCCGCTCAAACCGTCCCGACGACAGGAATAGCCTACCCGGCATTGGGTCGGTTCCTGCAGTACCGCGTGGACATGGAGATAGTTCATGAGCAACCTCGCCAGTGAAGTAGGTCAATCAAGCCTACGGGATGACGCGGCGATTTCAAGTGCTGGAGAGGGCAAGCGGCGGGGAAAGCGAGCTCTGGCCGGCGCCCGGCGGAAGGGTATGACGGGAGCAGCAACAGTGTCGGGCCGCCGGGAGCAGGGCGGGGAGAAGGAGCCCTTATTCCCGGCCAGTGTTGAGCCATTCGCGCCGGATGGCCCGGATCGCCCCAATGAGCGGGGCGAAGTAAAGTCTCGGCCCTTCCCGCACGGCACCGATGAACTCCCCGAGGAACCGCCGCCGGGTGGGAGCGCGTGACGAGGCTTTCGAGGCTTTCGAGGTTTTCGCGGTCATTCTGGACATCACTCGACTCTCCTGGTGGACACGCCCGACGGTAATCGCCCGCCCGCCAGGCCTGGAAACAAGCCGTGGTGGCGGGCTCTGCCATCGGGAGGCCGGCCGGGCCGGCCCACCTGATGACTCCGGGCTCACTGCCGCCTCAGACCGGTGCGGTCAGTTGGATATCCGCCTCCTCATAACGATGCTGGCACTGACTGAGCGAGCGGGTGAAATCGCTCCAGCCCTCCCGCAATACGGTAATGCGCGTGGTGGGCTGTCCCCCGACCGAGACCTGGCAGGTAATCGGGTTGGCTTGGGACGGGCCCGGCAGTGGCCGGATGTCGATCGTCTCATCGGGGTGGTGAGCCACTAGCTGCTCGATCGAGGTGTACGCCTGCAGGTTCAGGGCATGGCGGCGGAAGTCACTATACAGGCTCGGGATGCCGACGTAGACCCGCGGGCTGGGTTGGCCTTCCTCGCTGAAGTGCAAGCTGAGCAGCCGCGCCAGATCCAGCAGGCCCTCGGCGGTCGGGTGCAGGACGACGCTGGCCGTGTCCCGGTCCGGGCCCATCACCCCGGCCAGCAGCAACCCTTCGGCCTGGCGCAGATACCCTTCGTGTCCGACGTAGTGGCGCAGTTCATTGGGGTAGGGTCCATCTTCCCCCAGGAGTTGATTGAAGGCGAACTGGGCGGCCAGCCCGTAATGCTCACACGGACTGTAATCGATGAGGCGGGGGAGCGTGAGCAGTGTGGGCGCCACGAGGATGCTGGCCCTGCCGGTCAGCCCTGCCAGGTGCTCCGTCAAGGCGTCGACCGGCAAGGGGGCGGGCGACAGGCTGTGGCGCGACAGCACCACCACCGGGACGTAGAGGGGGGTGAGCCAGTGCGCCGGTGCCGTCACCGGGCTGAGGTCGACGGTGGTCAGAACGTCGTCGAGCGCCTGCGCGACATCAGGATGGCGCTGCAGCAGGTTATCGATACGGTCCTGGTCGTTATTAACCAGACAGTGGATGAGCAGGTCATGATGCATGATTATCCCCTTCGCCTATTTTATGGGCAGTATGGCCCGATCAAGGAGTGGCCAGCGAGCGGGACCGACAGGAGAGGGCTATGCACAGACTTATCCACCGTTTCTGTGGACGAGGCTCCTGGCCGGTCACTGGCTGGCGCGGTGGACCCGTGGGCCAACCGTCGACATCAGGCTAGCGCAGAAGACTTCGATTTCAAGAGGCGGGGGCGGTGAGGGGAGACAAAAATCGGGGAAGAACCGTCTCACTCCCCGGTGATGGCGCGGCGGGAATGACCGGTCTTGTGATGCGGGTAGAGCAGGGTAGTCCGCACAGTGCATAGGCAAAGCTCAGAAGGACGCACCCTGCTCGGCCAGCTCTCGGGAGAGCGGGCAAGACCCCTCACGTCACACGAGATTCGGGGCCATGCTCCGCGCGGCTTTTCTCACCGTTTCCGCTGGCAACGTGCCATTCGGAAACCGCTGCCGTTGCCGGTGTCCATTGAATTCATAGTCGATCCCGTAGCAGTCGATCCCGAGCACGCGAACGCCGGCCCTCACGGCAGGGGACAGCACTTGCACCAGTTTCACCTCGTCGGCCGCCGGTAGTGGGCAGAGTGCGCTCCACTCGTGCTCCTCCAGCCAGCCCATGCGACCGATACCTGCAATGAAGCGGACGCGTTGGGGCATTAATCTGAAGAACAGGAAGTCAAGGGACAGGAGCTGTTCGACACCCGGCTCATAACGGAGAAAGCGGGCCAGCCATTCTGGCAGAGCCTCGAGCCGTTCCGCGTCGGCGATGAGGGTGACCCGGGCGGCAGCCTGAACCTCCGTTGCCCCGGCTTGCACTACCGAGAAGCTCACCCTCGGGTCGGCGAGCACATTCTTGGTGTGCTCCGCCAGGGCGCTGATACAGATCACCGGTCGATGGTTTTCGTCCATCACATACGGCACCGCGGTGGCGTAAGGGTAGCCCGGTAGCTGAGTCGAGTGAGTGGCCAACGTGCCGAACCTGGTCTCGTGCAGCAGGGTAAGAACGGACTCGATCGGGATTTGCATACGTGAATTCCAATAAGCAGTGGGCTCGGTGAGGGAGGTTGCCATTGAGGGAGATGGCGACCCTGCTATGCTTTCTCAAGATCACATGGTGAACGCTAGTGCTCTTTGCTTACGCATGGAGATGGCCTTCCTGCTAACCTGCTACAGATTCGGCATCGCTCATGGGGCAGCATTCGGCGTGAGCCCAATCTAGCGGGGCGAAGGGCTCGCGCACCATACCGTCCAGCGTCCTGGAAAGAGGTGAGCCATGCCACGTATTCGCTTTGACTATCCCGGTGAAGACGGCCATCTTGCCGTTTCGTTAGCCACCTTCCAGGCCTATTGTGCCGAGCATGAGCTCGATCCGCAGGCCGCCTTGCACCAGGCCATCTGCCAGTATTTTGCGGGGTTGTGCGACGATAATGGAAAACTGTTTCCGATCGCCGACAACCGGATCCGACACGCCGCTATGCCATCCGGCCTCCGCGGTCTGAAGGCGCTGGCGGCCGCCTATGGTTTCGAGATACGGTCATATCCCCCTGTCCCCCGCCATGACAGTATCGAAGTCGCGTTCCCAGAATGCCCGGAAGAAGGGCGAGTCACCCTGAGCGCCTTTCTCCGGCGCTGCCGCTTTCTTGCCGAGACGCCGGAGGAGGTGATCCAGCATGCGGTCTGGCTGCTGGTGACCCGACATCCCGACCTGCACGAGTGATTCTCTGCGCGGTTGGTCCCTGGCTATCTCCCGGGGAGTGAATTGATGGAAACGCTTCCCGCTCCCGGCGCAGTAACTATGCCTGGCGCCGTTTGCCCTAGCTCGAGGCTCTCTTGCACCATGGCCAGTTTTTCTTAGACGGACCAGCTAGACTGCGCTCCAGCCCCAAGACATCTGCTGTCGACTCACAACTAAGATGTCTTGGTCGCCGCAAGCAACCATGGCAGAAATGGGCTTAGCTTCTCTCTGTATTCGCTGCGAAGAGGATGCGCAAGATAGTAACCAGCGCCCATGGTCTGTCCCAATGATCTTGCGCCGCTGGCCGCTTCGAGCTGGGAGAAAGCCCGCTGAAGGCGGGGTGCAAGGTTGAGCTCTGGCGCGGACAGACTGGGAAGCGATGCTTCGTGTCGGCGATAAGGCGAAGATCTACCTACTGCTGACTAACTCCTGTAGCGTCATTCGTTACGATTCTGCTTAATTTTCTTATACGCATAGAAAAATTCGTATACTATTGGCAAGTAGAATTTGTCGAACAAAGCAGATTAATAGCGCAGGAGCTCAAGATGCAATTCGAGGTGTTTGCCCA